>NZ_JBIWPF010000006.1:106450-372097 GCF_044768125.1 Streptomyces sp. NPDC101166
GGCTCGTCGCGCAGTTCCCCGCGCCCCTGAGGTCGACGGCCTCCCGTCGGGCTTCGCGGGCACCGCCCGTGCCGCTGGGGTGGGTGGCCTCGCGTCGGGCTTCGCAGGGGCCGTCTGTGCACCGGGAGTGGCAGGCTGCGGGTGCGTCGTGGCTCGTCGCGCAGTTCCCCGCGCCCCTGAGGTCGACGGCCTCCCGTCGGGCTTCGCGGGCACCGCCCGTGCCGCTGGGGTGGGTGGCCTCGCGTCCGGCTTTGCGGGGGCCGGCTGTGCTGCTGGGGTGGGCGTCGTCCCGTCGGGCTTCGTGGGCATCAGCGGCCCTGCCACTTCGGGGGGCGTTTGGCCGTGAAGGCGGCGTGGAATTCCGCGTAGTCCTCGCCGTTCATCAGGAGGGCCTGGGTGGCGGCGTCCAGTTCGACCGCTGCCGCCAGCGGCATGTCGAGTTCGGCGGTCAGCAGGGCCTTCGTCTGGGCGTAGGCAAGGGCGGGGCCGCCGGCCAGGCGGTGGGCGAGGCGTTGGGCGGCCTGGTCGGCGCCCCCGTCCTCGGCGAGTTCGCTGATCAGGCCGATCCGCTCGGCCTCGGGCGCCCGCACGGGTTCGCCGAGCATGAGCAGCCGGGTGGCGTGACCGAGGCCGACGACCCGGGGCAGCAGATAGGCGGCGCCCATGTCGCCGCCGGAGAGGCCGACGCGGGTGAAGAGGAACGCGAAGCGGGCGGTGGGGTCGGCGACCCGGAAGTCCGCGGCGAGGGCCAGGACCGCGCCGGCGCCCGCCGCCACCCCGTGCACCGCCGCGATCACCGGGAACGGGCACTCCCGTACGGCGCGTACGACCTGCCCCGTCATCCGGTTGAAGTCGAGCAGTTGGGCGGTGTCCAGGGCGAGGGTCGCGCCGATGATCTCCTCGACGTCCCCGCCGGAGCAGAAACCCCGCCCCTCGCCGGCCAGCACCAGGGCGCGCACGGACCGCTCCCGGGACAGTTCGGCGAGCAGGTCGCGCAGGTCGGCGTAGGCGCCGAAGGTGAGGGCGTTGAGCTTCTCGGGGCGGGCGAGGGTGACGGTGGCGATGCCGTCGGCCCGGGTGACCCGGAGGTGGCGCCAGTCGGAGGTGCGGGCGGCGGAGCCGGTGAAGGGACTCATGAGGGCGGCCTCCTCGACGAGTGGTCTCCTTGAAATTATCACTCTTGCGTGACTGTCGTCAGGAGTGCGCGATAACCGGAACGGGTATGCCACGGACGTGTCACCGCGTGACCGGGCCACGTCACATGCGTCACCGCTCGTCAATAGGGCGGTAACAACGGGAGCAGGGGTGCGAGGGGGGACGTTGTGCCGGGTAAGCCGCCGGTGACGGGGCCGACGGCCCCGTACGACGACCCTCGTGCGCCTGAGCCGGAGGCCGCCGTACCATTCCTGGAAGTTGAGAGCAGGACTGCCTGATGTCGAGCACGGGAACCTGCGCCATGAACGGAATCGCCTTGCACGAACGTCCTGCCTCGCCCGCCTCCTGGCGCATCGCGCTGCCGCACTCCGCCGCGGCCGTGCCGGTGGCCCGCGCCCTGATCCGCACGGCGCTGGCCGAGCTGGAGCACGGGGCGGACAGCGACACGGCGGAACTGCTCACCGCCGAGCTGGTGGCGAACGCCGTGGAGCACACCTCGGGGGACGCCCCGATAGAGCTGGTGGTGGAGTTGCAGCCGACCGGCTGCCAGGTGGAGGTGCACGACCCCGACCCCGCCCCGCCGGGCGACCTGACCCGCCCGCCCGGCGTCGAGCCCGACCCCTGGCAGGAGCACGGGCGCGGACTGCTGCTGATCCGCGCCCTCAGCTCGTCCTGCGGACACCGGCCGACGGAGACCGGCAAGGCGGTGTGGTTCAGGCTGGCTGCCGTTCCCCGGCAGTGGCGTCCTCACCCGGCGTGACGGCCTCGGTCTCGTCAGCCGTGCGCTCGCCCGCGGCGAGACGGGAGTTGCGGCGGCCGTACACCCCGTACAGCACGAGTCCGGCGGCGAGGAACACGGCGAACTGGAGCCAGGTCTCCCATCCCGTCTCGTACATCAGGTAGAGGCAGAAGGCGACGCCGAGCAGGGGCACGACGGGGTAGAGCGGGACGCGGAAGGTGCGGGCCAGGGACGGCTCGCGGCGGCGCAGGGCGATCACCGCGACATTGACGACGGCCATGATCGCGAGGGTCCCGATGGTGCAGAGGTTCATCGCGGCGTCCAGGGAGGCGAAGGCCGCCGGGAGCGCGAAGACGACCGCCACGATCAGGGTGCCCGCGACGGGCGTGGCCGTGCGGGGCGAGACCTTCTCGAAGACGTGCGGGACGAGTCCGTCGCGGGCCATCGACATCAGGATGCGGGTCTGCCCGTACATCACCGCGAGGACGACCGAGGCGATCGCGACGACCGCGCCGAAGGCGACGATCCCGCCGCCGACCGAGGAGCCGGTGACCTTGTCGACGACGTAGGACAGGGCGGCTGGACGGCCGGCGACCTCGTCGCCGCCGACGGCGCCGATCGCGGCGAGCGCGACAGCGCAGTACAGCAGGGTGACCAGGCCCATGCAGACGAGGATCGCGACCGGCACGTCCCGGCGCGGGTTGCGGGCCTCCTCGCCGGCCGTGGTGATGGCGTCGAAGCCGATGTAGGAGAAGAAGGCGGCGGTGGTGCCGGCGCCGATGCCGCCGAGTCCGGCCGGGGTGAACGGGGTGAGGTTGCCGTCCTTGAAGGCGCTGAAGCCGATCGCGCAGAACGCGACGAGGATGGCCAGCTTGAGGACGGCCATCGCGGCGGTGGCCCGGGCGCTCTCGCGGATGCCGCGGACCAGCAGCACGGCGGCCATGGCGATGACGAGCACGGCCGGGAGGTTGACCACCCCGCCCTCGCCGGGCCCCGCGGACAGCGCGGCGGGCAGGTGCAGGCCGGTGAGGCTGTCGAGGAGTTCGTTGACGTACTCGCTCCAGCCGACGGCGACGGCGCTCACCGACACTCCGTACTCCAGGAGCAGGCACCAGCCGACGAGGAAGGCGGTGCGCTCGCCGAGGCTCGCGTAGGCGAAGGAGTACGAGGAGCCGGAGACCGGGATCGCGCCGGCCAGCTCGGCGAACGCGAACGCGGTGAACACACAGGTGATCGCGGCGAGGACGAAGGAGACGACGACGGCCGGGCCGGCCTGGGCGACCGAGTCGGAGAGTCCGACAAAGATGCCGGTGCCGACGATCGCGCCGAGGCCGAAGCAGACCAGCTGGAAGAGGCCCATGGTGCGGCGCAGGCCGTGGCCCTCGCGGTCGGCGCCTGATTCGGCCACCAGGCGGCTGGGGGACTTGATGCGGTGAGCGGGCATGCGGGTGGTGCTCGTTTCTGGTGATGCGGGGCGACGGGGTGTCGTCGCGGGACGGTCACGGAAGGGGTGGTTCCGGACCGCCGGACAGCATAAGGGCAGGTCGGTCAGGCGAGTGTGGCGACGAGCACAGCCTTGATGGTGTGCAGACGGTTCTCCGCCTCGTCGAAGACCACGGAGTGGGCCGACTCGAACACCTCGTCGGTCACTTCGAGACAGTCCAGCCCGTACCTCTCGTGGATCTCGCGGCCGACCTTGGTCCCGAGGTCGTGGAAGGCCGGCAGGCAGTGCAGGAACTTCACGTCCGGGTCGCCGGTGGCGCGCAGGACGTCCATGGTCACGGCGTAGGGGGCGAGGGCGGCGATGCGCTCCTCCCAGACCTCCTTGGGCTCGCCCATGGAGACCCACACGTCGGTGGCGACGAAGCCGGCGCCCCGCACGCCGTCGGCCACGGACTCGGTGAGGGTGATGCGCGCTCCACTGGTCTCGGCGAGCTCCCGTGCCCGCTCGACGACCTCCGGGGCGGGCCAGTAGCTCTTGGGGGCGACGATACGCACGTCCATGCCGAGCAGGGCGCCGGTGACCAGGTAGGAGTTGCCCATGTTGAAGCGGGCGTCGCCGAGGTAGGCGAAGGCGATCTCGTGCAGCGGCCGGGCGGAGTGCTCGGTCATGGTGAGCACGTCGGCGAGCATCTGGGTGGGGTGCCAGTCGTCGGTGAGCCCGTTGTAGACGGGCACGCCGGCGTACGCGGCGAGCTCCTCCACCTTCTGCTGGCTGTCGCCGCGGTACTCGATCGCGTCGTACATCCGGCCCAGCACGCGGGCGGTGTCCTTCACGGACTCCTTGTGCCCGATCTGGGAGCCGGAGGGGTCGAGGTAGGTGGTGGAGGCGCCCTGGTCGGCTGCGGCGACCTCGAACGCGCAGCGGGTGCGGGTGGAGGTCTTCTCGAAGATCAGCGCGATGTTCCTGCCGCGCAGCCGCCTGTCCTCGGTCCCGGCCTTCTTCGCGGCCTTCAGTTCGGCGGCCAGCTCGACCAGGCCGCGGAACTCCTCGGCCGTGAAGTCGAGCTCCTTGAGGAAGTGGCGGCCGGCGAGGGCGCTCTGGGACGTCGCCATGGGGGCGCTCCATAGGTACGAGAACAGGACCCTGGAAGTCTATACGACAAGTGGAATTTCTATACAGCCCCGTGTTCCGCGCAGCCCACGTTCGTTCCGCACCGCTGCGCGCTCCCCTTCACAGCCCCGCGCTCCCCTTCACACAGCCCCGCGCTCGACCGGGCAGCTCATGCAGCGCGGTCCGCCCCTCCCCCGGCCCAGTTCGCTGCCCGGGATCTCTATCACCTCGATGCCCTGCTTGCGCAGGTGCGTGTTGGTGGTGGCGTTGCGCTCATAGGCGATGACGACGCCGGGCTCGACGGCGAGGACGTTGCAGCCGTCGTCCCACTGCTCCCGCTCGGCGGCGTGCACGTCCTGGGTGGCGGTGAGCACCCGGATCTCGCTCAGCCCGAGGGCGGCGGCGATCGCACGGTGCATGTGCTCCGGCGGATGGTCGGTGACCTTGAGCTCCTTCTCGCCGACGCCCGGCTCGATGGTGTACGAGCGGAGCATGCCGAGGCCCGCGTACTGGGTGAAGGTGTCGCCGTCGACCATGGTCATCACGGTGTCGAGGTGCATGAGCGCGCGGCGCTTGGGCAGGTCGAGGGCCACGATGGTCTGCGCCGAGCCGGCGTCGAAGAGTTTGTGGGCGAGCATTTCGACGGCCTGCGGCGTGGTGCGTTCGCTCATGCCGATCAGGACCGCGCCGTTGCCGATGACGAGGACGTCGCCGCCCTCGATGGTGGAGGGGTAGTCGGCCTGCCCCTCCGACCAGAGGTGGAAGGTCTCGGCACGGAAGAGCGGGTGGTGCCGGTAGATCGCCTCGAAGTGCACGGTCTCGCGCTGCCGGGCCGGCCAGCGCATCGCGTTGATGGAGACGCCGTCGTAGATCCAGGCCGAGGTGTCGCGGGTGAAGAGGTGGTTGGGCAGGGGGCGCAGAAGGAAGTCGTCGAGCTCCATGACATGGAAGCGCACGGACGTCGGTTCCGCGTGCTCCTCCAGGAACTCCCTTTTGGTCATGCCGCCGACGAGCGCCTCGGCGAGCTCGGGGGCGGGCAGGGTCTCGAAAGCGGCGCGGAGGTGATCGGTGGCGAGCACTCCGTACTCCTTCTCGTCGAAGACCCGGTCCAGGACGAGCGATCTGGCCGCGGGGATGTCCAGGGCCTCGGTGAGCAGGTCGCCGAAGAGGTGGACGGCGACGCCTCTGTCCCGCAGGACGTCCGCGAAGCCGTCGTGCTCGGCGCGCGCCCGGCGCACCCACAGCACGTCGTCGAAGAGGAGGGCGTCCTTGTTGCTGGGCGTGAGCCTTTTGAGCTCGAGATCCGGCCGGTGCAGGATGACGCGGCGCAGTGGCCCGGCTTCGGAGTCGACATGGAATGCCATGCCTCCATCCTGGCCGTCGGGGACCGCCTTCACCCGCTTGTGGACCGATTCCGGCCGAGCTTGTTCTCGTCTGCTTGACGACAAGCGGATCCGTTTATTATCGTCGTACTGACGAAAAACGGGTCGCGTGAGTTCGGACGAGGGGGACTTCCATGGCCGACATCACCCGGCGCCTGGGTTGGCGCCATCTGCGGGGTGCGCCCACGGCGCACATCCGTCACCACCGCTCCGGCAAGCTGGCGCACGACGGGCCAGGGCTCAGCTTCTGGTTCCGTCCGCTGAGCGCCGCGCTCTCCGAAGTGCCGGTCGACGACCGCGAGTTGGCCATGACCTTCCGGGCCCGCACGGCGGACTTCCAGGACGTGGCGGTGCAGGCGACGGTCACCTACCGCGTCAGCGACCCGGCCGTGGCGGCCGCTCGCCTCGATTTCTCCATCGACCCGGACACGGGCGTCTGGCGGGGCGCGCCCCTGGAGCAGCTCGGCACCCTGCTGACGGAGACGGCGCAGCAGCACGCGCTGGACGTCCTGGCGCGCACGCCGCTGTCGGCGGCGCTGGTCGACGGGGTGAGCTCGGTGCGCGAGCGGGTCGCGGCCGGGCTGGCGGCGGAGCCCCGGCTGCCCGCCACCGGCATCGAGATCGTGGCCGTGCGGGTGGTCGCGCTGCGCCCGGAGCCGGAGGTGGAGCGGGCGCTGCGCACGCCGGCCCGGGAGCAGATCCAGCAGGAGGCCGACCGGGCGACGTACGAGCGGCGGGCGGTCGCGGTCGAGCGGGAGCGCACGATCGCCGAGAACGAACTCGCCAGCAAGATCGAACTCGCGCGCCGCGAGGAGCAGTTGGTGGAGCAGCGCGGCACCAACGCCCGCCGGGAGGCGGAGGAGAGCGCGGCGGCGGACAAGGTGCGGGCCGAGGCGGAGGCGACGCGCACGGTGCGGCTCGCTGAGGCGGAGGCCGCCCGGTCGGTGAAGCTCGCCGAGGCGGAGGCCGAGCGGGCGGTGAAGCTGTCGGAGGCGGAGGCGGCCAAGCAGCTCCGGCTCGCCGAGGCCGAGGCGCAGAGCACGCAGCGCCTGTCCCAGGCGGAGGCGGCCCGCACGGTGGCCCTCGCCGACGCGGAGGCGGTCCGTTGCGTACGGCTCGCCCGCGCTGAGGCGGAGGCGGCGCGCGAGGTGGGCGAGGCGCGGGCGCAGGCGCAGGCGGCCTGGCTGCGGGTGCACGCGGACGCCGGGATCGACGGCGTGGACACCCTGCACGCCCACGCGGCCACGCGGTTCGCGGAGAACCTGCCGCAGATCGACAGCGTGACCATCTCGCCGGACGTGCTGACCGGCCTGCTGGCCAGGCTCGGCGGCGGGGACCGGGCGTGAGCCTCGCCCCGCGCGCCGTCCTGGTCCACCGCAGGACCGAGTACGAGGAGTTGGTGGCCCGGCACGGCACGCACGGCCAGGCGGCCTTCTTCCTCGCCTCGCGGGGGCGGGACATCGAGGAGGTCGCCGAACGCCACCGGCGCACCCGTCGGGCGCTGGCCGAGGTGACGGCGGCGGTGCCTCTGACCTGGCGTCAGATGCTGTTGGAGCGTGCCGATCTGGACCGTTTCCTCTTCGGCCCCGAGGACGTGGTCGTGGTGGTCGGCCAGGACGGCCTGGTGGCGAACGTCGCCAAGTACCTCGCGGGGCAGCCGGTGGTGGGCATCGACACGGACCCCGGACGCAACCCGGGCGTCCTGGTCCGGCACCGGCCGCGAGACGCCGGCGCCCTGCTGACGTCGGTCCACGCGGCCGGCACGGGGGTGTCGGAGCTGACCATGGTCGAGGCGGTCGCCGACGACACCCAACGGCTGGTGGCCCTCAACGAGATCTATCTCGGCGCGGCCGGCCACCAGACCGCCCGCTACCGCCTGGGCCTCGACGGCGACGGGGGTGTCGCCGAGGCCCAGGCCTCTTCCGGGGTGCTGGTCGGCACCGGCACGGGGGCGACCGGCTGGATCCGCTCGGTCTGGCAGGAACGGGGAGGCGCCGGCCCGGACCTGCCACAGCCCGCGGAGCAGCGCCTCCTGTGGTTCGTCCGCGAGGCCTGGCCGTCCCCGGCGACGGGGACGTCCCTGGTCGCGGGCGAGTTGTCGGCCGCGCGACGACTGACCCTCACCGTCGAGTCGGAGCGGCTGATCGCCTTCGGCGACGGCATGGAGAGCGACGCGCTGGAACTGACCTGGGGGCAGCGCGTGCGGGTGGGGGTGTGCGAGGAGAGGCTGCGGCTGGTGGGGTGACGCCGCCCGGGGGCCCGCCGGGCGGCGTTTCCGCCTCGGATCAGAGCCGGGGGTCGACCGGCTCCGACTCCAGGGCCAGGACCCCGAAGACCGCCTCGTGGACGCGCCACAGGGGCTCGCCCTCCCCCAGACGGTCCAGCGCCTCCAGACCGAGGGCGTACTCCCGGATCGCCAGGGAGCGCTTGTGGTTCAGGAAGCGCCGGCGCAGCCGGTCGAGGTTGTCGGGTCGGGTGTACTCCGGGCCGTAGATGATCCGCAGGTACTCCCGGCCCCGGCACTTGACGCCCGGCTGGACGAGACGTCCCTCGGCGTCGCGGACCAGCGCGCCGACCGGCTTGACGACCATGCCCTCGCCGCCGCGGCCGGTCATCTCCAGCCACCAGTCGACGCCGGCCCGCACCGACTCGGGGTCGGCGGTGTCGACGTACAGGCGTCGGGTGGTCTGGAGCAGCCCGGTCGCGTCGTGCTCCACCAGCCGGTCCAGCAGGGCCAGCTGGTGGTCGTGGGGTATGCCGGCGAGGCTGCGGCCCTGGACCGCGAGGATCTGGAACGGCGCCAGGCGGACGCCGTCCAAGCCCTCAGTGGTCCAGCAGTAACGCCGGTAGGCCTGTGTGAACGCGGCGGCGTCCGCGGCGCGTTCACGCTGCCGGGACAGCAGGTCCGACACGTCGACGCCGCGCGCGGCGGCGCCCTCCAGGGCGCTCAGCGCGGCCGGGAGGACCGCTCCGGAGGCGGCGCCGACCGCCGCGTACTGCGAGCGCAGCAGACCGGACGCCTTCAGCGACCACGGCATCAACTCGGCGTCGAGCAGCAGCCAGTCCGTGTCCAGCTCGGTCCACAGGCCCGCCTCCTCGACGGCCGTGCGCAGCCGTCCGAGGATCTCCTCGGTCATCGACTTCTCGTCGAAGAACGGACGGCCGGTGCGCGTGTAGAGGGAGCCCGTCACGCCGTCCACACCGAACCGCCGGTGCGCCGCCTCCGCGTCCCTGCACACCAGGGCGACGGCTCGCGAGCCCATGTGCTTCTCCTCGCACACGACCCGCGCGACGCCGTCCCGCGCGTACTGCGCGAACGCCTCCGCCGGGTGCTCCAGGTAGCCGTCCACGTCGCTGGTCGGCGTGGGCGCCATGGTCGGCGGGAGGTACGGCAGCAGCCGGGGGTCGACGGCGAACCGGCTCATGACCTCCAGCGCGGCGGCCGCGTTCTCCTCCCGGATCGAGATCCGGCCCTGGTGGCGGGTCTCGACGACCCGCCGGCCCTGGACGTCCGCGAGGTCCAGCGGCCGCCCGTCCCGTCCGCCGGGCGCCTCCGCCCGCAGCGGCTTCGTCGGCTCGTACCAGACCCGCTCGGCCGGTACGTCGACCAGCTCCCGCTCGGGCCAGCGCAGCGCCGTCAGCTTGCCGCCGAACACGGCGCCCGTGTCCAGGCAGATGGTGTTGTTGAGCCAGGTCGCCTCCGGGACGGGCGTGTGGCCGTAGACGACGGCCGCCCGGCCCCGGTAGTCCTCCGCCCACGGGTAGCGCACCGGCAGCCCGAACTCGTCGGTCTCCCCGGTGGTCTCGCCGTACAGCGCGTGCGAGCGGACCCGGCCGGAGGTGCGGCCGTGGTACTTCTCCGGCAGACCGGCGTGGCAGACGACGAGCCTGCCGCCGTCCAGCACGTAGTGGCTGACCAGACCGTCGAGGAACTCCCGCACCTCGGCGACGAACTCCTCGCTCTCGCCCTCCATCTGCGCGATCGTCTCGGCGAGTCCGTGCGTGTGCTGCACCTTGCGGCCGCGCAGGTGACGGCCGTACTTGTTCTCGTGGTTGCCGGGCACGCACAGGGCGTTGCCCGACTTCACCATCGACATCACGCGGCGCAGCACACCCGGACTGTCCGGGCCGCGGTCGACGAGGTCGCCGACGAAGACAGCGGTGCGCCCCTCGGGGTGGACGCCGTCGGCGTAGCCCAACTTGCCCAGCAGTGACTCCAGTTCGGCGGCGCAGCCGTGGATGTCGCCGACGATGTCGAAGGGACCGGTGAGGTGCGTCAGGTCGTTGAAGCGCTTCTCCGTGACGACGGTGGCGTGCTCGACCTCCTCGACGCCGCGCAGCACATGCACCTTGCGGAAGCCCTCGCGCTCCAAGTGCCTCAGAGAGCGGCGCAGTTCACGGGTGTGGCGCTGGACGACCCGGCGGGGCAGGTCCGCGCGGTCGGCGCGGCCCGCGTTGCGTTCGGCGCACACCGACTCCGGCACGTCCAGGACGATCGCGATGGGCAGCACGTCGTACTGCCTGGCCAGCTCGATCAACTGCCGTCGGGACTCCTGCTGCACGCTGGTCGCGTCGACGACGGTGCGCCGGCCCGCCGCGAGCCGCTTGCCGGCGATGTAGTGCAGGACGTCGAAGGCGTCCCGCGATGCGCTCTGGTCGTTCTCGTCGTCGGAGACCAGACCGCGGCAGAAGTCGGACGAGATGATCTCGGTCGGCTTGAAGTGCCGGCGGGCGAAGGTGGACTTGCCCGAGCCGGAGGCGCCGACGAGCACGACGAGGGAGAGGTCGGTGACGGGCAGGACACGGCCCCGCTTCGCGGGAACGGAAAGCTCGGTGTCGGTCATGCCGCCTTCGCCTCCTTCTCGTTGCCGGCGCTCAGGGTGAACACGGCCATCTGGGTGGGGGGTCCGACCTCGGGGTCGTCCGGTCCGACCGGCACGAAAGCGGCCTCGTAGCCGTGCCGTTCGGCCACGGAGCGCGCCCAGGCGCGGAACTCCTCGCGGGTCCACTCGAAACGGTGGTCGCCGTGCCTGACGTGTCCGGCCGGGAGGGACTCCCAGCGGACGTTGTACTCGACGTTCGGGGTGGTCACCAGGACCGTGCGCGGGCGGGCAGCGCCGAACACCGCGTACTCCAGGGCGGGCAGCCTGGGCAGGTCGAGGTGCTCGATCACCTCGCTGAGCACGGCCGCGTCGTAGCCCTTGAGCCGGTTGTCGGTGTAGGCCAGGGAGCCCTGCATCAGCTTGACGCGCGATGCCTGACGCTCGCCCATGCGGTCCAGCTTCAGCCGGCGCGAGGCGATGGTGAGCGCGCGCATCGACACGTCGACGCCGACGATCTCGGTGAACTTCGGCTCCTTGAGCAGCGCCTGCACCAACTGGCCCTGCCCACAGCCGAGGTCGAGCACCCGGGCGGCGCCGGACGCGCCGAGCGCGGCGAGGATCGCCTCCCGGCGCTGCACGGCGAGCGGCGTCGGCTTCTCCTCCGTCTCGGTCCCCGCCGCGACCGCGTTGTCGATCTCCTCGACCTCGCTGTCGTCGGCCTCGGCGAGCCGCACCAGCTCCAGCCGCTCCATCGCCTGCCGGGTCAGCGACCAGCGGCGGGAGAGGTACCGGCTGGTGATCAGCTTCTGCTCGGGGTGCTCGGGAAGCCAGCCCTCACCGGCCCGCAGCAGCTTGTCGACCTCGTCGGAGGCGACCCAGTAGTGCTTGGCGTCGTCGAGGACCGGCAGCAGCACGTACAGGTGCCGCAGGGATTCGGCGAGGGTCAGCGTCTGCGACTCCAGGACGAGACGGACGTACCGCGAGTCGCCCCACTCGGGGAACTCGGCGTCCAGGGCGACCGGCTCGACGTCCACCGTCCAGCCGAGCGGCTCGAAGAGACTCCGTACGAGCCCGGGGCCGCCGCGCGCGGGCAGCACCGGCACCTCGATCCGCAACGGCCGTGACTGTGAGGGGAGTTCGGGCTTGGCGGCGCACACGCCTCGCATGGCGCTGGAGAACACCGCGCTCAACGCGACCGCGAGCAGTGAAGAAGCCGCGTACGGACGGTCGTTGACGTACTGCGCGAGCGCGGCGTCGGGAGCGCCTCCGCGCCCCTTGCCCTTGCCGCGCCTGACCAGCGCCACGGCGTCCACCTCCAGCAGCAGCGCCGCCGTGCAGCGCTGGGTGTCCGCCTCGGGGTAGAGGACGTACGCCCGGCCGTAGGAGGTGGAGAACGCCTGCGACTTGTCGGGATGCTTGTGCAGCAGGAAGCCCAGATCGGTGGCGGGGCGTTCGGGGGTGCCGGTGGTGCTGATCGTCAGGAACACGTGAGTCGCCTCGAAAGGGTTCGGAGGGAGCGAAAGCGCTGGTGGTGCGCTTGTGCGCGGCACCAACGTACCGAGGGACGGCACGACCGCACCCCGTATTTTCCGGGGCCGCTACCCGGGCCGCTGCCAGGGCGTGACGCCGAGCTTGCCGGTCGTGCCGAGGTCGAGCCGGGGCGTCACCGTCACCGGTGCGGCCCCGGCCTTGGCGCGGACCCGGACGTACGGGACGTTCACGGGGGTGCCGAACCCGGTGGTGTTGCGCCACACCAGGCGAGCGATCGCTGTCTCGCCGGACTTCAGGGTGACCGGCCGGGGCGCCTCGTCGTCTCCGAGGCCGGTGGTGATCTCCTTGCTGCCCTTGAGGATCTTCACGCCGTCCACCGGTTCGCGGTCGTCGTCCAGCAGCTCCAGCAGCGGGTAGCCCTCGACCGTGTACTCGCCTTTCCCGCAGTACTCCACATGCAGTCCGACGACACGCAGGCCCATGGCGGCGTCGCCCTCGTCGGCCCACAGGCGGGTCCCGGAGGCGGGGCAGTCGCCGGTCCCGCCGGGCGCCTCGGCTGCGGGGACCTTGGTGACGCCGGCGATCTTCACCCGGGTCACGGGGGACGCGCCGGGCGCGAGGTCGCCCAGCTCCACCTGCGAGCGCACGGTCTTGCCGGGGGCGACCGCGCTCACGGTCTCCCGCCTGGTGTCCATCACCTCGCCCGTGCTGTTCGTGAAGGCGAAGGCGATGGTGTACGTGAGCGCCTCGGAGCTCTCGTTGGTGACCTCGTAGACGGCGTGGACGCCCAAGTCGCGGGGCTCTGCGGGGCGGTCGAGCCGGTCGGGGGTGACCCGGAAGTCGCTCGGCTCGGAGGGGGAGGGTGAAGGCGAGGGCGAGTGCGAGGCGGATTCAGTGGGAGAAGGGGAGTCCGACGGGATCGCCAGCGCGACGATCCGCACACCGTCGACGGCGGGCTCGCTCACCTGGATCAGAGACGGCTGCGCGGCCGCGCGGGGGCCGCTGTTCCGGTCGCCGGCGCGTTCCGATCCGCACGCCGAGAGCAGGAGGACGGCTGCGAGGGCCGGGACGAGGAGGGGGGCGGGTCTGCGCATCCGGCCACCTCATCAGGGCGGTGCGCCGACGACTGTGGTGGAGGCCATAGTTCCGGTCACAGGAGTGTCACAGGCCGGGGTGGGGATGCGCGGCGTTCGGGGTGTCGGACGACGGGGGTTCCGGACGGAGGGGGTTCGAACGGAGAGGGTTCCGGGCGGAGGGGTTCGACACCCCGAACGCGGCGGCCGACGGACGGCGAGCCCGGCGGCGATCCGCCGGAGGCGTTACGGCAGCTGCGCCTGCACCTCGGCGGAGATCAGCTCCAGGTGGTCCAGATCGTGCACGTCGAGGATCTGGAAGTACATCCGCTGCGAGCCGGTCTCGATGTAGCGGCCGATCTTGTCGACGACCTCGGCCGGACTGCCGGCCAGACCGTTGGCCTTCAGCTCGTCCACCTCGCGGCCGATCGCGGCGGCGCGGCGGGCGACCTCCGCGTCGTCCTTGCCGACGCAGGCCACGAGGACGTTGGAGTAGGTGATCGCGTCCGCCGGGCGACCCGCGGCCTCGGCGGCGGCCCGGACGCGCCCGAACTGCCGCTCGGTGTCCTCGACCGAGCCGAACGGCATGTTGAACTCGTCGGCGTACCGGGCGGCCAGCCGCGGCGTACGGCTCGCACCGTGGCCGCCGACCAGCACGGGGATCTTCGACTGGGCGGGCTTGGGCAGCGCGGGCGAGTCCTTGAGCTGGTAGTAGTCGCCCTGGAAGTCGAAGGTCTGGCCGGCGTCCGTGCCCCACAGGCCGGTGACGATCGCCAGCTGCTCCTCCAGGCGGGCGAACTTCTCCTTCGGGAACGGGATGCCGTACGCCGTGTGCTCCTCCTCGAACCAGCCCGCGCCCAGGCCGAGTTCGACCCGGCCGCCGGACATCTGATCCACCTGCGCGACCTGGATGGCGAGGACGCCGGGGAGGCGGAAGGTGGCGGCGGTCATCAGCGTGCCGAGGCGGATGCGGCTGGTCTCCCGGGCGAGTCCGGCGAGGGTGATCCAGGCGTCCGTGGGGCCGGGGAGGCCGTCCACATCGCCCATTTTCAGATAGTGGTCGCTGCGGAAGAAGGCGTCGAAGCCCAGATCCTCGGTGGCCTTCGCCGCGGCGAGGAGAGTGTCGTAGGTAGCGCCCTGCTGGGGCTCGGTGAAGATGCGCAGATCCATGGTCTCCATCCTGCACCCGACGTGTCCGAGGCGACCGGGCGACCCGTCGGCCCCACCGCGCTCAGCGGCCCCGGCGACCCCTCGGGCAGCAGGCCGGCGAGACGAGGGGGCGGGGGCCGGAGGGGCCGTGGCCCCACGCCCGCCGCCCCTCCAACCCCGCGCCCGTCACCCCGCCGAGCCTGCACCCGCCACTCCTCCCGGCCTTGCGCCCGTCACCCAGCCGGGCCCGCACCCGCCACTCCTCCCGACCCCGCACCCGACACCCCGCCGAGCCCGCACCCGCCACTCCTCCCGACCCCGCACCCGTCGCCCCGCCGGGCCCGCGCTAGCCGCTCCTCCCGGCCTTGCGCCCGTCACCCAGCCGGGCCCGCACTCGCCGCCCCGCCGGGCCCCGCGGCCTCACCGCTCCCGCAGCGCTCCTTCCCGTGCCGCCAGCTTGCGCAGCATCTCCCGGACCCGGTCCCGGGACTCGTCCGCCGCGTCGATGGCTTCCATGCACTGCCAGTACGTGCCCTCGTCGGCCGCCGCGCTGGCCAGACCGACGAGAGCGATGCCGACGTCGGTCAGCAGCACGCCCAGGCAGAGCAGCGCCTCGCGGGCGTCGTCCAGTTCCGTGAGCTGCGCGGCCCGCAGGTCGCCGGGGTCGAGGTCCGGGGCGTCCAGCACCCCGCAGCCCCGACCCGCCAGCTCGGTCAACCCCAGCGCCTCACCGCGCAGTTCGGGCGGACCCGAGACCGCGAGTCGACTGCCGATCGCCTGGGCCAGCGCCTGCGCCTGCCATACCTCCTCGAGTGTCCGAGATCCGTCGCCGCCTGAGAGAGCACGTCTGCTCATCGATATGAGCCGCACCGCGTCCATGGGCCGCCCCCGTCTGTCCGGACGCGCCTCTCGCACGTCCGCCCGAACTCCGTTGTCCACTACCCAGAGTGAAGGCGTGTGGGGCGAAAAGCCAGAGGAAGGCGGAAATCTGCGGACAACAAATCGGTTTCGACCCCTCGAACAACTCCGGAGAGTGACATCGAGGTGTCGCGGTGCCCGACGACGCCGTGAACCGGCGCTCGTTCAGGGCGCGGTGAACGACCGCTCGCTCACGGCGCCGGAAACCGCCGCTCGTTGCGGTCGATCTTCGCGTCGAGCGCCGCCAGCGGGTCGATGCCGAGCACCTCGCACAACTGCAGCAGATACGCGAGCACATCGGCGACCTCGTCGGTCACCCGGTGCGCGGTGTCCGGCTCCTCCATCACCCGGGCCGACTCCTCCGGGGTCAACCACTGGAAGATCTCGACCAGTTCGGACGCCTCGACGCTGAGCGCGGAGACGAGGTTCTTGGGGGTGTGGTACGGCTGCCAGTTCCGCGCGGCCGCGAACTCGGCCAGCCTGCGCTGCAGCTTCGCCACGTCGAGGTGTTCTGTCACGGTTCCAGGTGTACCACCGTGACGACGAGGGACAGGCAGCTCCCTGCCCGCCCTCCCGGTCGTACCCCGTGGGCACGGGGTGGGCCGCTCACACCCCTGGAACCCCGGCCTCGCCCATGAGCCCGCTCACCTCCGTCCCCGCCGGGGTCAGCAGGAACACGTTCCGGTCGACCCGGTGCATCCCGCTGGCCAGGCCGAAGACGACGCCCGTGGAGAAGTCCAGGACGCGCTTGGCGACCTCCGTCTCCGCGCTGGTCAGGTCGAGCAGCACCGGGATGCCCGCCATCAGCGTCTCCGCTACGTCCCGGGCGTCCGCGAAGACGTTGACCCGCAGCACGACGAACCGCCGCCGGGTCTCCGTCGCCGCCTCGGGCAGCGAGCGGTGGTTCACCGCCGACGGCCAGGCGTCCCGGCCGCGCAACGGAACGACCTGAGCGAGCCCCTCCCACTGTTCATCGGTGACGTCGTACCGGTTCACCGGGACCCCCAGAACTGACTCGCACTCATTGCCTGCACCAGCCAATTCTTACGCCAAGTCACCCGTTCGGCCCAACAGCGACACGGACCGCGACCGCGCGGCCCTGTTCAGGCGGGTTGTCAGCCCCGTACGCGCGGGCGCTCCTGGCGTCGGCCGACGGGGGTTTCAGGACGCGGTGTAGCCGAGCTGACGTCGCATGTACGGGGTCATGAGAGTCTTCGCCTTGGCCAGGACGGACGTACGGCCGCCGAGGACCGCGGTCTCGCCGCCCGGCACCGGCAGCATCGTCAGCCCGTCGGCCGGCCCGAACGGCACGATCACCGGCGTGCGGTGGACCGGCCGGTAATGGCGGGGCTCCCTGCGATGGCGGCCGGCGCTGTTCAGGTAGGTGCGGATGTTCCAGGCGGCGAGGTCGGCCTGGGCGAGCGCGGCCGGGGTGACCTTGAGCTCGGTCGCGTCGTTCACGTCGCCGACGGCGAACACGTCCAGCCGCCCCTCGACCCGCAGCGACCGGTCGACCTTGATGTGTCCGGAGGGGTTGAGCCAGTCCCCGTGTCCGGCGAGCCGAAGCCACAGGGTGTTGGGGGTGGTGCCGGTGGCCCAGAACGACAGGTCGGCCTCGATGACGCCGCCGCGGGCGTCTCGGTAGGAGCCGAATTCGTGGCCCGGGGACATGAAGGAGTCGAGCCGCACCTCCACACCGTGGTCCTCCAGCCAGGCCTGGGTCTTGCGCGAGGCCTTCTCGCACCCGGCGGAGCCGAGCAGCGCCGGCCCCGAGTGGGCCAGCGTGACACGCGCGTCGGGCCGGGCGAGACGGATCTCGGCGCTGAGCTCGACGCCGGAGGGCCCACCGCCGACGACGAGGACGTGCTCGGCGGCGGCGATGCTCTGCTGGTGCGCGGCGAACGCCTTGACCGCCTCCTCCGTGGTGGTGCCGAGGAAGCGGGCCGGCTCCGGGTAGTCGGCCCCGGTGGCGATCACCACCACGTCGTAGGGGAGCCGCTCGCCGGTGGCCAGGACCACCTGCCGTTCGACGGTGTCGACCCGGACCGCCTTGCCGAGCACCACACGGCCGTTGCGCAGCAGCCGGTCGTACGGGATGAAGGGGGTCACCGTCCACTCGGGGCGCACACCGGCGCGCAGGGCGGCGATGCGGTGGAAGAAGATCTCCTTGCGGTCCACCAGGGTGACCCGCGCCGTCGCGTCCAGCCGCTTCGCCAGCCGAACGCCGGCGTAGCCGCCGCCGATCACCACTACGTCGCCGTCGCGCACATGACTCTCCTGTGCCTCGTGGGGGGATGCGAGTGCCGGGAGGCGTGGGTTTCCCCCGGCACTCGACCGCGACGAGCGTAGCGCTTGAAGTTTAAAGTTCGGGTGGGTGTTCGTGTGCGTTCTGTGAAGTGATGGCCGGAAACAGCGCCCGTGACGCACGCCTGACGGACCTTCGGCCCGCTGCCGCCGCCTCGGCTGCCGACGCGTGGCCCCCCACCGTACGCCTGGCACCCGCAGCGCCTTCCCCACCGCGCCCCCGACAGACCGACGGAGACACGGTCATGGCGGCACAGCCTCCACTCGACGGCCCCGGAGACACGCGAGAAGCTACGCTCGCTCGTCCGCCCCGGACCGGGGTGCGGGAGCGCACGCTCACGCGGTGGAGCCGCCGCCCGTTCGCCGTGCTCCGACCGGACCGCGCAGCCTGCCCGCACACGACCCCAGGGAGACCGGATCCCATGCCGCCCCGGACGCTCGCCCTGCTCCTGGCCACCGCCCTGCTCACCGTGGGCCTGACCGGTTGCTCCGTCCTCTCCCCGTTCAACACCTGCGAGGAGACCGCGACACGGCTGAAGGACCTGCGCTCCCAGCCCATCCTCGACTCCGCTCCCGAGGGGGCGACCGCCCCGAAGGGGCTCGACCAGGTCGACGCGCGATGCGTCGACGACACCGGCGACGCCTGGCTCTACGCGGCGCGTGTCTACGCCTTCCCCGGCCCCCGGCAGAAGGTCGTCGACTTCTACCGCGCCACCGCCAAGGCGGACGGCTGGCACCTGCCGTCCGCCCCTGCGGGCCTCGGCACCCCCGAAACGGTGGCGGGACTGTGCTTCACCAAGGGCGGCGACGGCGACGCCCTGATGCTGACCCTGCGGTTCACCACGGCCGGCCATCTGAAGATCGAGTACGACTACGACGCCGGGCCGGAGTTCGACTCGGGCGCAGGATTCGAGATGGAGGTCGGCTCCGAGACGGACGGTGCGAAGACCGGCTGCTGGGACTGACGTCCCGGGGCTGTCGGAACCGGCGAAGTGACGGAATGCGGGCCACACTGGATGCGTGGCGGAGACGGATCGGCAGCTCGCCGGACGGCTGGAGCAGGTCATCATGGACCTGCTGGAGCGACGCGCGGCCACTGCCTCCATCTGCCCGTCGGACGCCGCACGTGAAGCCTACGAAGGCGACGACGAGGGCTGGCGGGACTTGATGGAACCCACCCGGCGGGCGGCCTGGCGGCTGGTGGCGGCCGGCAAGGCCGAGGTGACCCAGGCAGGCAGGCCCGTCACGGAGACAGAGGCACACGGCCCCCTCCGCATCCGCCGCGCACCGCGCACGCCGTGACCCGATGGCTGCCGCCGCCGGCGCCGCGGGGGGCCTCGCCTCGGCAGCGTCTCCCTCACGCACCCGGGCGATAACCCCCCGATAACGGCACCTCCTACCTTCTTCGACTGTGGGAACGCCGCACCAGAAGGGGGTACCCCATGGGGTGATCGTCGAGTTGGCCTCAGCGGGTCCGTGAAGGGGCCTGCGGGGGTCAGGCGCCGGCGAGGGACAGCTTCACCGCGAAGCCGAGGAACAGCGCACCGGCCGCCGAGGCGGCCCCCGCCGCCAACCGCTTGCGACGCCGGAAGGCGGCGGCCAGCCTGGTCCCGCCGAAGATCAGAACGCTCAGGTACAGCACGCTGGCGAGCTGGGCGAACATCCCGAGGACGACGAAGGAGAGCGCCGGGTAGGCATACCCCGGGTCGACGAACTGCACGAAGAAGGCGACGAAGAACAAGATCGCCTTGGGGTTGAACAGGCTGACGACCAGCGCCCGCCGGAACGGCCGCTCGTCGAGCACCGGGGCGGGGCCCTCCTCCGCATGCATCCGCTCCCGGCGCGTGCGCCACATCTCCCAGGCGGCCCGCAGCATCCCGATCGCCAGCCAGGTCAGATAGCCGGCTCCGGCGTATCTCACGATCGCGAACAACACGGCGTTGGCCTGGAGCAGCGAAGCCACCCCGGCTGCGGAGAGAACCATCAGCACGGCGTCCCCGGCCCAGACGCCGGCCGCAGCCCTGTATCCGGCGCGCACCCCGCGTCGCGCGGCGACGGACAGCACGTACAGGGAGTTGGGCCCGGGGAGGAGAACAATCAGGGCAAGTCCCGCCAGGTAGGTGGGAAGATCGACGACTCCGAACATGGGCATCAGTGTGGCACGGGGGTACGACCCGTTCGTCGAGCTCGGCGGAGCACACACCCGGACACGGTGGGCCGTGCCCGGCCCACCCGGCCGGCGGGAAGAACCCCTGGCTCACCGCCCCTTGGCTGCTACGTGTGCCCGGCGCAGGCGCTCGCGACGGCCGGCCCCGGCAGCGCCTGACCGGTCTACCGCGAAGCCGCCGGCTTCGTGACCGCATCCGCGATCCGCAGCGCCATCTGCACCTGACTGGCGTCCCGGTGCGTCGGTGTCCACGAGTACACCGCCCTGCGGCCGAGGTCTCGCGTCGCCATCACCGCCGAGTTGTAGCCGTACCGCTCCCCCGTCTTGCCCCACAGGGGCACGCCGTTGACCGTGACCGTCTGGAGGCCCACGCTGTAACGGGCCGGAGAGCCGTCCACCATCCGCACCTCCGGTGCCGGCAACTCGAACATCTTGTCCAGCGTCGTCCTCGGAAGCACCTTGCCCGGCGTGAACAGGGCCGTGATGAAGCGGTCCAAGTCGCGCGTGGTCGAGATGATTTCGCCCTCGCCCCATGCCTCGGACTGGTTGTACTCCGTCACGTCCTGCAGAGTGCCGTCCGACATCGCCAGGTAGCCGTGGACGTGCCGGCCGTGGATCTTCGGGTCGTCGCCCGGGAACGACGTGCGGCACAGGCCCAGCGGACGCAGGATGCGGTCGCCGATCGCCCTGCCGTACGGCTTGCCCGTCACCTTTTCGAGCAGCATGGCCGCCAGAACGTAGTTCATGCCCCGGTACTCCTGCTTCGTGCCCGGCGCGAACTTCATCGGGGCCTCCTCGGGCAGAGTGGCCACCAGCTGCATCGGCGTCCACTGGTCGTAGCGGTGCTCGAGGATCTGCTCCGGAGTGTCGGCCCGCTCGGAGTCCGGGATGTCCTCGTCCGGCAAGCCGCTCGTGTGGTTGAGGAGTTGGGAGACCTTGATCGGGTCGTAGCCGTCGGGGAGCAGGCCGGGCAGGTAGTCCTGAATCGGCTTGTCCAGGTCCACCCGGCCCTCCGCCGACAGCTGCAGCACCGCCGTCGCCACGAAGACCTTCGTGATGCTGCCCGCCCGTAAGGCGTCGTCCTGACCGACCGGTGCGCCTGTCCTTCTGTCCGCCACACCCGTCGCGCCGTACCACTGTCCCGCCTTGCCGCTGACCAGGAGCTGAGCGGCCGTGGCCTGCGGGTGGTCCAGGTCGGAGATCGCAGCGCGCAGGGCCGCCGTGTCGAGCGGCGGGAGCGGGACGGAGGCGGACGAGGCCGTCGGCGACGGGATGGCCGCCGACGCGACAGGGCTCGCGGCGGACGTAAGGAGGGCGGCGGTCAGCGCCGCACCCACGAAAGCCCGGCGGGAAAGGAAGGTCGAAGTCATGACGATCATGATTTCGCCACGTGGCCGCCGTGGCATCAGGGAACACCCTTGCCCTTCCCCTACACGTCCCCACCGCCTGCTGAGGGTCGGCACCCGTCGCCTCGGCGGTCGAATGCCGGAAGCGAGCGGAGGCCGCCGCCGACCTCGTGTGACACCACGTCGACTGCCAGCGCGGCCCGCCGCCGTCTGCCGGACTCGCTCGATGAGCTGCACGGCCGACTCACGGTGTCGTGGATCTGCCGCTGCACACGGCCAGTTCGTCGTTGAGGTAAACCCGGGGGACCTTGCCGGTCATGGCTGAGCCCTTCTTGTCCCGCTGCCTCGCGGTGGCGGCTCTGTGCTCACGCCGCCTTGTGGTGGGAGGCGGCCAGCAGGCCGAGGGGAAGCAGGGCCGCCAGGGCGAAGACGAAGCCGGTCAGCGACGGGCCCTGCAGGCCCAGGCTGGAGGTCAGGGCGACGCCGCCGAGCCAGGAGCCCATGGCGATGCCGACCTGGAACGCGGAAGTGGCCAGGGCCATGGGCAGGGAGCGGCCGGCTCCGGCGATGCGGACGACCTCGCCGACCACGACGGGGTTGTTGGCGAAGCCGGCGGTGCCGAGCAGCACGACCAGGAGCACGGCCACGACGCTGTTCGTCGCCCACAGGGTGATGGCGCCCAGGAACGCCGCGGTGAGCGCGGTGGCCGGGATGAGCGTGGCGTAGGGCTGTCGGTCGCCGAGGCGTCCGCCGATCGTCGTGCCGGCCAGGGCGCCGACGCCGTAGCCGAGCAGCGCCAGCGGCACCAGGGCGGTCGCGAGGTGGGCGCGGTCGGTCAGCAGCGGGGCGACGTAGCTGTAGGCGGCCATGAGGCCGGCCTGGATGAGGGCGATGGCCAGGTAGACCAGCCACAGGCGCGGATGCCTGAGCGCGGTGGCCTCGGCGCGCAGGGAGGTGTCGGCGCGTGTGGTGTCGGCCGGTATCCGGCGGGCGATCACAGCGGCGGCGACCACGGCGAGGGCGGCGAGCATCCAGAAGGGGGCCTGCCAGCCGGACAGCTGGCCGGCTGCCGTACCGAGCGGGACGCCGACGATGTTGGCCAGAGTGATGCCGCCGACCATCACACCCATCGCGCGGGTGCTGGCGGCCGGCCCCGCGGCGGCGGTCGCCACCACCGCGCCGACGGCCCAGAAGGTGCCGTTGCCCAGCGCGGCGGCGAACCGGCCGGCGAGCGCGAGCCCCAGGTTCGAGCTGAGCGCGCCGACGACGTGACCCGCGGCGAAGACCAGCAGTGCGGCGACCAGGGCCGAGCGGCGCGGCAGGCGCCGGGTCGCTACGGACATCACCGGCGCGCCGATCATCATGCCCACGGCGAAGGCGGTGATCAGCGCCCCGGCGCTGGAGACGCTGACATCGAGGGCCCCGGAGATCTGCGGCAGCAGGCCGGAGACGATGAACTCGCTGGTGCCCATGATGAAGGCGACTGCACCCAGCAGCCACACCACCGGCGGCAGCTTGGCCTTCCCCACGGGCGCTGTGTCGCCGCCGTCGCCCGTGAGCGGGGCGGCGGTCGAGATGTCCGGCTTCGTGGACGAGGGGGAACTCACTGACGATCCTTTCAAGACAGGTGGCGCGGGCCCCAGTCGTCCGAGGCGTGCCGGCGAAGCGGCATGCGCGCCGAGCGTGGTGCGGGCGGAGTCCTTCAGCCCCGCCGCGATCCACGGAACCAGGAGCCGGGCCCGGCAGGCAGTCACGCTTGTGAGGGGTAACAGCAGGGCCCCCCTCGCACCGGAAGCGTGAGCGTGCGCACGACGGTTCAGGATGGACGGCCGCGGTAGGGGACGGGGCGGCGGCGACGGTCTGAGCTGACGGGACGCCGGTGTGACGGGCGTGTGGTGCGGCGGGCCGACCGGTGCGAAGGCAGCAGTGGCCGAGGGAAAGGGAAGGTGGGGCCCACCGAGGTCAGTGCTCGGTGTCGGTCCTCGAGGCAGCCGCGTCCCGCTCCTGGCTCGCCGCCCAACTGGCGAGGAGCTTCAGGGCGTCCGCGGCCGGCGTGCCGGGATCGGCGCTGTACACGGTGATGGAGAGCCCTGGATCGCCGGACAGGTCCAGACTCTCGTGGACCAACTCCATCTCGCCCACCGCCGGGTGGTGAAATCGCTTGGTGCCCTCGGTGAAGACGTGCACGTCGTGCGCGCCCCACAGGGTGCGGAAGGCGTCGCTGCGGGTGGACAGCTCACCGATCATGTTCGACAGCTCACGGTCGTAGGGATTCCTGGCGGCCTCGACCCGCAGCGCCCCGACTCCGTTGCGGGCCACCCGTTCCCAGTCGGGGTAGAGCCGGGTGGCGCGGGGGTCGAGGAACACGAACCGGCAGGTGTTGGCCGGCTCCTGCTCGAACACCTCGGAGTGCAGGGCGCGGGCCAGCGGATTGGCCGCCAGGATGTCCATGCGGTTGTTGCGCACGTAGGCAGGCTGGTCGTGCAGGCCCTCGATGAGACGCAGCACGCTGGGCCGCACGGTGGCATTCTTCGGGCGACGCCGGACCCGGGCCGGGGTCGCGCTCGCCGCACGGGCCAAGGCGTGGAGGTGGTTCCGCTCGGTGTCATCCAGCCGCAGGGCCTGCGCGAGGGCGTCCAGAACACTGTCGGAGACCCCGCTCAGATCGCCGCGTTCGAGGCGCGTGTAGTACTCCACGCTCACCCCGGCGAGCATCGCGACCTCGCCCCGGCGCAGCCCGGGCACCCGACGGTGCCCGTACACCGGCAGTCCCGCCTGCTCCGGCGTGATCCTGTCGCGGCGGGACTTGAGGAACGCACTTACTTCGGCCCGATTGTTCATGAATTCCAGCGTAGGAAGGCGAGGCGATCAGTGGGGGTCCCTGCCAGTACCCCTCACAGCACAGCCCCCACCCCCGCGCGTGTACCGGCTCACAGGCCGCCGGTCCGAGGGAGGCCTTGGTCCACAGCTCGCTCACCGGGAAAGTCCGTATCCAGGGGAAGATTTCTTCCCCCTCACCGTGCGTAGACATCATCACGGCCTCGACGAACCATGGTGCCAGGACTTCCGTGGGCGGGTCAGGGACGACGAAAAGGGACTGGCACCATGACCGAGACCGTTTCTTACAGGAACAAGGCCGTGGAAATCGCGGCACACCTGCACCTGCCGGACGATTTCACGGAGGACAAGAAATACCCGGCCCTCGTCGGAATTCACCCGGCCGGCGGAGTGAAGGAACAGACCATCGGTCACTACGCGAAGCGGCTGGCCTCGCACGGATTCGTCATCGTGGTCTACGACTCCTCCTATCAAGGGGAAAGCGGCGGCGAACCCCGCCTTCTGGAGGATCCGGCGACCAGAGTGGAGGACGCCCGCTGCGCAGCGGACTTCCTCACCACTCTTCCGTTCGTCGACACCGAACGCATGGGCGTTTTCGGCATCTGCGCGGGCGGCGGATACGCGATCAGCGTGGCGCAGACCGAACGCCGCTTCAAGGCGGTGGCCACCGTCAGCGCGGCCCCGATGGGTGAGGGCTCCAGAGGCTTCCTGGGGCACCTGTCGCCGCTGTCCGAGCAGCTCAAGACGCTGGAGGCGGTCGCACAGCAGCGCACAGCGGAGGCAAGAGGTGCGGACCCGGTCTACGCCCCGTTCGTCCCCGAGACCCTGGAGGAGATCAACGACGACACCCCTGACCTCCTGCGTGAGGGATACGACTATTACAGAACACCCCGTGGTCAGCACCCCCGCTCGAAGGGTCGTTTCCTGCTGACCGGCATGGACAGGATGTATGCCTTTTCTGCATTCGACCAGATTCCGGAACTGCTGACCCAGCCGATGCTCCTCATCGCGGGGAGCAAGGCGGACACCAAGGTCTTCAGCGACCAGGCGTACGAACTTTCCAACGGTCCGAAGGAGTTGTTCGTCGTCGAAGGCGCGACGCACATCGCCATGTATGACGTGCCCGAATACGTGGACCAGGCGATCAACAAGATGGTGAAGTTCTTCGCAGTTCTATAGCAGTTCTATAGCAGTTCTATAGCAGTTCTATAGCAATGCACTCTTCCGACGCGGAGCTTGACCCGCCCGCGCAAAGAATCTCGATCTCCGTCGACGCCATCATCGAAGAGCAGTGGGCCCGACTGGACGCCGCTGACGCGATCATCTTCGGTTCCGCCACGTACATGGGCACCGCCTCGACGGCCTTCCACGTGTTCGCCCAGGCCGGCAGCAAGCGCTGGTTTCCCCACGCCTGGGCGGACAAGCCCGCCGCGGGCTGGGCTTCTTCCTGGGCGCCGGCGTCCAGAGCCCGACCGACGCGGGTCCGGAAGCGGTCCACCGCTCCGACATCGCCACCGCCGAGCGCCTGGGCGCGCGCGTCGCCCGTAAGGCGGCGATCTTCCGCGCTGGGCGCACCGCCCTCGCGGCCTGATCACGCGGACCTTCCCGCGACCGCCACATGACCACCCCCATCCACACGAGGAGTGAACCGTGTCCGATTCCCCGAGCCTGGCCCTCATCCGCCGGGTGTACGAATCCCGTATGGCCCCGGAGGTCACCAGCGAGGTCATGGCGCCCGACCTCGCCTGGGACATCACCCCGGGCTTTCCGAACAGCGGCGTCTACCACGGCTGGGACGACGTGGCGAAGAACTTCTTCGGCGCGACGACGCCGGACTACGAGTCCTTCGGCGCGGTGCCCGAGGAGTTCTACGCGGACGACGAGGGCCATGTCTTCGTGTTCGGGCACTATCACGCCGTGACGAAGACCGGGAACAAGGCCGACGTCCGCTTCGTCCACCTGTGGACCGTCCGCGACGGAAAGGCCGTCAGCATGCGGCAGACCGCCGACAGCCACGTCCTCCAGACAGCCCTTGAGGGCTGAGACGGCCACCGGGAGAGAGACCCCCATGACGAAGATCCTCTTCGTGATCACGGCGTCGGACCACTGGACACTGGCCGACGGCACCCGCCACCCGGCCGGCTTCTGGGCCGAGGAGGCGATCGGCCCGTATCAGGTCTTCAAGGAGGCCGGATACGAGATCGCCGCGGCCACCCCCGGCGGCCTGCCGCCCACGGCGGACGCCCTCAGCCTCAGCCCCGACTTCAACGGCGGCGAGGAAGGCGCCCGGCGCATGCGCACCGCCCTGCGCGAGGCCACCGAGCTGGCGCACCCCGTGCGGATCGAGGACGTGGACATCGACGACCACGACGCCGTCTTCTACCCCGGTGGCTGGGGTCCCATGGAGGACCTGCCCGACGACGCCGCCTCCGGCCGGCTGCTCACCGACTGGCTGGCCTCCGGCAAGCCCGTGTCCCTGGTCTGCCACGGCCCCGCTGCCCTGCTCGCCACCATCCGCCTCGACGGGACTTCTCCGTTCGCCGGCTACCGCCTGACCGGCCTGTCCAACGCGGAGGAGAAGCAGAACGGTCTCGCGGACCGCGCGAAGTGGCTGCTTCAGGACCGGCTCGTGAACGAGCTCAGGGCCGACTACCGCGAAGCCGACCCGTTCACCCCGCACGTCGAGGTCGACCGCACCCTGTACACCGGCCAGAACCCGCACTCGGCCGTCCCCCTGGCCCAGGAACTGGTCAAGGCACTGAGCTGACGTCGACAAGCACCCCATGCCCCCCGGCGGCCCGGTACGCGCCCACAGCGCGTGCCGGGCCGCGATCTCGTCTCGTCCGATCACGCGGGCCGGAGATATGATTCTCAAGCGCCGGCAGCCGAAATACGGGGCAGGGTATACCTGCCCATTACTTGCAGTGCCGGGCCCTCGTGCGAGGCTGGAGATCATGCACCGCGACCCGCACCTGAACGAGCTGGGCGAGTTCCTCAAGGCCCGCCGTGCCGAACTCAGCCCCTCCGAAGTCGGGCTCCACGGCGGGCAACGGCGGCGTGTGCGCGGGCTCCGCCGCGAGGAGGTGGCTCTCCTCGCCTCGATCAGCACCGAGTACTACACGCGTATCGAGCAGGGCCGTCTCCAGGCATCGGCTGCTCTCCTGGACGAGATCGCCCGGGTGCTCCGGCTCAACGAGGCTCAGCGGACCTACCTGTTCGAACTCGCTGCCAAGCAGACGGTGCGCCCGCCGTCCTCGGGCGACCGCCAGCAGGTGGATCCGCAGTTGCAGCGCATGCTGGACGATCTCACCGCCACGCCCGCCTTCGTCATCGGCCGGCGCACCGACATCCTCGGCTGGAACCGGCTCGCCGCCGGTCTGTGGACCGACTTCGGCCGCTACCCGGAGGAAGAGCGTGTGTTCATCCGGCTGTTGTTCACCGAGCCCTGGATGCGCGAGCTGTACGCGGACTGGGAGGAAGTCACCCGACTGGCCATCGCTCACCTGCGCATGGAGAGCGCACGGTATCCCGGTGAACCCCGTCTCGCCGCCCTGGTCGAGACCCTCTCCGCCCGCGACGCGCAGTTCCGTCAGTGGTGGGCCGAACATGACGTCGCCATGCGGGACAAGGGCACGAAGAAGCTCCGTCACCCGGTGGTGGGCGAGCTGACTCTCGACTGGAACACGCTCACCTGCGGAACGGACCCGGAGCAGCACATCATCGTCTGGAACGCGGAGTCCGGTTCCCCGTCCCACGACGCCCTGCGCCTTCTGGCCTCCTGGACGGCGGCCCAGAAGCGGACGGCGTCCGACAGCGTCGCGTGACCCTCCAGCCCGTCAAGGGCCCGAGGACGACCACACCGCGCTGACGCCCGTGAGTTCCGCGGACAGTTCCCCCAGGCGCTGACCGCTGCGGGGCGATCGCCACGTCCTTCACACCGCGCGTTTCTCCGTCCGCCGGAACGGGCCCGGCGACTTCACCGTGCGCCCGGACCGGCTCGGCGAGACTTCGGCGTCCGCGACCGCGAGTGATCGGCCGCCGGTCGAGCCGTGTCGGCCGACGGCGCTCGAACCGCTTTCCCTCCGCCCACGAAGGGGGGTAAGGATTCCTCCCTGGATAAGCGGTCCTTCGAGTGGAACTCTCCCCTTTGCGAGTTCGCGTGAAGAGGGCAGGTTCGATGAAAGAGCAGCAGGCGTCCCGTCGAGCGCGGGCGGAATCGCTGCCGGACATCGTCCGTGTCCCGCTGTTCGCGCGACCGCCGAAGGCGACGACAGACACGTACACGCCGCCGTACAGGCCCCCTCAGGACCCCCCGGCCGAGGGCTGGGCGACCTGATCCGAAACACCCGCCAGGAGCACCATCCCATGACCGACCGGAAGAAGTTCGCGCCGCCGGCGATCCAGGAGTTCGCCCCGAAGCTCGCCGAGGTGACCGACACGGTCCTCTTCGGCGACATCTGGGAGCGGCCGGGCCTTTCCCCGCGTGACCGCAGCCTGGTCACCGTCACCGCGCTCGCCGCCCTCCACCGCACCGACCAGCTCGGCTTCCACCTCGGCAAGGCGCTGGAGAACGGGGTGACCAAGGACGAGCTCGTCGAGGCCCTCACCCATCTGGCCTTCTACGCCGGGTGGCCCAACGCCATGTCGGCGGTGACCCAGCTCAAGGCGATCACGGACGAGGCCGACGCGTCGGCCTGAGGCCCGCTACACCGCCCGCCGTTCCCCCGAACCAAGGAAGACCAGAGGCACCCCATGCGCGCAACCGTCATCCACGCGCCCGGCGACATCCGGGTGGAGAACCGTCCCGAGCCGGAGATCACCGCACCGACGGACGCCGTCATCCGCACCGTCGCCACCTGCGTGTGCGGCTCCGACCTGTGGAGCTACCGCGGCGTCATGCCGGTCGACGAGCCGCAGCCGATCGGCCACGAGTACGTCGGCGTCGTCGAGGAGGTCGGCAGCGAGGTGTCGGGCGTCAAGCCCGGCCAGTTCGTCATCGGCTCCTTCGCCGCGTCCGACAACACCTGCCCCGTCTGCCGGGCCGGGTACCACACCTCCTGTCAGCACGGGGAGTGGGTCACCGGCTGCCAGGCGGAGTACGTCCGCGTTCCCCTAGCCGACGGCACCCTGGTCACCGTGCCGGAGCAGCCGGCCGAGGAGCTGATCCCCAGCCTGCTGACGCTGTCCGACGTGATGGGCACCGGCTGGTACGCGGCCGAGGCGGCCGGCGTCGGGCCCGGTGCGACGGCCGTGGTGGTCGGTGACGGCGCGGTCGGCCTGTCCGCCGTCATCGCCGCGAAGGAACTGGGCGCCGAGCGCGTCATCGCCATGAGCCGGCACGAGTCCCGCCAGAAGCTGGCCCTGGAGTTCGGCGCCACCGACATCGTCACCGAGCGAGGCGAGGAGGGCGTGGCCCGGATCAAGGAGCTGACGGACGGCACAGGCGCCGACTCGGTCCTCGAATGCGTCGGCACCCAGCAGTCGATGCACCAGGCCCTGCGGTCCACCCGTCCGGGCGGCAACGTCGGCTTCGTCGGCATGCCGCACGGCGTGCAGATCGACGGCCAGGAACTGTTCTTCTCCCACGTGGGCCTGCGCGGCGGCCCCGCGCCCGTGCGGGCCTACCTGCCCGATCTGATCGACCGCGTCCTGTCCGGCCGTATCAACCCCGGCAGGGTCTTCGACCTCACCCTGCCCCTCGACGAGGTCGCCAAGGGATACAAGGCCATGGACGAGCGCCGAGCCGTCAAGACACTGCTGCGTCCGTGACGTGACCCCGGACGGAGAACCGACGATGACGACATGGACGAGCGACGAGCTCCATCGGATCGCCGAGGCTGAGGAGTTGCAGGCAGCCCCTCTCCGGCGTGACGGCACGCTGCGCACGCCGGTGCCGGTCTGGGTCGTCCGCGACGGTGACGACCTGTACGTCCGCTCCTTCCGCGGCACGGCCGGCGCATGGTGGCGTACGGCCCGAGCGACCCGCCAGGGGCACATCCGCTCCGGCGGCGTGCACAAGGACGTCACCTTCGTCGAGGTGACGGACGAGGACGTCAACGACCGTATCGACGCCGCCTACCGCACCAAGTACGGCCGCTACGGCGGCGCGTACGTCGACCCCATGGTCGCCTCCCGCGCCACGACGCTGCGCCTGGTCCCGAGATGAGCGGGACGATCCGGTGGGAGGCCGCTCAGCCCCCGCGGACACCCGGTCTCCCACAGGAGTAAGTCCCATGCTCGGTCTGGAACTCGTCGTACTGCTCGGCGTGGCCGTGCTGGCCGGGCACGTCCTGGCGCAGCGCCTCGGCGCAGCACCGCCCGTCGTTTTGCTCGCCCTGGGGGCGCTGCTCGGTCTGGTCCCTGCCGTCCGGCAGATCCAACTCCCGCCTGAAGTAGTGCTGTTGCTCGTCCTTCCCGTACTCCTGTACTGGGAGAGCCTGACGACATCGAGCCGGGAGATCCGCTCGAACCTGCGCGGCATCGTCCTGATGAGCACCGTGCTGGTCATCCTCACCGCGTGGGCCGTGGCGGCCGCCGGGCACGCGCTCGGGCTGCCGTGGGGGCCGGCGTGGGTGCTGGGCGCGGCGGTCGCGCCCACCGACGCCACCGCCGTCGGAGCCCTGGCCCGCGCGCTGCCGCGCCGCCAGGTCACGGCACTGCGCGCGGAGAGCCTCGTCAACGACGGCACCGCGCTGGTCATCTTCGGACTCGCGGTCGGTCTGACCGTCGGCGAGGAGCACCTCACCCTCCCCCACGTGGGCGCGCTGTTCCTCCTCGCGTACGGCGGCGGGGCGGCGGTCGGCGTGGCGGTGGCGTGGGTCAACATGAACCTGCGGCGCCGTCTTCAGGACCCGCTGCTGGGCAATCTCGTCATGATCCTTGCGCCGTTCACGGCCTATCTGCTCGCCGAGTTGATCCATGCCTCGGGGGTGCTCGCGGTCGTGGTGAGCGGGCTGATCATGGCCCAGGTGGCTCCCCGTCTCATCCGCGCCGAGCACCGCCGGCAGGCCCTGGCGTTCTGGCCGCTGGCCACGTTCATCATCAACGCCGCACTGTTCGTCCTGGTCGGTGTGGAACTCCATTACCCCCTGCGGCACATGAGCCGGGTGGACCTCAGGGACGCGCTGATCGCCGTCGTCGCGGTCAGCATGGTGCTGGTCGCCGTCCGCTTCGCTTTCCTCTTCGCCTCCGCCTACCTGATCCGCGCGCTCGACCGGCGACCGGAGCAGCGGCTGCGGCGGATGAGCGACCGGGCGCGCACCGTCAGCGGGTTCGCGGGCTTCCGGGGCGCGGTGTCACTGGCGGTGGCCCTGTCGGTGCCGGAGACCCTCGACTCCGGTGCGCCGTTCCCGGACCGGGCCTTCATCGTCTTCGTCACCTCCGGCGTCATCGTGGTGACGCTCGTGGGCCAAGGGCTGCTGCTGCCAGGGGTGGTGCGCTGGGCCCGGCTGCCGCGGGACACCTCCGTCGAGGAGGAAGAACTCCTGGCGGAGACCGAGGCCACCGAGGAGGCCCTCGGGGCGCTGCCCCGGCTCGCCGCCGATCTGGGCACGTCCCCGGAGGTCGCGGCGTGGCTGCGCCAGGAGTACGAGGCCCAACTGGCCGCCGTCCAGGCGCGGAGCGCGGGCTCCGACGGTGATCCGGCCCTGCTGCACAACCGTCACTACACCGTGCTGCGGCTCGCCCTCGTCGCCCACAAGCGCGCGACCGTCGTCCGGCTGCGCGACGAGCAACGGATCGACGACACCGTTCTGCGCCGGCTCCAGACCACCTTGGACTACGAGGAGGTGCGGTTGGCCGGAACGGAGGTGGAGTGAGCCGGCGCCACCTGCCCGGCACGACACCCGCAAGGGAACCCTGCCTCGCCGCACCGCCTCGATCCCGCAGCCAGGTCGCGCAGCGCCGCGCGGCTCAGCGGTACACCCGACGAGCCGCCGCTGCGGCTCCCGGCGGACGCCCCTCTGTGCCGATCCCGAACCACAGCCCCTACCGGACGGGAAGCCCACCCATGACGATGACCTACAACCACCTCGGCCGGACCGGCCTGAAGGTCGGCAAGCTCGGCCTGGGAGCCATGAACTTCGGCTGGGTCACCGACGAGCCCAGCAGCTTCGCGATCCTCGACCGGGCCGTCGAGGAAGGCGTCAACTTCGTCGACACCGCCGACGTGTACGGAGGCCCGCAGTCACCCGACATGACGCAGGGCTACGGCCTCTCCGAGGAGATCATCGGCCGCTGGCTGGCCCAGGGCGGCGGCCGACGCGACCGGATCGTGCTGGCCACCAAGCTCTACCAGCCCATGGGCACCGGCCCGAACGACAAGTACCTGTCGGCCTACAAGATCCGCAAGGCCGCCGAGGCCAGCCTCCGGCGGTTGCGGACCGATCACATCGACCTGTACCAGATGCACCACATCGACCGCTCGACCCCGTGGGACGAGATCTGGCAGGCCATGGAGCAACTCGTCCGCGAGGGCAAGGTCACCTATATCGGCAGCAGCAACTTCGCGGGCTGGCACGTCGCCACGGCGCAGCAGGAAGCGGGCAAGCGGCACTTCCTGGGCCTCGTGTCCGAGCAGAGCCTGTACAACCTCAACGCCCGCACCATCGAACTCGAGCTGATTCCCGCCCTGCGCCACTACGGCCTCGGCCTGATCCCGTGGAGTCCGCTGGGCGGCGGCCTGCTCGGTGGCGCCCTGCACAAAGCCGACAGCGGCCGGCGCTCATCTCCCGACTTCCTGGCCACCGTCAAGCGGTACCGGCCACAGCTCGAGAAGTACGAAGCCCTGTGCGCGGACCTCGGCGAGCGCCCCGCGGACGTGGCACTGGCCTGGCTCCTGCACAACCCGGCAGTCGCCACCACCATCGTCGGGCCGCGCACCCCGGAGCAACTGACCGAATCGCTGCGAGCCCCACACCTGGCCCTGTCTCCTGAGTTGCTCCGCGCGCTCGACGAGATCTGGCCGGGCCCCGGTGGCGAAGCTCCCGAAGCGTACGCCTGGTAGCGCGGCGACTCCCACCGGGCTGAGCGCCGCGGACCGTCAGCCGGCGCGCTGACGACAGCCGAAGCCGATTCACGCGAACACAGGAACGTGAGGAAACTCCCGGATGAAAGTCATCGGACTGAGCGAATACGGCGGCCCGGAAGTGCTGCGGCCTTTCGGACTCCCCGACCCGCACGCCGCAGCGCAGGAGGTGCTGGTGCGGGTCCACGCCGCGGGTGTGAACCCCGTCGACGCGATGCTCCGCTCCGGTCTGCTGCGGCAGACGAACGAGGGGCTCACTCCCCCGCTCGTTCCCGGGATGGAGGTCGCCGGCAGGATCGAGGAGGTGGGCAGTGGTGTGGATCCCCGCTGGGGCCTGGTGGCCGGTGCCCACGTCGTCGGGTTCGTGGACAACCTGGGCAGCCACGGCGGTTACAGCGAACGTCTCGCGCTGCCGGCGCGGTCAGTGGTCCTGGCACCCACAGGCGCCTCCGCCACCGCGGCGGCCGGCTTCCTGAACAACGCGCTCACCGCGCGGAACGTGCTCGACGCCTTCCGCCTGCCCCCGGGCGCCGCCCTCCTGGTCACCGGCGCCGCCGGCTCGGTCGGCGGCTACCTGGTCGAACTCGGTGCCGCGGAGGGCCTGCACGTCGTCGCCGTCGCAGACGAGGACGACGCGGACCTGCTCCGCGCACTCGGCGCGCAGACACTCGTGCCCCGCGGCCCCGACATCGCCGAGCGCGTGCTGAAGGAACTCGGCGGCCCGGTGGACGCGGTGGCGGACGCGGCTCTGCTGCACGAACGGATCACTCCCGCCGTCCGGGCCGGCGGCCAGATCGGCGTCCTGCGCTTCTGGGACGGCAGTCCGGGACGCGGCATCGCGGTCAGGCGCCTGAACGTGCGGGACCGGGACGGAGACCGCGACGCGATCACACGGCTGCGCGACCAAGCCCAGGACGGCACTATCACTCTGCGTCCCACTCTGTCCTTCGACGCGGACGACGCAGCAGCCGCTCACACACGCCTCGAACAGGGCGCCCTGCGTGAACGCATCGTCCTGGCCTTCGACCACGACGGGTGACACGCAACTCGGCAGGACAGACCGACTCGGCTCATCGAGCGGGTTGTCGGCAAGGAGGAGAACGATGCACACACGTACGCTCGGACGGGACCTGCGCGTCTCCGCGATCGGGCTCGGCGCCATGGGCATGTCCCAGAGCTACGGCCCCAATCCCGGTGACCGCGAGGACATGATCGCCGTCCTCCGCGGCGCCGTCGACCGCGGAGTCACGTTCTTCGACACCGCGGAGGTGTACGGCCCGTACGTCAACGAGGAACTCGTCGGAGAAGCCCTCGCACCGCTGCGCGACCAGGTGGTGATCGCCACCAAGTTCGGCTTCCACATCGAGAACGGCTCGCCCGCCGGGCTCGACAGCCGTCCCGAACAGATCCGCGCCGTGGCCGACGCCTCCCTCAGGCGCCTCGGAGTGGACACGATCGACCTGTTCTACCAGCACCGCGTCGACCCGGACGTGCCGGTCGAGGACGTCGCCGGCACAGTGGGCGAACTCGTCCGGGAAGGCAAGGTCCGCTGCTTCGGACTCTCGGAGGCCGGCGCACAGACCATCCGCCGCGCCCACGCGGTGCATCCGGTGACGGCGGTGCAGAGCGAGTACTCGCTGTGGACCCGGGACCCCGAGCCGGAGGTGCTGCCCACCTGTGCGGCCCTCGGCATCGGCTTCGTGCCGTTCAGCCCGCTCGGCAAAGGATTCCTGACCGGGACGGTCGACGCGTCCACGTCGTTCACGGACGGCGACGTCCGTACGACCATCCCCCGGTTCACGGCGGAGAACCGCGCGGCGAACCAGGCCCTCGTGGACCACGTCGCAACGCTCGCCAGGGCCAAGGACGCCACGCCCGGCCAGGTCGCCCTCGCCTGGCTCCTCGCCCGGCACCCGTCGATCGTCCCGATCCCCGGAACACGACGCCTGTCCCGCATGGAAGAGAACATCGGCGCCGCTCAACTGCCGCTCTCCGCCGACGAACTGGCCGACCTGAACGAACTCGCCGGCCGCACCGGCGTACAGGGCGACCGCTACAACGAGCACCACATGTCGCTGGTCGACAAGTGATCGAGCCACGCAGAGCTCGCGGGCCGGCGACACCGATGCCGCTGACACCCGCACCACTCCGACCCACCCGCGCAGCCCGCCCTCGCCGCAGCCGGACCGCCTAGGCGACATGACTGCACGGCAGTCCACGAGGGGGGCAAAGAATAATCGCAGCTCAGCGCATGTTCGCGGCCGCCCCGAACGGCCACTCGGCCGCCAGCGGCGTCAAAAGAGGTCAAGGCCAGCCCCTGGAGACGCCTCTTAGGCCATACGGGTGTTGCTGATTCTCTGGCTCTGCTCGGTGAGATGCGGTGTTCGATCCCTCTGGTGCCGGTGGCCGACGGGGGTCTGTGGTCGGTGCGTGGCCCGCATGTAAGCATCCATGGCAGCCTGGACCACTGGCCGCCGCACAGCAGAACTCAGTGAAGGCACACGTGCACCGAGAGTTTCTCACCCCCGACGACGAAGAGGTCTACGAGGCCATCGGCGAATGGCCGGATTCAGACGAGAGTGACGCACGAATTATCACTCTGCAGGACAATTACGGACAATCGCTCACTTTTTCCTATGATGCGCCGGCGAGGTCAGTGAGGATCCGCTGGATCAACGATCGGGGAATCGAGATGCTGGATGTCTTCCGCGAAGGCGCAACGCGCCTTTCCTTCACCTCAGGAAAATCAAGCAAGCACATTTCCATCGAATTCAGCACGGGCGAGTGCACAGGGACCATGGAGATTCAGGTGACGCCCCACCTGTCGGTACGTGACCGCCTCCTGTTCCGATAGTCGGCAGGGCGGGGTGAGTGTCGGTCACCTCGCCCCGCCCGGCGGGGTGCCCGGAGTCGGCACCGCTTTCGGGACCCCCTTTCCGCCGGCCCCCACCGCACGACGTCGGACGTCAGGAAACGGGGAACCAGGTTGCGAGGCGCTTGGCGATGACCGGTACATCGACGTTGTCCTGTGCGGCGTCCTCGACGAACGGGCCGGCGACGGAAACGGGCGGCGGGACGGTTGAGGCGCTGACGCCGTTGAAGCGCAGGAAGACACGCATGGCGAGCCAGGCGGTGGGCTTGTTGCCGTCGATCAGCGCGTGATTGCGGGCGACGGAGTGCAGCAGTGCCGCAGCCTTCTGGTGCAACGTGGGATACAACTCGGCTCCGAACACGTTCGTCCGGGGTCGCTCGATCGCCGACACCAGAAGGCCCATGTCACGCACGCTGTGCTCGGTGCCGTTGACGGTGCGGGCGATGGCCAGGATCTCGTCGATCTGGATGTAGCGCACGTCCGTCACTTCAGGTAGTCCAGGACTTCCGCATCGCTGTCCATGAGCTCGGCCAGAACGTCATCGACCTTGAGCTCGGCCCGGTTCTGGGCGTCGCGGATGGCCTCGATGGCCAGTTCCTGCTTGCTACGGCCCTCCCGGCGAGCCCGCTCGGTGAGCTTCGCGTCAAGGTCGTCGGGGAGCCGGAGAGTCATCGCCATGCAGCCATGATACCGGACTGGTATCAAGACGTACCGGTCCCTGCCCGCACCGTGAGGGAATCAGGGATACAGGTCGAGCGCTCCACCCTGGCCACGAAGCTGCAGGCCAGGGTCCCTTCGAGACCGGTTCGAGGAACTCCACGCACTCCACGTGATGCGGCGACCCATGGTGCCGTGGATCTGCCGATGCACAGGGCCTGGTCCGGGATGACCTCATACGACCTTGCCAAGCCGCGCCAGCGTGGGCCTGTACTGCGCCGTCCTGCCCCGCTGCCTCAGCCAAAACCTGCTCCCCCAGCTTCGAAGTCGCCACCGAGAACCCGGCACCCATGGCCGACATCGCCGCCACGCTCCGCGCCGGCCTGGAAGCCCGCGGCTTGACGGTGCACGCGCTGGAGCGGGAGCCGCCGGCCGAGGCGAGCCGCATTCCACCGTCGCGCCCGCCGCCACCGGAGCCGTGGCCGCTGCCGTCGGCGGGTACGGAGAACGTGCCCTCGGCCAGGTCGAGCACCGTGTCCTCGACCTGGCGTTCTTCAGCGGCTACGCGGGATTCAGCACGGGCTTCGCGGGGAGCCCGCCGTTCTTCTCGCAGCGCAGTTCCTTGGCCATGGCCAGCGAGAAGGAGTGGGCCACGGTCGCGTAGGCGTCCTTCAACGCCTCGATGTCGCCCTCGGGCTCCTTCGGCATGCCCCCGCGCATAACGCCGATCACGATGTGGGCCGCCGTCGACGAGCCGGCCAACTTGTCGCTTTCACAAGCGAACTGGAGGTAAGCCTTGTCCGCCGCCGTCACGGTTTCCTCCCCCATCTTCAGCACGGTGAATTTCGGGTCGGGGGTACTCGACGGGGCACCGTCCACCCGCCTCCAGGTGATTCTGAGCTCGATATCCGGCGTGCCGACGGGCGTGTAAACACGGCAGGCGTCCCCGCGATACACCGCGGGGTCCGAGAACGCCTCGACAAAGTCCGCCGCGGCCTGCGTGACGGTGTACTCCTGTGCCGACGCCTCGAAGCGCGACGACCCCGTGATCACCTTCAGCGCCTTGGACGCGTCGGCGGACATCGCATCGCCACCGCAGAGCTGTGTCCCCGCAACGACCTTGTAGTCCTTCGGAAGTCCGTCCTTGTCTCCGTCCCCTCCACAAGCGGTGGTCCCGAGAAACAACGAGCCGGCCACGGCCGCGGAGAGAAGTCCCCTGCGTACCGAGCTACGACTGATCACTGTCCGCATCCTTACGTGTCCTCGGCCGTTCACCGGCCTCAACCGGTCTCCGGGTCGTTGCCCTGCTGGTTCTCCCGGTCGTTGCCGACCCCGTATCCGATCAGCATCGATTCGCGTAGGTCCTCTCCGAACCGGCTGTTGTCCACGCCGTTGTGCCGCAGGAAGTCCTCCATCGGGGCCTCGGCCATGCCCTCACCGGCGGAGTAGATCTTGGTCTTCTCCCCCCTGGTGAGCTCCTCCGTCTTCTCCTTGTGCTCATCCACCGACTTGTCGGAGATGTCTCCGACCATCTGGCCGATGACCTGTTCGGCAGCACCACTGGCGGTATCGGTCGCGAGCGGAATGAGCACCGCGGCCGTGCCCACCGCCGCGGTCGCGGGCAGGAAGGCGACGCCCGCCGCGATGCCCGCCGTGGCCCCGAACTCGACCCAGCCCGCCCGCTTGGCGACCGCTTTCTCGTAGTCCTCGTGGGTCTTGAGGTTCGTCGCCTCCACCTGGTCGGCCCGGGACTGGTCGAGCATGCCCTGCACCTCGGCGCCCACGCGCACCGTCGCCCTGGCAGCACCTTCGTTGATCTTTCCGTCCGGGCCCACTGCCCCCTCCAGCACACTGCGGGTGTAGACCTGCTCCGCGGTCGAGACCGTCGCGTAGGCGTCCGGGTGCTGACCCAGGGTGCTGAGGAACCCCCGGACGACGCTCCGTCCGTTCCCGTCCACGGTGTCCGCGAAGTCGAGGTGCCCGTCCGGATTCCTGCCCGGCGCGAACACGCTGTCCGGATCGTTCTTGGCCAACGCCCAGTTGATGTCGTCGATGTAGCCGGCGCCCATGACGCCCAGGCTGTCGGCCAGCGCCTCGTGGTGCTTCTTGAGCAGACCCGGGTCCGCACCGTACTTCTCGATGACCTTCTGCATGACCGCGGCGTTGTCCGCGTCCCGCACCACGCCGGCGTCCGGGTGCCCGGCCGGGTAGCCGAGGGTCGCTGCCTCCAGGGCGTGGCCGAGGGCGTCGGGCATCTGGTCGAGCGACGCCTTGAGCTCCTTCTGGTCGAGCGAGTTGACGTCGGGGAAGGACTCCCACTTCTCGTTGCTGAAGAAGTCGAGGTAGTTGTCGATCGCCTTGCCGTCCTTGCCCTTGCCGAGGCCGGCCGTGGCGCCGTGGTTGACCGTGCCGTCCTCGTTGTACGCGGTCGGGGGGTCGGTGAAGAACTTCTTCGCCGCCTCGGGACTGTTGCCGAGCGCTTCCAGCATGGCGGTGGCCGGGTCGTAGCCGGCTCCGTTCACGCCGGAGGGGTTGAACGGGTTCTTGAACGGACTGTTCACCACCTTGTTGCCGGCGAACATGTACGGGTCCTTCGCGTGCAGCTGCGCCACGTGTTCGGCGATGGGGTTGAGGAACTTCGCGTCGTAGTTCCCGTACCGCATGATCCCGCCGAGCAACTGGTATCCGAACGGCCCGCCGTAGTCGTTCTTGGACAGCGGGATACGCTCCGTACCCAACTTGCGGAACTCCGGACCCCACTTGTCGGTGAATTCTTTGTCGTGGGAGGCGGTGGCCAGGTTGAGGCCGAGGTTTTTCTGGAGCTCCTGGACGTCCTTGAGGCGCTCCGGGTCGACCTTGCCGTACTCGTACGTGTCCGTGGAGAGCTGGCCGAAGAACGCGAGCGACTTCTCGGGGCCGAGCTTTTCGTAGAAGCCCTTGGCGAACTCCACCGACGAACTGTTGTCCTTCAGCAGCTCGTTGAGCTGCTGAAGTTCGGCGTGTGTGATGTCCCGGCCCTTGGCCGCCAGAGCGGCGGCGCGGGCGGCCTCCTCCTGGTCCAGCTTCGTGTACGCAGGAGCGCTGAAGTCCTTGCGGTCGGTGACGTTGGCCTCGAGGGTGTTCTTGAGGGCGAGGTCGGTGTCGTTGCAGTTGTCGACGATGAGGTCGATCCTTTTCTGCCACGATTCGATGTTCCGCCGCTCCTCCTGCAGGAGCTCGCTGTAGCCGGGGTCGTGCCGCGCCGCGGGGATCTCGGACAACGGTTTCCGCGCCGTGACCCTGCCTTTGCCGTCCACACGGATGCCGGCCGCGGGCCCCTCGTGGTCCCGGATGTCGACCAGGTCGTCCTGGGCCTTCTTGAGGGCCGCGTGCCCCTCTTCCAGGATCAGCTTCACGCCCTTGGCCTCGGCCGCGGCGTCCGCGAACTCCTTGGCCGTCTTACCGATGAATGCTCTGGTGACCCCTGCGTTGACGCCCTCCCAGGCCGCCCTGTCGGCCTTCGCCTTCATCCCGTCGGCGGCTTCGGTGGCGAGCTTGTCCAGCTTCCCCACCATCTCCGACCAGTCGTCGGCGGCGGCCTTCAGCTTCGCCAGCGGGGCGTCGATGATGTCCTCGTACTTCAGCATGTCGCGCTCCCCCGAGCCCTATTTCAGGTATTCCGTGAGCACGGAAATCCGCGTCAGCTCGTCCTCGATCTTCGCCTCGTCCTTTGCGTGCTGGGCCTTGCTGTAATCGAGGTGATTCGAGATCTGCGCGCAGGCGTCCAGCAGCGTCTTCATGTGGGTCTGCCAGAAGTCATGCACCTTCAGCACGGCCGAGCCGCTCGCGAAGTTCCCGTTGGTCAGCGCCGTCGCCGCGTCGAACGTGGAAGAACGGGCGATGTCGCCCTCCTTCCCCAGCCGGCCCAGCAGGTCGTACGCGGCGCTGCCGATAGCGCCGAGGTCGTCCCGATTGACCACCAGGTCCCCGACGCCGCCACCTCCGCCGCCCTCGGCCGGAACGCTGTCGATCCGCAGGGCAGTTCGCTCGGCCGCCACCGCCCGCAGTTCCGACCACTCTTGCTCGAACGTCATGTACTCCCCCAAGTCCATACGGGCAGGCCACTCCCCGTGATCGCGCGGCCACCGAGACCTGATCACCTGTCTCTTGTATCATCACCAGCCCACGGAGCGACCGGAGTTACTCCCCCGAAGAGTCCGGACGACAACGATCCAGTCCCGACAGGGGCATGGCCTGTGGCATCGGCCGGCCGCCTGCCCGAAGGCGGCGGATCCGGCTCCAGGAGCGACCACGGGTCGCCTCCGAAGTCGTTCACTGCGACCGTCTCGACCGGCCGCGCGTCCGGCCGGAGTCAGACTGCCTGCGCATCGGTACAACTCTCCTGGGACCAGCCGTGATCGCTCCGCCGATCGTCCAGATTCCCGGAACAGGACGCCTGTCCCACGTAGAAGAGAACATGGGGGCCACTCAACTGCCGCTCTCCGCCGACCGACTGGCCGACCTGAACGAACGCGCCGGCCGCCTCGGCGTGCAGGGCGACCGCTACAACGAGCACTACATGCCGGGCGAAGAGCCAAGCGAGGGCGACCTCGCCGGGTGTGACGCCCTTGGCCTGGGCGAGCATCCGCAGACATGGCTGTAAGCAAGAGGCATCACCAATACATGACACTCCATCAGAACGAGCACCAAGGCTGCCCTGCGAGTCCGGGGCCACGGCGCTCGGTGGGAAGCCCACGGCCCCCGGCGCCCCGGTGACACGCGAGGACATCGTGAACGGCAGGATTCCCGCCAAGGATGGCCGCTTCCAGCCTCCGGCGGTGCAGATCAGATGAGGCAGTGATGACGAGGAAACTGAAGTTCGACGGCGGCTGGTCCGCGACGGTGACGGACGAGCCGCTCGACCTCGTTCCCCGTCTCGTCGGTACTTCTCTGATCGTTTCCCCCTATGCGGACCGGGTGGAACGCGAGAAGTTCCTCGCGGAGACGTTCGGCAGCCAGGACCTGCTGTGGGACCTCCCCGACGTTTTCCGCTTCGCCCCGAGCGACCGACAGCTGGTCGGGGCTGAATTCCGAGTTCCGGAAGAGTCCGCCTCAGCCGAGGACTCGGCCCGCCTTCGCGTCCAGCCCGAAGTACGCCCGGGCGGGCTCCGCGCGGACGAGGTCAAAGACTTCCGGCACGAGATGTGCACGGTGCTGTGCCGCGCTCCCGGCGACGCCGCGCTCACCTGCCTGCGCGACCTCGACGTCCTCGACGAACCGCTGGAAGCCGGTATCGGCATCGCCCCCGACGTGGCGCTCCTCGCCCAGCACGGCACCGTCGTCGGCTGGAGCCTCACCGACCCCGCGCGCTACCTGACCACCAGCTTCGCCGCCCCCGACCCTGCTCCCCCCGTCCCGGCCACCCGCCTCCTGCTCACCGAATGCCTGGACCTGGTCACCACGCCGGTGGTCGACGACCTGGTCGACGGTGAACCGGCCGTCCTGGCGCGCCTCCAGGCCGCCGACAGGGCCCTGCGCGAGCAACGCGAGGACCGGCACCGGGCCGACGCCCTGCTCCAGCTGATCGCCACCTATGTGGAGGACTACGGGAACTGGTGAACCCGACCACCGGCTTCGCCGCCCCCGATCCGTCTCTCTCCCCCGCCGGCCACCCGTGTCCTGTTCGCCGAGTGCCTGGACCTGACCCCCACACCGTTGCTCGGCTTGGCCGAGAACGTCCTCGGCCAAGCTGCGTTTGGGCCCTGGCACCCGCTTGAGCCAAATTGTGACTGGCCAGGGAGGCAGGAATTGCCCAGCCATGCAGCCGGCCCAGAGTCCCGAAACGACCGTCAGGCAGCTTCCAGCTAAGTCGCGAGGGTGTCGCCGATGCCTTCGCCTCCCCCACGAAGTCGCAGGTCAGGCAGCCTCCACAGGGCGTCCCGTCCCCTCGACCCGCTACACGACGGGAAACAAGTCGAGCGGCCGCAACGCGCCGCAGAACCGTAGATCAGGCACCCTTCGCGGCGGGCTCCAGGATCGCCACGCACTCCACGTGGTGCGTCATCGGAAACAGATCGAACGCCCGCAGGGTCCGCACCCGGTAGCCGCCGTCGCGGAAGTACGCCAGGTCTCGGGCCAGGGCCGCCGGGTCGCAGGCGACGTAGGCGATCCTGCGGGCGCCGAGGGAGGCGAGGTGGGCCACCGTCGTGCGGCCCGCGCCGGCGCGGGGCGGGTCCAGGACGATGAGGTCGACGTCGGTGATGCCCGTGCGCGGGAGGACGGTCTCGACCTTGCCCTGTTCGACACGGACGCGGGGGAAGTCGGCGAGGTTGTGGCGGGCGTCCTCGACCGCGCGCTTGCCGGACTCGATGCCGAGGACCGCGCCCGCCTCGCCCAGGCGGTCGGCGAGGGCGCCGGCGAACAGGCCGACGCCGCAGTAGAGGTCGAGGGCCATCTCGCCCTTGCGGGGCAGCAGGCCCTGCATGACCGCCGTCACCAGGGTGTCCGCCGCCTTCGGGTGCACCTGCCAGAAGCCGCCGCTGCCGACGCGGTGCGTCCGGCCGTCGGCGCGTTCGCGGACGAAGGGGCGGCCGTGGACGCGGTGGACGCCGCCGTCCTTCTCCCCGACCCGCATGACCGACACCGGCCGGTCCAGTTCGACGATCGGCAGGCGCGCGCCCGGCCGGGGCGTCAGGATGACCTGGCGGTCCTGGGAGCCCGTCGCCGCGATCGCCTCGACCGACTCCATGCCGGTCCACTCGCGCTTCTCGATGCCCAGCTCGTCCACGCCCGGCGCGGCGATCATGCAGTGGTCGATCCGCTCCACCTCGTGGGAGCGGTGCTTGCGCAGACCGGCGTGGCCCTCGGCGTCGACGGCGTACTGCACGCGCGTCCGCCAGGCGGGCACCTCACCGGGCGGCAGCTTGTCGCCCTCGGCCGGCATCACGGTGCCGTCCCAGCCGGCCTCTTCGGGGGTGAGGCCGGCGAGGCGCTGGAGCTGCTCGGCGATGACCTCGCCCTTCATCCGGCGCTGCGCGCCCGGCTTGGCGTGCTGCCAGTCGCAGCCGCCGCAGCGGCCGGGGCCGGAGAACGGGCAGGGCGCCTCGACCCGGTCCTTGGACGCCTCCAGGATCCGCACGGCGTCCGCGCGCAGGAAGCGGGCGCCCTCCTCGCCCTCCGTCACCCGAGCCACGACCCGCTCGCCGGGCAGGGTGTGCCGCACGAACAGCACCTGGCCCTCCTCGGTGCGGGCGATGCAGTGGCCGCCATGGGCGACGGGGCCGATCTCGACCTCGTACTCGGTCCCCACCAGCGTCTTCTTCGGTTCTTCCTGCATGGCGGGGTGACTCCAGGGACGAGGGTGGACGAACGGCCGGACAACAGCCCACCAGTCTACGTGGGCGCCGTCCGGCCGTTGACCGGGGTGCTGTGCGCGGGGGCGGTCAGCTCTTGGTGTCCGACGACTCCTTCGACCGCCCCGCGTCCGCCGGACCGCGCCGGACCGATCCCGGCGCGCTCCAGTCCTGCTGCCTGCGAGCCCGCTTCTTGGCCGCCTCGGAGGACTGCAGCTGGTACGGGACGGACGTGACCATGACGCCCGGCGTGAACAGCAGCCGGCCCTTGAGCCGCAGGGCGCTCTGGTTGTGCAGGAAGTGCTCGTACCAGTGGCCGACCACGTACTCGGGGATGATCACGGACACCGCGTCACGCGGCGACTCCCGGCGCAGGCTCTTGACGTACTCGATGACCGGCCGCGTGACCTCCCGGTACGGGGAGTCGAGGACCTTCAGCGGTACGTCGATGCCGCGCCGTTCCCATTCCTCCCGCAGCGCCTTCGTCTCGGCCGGGTCGACGTTGACGGTGAGCGCCTCGAGGGTGTCGGAGCGCATCAGCTTGGCGTAGGCCAGGGCGCGCAGCGTCGGGCGGTGGATCTTGGAGATGAGCAGCACCGAGTGGACGCGGGAGGGGCGGACGCTGTCGTCGCTCGGGCCCTCGGGCGCGGCGAGCTCCGCGGAGACGCCGTCGTAGTGCCGGCGGATCGCGGTCATCGTGCCGTAGAAGATCACCATGCCGAGCAGGGCGACCCAGGCGCCGTGGGTGAACTTGGTGACGAGGACGACGACGAGGACCAGGCCGGTGAAGAAGGCGCCGAAGGTGTTGATCGCACGGGAGCGGACCATGTGGCGGCGCTGGACGGGGTCCGTCTCGGTCGCCAGGTGGCGGTTCCAGTGCCGGACCATGCCGGTCTGGCTGAGCGTGAACGACACGAACACGCCGACGATGTACAGCTGGATCAGGCGGGTCGAGTCGGCGCCGTAGATGCAGATCAGCAGCACCGCCGCGCCGGCCAGCAGCACGATGCCGTTGGAGAAGGCGAGCCGGTCGCCGCGGGTGTGCAGCTGGCGGGGAAGGTAGCGGTCCTGGGCGAGGATCGAGCCGAGGACGGGGAAGCCGTTGTAGGCGGTGTTCGCGGCCAGGAACAGCACCAGGGCGGTGGCCGCCGCGAGCACGATGAAGAAGAAGCTGCCCTTGCCGAAGACCGCCTCGGCGACCTGGGTGATCACCGGGTTCTGTACGTAGTCGGCGCCGACCGCGACGCCGTTCTTCAGCAGGTCGGCGGCCGGGTTCTCGGCCATGCGGACGTCGGTGACCAGGGCCAGGACGATGATGCCGCAGAACATGGTGACGGCCAGCAGGCCCATCGCCGCGAGCGTGGTCGCCGCGTTCTTCGACTTGGGCTTGCGGAACGCCGGGACGCCGTTGGAGATCGCCTCGACGCCGGTGAGCGCGGCGCAGCCGGAGGAGAAGGCGCGCAGCAGCAGGAAGACGAGCGCGAAGCCGGCCAGGCCCTGGTGCTCGGCCTTGACCGTGTACTGGGCCGTCGGTGCCCGCATCGTGTCGTCGAGGACCAGCCCTCGGAAGGCGCCCCAGGCGATCATGATGAAGACGCCGGCGACGAACACGTAGGTGGGGATGGCGAAGAGTTTGCCGGACTCCTTGACGCCTCGCAGGTTCATCAGGGTCAGCAGCACGACCACCGCGACGGCGCAGATCACCTTGTGCTCGACGACGAAGGGGATCGCGGAGCCCAGGTTCTCGATGCCGGAGGAGATGGAGACGGCGACGGTCAGGACGTAGTCGACGAGCAGCGCGCTGGCGACGGTCAGGCCGGCCTTGGGGCCGAGGTTGGTGTTGGCCACCTCGTAGTCGCCGCCGCCGCTGGGGTAGGCGTGGACGTTCTGCCGGTAGGAGGCGACCACCGTGAACATCAGCACGACGACCGCGAGGGCGATCCACGGGCTGAAGTGGTAGGCCGACACGCCCGCGATGGACAGGACCAGCAGCACCTCGCCGGGGGCGTACGCCACGGAGGACAGCGGGTCGGAGGCGAAGACGGGCAGGGCGATGCGCTTCGGCAGGAGCGTTTCTCCGAGCCGATCACTGCGCAGTGCGCGCCCGATCAGGATCCGTTTGGGCACGTCGGTCAGTTTGGACACAACAGAGGATCGTAGGCCTTCGAACACGGGGCCGCCCACCCTCCCCCGGCCTCGGCCGGGTGATGCCGTGTCACGTCTGCCTCACGGGTGAAATCGGCCACGGCGCGACGGGGGATTCTGCGGGCGCACCAATCGTCATGCCTATATGACAATCCCCGCTCGCCGTAGCCCTTCGGAGGTCCCATGCACACCACCGCGGAGTTGATCGGTGCCGCCGGCAGCCTCGTCGGCCTCGGAATCCTCACCTTCCTCAGCGTCTGCAGCATCAGCCGTCGCTGACCGGACGACGGTGGCCGGGCCGTCGCCCGCCGCCCGACGGCGCGGACCGCACTCGGGAGTGCCCCGCGCGTGTGTAGCCCGGGCGGCGGTCTGAGACCCTGTGAAGGGGTCCTCGGACGCTCGTCGTGCGAGGACCCCCCAAGCCACCCCAGCGATTTCTGACCTCGGAAGGACGGTCGTGCACATCGTCATCATGGGCTGCGGCAGAGTGGGTTCCGCTCTCGCCCAGACCCTGGAGCAGCAGGGGCACACGGTCGCCGTGATCGACCAGGACCCCACCGCCTTCCGACGTCTCGGCTCCTCGTTCGGCGGCCGCCGGGTCACCGGTGTCGGCTTCGACCAGGACACCCTGCGTGAGGCGGGCATCGAGGAGGCCGGCGCGTTCGCCGCGGTCTCCAGCGGCGACAACTCCAACATCATCGCCGCCCGTGTCGCCCGCGAGATGTTCGGCATCGAGAACGTCGCCGCGCGTATCTACGACCCTCGCCGCGCCGAGGTCTACCAGCGCCTGGGCATCCCCACCGTGGCCACCGTCCGCTGGACGGCCGACCAGATGCTGCGCCGGCTGCTGCCCTCGGGGTCGGAGCCGCTGTGGCGCGATCCCACCGGCGGCGTCCAGCTCGCCGAGGTGCACGCCTCCGCCGCCTGGGTCGGCCACAAGATCAGCAAGCTGCAGGAGGAGACGGGCGTGCGCGTGGCGTTTCTGACCCGCCTCGGCGAGGCCATCCTGCCCACCTCGCAGACAGTGCTGCAGGAGGGTGACCTGGTGCATGTGATGATGCGCAGCGACGAGGTCGAGAAGATCGAGGCGTCGTTCGCCGAGGGCCCGAAGGAGGGCGGTCACTGATGAGGGTCGCCATTGCCGGAGCCGGCGCCGTCGGCCGCTCGATCGCGGGCGAACTGCTGGAGAACGGGCACGAGGTCCTGCTCGTCGACAAGGCGCCGACCGCCATCTCGGTCGAGCGCGTCCCGCAGGCGGAGTGGCTGCTCGCCGACGCCTGCGAGATCACGTCCCTGGACGAGGCGGCCCTCCAGCGCTGCAACGTCGTGATCGCCGCGACGGGCGACGACAAGGTCAACCTGGTCGTCTCCCTGCTCGCCAAGACGGAGTACGGCGTCCCGCGCGTCGTCGCCCGCGTCAACAATCCCAAGAACGAGTGGCTCTTCAACGAGTCCTGGGGAGTGGACGTCGCCGTCTCCACCCCGCGTCTGATGTCGGCCCTCGTCGAGGAGGCGGTCAGCGTCGGCGACCTCGTCCGCCTGCTGCGCTTCAGCCACGGCGACGCCAACCTCGTCGAGCTGACCCTCCCCGAGGAGTCCGCCCTGGCCGGCACCCAGGTCGGCGATGTGGAGTGGCCGGAGGACACCTCGCTGGTCACCATCATCCGCGGCACCCGGGTACTGACCCCGACCCGCGAGGACTCCCTGGAAGCGGGCGACGAGCTGCTCTTCGTCGCCGCTCAGGCCAGGGAGGAGCAGTTGGAGGACCTGCTGTCGGTCCGCCGGGAGGACTCGGTGGGCTGAGCCGCGGCCGCCCACGGCGACGCTGAGCCGCCGGGAACACGTGACGGGGGCGCCCGGAGATTTCCGGGCGCCCCCGTCACGTGGTTCTCGGCGGCTGTCCGCCGCGTTCGGCCAGGCCGGTGCCTATCCTTCGCGGCGGTGCCGCCCGCCGGCCTCCGAGGACGCCGTCTCCGTCTCGGTCTCCGTCCGCGCGGCGGCGGCCTTCTCCTCCGCCTCCATCTCCGCGAAGACGTCGATCGGCGCCGGGGCCTTCGCCAGGAACACCCACGTCAGCCACACCGCCAGCAGGAACGGCGGGATCTTCAGCGCGACCAGCACCCAGCCCAGTTGCGTGGTGTCGGCCCACCAGTACAGCGGGAAGAGGATCGCGCACTTGCCGAGCAGGATCAGGCCCCAGGCGTAGCTGGCCTTGGCGTACGCCTTCTTGCGGCCGGGGTTGCGCGTCCGCCAGGAGAGGTTCTCCTTGAACACCGGTCCGAGGATGAGACCGAGGAGGGGCACCCCGCACATCGTCGTGATGATGTACGCCAGCGCCAGGCCCAGCGTGTAGAGCATGCCGGGGAGGTAGAAGTCCTTGGCGTTGCCGGTCATCATCGCGAACACGACACCGAAAGCCACGCCGAAGACACCGCTGAAGGCGTGCTTCACGGTGTCCTTCTTGACGAGGCGCACCACGACCAGGACGAGCGACACCGCGAGCGCGGCGATCGCCGACATGTGCAGGTCTTTGTTGATCGTGTAGATCGTGACGAACAGCAGGCCGGGCAGCACCGTCTCGACCATGCCGCGCACTCCGCCGAACGCCTCGAACAGCGCGGCCTCGGTCACCGCCCGGGCGTCGTCCTGCTGAGTGTCTTCGGTCGGCTTGTCGAGCGACGTCACCGGCTACTCCCTACCGAGGGGTCTCAGTTCGTACTTGGGATTGAACAGCACCCGGCGGCCCCGGCTCATCGAGATCCGGCCCGATGCGATGAGTCTGCGCCCCGGCTCTATGCCGACTATGGAGCGCCGGCCCAGCCACACCACGTCCAGCGCGGCGGAACCGTCGAACAGCTCCGCCTCCAGGGCCGGGACTCCGGCGCGCGGTCGCAGGGTGACCGTGCGCAAGGTACCAGTAACCGTCACTATCTGGCGGTCCTGGCAGTCGCCGATCCGTGTGCAGCCGGCGGTCTCCGCATCCTCCCGCAGCTCCTCGGACTCCAGGTCCTCCTGCGACGAGGAGAGCCGATCGAGCATGCGCCGGAACCGGCCCACCGACTTCTCGGAACGAGGAACAGCACTCATATCTGAAGCGTACCGGGGCCCGGCGTCAGCCCCGCACCCGCGTGACGCGCCCGCGACCGGCCCGCTTCCGCGACCCGGGCGGCCGGCAGCTCACTTCTCGAACCGGTATCCCATGCCCGGCTCCGTGATGAAGTGCCGGGGATGTGAAGGGTCGGCCTCCAGCTTTCTCCGCAGCTGGGCCATGTACACCCGCAGGTAGTTGGTCTCCGTGCCGTACGAGGGACCCCACACCTCCTGGAGCAGCTGTCTCTGGCTGACCAGCCGTCCGGTGTTGCGCACCAGCACCTCCAGCAGATGCCATTCGGTGGGCGTCAGCCGTACGTCCCTGCCGCCCCGGTCGACCTTCTTGGCGGCGAGGTCGACGGTGAACGCGTCGGTCTCCACCAGGACGTCGTCCTCGCCGAGTCCGGCGGGTTCGGCACGGCGGACGGCGGCCCGCAGCCGCGCCAGGAGCTCGTCCATGCCGAAGGGCTTGGTGACGTAGTCGTCGGCGCCGGCGTCGAGCGCCTCGACCTTCTCGTCGGAGGAGTGCCGGGCGGACAGCACCAGGATCGGCACCCTGGTCCAGCCACGCAGGCCCTTGATCACCTCGACGCCGTCCATGTCGGGCAGCCCCAGGTCCAGGACGACCACGTCCGGGTGGCGGGCGGCGGCGAGCCGGAGGGCGGTGGTCCCGTCGTGGGCCGCGTCCACCTCGTACTTGCGCGCTCTGAGGTTGATCACCAGGGCGCGCACGATCTGCGGCTCGTCGTCGATCACGAGCACCCGGGTCATGAGGCCCGCCTTTCCGGTCGTACGGGGACAGGTTCGGCCGGGGCGCCGCCCGGGACGTCCGTGTCGAGGGGGCCCGCGCGTGATCCTGCCGCACGCAGGGTGAGGACCATGGTGAGGCCGCCGCCCGGTGTGTCCTCGGCGGTCAGGGTGCCGCCCATGGCCTCGGCGAAGCCGCGCGCGACCGCCAGGCCGAGCCCCACGCCGGCGCCGCGGGGGGCGTCGCCGTAGCGCTGGAAGGGCGCGAAGATCCGCTCCTTGGCCTCGTCCGGCACTCCGCGCCCGCGGTCCACGACCCGTACCTCGACCCGCTCGGCCATGGCGCTCGCCGACACGAGGGCCCGCTCGCCGTCCGGGCTGTACTTGACGGCGTTCTCCACCAGGTTGGCCACCGACCGCTCCAGCAGCCCGGCGTCGACGGCCACCATGGGCAGCGTCTCGGGGATGTCGAGTTCCACGCTGTCCTCGGGGACCCCGCCGAGCGCCATCGGGACCACCTCGTCGAGGTCGATCTCCCGGACGATCGGGGTGACCGTGCCGGTCTGGAGGCGGGACATGTCGAGCAGGTTGCCGACCAGATGGTCCAGCCGGTCGGCGCCCTGCTCGATCGACTCCAGCAGCTCGGCCTCGTCCTCCTCGGACCACTCGACGTCGTCCGAGCGCAGCGAGGAGACCGCCGCCTTGATCCCGGCCAGCGGGGTGCGCAGGTCGTGGCTGACGGCGGCCAGCAGGGCGGTGCGGATCCGGTTGCCCTCGGCGAGCGCGCGGGCGCGGTCGGCCTCCTCCTGAAGCCGCCGCCGGTCCAGGACCACGACGGCCTGCGCCGCGAACGCGGCCAGCACCCGGCGGTCCTCCGCCGGCAGCACCCGACCGGTGAGCGCCAGCGCCGTGCGGTCGCCGACCGGCACGTCCACGTCGGCCTCTTCCGGCCGTCCCACCGGCTTTCCGGCGCCGGCTTGGCCCGCGCACGTCCAGGGCGCGACGTCGCTCTCCCGCTCCAGCAGAGCCGCCGAGTCCATGCCGAAGGTCTCCCGGACCCGTTCCAGGAGCGCCTCCAGGCTGCTCTCCCCGCGTAGGACGTCGCCCGCGAGGAAGGAGAGGATCTCGGACTCGGCGCGCAGCCGGGCCGCCTGCTGGGTGCGTCTGGCCGCGAGGTCCACCACGGAGGCCACCGCCAGCCCGACCCCTACGAAGATCACTATGGCGACGATGTTCTTCGGGTCGGCGATGCGCCACTGGTGCAGGGGCGGCGTGTAGAAGTAGTTCAGCAGCAGGGAGCCCAGCGCCGCCGAGGCCAGGGCCGGCAGCAGCCCGCCGAGCAGCGCGGCCGCGACCGTCACCGACAGGAACAGCAGCATGTCGTTGGCGAGACCGAGGTCCACGGTGGTCAGCAGCACCGTCAGCACCGCCGGGCCGGCGAGCCCGACCAGCCAGCCCCACAGGAGCCGGGCCCGCCCCAGCCGCGCGCCCCGGGCCACCGGCAGTCCCCGCCCCTTGGCCACCTCCTCGTGCGTGACGATGTGCACGTCGAGGTCGGGACCCGACTCCCGGGCGACCGTGGCGCCGACGCCGGGGCCGAAGACGTACTGCCAGGCCTTGCGGCGGGAGGAGCCCAGGACGATCTGGGTGGCGTTCGCCCCACGGGCGAAGTCGAGCAGCGCGGCCGGTATGTCGTCGCCGACCACGTGGTGGAAGGTGCCGCCCAGGTCCTCCACGAGGGTGCGCTGCACGGCGAGTTCCTTCGGGGAGGCGGCCGTCAGCCCGTCGCTTCGCGCTATGTAGACCGCCAGCACCTCGCCCCCGGCGCCCTTCTCCGCCAGCCGCACGGCCCGCCGGATGAGCGTCCGCCCCTCCGGGCCGCCCGTGAGCCCCACGACGATCCGCTCCCGCGATCCCCAGATCGCCGACACCCGGTGCTCGCTGCGGTACTGCTGCAGATACTCGTCGACCCGGTCGGCCACCCACAGCAGCGCCAGCTCGCGCAGGGCGGTGAGGTTGCCGGGGCGGAAGTAGTTCGACAGGGCCGCGTCGACCTTGTCCGGCTTGTAGACGTTGCCGTGCGCCATCCGCCTGCGCAGGGCCTCGGGCGACATGTCGACCAGTTCGATCTGGTCGGTCCGCCGCACGAACTCGTCCGGGACCGTCTCCTGCTGCCGCACCCCCGTGATCGACTCCACGACGTCGCCCAGGGACTCCAGGTGCTGGATGTTCACCGTGGAGACGACGTCGACGCCGGCGGCGAGCAGTTCCTCGACGTCCTGCCAGCGCTTGGCGTTGCGTGAGCCGGGGACGTTGGTGTGGGCCAGTTCGTCCACCAGGGCGACCTGGGGGCGTCGGGCGAGCACGGCGTCCACGTCCATCTCCGTGAAGACCGCGCCCCGGTGGTCCAGCTCCCGGCGCGGTACCTGCTCCAGGCCGTGCAGCATCACTTCGGTGCGCGGCCGGTCGTGGTGCTCGACGAACGCCACGACGCAGTCCGTGCCCCGCTCCAGACGGCGGTGCGCCTCCGACAGCATGGCGTAGGTCTTGCCGACGCCCGGTGCGGCACCGAGGTAGATCCGAAGCTTGCCGCGTGCCATGGCCTCATTGTCTTCCCGTAACCGCTGCCTACGCAGGGTCGACCTTACGGCCAAGGACTCGGACAACGGCGGCGAGAAGCGGGCCGCGGGACGCCTTTGACGCAACCCTGACGCGCCGGGCGCCCTCCTGGTCGACACGATCATGATCCGCTCCCCCTCACCGCTTCGCTCTCCGGCCTTCACCCCTTCATCGGATGAGACCCCCCGATCGGTTCACGCCGACGGGAGCCGAGCCGAAACGGGCACGGAGGACGGGCCAAGGCGACGGCTCCGGCACAGGCGGGCAGACGCACGGGGGCAGGCGGGCAGGCGGGCAGGCGGGCAGGCGGGCAGAACAGCGAAAGGGCCACACCCCTCCCCGGGATGCGGCCCCATTCGCTCTGGCCAACCGGCCACGCGTCCTAGCGGACCTCGGTGATCTCCGGCCCGCGCTGCAGCTGGCCCATGCCGCCGGAGAACCGGGAGCCGGCCTCTTCCTGCTGGACTCCCTCGGGGACCATCTGGGCGTCGTTCGGCAGCTTCAGCACGATCGGGTCCCTGGGGGCCATCGGGCCTTCGCCGCGGACCACGACCGTGTCGCGGAAGATCTGCTCGAGCAGGCCGGCGGCCTGCGGCTGCACCGCGCCCTGGCCCGAGATGACGCCGCGCAGGAACCAGCGGGGTCCGTCGACGCCGACGAACCGAACGACGTGGAACCCGCCCGTGCCGTCGGGCAGCTGCACCGGTACCTGGGCGCGCAGCTCCCAGCCCAGCGGGCCCTCGACCTCGTCGATGATGCCGCCCTGCTGGGTGATGCCTGAGCCGATCTCCTCGCGGACCTCGCCCCAGATGCCCTCCCGCTTGGGCGCGGCGAAGGCCTGCAACTGGATGGCGCTGTCGCGCAGCACGACGGTAGCCGCGACGATCGCGTCGCCCGCGACCTCGACCCGCAGCTCCATGCCGTCGACGCCGGGCACGAAGATGCCGCCCAGATCCACGCGCCCCTCGCCGGGGTCGCGCACCTCCGAGCTGTCCCAGGGCCCGTCGGGCCGCGGTTCGGGCTCGAGCCGCACTCGCTCGCGCTCGCCCTCTACCTCGTCCGCCTCAGTGTCGACACTGTCGACGACCTGCTCGGCCTCGCCGGCCGCGTCCTCGGCGGCACCCTTCTTGTTGCGACGTCCGAACACGTCACTGTCCTTCCCGGTCGGATACGACCGAAGCGTATCGATTCCCACCCGTCGAGCCGCCTACGGCGGCCTGACCACTTGTGCCGCTTCCGCCGTCCACGGCGGCATGACCACCGGTGGACCCGAAGCCCCCCTCGGCCCGCGCCGAGTCGGGAAGTTCCGCCACCTCGTGGAAGCGGACCCTCTCGACCTGCTGGACGACCAGTTGGGCAATCCGGTCGAAGCGCTCGAACCGCACGGACTCGCGCGGGTCGAGATTCACCACGATCACCTTGATCTCCCCACGGTACCCGGCATCAACCGTCCCCGGGGCATTCACGAGGGCGACGCCGCACCGGGCGGCGAGCCCTGAACGAGGGTGCACGAAGGCCGCGTACCCCTCGGGCAGCGCGATGGACACCCCCGTCGGCAGTACGGCCCGCTCCCCCGGCGCGAGTTCACGGGCCTGCGTGGTCCGCAGATCCGCGCCCGCGTCACCGGGGTGCGCGTACGTCGGAAGCGGTACGTCGGGGTCGACGCGCCGAAGGAGTACTTGCACGGGAGGGTGGCTCACGGGTTCACCTCGAAGGCGCGGGCGCGCCGGACCTGGTCCGGGTCGCTCATGGCGGCCCGGATCTCCTCCTCGCGGCCGTGGTCGACGAAGTGGTCCACCTTGACCTCGATGAACAGGGCGTCGGCGCGGACGGCGACGGGACCCTCGGGGCCGCCGATCCGCCCGGTGGCGGTGGAGTAGATCTTCCGGCCGGCCACCGCCGTCACCTCGGCCTCCAGGTGCAGCGTGGTACCGACGGGCACAGGCCGTACGAAGTCGGTCTCCAGCCGTCCGGTGACCGCGATGGTGCGCAGCAGCCAGTTCAGCGAGCCGAGCGTCTCGTCGAGCGCGGAGGCCAGGACGCCGCCGTGGGCCAGCCCGGGAGCTCCCTGATGGGCGGGCTGCACGGTGAACTCGGCGGTGACGGTGACGCCTTCGCCGGCCCGCGCCTCCAGGTGCAGCCCGTGCGGCTGCCCCCCGCCGCATCCGAAACACTGTTCGTAGTGGGCGCCGAGAAGCTCCCCGGGCGTGGGGGCATCGGGGTGCCGAACGGGTTTCACCGCGTCGGCCGGAGGTTGAAGAACAGCGGAAGTACCACTCACAGCCGCAGACCTTACCCGCGCGTCGGAGGGATTCGGACACCGTGCCAAGCTTGGCTTCATGCAGCTCTCCGCCACCCCGTACGAAGAACGCCTGACCGCCCCCCGTTCATGGTGGTTCGTCTCGTTCCTCGTCGGGGTCTCGTTCGCACTGATCCTGCTGCCGTTCGGCACCCTGCCGCTGCTCGGCGGTCTGGTCGGCGGGACCGCCGCGGCGGCGGTCGTGGCGAGTTCGTACGGGTCCGTCCGGATCCGGATCGTGGGCGACGCGCTCGTCGCGGGCGACGCCAAGATCCCGGTGTCGGCTCTGGGCGAGGCCGAGGTCCTCGACGCCGAGGAGGCGCGCGCCTGGCGCACGTACAAGGCCGACACCCGCGCCTTCCTGCTGTTGCGCGCCTACATCCCCACCGCCCTGCGTGTGGAGGTCACCGACCCGGAGGACCCGACGCCCTACCTGTACCTGTCGACGCGCGAGCCGGAGCGGCTCGCGGAGGCGCTGCGGGCGGCACGGGAGACGGCGGCTTAGAGCGCGGCGACGACCCCGCAGGCGCTGCGCGAGCGATCAGCGTCCAGTGGGCGGCGAGCGACCCTCAGGCCGCAGGCCGGCGGCGAGGGCAAAGGTTTCACCCGTGCCGCGCAAAGACTTGGCGGCCCCTGCGGAGGAGCCGCTCCACCGGCCCGCCGGCCCTGGGGTTCAGGGCTTCTCGGGCTCTTCCCCTGGTCCGCGCAGAAGCTCCCTGGGGTCGCCGGCGAGAGGCAGCGGGTGCTCCGGTGTCTCCAGGGGCGGCAGTTCGGGCAGCGCGTCCCAGGGCACCTGGCGCTTGCGCAGGTCGGCGCGGACCTTCGCCGCCAGCCTCTTGGTGTCCCGCCGGTTCATCAGCGCGCCCACGGCCGCGCCCACCAGGAAGGGCATCAGGTTGGGCAGGTCGCGGACCATGCGCTTCATGATCTGCTGCCGCAGCTCGCGCTTCATCTGACCGCCGAGGGCGGAGTTGAGGGAGCCGGGTTTGAGCGGGTCCACTCCACGCTCGCCCGACCACACACGCAGATACGTGGTGCTGCGGTCCTTGAGGTTCCCGGGCGGTCGTACGCCGTACACCTCGTGGAGTTCGGCGATCAGCTTGAGCTCGATCGCGGCGACGCCCGTGATCTCCGCGGCGATCTCGGCCGGCATCGCGGGCGGTACGGGGAGCATCGCTGCCGCGCCCACGCCCGCACCGACGGTGGACGTGGCCTTGGCCGCGCCCGAGACGAGTTTGTCGGCGAGCTGCTCCGGTCCGAGGCCGGGAAAGTGCCCGCGCAGGGTCCGCAGGTCCCGGACGGGAACCCGCGGCGCGATGTCGATGATCCGGTCGGCGAGGTGGGCCAGGCCGGCCCGGGCGCGGCTGCCGCTCTTGCGGACGCCGTCCTTGGCCAGGTTCACGGCCTTGTCCCGGATCGCCGCCGCCCGTCGTCGGGCGACGGGCGCGGCGTCTTGAGCGGCGGCCGGGAGGTCACCCCGGTCGTCCGCCGATGCGAGCGAGGCCGATCCTGCGGGGAGCACTCCCGCGCCGGATGAGCCTCGCTCGTCGTCACGCACGCCGTGAGGGCCGTCGGACGGCCCCTTGTCCGCTCCCGGGCGAGGGAAGCGGCGCTTCCGAGGAGGGGTCGAGCCAGTCACGGCCGACCCGCCCTCAGTCGCAGTCGCGGCAGATCGGCTGGCCGTTCTTCTCCCGGGCCAGCTGGCTGCGGTGGTGCACCAGGAAGCAGCTCATGCAGGTGAACTCGTCCTGCTGCTTGGGCAGCACCCGGACGGCCAGCTCCTCATTGGAGAGGTCCGCGCCGGGCAGTTCCAGTCCTTCCGCGGCCTCGAACTCATCGACGTCCACGGCGGAAGCGGACTTGTCGTTCCGTCGTGCCTTCAGCTCTTCAAGGCTGTCGGAGTCGACATCGTCATCGGTCTTGCGTGGGGTGTCGTAATCGGTTGCCATTTCGCCTCTCCCCCTCTGGGTGTCTGCGGTGTCTCCAGCGCACGTAACGCGTGAGAGGCCGGACTTGTGCCCGCCTCGAGGCGGAGATTTTGCCTCACATCAAGGTCTGTTACTCAATCGACACCCAACCGGACTCCTCACGGGTGATCGGGTTGGATGGCGATCGGGACCGTACACGGTCCGAATGCCGCACTTCAAAGGCGCCTCACCGTGTACTTCCCGTGATCAGGACCCCCGAAAACCCGGAGTTTCCGGGCTTTTCGAAGGCATCCATGATCACGGAGAGTAGATGGCCAGAAAATCGCCCCTGTGATCGATCACACACGGCGGGCTCGAATCGCAGTCTTGAAAATTCCGCGCAAAGCGAACATCCCCGCGTGTGTCGGCGACATGATCTCAGACGGGAAGGGTGACTCGCATCACGAGCCCTCCTCCCTCGCGTGGTTGAGCCGCGATATGGCCGCCGTGGGCCCGGGCCACGGACCGCACGATGGACAGTCCGAGCCCGACTCCCTTGTCGCTCCCGGTGCGTTCCGTGCGCAGCCGCCTGAAAGGCTCGAAAAGATTGTCGATCTCGTACGCGGGAACGACCGGCCCTGTGTTCGATACGACGAGCACCGCCTGACCGTGCTGGACCTCGGTGGTCACCTCGACCCAGCCGTCCGCCGGGACGTTGTAGCGTACGGCGTTCTGCACGAGGTTGAGAGCGATCCGCTCCAGGAGCACTCCGTTGCCCTGCACGACGGCCTTCTGGCGCTTGCCGCGGATCTCCACGCCCTTGGCCTCCGCCTCGCCGTGCACCTGGTCGATGGCCTGCCCGGCCACCTCGGCCAGGTCGACGGGCTTGCGCTCGACGATCTGGTTGTCGCTGCGGGCGAGCAGCAGCAGGCCCTCCACGAGCTGCTCGCTGCGTTCGTTCGTCGCCAGCAGCGTCTTGCCGAGCTGCTGGAGCTCCACGGGCGCGTTCGGGTCGGAGAGGTGCACCTCGAGGAGCGTCCGGTTGATCGCCAGCGGCGTCCTCAGCTCGTGCGAGGCGTTGCCGACGAAGCGCTGCTGGGCGGTGAAGGCGCGCTGGAGCCGCTCCAGCATGTCGTCGAAGGTGTCGGCCAGCTCCTTCAGCTCGTCGTCCGGTCCGTCCAGCTCGATACGGCGGGACAGGTCGGAGCCGGCCACCGCGCGCGCGGTGCGCAGGATGCGGCCGAGCGGGGCCAGGACGCGGCCGGCCATGGCGTAGCCGAAGGCGAAGGCGATGACGGCGAGGCCGAGCAGGGCCAGCAGGGAGCGGCTGAGCAGGTCGTCCAGGGCGTGCCGACGCTGTTCGTTGACGCAGTCGTTCATCGCCTGGTTGAACACGTCGGGTGTGGCCGACCCGGGCAGGTCGCAGACCTGGCTGATGACCTTGCCCTGGGTGATCTTGAACGGGAGTTCGCTGCCGACGTTCAGCGCCTGCGCGGCCAGCAGGTAGATGATCGACAGCAGCAGGATGCCGGCGATCAGGAACATGCCGCCGTACAGCAGGGTGAGCCTTATCCGGATGGTCGGGCGCAGCCAGGGGAAGGGCGCCTGCGGCCTTCGCGGGTCCCACGTGGGCTTCGGAGGCGCCTGGGGAGGCGCGGGTGTCGTGGCCACGGTGCATCAGATCCGGTAGCCGGAGCCGGGGACGGTGACGATCACCGGGGGTTCGCCGAGCTTGCGGCGCAGGGTCATGACGGTCACGCGCACGACGTTGGTGAACGGGTCGGTGTTCTCGTCCCAGGCCTTCTCCAGGAGCTGCTCGGCGGAGACGACGGCGCCCTCGCTGCGCATCAGCACCTCCAGGACGGCGAACTCCTTGGGGGCGAGCTGCACCTCCTTGCCGTCGCGGAAGACCTCGCGGCGGTTGGGGTCGAGCTTGATGCCGGCGCGCTCCAGGACGGGCGGCAGCGGCACACTGGTGCGCCGGCCGAGGGCACGCACGCGTGCGATGAGCTCGCTGAAGGCGAAGGGCTTGGGGAGGTAGTCGTCGGCGCCGATCTCCAGCCCCTCGACGCGGTCGCTGACGTCGCCGGAGGCCGTGAGCATCAGCACGCGCGTGGCCATGCCGAGTTCGACGATCTTGCGGCAGACGTCGTCGCCGTGCACGAGCGGGAGGTCGCGGTCGAGAACGACCACGTCGTAGTCGTTGACGCCGATGCGCTCCAGGGCGGCCGCACCGTCGTACACGACGTCGACGGCCATGGCCTCCCGGCGCAGACCGGTGGCCACCGCATCGGCGAGCAGTTGCTCGTCCTCGACGACGAGTACGCGCACGTCGCTTGTCCTTCCTGTGTCCACCCGTGCAGCGCTCAGTGGGCGCACGCGGGCAGGGGCTTGGTGGGTGTGGGCTTCCATCCTGCCCTTTTGGTCCATAAGTCGGCGGTAAGGCGGGTGAGTGAGCCATGAAGGACTGGTGTGAAGCCGGGGAATGCCGGATTTTCTCGTTCGGTTGAGGTTTCCGTGGGAGGGAGCGGGGGGAGGACGGCTTTACACCCCGCGATCACGCTCTGCATGTGCCGCAGCACCATGCGGTACTCCGCAGTCTGCTCCTCCGCAGAGCGGCGTGGATGTCCGGCACCGTGGCCGCCCGAGCAGGGCAGCGCCGGGCACTCACGGGAGACGTGATCGTCCCTTCCCACCCCGGCACACCCCCGTGCCACCGACCCACGACCCTGGACGAGGGGGCGCAGCATGGACGCATTCACCGCAGGACTTCTGCAGCGCATAGAGGCGACCGAGTCCGACCTGACCCGGGCTCGCGACGAGGGCGACGACTTCCTCGTCGAGGTGGAGCTGGCCGAGCTCGACGACCTGCGCCGCCTCGCCGCCAACCACGGCGTGGAGGTCGCGACGAGCGTCTGAGCGGTTCGCGCGTACGCACGACGGAGGGGCCCCGGCGAATCCAGCGCCGGGGCCCCTCCGCCGCGTCCGGCCGGACCCGGCGCCACGGCTCAGTCGTGCCAGGCGCCGAAGTCCTCCAGGAGTCGCTGGAGCGGCTCGAAGACGGCCGGGGTCGCGGCGATCGCCAGCTCGCGTGAGGGGCGCCGTGAGGGGCGCCCAGAGGTCAGCGCGCCCGCTTCCCGGGCGATCAGGTCGCCCGCGGCGAGGTCCCAGGGGTGCAGGCCGCGCTCGTAGTAGCCGTCGAGGCGGCCGGCGGCCACGTCGCACAGGTCGATGGCGGCCGATCCGCCGCGGCGGATGTCGCGCACCAGGGGGATGAGCCTCCGGGCGACCTCGGCCTGGTGGGCGCGTACCTCGGTGACGTAGTTGAAGCCGGTGGAGACCAGGGCCTGCTCCAGGGGGGCCGCGGGGCGGCAGGCGAGGACGCGCTCGCCGTCCCAGGCCCCGGTCGCCCGGGCCCCGCCGCCGCGCACCGCGTAATACGTCTCGCCGCGCATCGGGACCGCGACGACGCCGACGACGGTCTCGCCGTCCTGTTCGGCCGCGATGGACACGGCCCAGGTGGGCAGCCCGTAGAGGTAGTTCACGGTGCCGTCGAGCGGGTCGATCACCCAGCGGATGCCGCTGCGGCCCTCGCTGGAGGAGCCCTCCTCGCCGAGGAAGCCGTCGTCGGGGCGGCGCTCGGCGATGAGGCCGGTGATCAGCTTCTCGGCCGCGATGTCCATCTCGGTGACGACGTCGATGGGGCTGGACTTGGTGGCGGCGACCGCGAGGTCGGCGGGGCGGCCGTCGCGCAGCAGTGCGCCGGCCTTGCGGGCGGCCTCCTGGGCCAGGTCGAGCAGTTCCGTGTGCAGGGGGTGGGTCACGGCGCTCCTCACGCGTAGGGGCTGTCGGCGCCCGCGGCGGCGGGCCGGGGGGCGCGGGCCGGGCAGCAGCCGACCGGGCAGAGGTCGTGGGAGGCGCCGAGCGCGCCCAGGGCGCACGGGACGCCGGCCTTGCCGTTCTCGGCGGCTGCGCGCTCCAGGACGAGTTCGCGGACGGCGGCGGCGAAGCGCGGGTCGGCGCCGACGGTGGCCGAGCGGCGCACGGGCAGGCCGAGCTCCCCGGCCTTGGTCTTGGCCTCGGTGTCGAGGTCGTAGAGGACCTCCATGTGGTCGGAGACGAAGCCGATGGGCGCCATCACGATCGCCGGGACGCCGGCGGCGTGCCGCTCCTCCAGGTGGTCGCAGATGTCGGGCTCCAGCCACGGGATGTGCGGTGCTCCGGAGCGGGACTGGTAGACGAGCTGCCAGGGGTGGTCGACGCCGGTGCGCTCGCGGACGGCGTCGGCGACGAGCCGGGCGACGTCCAGGTGCTGGGCGACGTACGCCCCGCCGTCGCCGTGGTCCCCGAGGGGGCCGGAGGTGTCGGCCGCGGCGACGGGGATCGAGTGGGTGGTGAACGCGATGTGGGCGCCGTCGCGAACGTCTTCCGGGAGTTCGGCCAGGGACCGGACCACGCCGTCGATCATGGGCTCGAGGAAGCCCGGGTGGTTGAAGTAGTGCCGCAGCTTGTCGATCTTCGGCAGGGGCAGGCCCTCGGCCTCCAGGGCGGCCAGCGAGTCGGCGAGGTTCTCCCGGTACTGGCGGCAGCCGGAGTAGGAGGCGTAGGCGCTGGTGGCGAGGACCAGGATGCGGCGGCGGCCGTCGGCGACCATCTCGCGCAGGGTGTCGGTCAGGTACGGGGCCCAGTTGCGGTTGCCCCAGTAGACCGGCAGGTCGAGGCCGTGGCCGGCGAAGTCCTTGCGCAGGGCGTCCAGCAGGGCGCGGTTCTGGTCGTTGATGGGGCTCACCCCGCCGAACAGGAAGTAGTGCTGCCCCACCTCCTTGAGGCGTTCCTTGGGGATGCCGCGCCCGCGGGTCACGTTCTCCAGGAACGGGACCACGTCGTCCGGGCCTTCGGGGCCGCCGAAGGAGAGCAGGAGCAGGGCGTCGTACGGGGTGGCATCGAGCGCGTCTGGCATGCCTTCGATCCTGCCACCCACGACTGACAGCGGGGAAACGCCGGGTGCGGGACGGCCGCGGGGACCCGGCCGGGTGCAGGCGCGTCCCCCGGCCGCGAAGCCCGTCCGGGACGTGACCGGGAACAGACGTACGAGGCGTGCGTTAGGGTTGCCTAACTTCGTAAGCTGTATGAGCGGAATTCGCGCCTTACGGCCCTGTCGCGCTCTTCACCGGAGACCCTCGTGCCCAGCCCCTACCGCGCCCTGTTCGCCGCCCCCGGCTCCAAGGGCTTCTGCGCCGCGGGGTTCGTCGGCCGGATGCCGCTGTCGATGATGGGCATCGGCGTCGTCACGATGATCTCCCAGCTCACCGGGCGCTACGGGCTCGCAGGCGCGCTGTCGGCGACCATCGCGCTGTCGGCCGCGGTCCTCGGGCCGCAGATCTCGCGCCTGGTGGACCGGCACGGCCAGCGCCGGGTGCTGCGCCCGGCGACGCTGCTCGCGCTCGCCGCAGCGGCCGGGCTGCTGCTGGCGGCGCACTTCGACGGGCCGGAGTGGCTGCTGTTCGTGTGCTCCGCCGGGATCGGCGCCGTGCCGAGTCTCGGCGCGATGATCCGGGCCCGTTGGGCGGCCCTGTACCGGGGGACTCCACAGCTGCACACCGCGTACTCCTTCGAGTCCGTGGTGGACGAGGTGTGCTTCATCTTCGGGCCGATCATCTCCATCGGGCTCTCCACCACCTGGTTCCCGGAGGCGGGGCCGTTGCTGGCGGCCTGCTTCCTCGCCGTCGGCGTCTTCTGGCTGACCGCGCAGCGGGCCACCGAGCCGGCGCCGCACCCGCGCGCGCGGCGCGGCGGCGGTTCGGCGCTGCGCTCGCCGGGCCTGCAGATCCTGGTGGCCACCTTCGTGGCGACCGGAGCGATCTTCGGGGCGGTCGACGTGGTCACCGTCGCCTTCGCCGAGGAGGAGGGCCACAAGAGGGCCGCCAGCGTCGTTCTCGCGCTCTACGCGGCGGGTTCCTGCGTCGCCGGGCTGGTCTTCGGCCTGCTGCGACCGAAGGGGGCGCCCGAACGCCGCTGGCTGTTGGGCGTGTTCATGATGGCCGTGAGTATGATCCCCCTCCTACTGGTCGGAAACTTGCCGTTTCTGGCCGTGGCGCTGTTCGTAGCGGGTCTGGCCATCGCTCCCACGATGATCACCACCATGTCCCTCATCGAAGAGCACGTACCACGCGCGCAACTGACCGAGGGCATGACCTGGGTGAGCACCGGGCTCGCGGTCGGGGTCGCGCTCGGCTCCTCCATCGCCGGCTGGGTCATCGACGCGGCCGGCGCGCGGGCCGGGTACGGGGTTCCGGCGGTGTCCGGGGCCGTCGCGGTCGCGGTCGGTTTCCTGGGGTACCGCCGGCTCAGCAGGCCGGCGCCGGGTCGGGGAGGCACCGTTGAGCAGCACAGCGAGCGCGAAGAGCGGAACGTGGCGTAACTGGGGCGGCAACGTCGTCGCCCGGCCCGCGCGGGAGGTCACGCCCGCTTCCGTCGACGAGCTGGCCGCCGCCGTGCGCCGGGCCGCGGAGGACGGACTGAAGGTCAAGGCGGTCGGCACCGGCCACTCCTTCACCTCGATCGCGGCGACCGACGGCGTGCTGATCCGCCCTCAGCTGCTGACCGGCATCCGCGACATCGACCGGACGGCCATGACCGTCACGGTCGAGGCCGGCACGCCCCTCAAGAGGCTCAACATGGCCCTCGCGCGCGAAGGGCTCTCGCTCACCAACATGGGCGACATCATGGAGCAGACCGTCTCGGGCGCCACCAGCACCGGCACCCACGGCACGGGCCGCGACTCGGCCTCCATCGCCGCGCAGATCAAGGGGCTGGAGCTGGTCACGGCGGACGGCTCGGTGCTCGTCTGTTCCGAGAAGGAGAACCCGGAAGTCTTCTCCGCGGCCCGGATCGGCCTGGGCGCCCTCGGCGTCGTCACCGCCATCACCTTCGCCGTGGAGCCGATCTTCCTGCTCACCGCGCGCGAGGAGCCGATGCCCTTCGACAGGGTGCTCGCCGAGTTCGACCAACTGTGGGCCGAGAACGAGCACTTCGAGTTCTACTGGTTCCCGCACACCGGCAGCACCAACACCAAGCGCAACAACCGCAGCGCCGGTCCACGCCGGCCGGTGAGCCAGGTCTCGGGGTGGATCGAGGACGAGTTCCTGTCCAACGGCGTCTTCCAGGTGGCCCAGTGGGTCGGCCGCGCGGCGCCCGCGACGATCCCGTCGATCGCCCGTATCTCCAGCAAGGCCCTGTCGGCGCGCACCTACACCGACATCCCGTACAAGGTGTTCACCTCCCCGCGCCGGGTGCGGTTCGTGGAAATGGAGTACGCCGTCCCGCGCGAGGCGGTGACCGACACGCTGCGGGAGCTGAAGGCGATGGTCGACCGCTCGGGTCTGCGCGTCAGCTTCCCGGTGGAGGTGCGCACGGCCCCCGCCGACGACATCACCCTGTCCACCGCCTCCGGCCGCGACAGCGCGTACATCGCCGTCCACATGGTCAAGGGCACGCCGTACCAGGGGTACTTCACCGCCGCCGAGCGGATCTTCACCGCGCACGAGGGCCGGCCGCACTGGGGCAAGGTGCACACGCGCGACGCGGAGTACTTCGCCTCGGTCTATCCGCGCTTCGGGGAGTTCACCGCGCTGCGGGACCGGCTCGATCCCGAACGCCGTTTCCAGAACGACTACTTGCGGAGGGTTCTGGGGGCGTAACGTCCCCGGTGGGCGCCTGGTCCCGTTTCCGTCGTTCGCGTGAAATACACCACGTTCAAGATCGCGAAAATCGGGCATCCGGGAGTCAAGTCCCGCCCCGCGTCAGAAGTTGGGCGGCGCGCCAATCCACGCAGGTGGCCCGAATGGAGTACTGTTGCGAGCCCTGGGTCCGGTCTCCCGCCAGGGCGTCCGGGGCCTCACCGGACCGCCAGGAGGGGGAAAGGTTGCACAGGGTGACGGAGTTGGTCACTTAGCGTGGCGAAAAGGTAACCGTGCCATAACGGCGCGTCAGGGCGCGTGCCCGACACGCCGGGCAACTCGGCAAGGTTGTGGCAGGCTGCACCCGGGCAGGCCACACTCGACTAGCGGAAGCAGCGACGCACGTGACGTCGGCAGGCACCACCCGGGAGGTCCCCATGCCCGAACTGCGTGTCGTGGCCGTCTCGAATGACGGCACACGGCTGGTGCTGAAGGCTGCGGACAGCACGGAGTACACGCTTCCCATCGACGAGCGTCTGCGCGCCGCCGTCCGCGGCGACCGTCCCCGCCTCGGCCAGATCGAGATCGAGGTGGAGAGCCATCTCCGCCCCCGTGACATCCAGGCGCGTATACGAGCCGGCGCGACCGCTGAAGAGGTCGCCCAGATGGCGGGCATCCCCGTCGATCGCGTACGCCGCTTCGAGGGGCCCGTGCTGGCCGAGCGCGCCTTCATGGCCGAGCGGGCCCGCAAGACGCCCGTCCGCCGGCCGGGCGAGAACGCCGGCCCCCAACTGGGCGAGGCCGTACAGGAACGGCTGCTGCTGCGCGGCGCCGACAAGGACACCGTCCAGTGGGACTCCTGGCGCCGCGACGACGGCACCTGGGAGGTCATGCTGGTCTACCGGGTCGCGGGCGAACCGCACTCGGCGAGCTGGACCTACGACCCGCCGCGGCGGCTCGTCCAGGCCGTCGACGACGAGGCGCGCTCGCTGATCGGCGAGTCCGACGACCTCGCCGCGCCGGAGCCCAGTTTTCCGTTCGTCCCGCGTATCGCACGGCTGCCGCGCGAGCGGACGATGGACCGCGCCCTGGAGCGGCCGAGCCTGCCCGCGCCGGCCTCCGAGCCGCCCGAGGAGAGCGGCGTCGAACGGGAGCGTGACTCGCTGACCAGCCTGCTGGAGGCGGTGCCGAGCTTCCGTGGCGACCTGATCGTCCCCGAACGCCCGTCGGAGGAGCCGGACGAACCGGTCGAGGAAGAGGCCGTCGAGGAGACCCCGGCGACCGCCGCGTCCGCCGGCTCCGCCTACGCGGACGTCCTGATGCCGCGTTCGGTCAGCAGTCACCGGGACCGGCTGGTCGGCGCCACCGACCGCCAGGCCGAGGCGGACGGCGTCCGCCCGGGCCGCCGCGCCGCGGTGCCGAGCTGGGACGAGATCGTGTTCGGCACCCGGCGCAAGAAGCAGGAGTAAGGCGTCCTCGCACCGACCCCGGACGACGGCCCGCCTGGCGGCCGCCGGTTCGGCGGCTCGGCGCGTGGTCGGCCGGCTTCGGGACGCTCACGGCTTGCAGCCTTCGTGAGGGCCGCACCTGTCCGGTGCGGCCCTCACGCATGTGCCCGTGGGCCAGGGCTCACTGAGGGTCGGGGCCCACCGCGACGGGGCGGGACGGGTCCGAGGACCACTCCGACCAGGAGCCGACGTACAGGGCCGCCGGGACGCCCGCCACGGCCAGTGCCAGGACCTCGTGCGCGCCGGAGACGCCCGAGCCGCAGTACACGCCCACCCGCGTGTCCTCGGTGGCTCCGAGCGCCTTGAAACGGTCCCTCAGGTCCCCGGCGGGCAGGAAGCGGCCGTCCGGCCCGACGTTGTCGGTGGTGGGCGCGGAGAGCGCGCCCGGGATGTGGCCGCCCACCCTGTCGATCGGCTCCACCTCGCCCCGGTACCGCTCCCCCGCGCGCGCGTCGAGCAGCACACCGGAGCGGGCCAGCGCAGCGGCCCCGTCCGCGTCGAGGAGCTCCGCGGCGGCCGGCGCCGGCGCGAAGTCGCCCTCCGCGGGCACGGGCACGTCGGTCTGCAACTCGCCCTGCCAGGACGGCAGGCCGCCGTCGAGGACCCTCACATCCGGATGCCCCGTCCAGCGCAGCAGCCACCACGCGCGGGCCGCCGCCCAGCCCTGCCCGCCGTCGTACACGACGACCGGGCGGGCCGTCGACACGCCCGCCCGGCGCATGGCGGCGCCGAACTCCGCCAGGTCCGGCAGGGGATGACGCCCGCGCGCGCCGGGTGTTCCGGCCAGCTCGCGGTCCAGGTCGACGTAGACGGCGCCGGGCACATGTCCCGAGGCGTACGCGGCCCGGCCGTCGAAGGCCGGCGCGCCCGCCGCCTTCGCCAGGGTGAGCTGCCAGCGGACGTCGAGAACGACCGGCGGGGCGTCGCCTGCCAGGGCGCTCGCGAGTTCGGATGCGGAGATGATGGCGTTCATGGCCACCATCCTTGCGCACAGGGTGGTCCCGTCGTCCATGTCCGGCTACTGTGCTCGGCCGGACGGCTCCGGTCACGAGGCGTACGGCGCCGGGCACACGGCGTAGGACCGACCGTCGTCCGGCGGCCGGCGCGCGGGGCCGGGAAGGGGTGACGATGACCGAGGGACGTGCACCCGGATCATCCGCCGGTCCGAGCGGCGCGGCATCCGCCCGGCCGGCTCTCGGCACGCCCTGCTGGGTGAGTCTCATGGTGCACGGGCCGACCGCCGCCCAGGAGTTCTACGGCGAGCTGTTCGGCTGGGAGTTCCGGTCCGGTCCGCCGCAACTCGGCCCCTATGTGCGGGCGCTGCTGGACGGCCGTGAGGTGGCCGGCATCGGGCGGCTCCCCCCGGACCGGCGCCTCCCGGTCGCCTGGACGCCCTATCTCGCCTCGGACCGTGTGGACGCCACCGCCGAGACGGTGCGCCTGTGCGGCGGCACTGTCGGGGTCGGCCCGCTCGACGCCGGTGACGCCGGGCGCCTGGCCATCGGCTTGGACCCCTCGGGCGCGGTCTTCGGCGTCTGGCAGTCGGCGGCCCACCTCGGCACTGCCGTCACCGGCGTGCACGGCACGCCCGCGTGGAACGAACTGGTGACCTACGAGGCCGCCGGCGTCGCCAAGTTCTACGAGACGGTGTTCGGCTACGGGCGGCAGACGGAGGGGTCGGCCGACGCGGATCACGTGACCCTGCTCGTCGACGGCCGGCCGGTGGCCGGCGTGCGGGGCGTGGGCGCCGCGTTGCCCCGGGTCCGGGGGCCGCACTGGGTGACGTACTTCGAGGTGGACGACGTGGACGAGGCGCTCGCACGGTTCCTCGGCCTGGGCGGGCATGTCGTGCGTCCGGTGCGTGACGGTGGGCACGGGCGCGTGGTGGACGTCGCCGACCCGGAGGGTGCCCGCTTCGCGCTGATCCAGCGTTGCGGCTGAGCCGGCGCTCCGCCGGTCCCTCAGACCTGCTGCACCGGCAGGACGTCCGGCGACAGCGCCGCCGCCCGGGCCGTGGCCGCCGTCATACGGCGCCGGTGGTGCCGGCGGCACAGGACCTCGTAGCCGATGGTGTTCGCCTGGTTGACGTCGCCGATGACGACCTGGGCTCCCTCGACGACCATGACGCCGCCGACGGTGCGGGCGTTGTGCGTGGCCCGGGCGCCGCACCAGCACAGGGCCTCGACCTGGAGCACCTCGACACGGTCGGCGAGTTCCACGAGCCGCTGGGAACCGGGGAACAGCTTGGAGCGGAAGTCGGTGGTGATGCCGAAGGCGTAGACGTCGATGCCGAGGTCGTCCACCACGCGCGCGAGCTGGTCGATCTGCTCCTCGGCGAGGAACTGCGCCTCGTCCGCGATCACGTAGTCGGCGCGGCCGCCCTGCGAGAGGTGGTCGACCAGGTAGGCGTACAGGTCGCGTCCGTCCTCGACCTCGACCGCGTCGGTGACCAGACCGAGACGGGAGGACAGCTTGCCCTCGCCCGCGCGGTCGTCGCGGGTGAAGATCATGCCCTGGAGTCCGCGGGCGGAGCGGTTGTGCTCGATCTGGAGAGCCAGCGTCGACTTCCCGCAGTCCATGGTTCCGGAGAAGAACACCAGCTCGGGCATGGGGGGTTGCGCACCTTTCGGCGGGGTCGATGGCGTGTCGGTGACGGGGGGCGGGAGCCGTCAGGAGCGTACTTCGAGGAGCGGGACGAGCTGTTCGGCGGGGGTCATGGAGCCGTGGTTGCCGACCATCGCCGACTCCTTCGGCTCCCGCGCGGAGGCGATGATCAGGACGTCGTCCCGCGCGGCCGCGACCACGTCGCCGAGGCGGGCGTACACGCGTTCGTCGATGTGCGGGCCGAACCAGCCCGCCGCGACGGCCTCCTCGCGTGAGGCCACCCAGAACTGCTCGCCGAGGACCTCGCGCCAGCAGGTCAGGACGTCGCCCTCGGCGCCCGGTACGGCGTAGACGTGACGGGCCCGGCCCTCGCCGCCCAGCAGGGCGACTCCGGCGCTCAGCTCCCAGTCCTCGTCGAAGTCGATGCGGTGCTGCTCGTCGAAGGGCACGTCGAGCATGCCGTGGTCGGCGGTGACGTAGAGCGCGCTGCGCGGCGGGAGTTGCTCGGCCAGGCGCTGGACGAGCCGGTCGACGTACATCAGCTGGCCGCGCCAGGTGTCGGAGGCGACGCCGTAGCGGTGCCCCGCGCCGTCGAGTTCGGCGTAGTACGTGTAGACCAGGGAGCGGTCGCCGGCGGCGAGTTGCTCCGCCGCGAAGTCCACACGCTCCTCGCCGGTGAGGCGGCCGTGGAACCTGCCGCCGCTGAGCGCCACCTTGGTCAGCGGGGTGGTCTCGAAGTGGGGCGAGGACACCTGGGCGGCGTGCACTCCGGCCGCGTCGGCGAGCTGGAAGACCGTGGGGTACGGCTGCCAGGGGTGCGGCGGCGTCCAGGGCTGCCAGCGGAGCTGGTTCATCAGCTCGCCGGTGTCCGGGTTGCGCACGGTGTAGCCGGGCAGGCCGTGCGCCCCGGGCGGGAGGCCGGTGCCCACGGAGGCGAGGGAGGTCGCGGTGGTCGCGGGGAAGCCGGCCGTGATCGGGCGTCCGGTGCCGCCGCGGGAGCTGCCGAGGAGGGCGTGCAGGTAGGGCGCCTCGTCCGGGTGGGACCGGATCTGCTCCCAGCCGAGGCCGTCGATCAGGAAGACGCAGTTGCGGTCGGCCGGGGTCAGTTCCGTGATCGACGCGGTCATGCCGGGGACGCCCATGCCCGCGGCCAGGGTGGGCAGCAGGTCGGCGAGGGAGCCGGAGCCGTACTCGGGGACGGGCGCGGAGGAGACGGCGAGGGGCTCCGGGTCGTCCCAGGCGGCGGGCGCGGCCATCAGCGGGTGACGTCCGCGGTCGCCTCGGAGAGGGACTGCGCGAAGGCGAGCGCCTGGCGCACCGTCTCCGGGCCGTCTCCGGCCTCGCTGACGCGCAGGCTGAGGTCGTCCGCCGTGGAGTTGCCGGTGTAGCCGTGGTCGGCGTCGCAGTTGGGGTCGCCGCAGGCGGCGGGTTCCAGGTCGATGCGGGAGACGGCGCCCCAGCCGATGGTCAGGACGACTTCGCGCGGGACGCTGCCCGCGGTGTACGACTCGGGGTTGGCGACCACACGGCTGACGACGACCGACGAGATCCGGCCGATCTTCACGGACTCCGTGGACGTCGTGGCGTAGGGCGTCGGGGAGGTGCTGTCGGCGGCCTGCTCGTCGGTGTGGCTGACGATGAAGCGGTTGCCGGTGAGGACCAGCACGGTCACATGCCGGCGGACCTCGTTCTGGTCGAAGGTGGTCTCCTGGTGGACCAGGTACGACCGGATGGGCTCGCCGCCCACGGCGGCCTCCACCGCCTCGGCCACGAGGGCCGGGTAGTAGCCGCTGCGCTCGATCGCCGCACGCAGCCCCTGGGTCGTCGTACTGGTCTTGGCCATGCGGTCCATCCTACGGGGACCCACTGACTGCGCGGGAACGCTCGCGTTCAGTAGACCGGGAGGGTGCGCGGGCCGAGGTCGCCCCGGGCGGGCGGGGGCGCGAGACGGACGGAGGCGCCGAGGACGCTGAGGCCGTGCGGGGCGACGACGACCGGTTCCAGGGTGACCGCGACGACCTCGGGATGGTCGTCGACCAGCCGGGAGACCCGCAGCAGGAGTTCCTCCAGAGCGGGGGTGTCGACGGCGGCGGAGCCGCGCCAGCCGAACAGGAGCGGGGCGGTCCGGATGGAGCGGACCAGGGAGGCCGCGTCGCGGTCGGTGACGGGCACGAGGCGGTGCGCCATGTCCCCGAGCAGTTGGGATGCGGCTCCGGCGAGACCGAAGGAGAGCACCGCGCCGGCCGCCGGGTCGATCACCGCGCGGACGACCGTGTCGACTCCGCGCGGCGCCATGGCCTGGACGACCGGGCGCAGTTCCTCTGCGCTGCCGAAGAGCTCCGTCAACTCGGCGTAGGAGCGGCGCAGTTGCTCTTCGTCGGCGAGGTCGAGGCGGACGCCGCCCAGGTCGGCGCGGTGGCGCAGGTGGGGGGCGGTGGCTTTGAGGGCGACGGGGTAGCCGAGGGCGTCGGCGGCTCGCGCGGCCTCGTCGGGGGTGGGCGCCGGGACGGCCGGGCGCACGTGGACCCCGTAACGGCCGAGGAGCTCACGGGTCTCGTCGGCGCCGAGGGTGAGGCCCTGCCCGCGCGCGAGCAGCCCGTCGATCAGCTCGGCGGCGCCCCTCTCGTCGATGTCGTCGTACTCGGGCACCTTGCCGGGGTCGGCGGCCTCGCGGCGCCAGTGCGCGTACCTCACGGCTTCGGAGAGGGCGCGGACCGCGCGTTCGGCGGCGGGATAGGCGGGGATGAGGTGAGCACCCTCGGGGGCGCCGGCCGGGGACGGCGTGGAGCCCGGGGGCCGGGACGCGGGGGGCGCGGGCGCGTCGGCCGTGCGGGGCGGGGCCGGATGGGAATGCGGCTCCGTGGTCGCGGCGGCACGCGCGCGGGGGGCCGTGCCGGCGGCTGCCGACAGGGCCTCCGCGAGGCCGCCGAGTTCCACGTGCACGACGAGCACCGGCTTGGCGGGGCCGGCGGCCGCGGCCGTGCGCAGCGCCTCGGCCAGCTCCGCGTCCCCGGGCGATCCCTCGCCGATCGCGGGGATCGCCGTGACCACCACCGCGTCGCACGTGTCGTCGGCCAGGGCGCGGGCCAGCGCCGCGTGGAAGTCCTCCGCCGTGGCCTGGGTGGTCAGGTCCCGCGGCCGCAGCGGGCGCAGGCCCTGGGAGAGGCACGCGTCGTACGTCAGCAGGCCCAGCGACTCGGAGTTGCCGAGGATGGCCACCCGGGGGCCGTTCGGCAGCGGCTGGCGGGCGAGCAGCAGGCCGGCGTCGACGAGTTCGGTGATGGTCTCCACCCGGATCACCCCGGCCTGCCGCAGCAGCGCGGACACGGTCGCGTGCGGCAGCCGTGTGGCCCGTACGGCGTGGCCCTGCGGCGCGGATCCGGCGCCCTGCACGACCACCAGGGGCTTCGCCGCCGCCGTACGGCGTGCCAGGCGGGTGAACTTGCGGGGATTGCCGATGGACTCCAGGTACATCAGGGCGACGTCGGTGTCGGGGTCGTCGTACCAGTACTGGAGGACGTCGTTGCCGGAGACGTCGGCGCGGTTGCCGGAGGAGATGAACGTGGACACGCCGGTGACGCCGGTGACGCCTCCGCCGCGCCGGTGCAGGCGGGACAGGAGGGCGACGCCGATGGCGCCGGACTGGGCGAACAAGCCGATGCGGCCGGGCCGCGGCATCTCCGGCGCCAGTGAGGCGTTGAGCCGCACCGTCGGTGCGGTGTTGACGATCCCGAAGGCGTTGGGGCCGATGATCCGCATTCCGTACGCGCGCGCCTGGCGGACGAGTGCGCGCTGGCGCTCGCGCCCTTCGGGGCCGCTCTCGGCGTAGCCGGCGGCGAGCACGACGAGTCCCTGCACGCCGTGTTCACCGCATTCGGCGACCACCTCGGGCACGTGCTCGGCGGGGACGGCGACGACCGCGAGGTCGACGTGTGCCTCGATCTCTCCCACGGACCGGTGGGCGGGTACCGCGTCGATCTCCTCGAGGTCCTCGGGGAACGCCTTGTTCACCGCGTACAGGCGCCCCGTGAAACCCGCGTCGCGCAGGTTGCCGAGGACGCCGCGGCCGACGCCGCCGGGCGCGCGGCCGACGCCGACGACGGCGACCGAGCCGGGGGCCAGGAGCCGTCGTACGGAGCGGGCCTCGGCGCGCTGTTCACGCGCGCGCTGCACCGCCAGGGAGCGTTCGGTGGGTTCGAGGTCGAACTCCAGACGGACGACGCCGTCCTCGAAGCTGCGCTTCTGGGTGTACCCGGCGTCCGTGAACACCTTGATCATCTTGCTGTTGGCGGGGAGCACCTCGGCGGCGAACCGACGGATGCCGCGCTCGCGGGCGACGGCCCCGATGTGCTCCAGCAGCGCCGAGGCGACGCCCCTGCCCTGGTGGGCGTCCTGCACGAGGAAGGCGACCTCGGCCTCGTCCGCGGGTGCGGAGGCGGGCATGCCGTCGGCGCCGATGCGGTCATAGCGTACGGTGGCGATGAACTCGCCGCCGACCGTGGCCGCGAGTCCCACCCGGTCCACAAAGTCGTGGTGCGTGAAGCGGTGGACGTCCTTGGCGGACAGACGCGGGTAGGGCGCGAAGAAGCGGTAGTACTTCGACTCGTCCGAGACCTGCTCGTAGAAGCTGACCAGGCGCTCGGCGTCATCGACGGTGATGGGGCGGATGCGCGCGGTGCCGCCGTCGCGCAGCACCACGTCGGCTTCCCAGTGGGCGGGGTACTCGTGCCGGTCCGGCGCGCTCTGCATGGGGCCCAGAGTACGGCTCGCGTACGACAACGGCGCGAGGCAGTCTGTGAGGACGAAACCGTGGGGTCGAGGCCGCGATCCTACGTCCGCCGGCGGAGCGGGACGAGCCCGTTCCGGGCTTGCTTCACGTGTGGAACACTGGTCTAGACAACCCTGAACAGCGAAGGGCAGCATCACATGGCTGAGCGCCGCGTCAACGTCGGCTGGGCCGAGGGCCTTCACGCCCGCCCCGCCTCCATCTTCGTCCGAGCCGCCACGGCCGCAGGCGTCCCGGTGACGATCGCCAAGGCGGGCGGCGACCCCGTCAACGCGGCGTCCATGCTGGCCGTCCTCGGTCTGGGCGCCCAGGGCGGCGAGGAGATCGTCCTCGCCTCCGACGCCGAGGGCGCGGACGCCGCCCTGGACCGGCTGGCCAAGCTGGTCTCCGAGGGCCTCGAGGAGCTTCCCGAGACCGTCTGAGCCACGCTCGCGGCACCCATGGAGCCGCGTCGCCCCACCCGGGCGGCGCGGCTTCGCCGTTTCAGCCCCCCGCAGGCCCTTCGCCGGCCACTCGCCGGCCGGCCGCAATTACCGGCAGAATTCTTGGGGAATGCGTCACCGCCGACCGGGACGGAAAAGGCCCGCAGAGGGATTCGCGGACGCCCGAAGAGCGCGGCCGGTCAATTCCGGGCGCGCAACATGAAAAGGCAGCGGAAATACGTCCCGCCGAATATCCCCTCTTTGTATACGGCTCCCGTGTTAATGCCGGCGGCCTGACATGTTGACGGCGTGTTGCGAAGTCCTCACACGCTCCGCCCCGCCCCCGCCGGCGAAGCGCAGCCGATGCGCGGCGGCGGCGCGCTCGGTGTGCAGCGCCGTGATCGCCCGCGCCCGCTCCCCGTCGCCGCGCGCCACCGCGTCCACGATCGCGCCGTGCTCCGCCCATGACTCCACCGGGTCGGCCGGCGCCTCCACCGCGTACATCCAGGCGATCTTGTGGCGCAGCCGGGTCAGCGTGGAGGACAGGGCATGACTGCCGCAGGCCTGGGCGAGCGTCTCGTGGAACCAGCCGCCCAGGGAGCGCAGATCCTCGCTGCCGCCCCGCCTGGCGCGCTCCTGACCCAGCCGGACCAGGCCGCGCAGTACCTTCAGATGCGCCTCGGTGCGCCGCTGGGCGGCCCGGGAGGCGCCGAGCGGCTCCAGCAGCAGGCGCATCTCCAGCAGGTCGGCGGCCTCCTGCTCGGTCGGTTCCGCGACGCACGCGCCCGCGTGCCGGCGCGTGACCACGAAGCCCTCCGCCTCCAGCGTGCGCAGGGCCTCGCGGACAGGGACGCGCGAGACGCCGTACCGGCGGGCGAGGAGTTCCTCGGTGAGGCGGCTGCCGCGCTCGTAGACACCCGCGACGATGTCGTCCCGGATGGCCGTGCACACCGAGTGCGCCGGAATACGCATGACCGACCTCCGCCTTTGTCCCCGTGAAACGTCGACGAGCGACGCCCGTTCCGTGACTCTATTGCAATGTGCGGGAATTTCCGATGGCGGGCCGGAATCCATGGATATTTTTTGGACAGCGGAGGCGGTGAAGCGGGGAAAGCGCGCGACCACGAAAGCCCCGGCCCGTCAGGGACGCTGTCGATGCGTCCCTGACGGGCCGGGGCTGTGGGTCCGGTGCGCCGTGCGGCGTCAGACGTTCACGCCGTGCTTGCGGAGGTAGGCGACGGGGTCGATGTCCGAGCCGTACTCCGGGCTGGTGCGGGCCTCGAAGTGCAGGTGCGGGCCGGTGACGTTGCCGGTGGCGCCCGACAGGCCGATCTGCCGGCCCGGGGTGACCTTCTCGCCGACCGAGACGCCGATGGACGACAGATGGCCGTACTGGGTGTACGTGCCGTCGCTCATCCGGATCACGACCTGGTTGCCGTAGGCGCCGCCCCAGCCGGCCTCGACGACGGTGCCGAGCCCGACGGCGTGCACGGTGGTGCCGCTGGAGGCGTGGAAGTCGATGCCGGTGTGGCTGCCGGAGGACCACAGGGAGCCGCCGGACTTGTAGCCCGTGGAGACGTACGAGCCGCTGATCGGCGGGACGAAGGTGTTCAGGCGCTTGCGCTCGGCGGCGCGGGCGGCGCGCGCCCGGGCCGCCCGCTCTTCCCTGACCTTCATGGCCGCCATGACGGCGGCCTTCTTCACCTCGGCGGCCTCCTGGGCCGCCTGCTGCTGGGCGGCGGCCTGGTCGTCGACCTGCTGGGCGATGGAGTCGCCGACGGTGACGACCGGGACGAGGCCGGTCTGCTCGACGGAGGGCGTGGGCTCGGCGGCGACGGCGGAGCCGGAGGCGACGGTGGCGATGACGCCCGTGGTGGTCAGTGCGGCGATGCTCGCCGCGCGCGCGGAGGTGCGCCGCATCCGACCGGGACGACGGTGCTTCCCGGTGGCGCAGGTGAACGCCATGAAGTTGAGCGGTCCTTTCCTTCCCTCTCGCCTACCGGGTTAGCTGACGGGTTCGGAGCAGGAAGGTCTCCTACGGACCCCCTCGCGACTCGCGCGGGCGTCCGATTCACCCCAGGGACTTCACAGGTGGGTCCCCGGCTCCCCTGGCTCGCGCCGTACGGGGACTCGGCGATGGCTGTCCGGTGCCGCGGGTGCGGCGCAGTGCCCGACGAACAGCCCGGACGAACCTAGACGCGGCCGCCTTCAATTCCCAAACGAAAGCCGCCTTTTGTAGCGCATCCCACAGGGCAGACGGGCAGTCACTCCCTCAATTCGGACATCACGGAGCCCCGATGACGCACAACGTCACCGGGGCTCCACGCGTGCCTGTGCGTCAGTCGGCCGTGACGACCTTCACCTCGCCGATGCCGAGGGCCTCGACCGGCTCCTTGATCTGCGCCGCGTCACCGACGAGCACGGTCACCAGACGATCCACCGGGAAGGCGCTCACGGCGGCCGCGGTGGCCTCCACGGTGCCGGTGGCGGCGAGCTGCTGATAGAGCGTCGCCTGGAAGTCGTCCGGCAGGTGCTGCTCGACCTGGTCGGCGAGCGTGGCGGCGACGGCCGCGGCGGTCTCGTACTTCAGCGGCGCCACGCCGACGAGGTTCTGCACCGCGACGTCGCGCTCGGCGTCGGTCAGCCCGCCCTCGGCCAGCGTGCGCAGCACCTGCCAGAGGTCGCCCAGCGCGGGGCCGGTGTTGGGGGTGTCGACCGAGCCGCTGATGGCGAGCATGGCGGCGCCCGAGCCGTCCGGAGCGGACCGCAGGACCTGTCCGAAGGCGCGCACGCCGTAGGTGTAGCCCTTCTCCTCGCGCAGGACGCGGTCCAGGCGGGAGGTGAGGGTGCCGCCGAGGCAGTACGTGCCGAGCACCTGCGCGGGCCACACGCGTGCGTGCCGGTCGGGTCCGATCCGGCCGATCAGCAGCTGCGTCTGGACGGCGCCGGGGCGGTCCACGATGACGACCCGGCCGTTGTCGTCGGCGGTGACCGGCGGCACCGGGCGCGGCTGCGCGGCGGAACCCGTCCACGCGCCCAGGGTGTCGCCGAGGAGCGCCGCCAGGTCGACGTCGGTGAGGTCGCCGACGATCACGGCGGTGGCCGTGGCGGGGCGGACGTGCTTCTCGTAGAAGGCGCGCACGGCCGCGGAGTCGATGTTCTCGACCGTCTCCGCGGTGCCCTGACGCGGGCGCGACATGCGCGCGTCGGCCGGGAACAGCTCCCTGGAGAGCTCCTTGGCCGCGCGCCGGGAGGGGTTGGCCAGCTCGTGCGGGATCTCGTCCAGGCGGTTGCGGACGAGGCGCTCGACCTCGCTGTCGGCGAACGCGGGCGCCCTGAGGGCGTCGGCGACCAGACCGAGGGCCTTGGCCAGCCGGGAGGCCGGGACCTCCAGGCTCACGCGGACGCCGGGGTGGTCGGCGTGGGCGTCGAGGGTGGCGCCGCAGCGCTCCAGCTCGGCGGCGAACTCCTCGGCGGAGTGCTTGTCGGTGCCCTCGGAGAAGGCGCGCGCCATGATCGTGGCGACGCCGTCGAGGCCGGCCGGCTCGGCGTCCAGGGGCGCGTCGAGGAGGACCTCGACGGCGACGACCTGCTGGCCGGGGCGGTGGCAGTGCAGGACGGTCAGCCCGTTGTCGAGGGTTCCGCGCTCGGGGGCCGGGAACGCCCACGGCTTGGCGTCGCCCGCCTGCGGCTGGGGGTGGAAGTCCATCGTGGCGAGCTCGGTCACTTGGCCGCCTCCTCGTCGTGGTCGTCGGCGGTGGTCGCGGCGTCTTCGGCGCTCTCCGTGCCCTCCGTGGGCTCGTACACCAGCACCGCGCGATTGTCGGGGCGCAGCCGGGCCTTCGCGACCTCGCGCACCTCCTGCGCCGTCACGTCCAGCACGCGCTGGACGGCGGTCAGGGCGAGCTGCGGGTCACCGAACAGCACGGCGAACCGGCACAGTTCGTCGGCGCGGCCGGCGACCGTGCCCAGCCGGTCCAGCCACTCGCGTTCCAACTGCGCCTGGGCGCGCTCCATCTCCTCGTCCGTGGGCCCCTCTTCGGCGAACCGGGCGAGCTCCTCGTCGATGGCGGTCTCGATGACGGGCACCTCGACGTCGCCGGAGGTCTTCACGTCCAGCCAGCCCAGGGAGGGCGCTCCCGCGAGGCGCAGCAGACCGAAGCCGGCCGCCACCGCCGTGCGGTCGCGGCGCACCAGACGGTTGTAGAGGCGGGAGGACTCGCCGCCGCCGAGGACGGTGAGCGCCAGGTCGACGGCGTCGCACTCGCGCGTGCCGTCCTGCGGCAGACGGTAGGCGGCCATCAGGGCGCGCGCCGGGACCTCCTCCTCGACGACCTCGCGCAGCTGCTCGCCGATGACGTCCGGCAGGGAGCCGTCCCGGGGCGCGGGCTTGCCGTCGTGACCGGCGATGGACCCGAAGTACTTCTCGATCCAGGCGAGGGTCTGCTCGGGGTCGATGTCGCCGACGACCGACAGCACGGCGTTGTTCGGCGCGTAGTACGTGCGGAAGAACGCGCGCGCGTCCTCCAGGGTCGCCGCGTCCAGGTCGGCCATGGAGCCGATCGGCGTGTGGTGGTAGGGGTGGCCCTCCGGGTAGGCGAGGGCGGTGAGCTTCTCGAAGGCGGTGCCGTAGGGCACGTTGTCGTAGCGCTGGCGGCGCTCGTTCTTGACGACGTCGCGCTGGTTCTCCATGGACTCGTCGTCCAGGGCGGTCAGCAGGGAGCCCATGCGGTCGGCCTCCAGCCAGAGGGCGAGCTCCAGCTGGTGGGCGGGCATGGTCTCGAAGTAGTTGGTGCGCTCGAAGCTCGTGGTGCCGTTCAGGGAGCCGCCCGCGCCCTGGACCAGCTCGAAGTGCCCGTTGCCCGTGACCTGGGCGGAGCCTTGGAACATCAGGTGCTCGAAGAGGTGGGCGAGTCCGGTGCGCCCCTTGACTTCGTGGCGCGATCCGACGTCGTACCAGAGGCACACCGCCGCGACGGGGGTCAGGTGGTCCTCTGAGAGCACCACGCGCAGGCCGTTGGCCAGGCGGTGCTCGGTCGCTGTCAGGCCCCCGGAGCCTGCCTGGGCTGTGGCCGTGTGACCCATGGGCATGTACGTCCCTTCCGATCGCGGACGCGGTCGTCGAAACCGCGGTTTTCCTGCCGGTCCTGCCACTGTATGCAAGCGCGCGGAGCGTCGGCGAAGTTCCCGGGCGACGTACGCCGAGAGCGAGATCGCGTAGCCTGCGGGCAGCCGTGGAGAAGGTGCCTTCCCCACAGGGCCCCAGGCAGACGCCCGGGTCCCGGCCAGCACTGTCAGTGCCACGGTCCACAATGGTCCGCGTCAGATCCCGTCACACGCCTCAGCACGCGAGCGCCCCGCAGGCGAGCGACCAGAACACAGGAGGAGCCGGCAGCGATGGCCCGCCGCAGCACGAAGACCCCGCCTCCCGACGACTCGTACGAGGAGAAGATCCTCGACATCGACGTCGTCGACGAGATGCAGGGCTCCTTCCTCGAGTACGCGTACTCGGTCATCTACTCGCGCGCCCTGCCGGACGCCCGCGACGGCCTCAAGCCCGTGCACCGCCGCATCGTCTACCAGATGAACGAGATGGGCCTGCGGCCCGACCGCGGCTATGTGAAGTGCGCCCGTGTCGTCGGCGAGGTCATGGGCAAGCTGCACCCGCACGGCGACGCGTCGATCTACGACGCGCTGGTGCGCATGGCCCAGCCCTTCTCCATGCGCGTGCCGCTGGTCGACGGCCACGGCAACTTCGGTTCGCTGGGCAACGACGACCCGCCGGCCGCCATGCGGTACACCGAGTGCCGTCAGGCGGCGGCGACGAGCCTGATGACCGAGTCGATCGACGAGGACACGGTCGACTTCACGCCCAACTACGACGGCCAGGAGCAGGAGCCGGTGGCCCTGCCGGCCGCCTTCCCCAACCTCCTGGTCAACGGTTCCTCCGGTATCGCGGTCGGCATGGCCACCAACATGCCGCCGCACAACCTGGCCGAGGTGATCGCGGCCGCCCGGCATCTGATCCGGCACCCGAACGCGGATCTGGACGCCCTGATGCGGCACGTCCCGGGTCCTGACCTGCCCACCGGCGGCCGCATCGTCGGCCTGTCCGGCATCCGCGACGCCTACGAGACCGGCCGCGGCACCTTCAAGATCCGCGCGACGGTGTCGGTGGAGACGGTGACGGCCCGCCGCAAGGGCCTGGTGGTGACGGAACTGCCGTTCGCCGTCGGCCCCGAGAAGGTCATCGCCAAGATCAAGGACCTGGTCGGCTCGAAGAAGATCCAGGGCATCGCCGACGTCAAGGACCTCACCGACCGCGAGCACGGACTGCGCCTGGTCATCGAGATCAAGAACGGCTTCGTGCCGGAGGCGGTCCTGGAGCAGCTCTACAAGCTGACGCCGATGGAGGAGTCCTTCGGCATCAACAACGTGGCGCTGGTGGACGGTCAGCCGCTCACGCTGGGCCTGAAGGAGCTTCTGGAGGTCTACCTCGACCACCGCTTCGAGGTCGTGCGGCGGCGCAGCGAGTTCCGGCGCGGCAAGCGGCGCGACCGCCTCCACCTGGTGGAGGGCCTGCTCACGGCGCTCGTCGACATCGACGAGGTCATCCGGCTGATCCGCTCCAGCGACAACAGCGCCGAGGCCAAGCAGCGCCTGATCGAGCGCTTCTCCCTGTCCGAGGTGCAGACGCAGTACATCCTGGACACGCCGCTGCGCCGGCTGACCAGGTACGACCGCATCGAGCTGGAGGCGGAGAAGGAGAAGCTCAACGAGGAGATCGCCGAGCTGACCCGGATCCTGGAGTCGGACGCGGAGCTGCGCAAGCTGGTCTCGGCCGAACTGGCGGCGGTGACGAAGAAGTTCGGCACCGAGCGTCGTACGGTCCTGCTGGAGTCGTCGGGCACGCCGGCGGCCGTCGTGCCGCTCCAGGTGGCCGACGCCCCGTGCCGGGTGCTGCTCTCCTCGACGGGCCTGCTGGCCCGTACGGCGAACGGCGAGCCCTTCACCGAGGACGGGGACGTCCGGCGGACCAAGCACGATGTGATCGTCTCCGCGGTGCCGGCCACCGCGCGCGGGGAGATCGGCGCGGTGACCTCGGCGGGCCGTCTGCTGCGGATCAACGTCGTCGACCTGCCGCAGCTCCCGGACACCGCCTCGGCGCCGAACCTGTCGGGCGGCGCGCCGGTCACCGAGTTCGTCTCCCTGGAGGGCGACGAGACGCTGATCTGCCTCACCACGCTCGACGAGTCCTCCCCCGGGCTGGCGATCGGCACCGCGCAGGGCGTGGTCAAGCGGGTGGTGCCGGACTATCCCTCCAACAAGGAGGAGCTGGAGGTCATCACCCTCAAGGAGGGCGACCGGATCGTCGGCGCGATGGAGCTGCGCACGGGCGAGGAGGACCTGGTCTTCATCACGGACGACGCCCAGTTGCTGCGTTACCAGGCCGGGCAGGTCCGTCCGCAGGGCCGTGCGGCGGGCGGCATGGCCGGCATCAAGGTCGCCGAGGGCGCCAAGGTGATCTCGTTCACCGCGGTGGACCCTGCGGCGGACGCGGTGGTGTTCACCGTCGCGGGCTCGCGCGGCACGCTGGACGACTCCGTCCAGACGACGGCCAAGCTCACGCCGTTCGACCAGTATCCGCGCAAGGGCCGCGCCACCGGCGGTGTGCGCTGCCAGCGGTTCCTCAAGGGCGAGGACTGCCTGTCCCTGGCCTGGGCGGGGCCCGCCCCGGCACGTGCCGCGCAGAAGAACGGCCTGCCGGCCGAACTGCCGGAGATGGACCCCCGCCGCGACGGCTCGGGCGTCTCCCTGGCCAAGACCGTGTCGGTGGTGGCGGGGCCGGTGTAGGAGTACCGGATCCCGGGGTTCCCTCGCTCAGAGGTGGCCGGCCCCCTCTGGAGCGAGGGTCGGCCTCCTCGGCGGTCAGGCGGCCGGCGTGGCCCGCGGTCGCGGTGTGCATGGCGGGTGTTCGGGGGCCGTGGGAGGGCTCGGCATGAGCGGTGCCGCCGCCGCTCGCTCATCACGCCGAGCGTCCCGCTGGACGCCGTCTCCGGGCTCAATCTGCCGGCGGCGAGCCAGGCGCCCGCCGCCTCCAGGGGTACGTGCAGCCGGCCTTGAGGTCTAAAGGTCCTCGAAGGCCTGCGGCTCGGGGTCCCGTACGTAGCGCAGGACGCCCCACATGGCGTGCTCGTCGGGTTGCCGCGCATCGCTCACGCAGGCCTCCAGTTCGCCGGTGAGGGCGGTGGCGTCGATGCCCGCGCCGATCAGGACGAGTTGGGTGAGGCGCGCCTCGGCGGGCGGCCAGGGCTCGGGGTGGAAGCGCAGAAAGCGGCCCACGGCGTGTACGGCGTAGCGGTTGTCGGGGTCGTGCGGGCCGAAGTCGACGTACCCCTTGATCCGGTACAGGCCCTCGGGGCGGCTGTCCAGGAACGACATCGTCCGGCGCGGGTCGAGAGGCGCTTCGCGGGCGAAGGAGAGGCTGTCGTAGGCGGCGTGCAGATGGCCGGCGTGGCCGGCGTCGTCCGTGTGGCGGTGCAGGTCGTCGAAGGACAACTGCCCGATGCGCTCCTCGCTCGGCCGGCAGTCGAAGAGGAGTTCGGGGTCGATGCGGCCATAGGTGGCGGGGACGACGGCGGCCCGGTCACTGAGGGACCGGACGAGGCCGAGGACGCGGTCGGCGTCGGTCGCCCGGTCCAGCTTGTTCACCACGACCAGGTCGGCGAGGGCGAGGTGCCGGTCGATCTCCGGGTGCTTGGCGCGGGTCTCGTCGAACTCGGCGGCGTCGACGACCTCCACGAGTCCGCCGTACACGATCGCCGGGTGCTCGCTGGCCAGCACCATCCGGACGAGTTCCTGGGGCTCGGCGAGGCCGCTGGCCTCGATGACGATGACGTCGACGCCGGTTGCGGGCCGGGCGAGCCGCTCCAGGTAGACGTCGAGTTCGCTCGCGTCGACGGCGCAGCACAGGCAGCCGTTGCCGAGGGAGACGGTGGAGTCGCCGAGCGCGCCGGCGACGGCCATGGCGTCGATCTCGATGGCGCCGAAGTCGTTGACGACGGCGCCTATCCGGCTGCCTCCGCTGCGGTGCAGCAGGTGGTTCAGCAGGGTCGTCTTGCCGGAGCCCAGGAAGCCGGCGAGAACGACGACCGGGATCTGCTGCGGGGTTCGGCTCTGCGTCAACGTGCGACCTCTCTGACACCTGGGGGCGTGCCGGGCCAGGATACGAGTCGTGGGAGACGACGCGAGATGAGCGCCCGTCAGCAGTGCCCGGCCGCCCCCGGAGCGGTCCGGCTCACGCCGCGCCGGGAGTCGCCGCCGGCACCTCCACCGGCGCCGCCGGGCCTATGTACCGCGCGGCCGGGCGGATGATCTTCGAGTCCTGGGCCTGTTCCAGGATGTTCGCGCTCCAGCCCACCGTCCGGCCCGCCGCGAAGGTCGGGGTGAACATCTCGCGGGGCAGGCCGCACAGTTCCATGACGACTCCGGCGTAGTACTCCACGTTGGTGTGCAGTTCCCGGCCCGGCTTCAGCTCGGCGAGGATCGCCTCGACGCGTCGTTCGACCTCGACGGCGAAGTCGACGCGCGGGCCTCCGAAGCGCTGGGCGATCTCCCGGAGCATCCGTGAGCGCGGGTCCTCGGTGCGGTAGACGGCGTGTCCGAAGCCCATGATCCGCTCACCGGCGAGGACGCGCTCCCGGATCCAGGGGTCGACGCGGTCGGGCGTGCCGATCGCGTCCAGGGTGTCCAGGGCGCGGCTGGGCGCGCCGCCGTGCAGTGGGCCCGAGAGGGCGCCCACCGCTCCGACGAGACAGGCGGCGACGTCCGCGCCGGTCGAGGCGATGACCCTGGCGGTGAACGTCGACGCGTTGAAGCCGTGGTCGATGGTCGATATCAGGTACTGCTCGACGGCCTTCGCCTGCTCCGGTTCCGGTTCGGCCCCCGTGAGCATGTGGAGGTAGCCGGCCGCGTACGGCAGCTCCTCGCGCGGCTCCACGGGCTCGAGCCCCTTCCCCAGCCGGTACAGCGCGGTGAGCAGCGTCGGCACGGCCGCGGCCGCCGCGACGGTGTCCTCGCGCCGCTGGTCCGCGTCGATGTCGTACACCGGCCGGAAGCCCCGTGCCGCGCCCAGGAGCGAGAGCGCCGTGCGCATCCCGGCGAGGGGGTTGCCGTTCGCGGCGGCGGCGATGGCCGGCAGCGCCCGCGTCACCTCGTCGGGCAGGCGGCGCAGTGCCGCGGTCTCTGCGGCGAAGGCGTCGCCGCGCGGCCCGTCGGGCAGCTCGCCGTGGACGAGGAGGTGCCAGACGTCCTCGAAGCGGCGGGTGCGCGCGAGTTCCACTGCCGAGTACTGGCGGTAGTGGTAGAAGCCCTCGCGGCCTCGGACGTCGCCGACCTCCGTGTCGGCGACGACGACTCCGGCGAGTCCCCGCGGTACCTCGACGGGTGCTGCTGCGGACCTGTTGACGGACATGGTTTCCTCCCTGGACTTGATTCGACTGTCCATGATTGACTCAATAGTGTCAATATTGATTCGATCAATGTATCGACCTCCTGGATACGGTGATCCCATGCGCGATCAAGAACCCGGCCGGATGGACGGTCCCGGCCGCCCCGAGCGGCGGCTGAGCACCAAGGAGGCCGCCGAGCTGCTCGGCGTGAAACCCGAGACCGTGTACGCCTACGTGAGCCGCGGCCAGCTCAGCAGCAGGCGCGCGGCCGGCGGCCGGGGCAGCACCTTCGACGCCGACGAGGTCGAGGCGCTGGCCCGGCGCAACCGGCGCGACAGCGGGGCGGGGCAGACGCCCGGCGCCGAACTGTCCGTGCGCACCCGCCTCACCCTCATCGAGGAAGACCGGTACTACTTCCGCGGCGTCGACGCCGCGGAGCTCGCCGTCCGGCACTCCTATGAGGAGGTCGCCGAGTGGCTGTGGACCGGCCGGATGCACCGTGGCACCACCTTCACCGCGCCGCCCGCCTCCATCGACGCCGCCCACCGCGCGGCCGACGCGCTGCCCGCGCACACCGGTCCCACCGACCGGCTGCGCGTCGCGGCCGTCGCCGCCGCCGTCGCCGACCCGCTGCGCTTCGACCTGTCCGAGGACGCCGTACTGGGCACAGCGCGCACCCTCATCCCCACCCTCGTCGCCGCCCTGCAGCCCAAGAACCCCGCCCATCAGGACGGCCGGTCCATCGCGCACCGCCTGTGGGGCCGGCTGAGCCGCCTGCCCGCAACCGAGGCCTCGCTGCATGCTCTGGACACGGCCCTCGGCCTCCTCGCCGACCACGACCTGGCCGCCTCGACGCTCGCCGTGCGGGTCGCCGCGAGCGCCCGCGCGCACGCGTACGCGGCCGTCTCGGCGGGGCTCGGCGTCATCGAGGGGCCGCTGCACGGCGCGGCCAGCGGGCTCGCCCACCGGTTGCTGCGGGAGGTGCTCGACCAGGGCTCGGCGGCGCCCGTGATCGCCGAGGAGCTACGGGCCGGCCGCCGCATCCCCGGGCTCGGGCACCGGCTCTACCCGGGCGAGGACCCCCGCGCGCGCGTCCTCTTCGCCCTCCTGGAGGAGATTCCCGAAGCGCAGCCCGCACTGGCCGCGGCCCGCGACATCGTGATCACGACCGCGCGGCACACCTCGTTGCACGCCAACGTCGACCTGGCGCTCGCCGTGCTCACCGTCTCCTGCGGCATGGCGGCCTCCGCCGGCGAGACCGTCTTCGCCGTCGCACGGACGGCGGGCTGGATCGCCCACGCCCTGGAGGAGTACGGCGAGCAGCCCCTGCGGATGCGCCCCAGCGGCCACTACGTCGGGCCGAAACCGACCCGGGCGCTGCCGGAATAGCACCGCGAGCGGGGCCGGAACAGGCGCTGCGAGCAGCGCCTGGCAAGCGACTACGGCATGCCCTGACCCGGGGTGAGGCCGCAGGCCACCGGGGCAGCGCGGCACACGCGTGCGGACCCGCCGCGCCGATGCCCGACGGGCCGGGAAGTCGCTCCCGGCGAAGTCAGGTTAGGCTCACCTCTGTGAGTACGTGCACGTCTGTCGCGCGAGACCTCGACGAGCCCATGGCCGGGACCGCGGCCACGGCGAGGACCTGGCTCCTGGTCGAACAGCCCGGCCCCTGGGGTGCCAAGGCGCTCGTGTCGAGCCATCTGGACCCCGTGCTGGGCCGCGCCCTGGAGGCCGCGGCGAAGGACACGGGCGTCCGCGTCGTGCTCATCCGGCGGCCCGGACCGCACGCCGACTTCGGCACGCCGCCGCTGCGCCGCGTGTACGCCGCCCACACCGTCCCCGGCCGGGTGTGGATCCGCAGCGCCACGACCAGCGACCCGAGCCGGCTGCTGGACCTCGACTTCGCCGCCCTCGGACGGGGCGAGCCCCACACCTTCGACGCGGCGCTCGACGGCCGGCCGCACACCGGCGGTCCGCTGGCCCTCGTCTGCACCAACGGCAAGCGCGACCGCTGCTGCGCGCTGCTGGGCCGCCCGCTCGCCGCCGAGCTCGCCGCCTCGGGCGTGGACGGCGTCTGGGAGGTGACCCATCTGGGCGGGCACCGCTTCGCCCCCACGGCGCTCGTGCTGCCGTACGGCTACGCCTACGGCCGAGCCGAGGCGCACGCCCTCAAGGAGGTCCTGCACGGCGCACAGGAGGGGCGGATCGTCGTGGAGGGAAGCCGCGGCTGCTCGGCCTGGGAGCGGCCCGGCCAAGCGGCGGAACTCGCCGTGCGCGCGGCGGTCGGCGAGTACGCGGCGCAGGCCCTCACCGTCGTCGCCACCCAGGGCGGGGCGCCGCGCTGGGAGGTGACGGTCGCGCACGCCGACGGGCGGCACTGGCGGGTCGTCGTGACGCAGGGGGCGTCGCTGCCGCCGCGTCCGGAGAGCTGCGGAGCGTCCGTGCTGGGCTCACCGGCGCGGATGGACGTGGAGTCGGTGCGCGAGCTGACGCCCGCCGGGGCGCTGGCGGGCTGACCCGCCCCGCGCATCCTCGAGGCCCGCCAGGCGCCTCCACAGGGCCTCTCGGGAGCAGCCCCACGACCGCCCCTCGTCCGCCGGCCGGGGACCGTCCGGCGGAGACCCTCGGGAGATCCCCGCCACACACCCCTACGGCTGGACCGGCACGTCCACGTACCGTCATGGGTATGAGCCCCGCTCCCCCCGTCCGACGCCTGCGCCTCGGCATGCCCCGCCGCATGGTCTCGCAGGTGCTGCTCATGCAGCTCGCGATCGCCGCGGGCGTCGTGGTGCTCGCCACCGGGCTGTTCCTCGCCCCGCTCAGCGACCAGCTGGACGACCAGGCGATGCGCCGCGCGCTCGCCATCGCCCAGACCACCGCGGCGGTGCCCCAGCTCGCCGAGGACCTCCGCGACACCCCGCCCACGGTCGACGGGCCGGTGCAGCGGGAGGCGGAGCGCATCCGTGAGGCCAGCGGGGCCGAGTACGTCGTGATCATGGACCTTCATGGAACGCGCTGGTCGCACACCGACCCCTCGCAGGTCGGCGGCCATGTCTCGACGGACCCCAGCGAGGCTCTCGCCGGCCGGGAGGTCATGGGGATCGACAGTGGCACCCTGGGCCGCTCGGCGCGCGGCAAGGTGCCCCTGAGGGACAGCGACGGCAGGATCGTCGGGGCGGTCTCGGTCGGCATCGAGTACGACAGCGTGCGCGCGCGGCTGATCCACGCGATACCCGGGCTCTTCGCCTACGCCGGAGGCGCCTTGGCCGTGGGCGCCCTGGCCGCCTGGCTGATCTCCCGACGGGTCCACCGGCAGACCCGAGACCTGGCCTTCTCCGACATCTCCGCGCTGCTCTCCGAACGCGAGGCGATGCTGCACGGCATCCGGGAGGGCGTCGTCGCCCTGGACCGCGCGGGCCGCGTCCGCCTCCTCAACGACGAGGCGCAGCGTCTCCTCGGCATCGGCGAGGAGCGGGCCGTCGGCCGCACACCCGACGAGGCGCTCGGCGAGGGCCGCACCGCCGACGTCCTGGCCGGCCGGGTGACGGGCACCGACCTGATCACCGTACGCGGGCAGCGCGTCCTGATCGCCAACCGCATGCCCACCGACGACGGCGGCGCGGTGGCCACCCTGCGCGACCGCACCGAGCTGGAGCAGCTCGGCCGTGAGCTGGACTCGACGCGCGGCCTGATCGACGCGCTGCGCGCCCAGGACCACGAACACGCCAACCGGATGCACACCCTGCTCGGACTGCTCGAACTGGAGCGGTACGACGACGCGGTGGAGTTCGTCGGCGAGGTGGTCGGCGACCACCGGGCGACCGCGGAGCAGGTCACCGAGAAGATCGAGGACCCGCTGCTCGCCGCCCTCCTCGTCGGCAAGGCGACCGTCGCCGCCGAGCGCGGGGTGGCGCTGCGGGTGTCGGACCGCACGCGGCTCCCGGACCGGCTGGTGGATCCGCGCGGGCTGGTCACCGTCGTCGGCAACCTGGTGGACAACGCGCTCGACGCCGTCGCCGGGACCGCGCACGCACGCGTGGAGGTCGAACTCCGCGCCGAGGGACGCACCGCCGTCCTTCGGGTGCGCGACACGGGCCCCGGAATCCCGGCGGAGCACCGCGAGTCGGTGTTCACCGAGGGCTGGTCCACGAAGAAGCCGCCCGCGCACGGCAAGCGGGGCATCGGCCTCTCCCTGGTGCGCAGGCTCGCCGAGCGGCAGGGCGGCAGCGCCTGCGTCGGCGAGGCGCTCGGCGGAGGCGCCGAGTTCACCGTCGTCCTGCCCGAGGCACTGGCCGAGCCCGCACACGAACCGGCCCTCGAACCCGCCCTGGCCGCATCCGCGAAGGGCACAGCCGAAGAGGAGTCGCGATGATCGAGGTCCTGGTCGTGGACGACGACACCAGGGTCGCCCAGGTCAACGCCGCGTATGTCGAGAAGGTGCCCGGCTTCCACGTCGCGGGCGAGGCGCACAGCGCCGCCGAGGCGCTGCGTCAACTGGAGTCGCTGCCGCTGCTGGACCTGGTCCTGCTGGACCACTACCTGCCCGACCGGACGGGCCTGGACGTCGTCCAGGAGATGCGCCGGCGCGGCCACCAGGCGGACGTGATCATGGTGACGGCGGCGCGGGACGTCACGACGGTGCAGTCGGCGATGCGGCACGGTGCGCTCCAGTACCTGGTCAAGCCGTTCAACTTCGCCGGTCTGCGCGCCAAGCTGGAGGCGTACGCCGAGCTGCGCCGCACGCTCGACGGCGGCGGTGAGGCCGAACAGGCGGACGTGGACCGCATCTTCGGCGCGCTGTCCGCCCCTTCGGAGCCGGGACTGCCCAAGGGGCACTCCCCCACCACGGCGGAACTCGTGCGCCAGTCCCTGATGAACGCCCAAGGTCCTCTGTCGGCCCAGGAGATCGCCGACCGCACCGGGGTGAGCCGCCAGACCGCCCAGCGCTATCTGAAGCTCCTGGAGCGCACCGGGAGAGCCCGGCTGACCCTGAAGTACGGCGACGCGGGCCGCCCGGAACACCGTTACGTGTGGGCGACCCGCGCCTGAGGAAACCGTTTCGTCCAGAGGCCCTGTGGGGCGATGAAGCTAGGCCGCGCCCGCTCCCGTCAGTGAGCGGACCTCGGTCTCCGCGTGCTTGGCCTCGTCCGGCCGCTCGCCCGAGGTCAGGGTGCCGAGCCAGCCGGCGAGGAAGCCGAGCGGGATGGAGACCAGGCCGGGGTTCTGCAGCGGGAACACCTGGAAGTCGGCTGCCGGGAAGAGCGATTCGGGGCTGCCCGACACGACAGGCGAGAGCACCACGAGCGCCACGGCGGGGATGAGTCCGCCGTAGACGGCCCACACCGCGCCGCGGGTGGTGAAGTTCCGCCAGAACAGCGAGTACAGCAGGACCGGCAGGTTCGCGGACGCGGCGACGGCGAAGGCGAGCCCGACCAGGAAGGCGACGTTGAGGTCGCGGGCGAGCAGGCCGAGGCCGATCGCGACCGCGCCGACCCCGACGGCGGCGAACCGCGCGACCGCGACCTCACCCCGGGGGTCGGTGTGCCGGCGCCGCAGGGAGCCGTACAGGTCATGGGCCACGGACGCCGAGGAGGCGAGGGTGATCCCGGCGACCACCGCGAGGATGGTGGCGAACGCGACGGCCGCCACGACCGCGAACAGCACCGTCCCGCCCGTGGAACCGGCTCCGCCGCCCAGGTCCAGGGCGAGCAGCGGCACGGCGGTGTTGCCGGCCGCGTTCGACGCCCGGACGGCGTCGGGGCCGACGATCGCCGCCGCGCCGAAGCCGAGGACGATCGTCATCAGGTAGAAGCCGCCGATGAGCCCGATCGACCAGACCACGGAACGCCGGGCGGCCCGCGCGGTGGGCACGGTGTAGAAGCGGGACAGGATGTGCGGCAGACCGGCGGTGCCCAGCACCAGCGCGAGTCCGAGGCTCATGAAGTCGCACCGCGCCGTCCAGTCCCCGCCGTACTTCAGGCCGGGGGCGAGGAACGCGGCGCCGTGCCCGCTGCGCTCGGCGGCCGTCAGCAGCAGCCGGTCGAAGTCGCCGTGGAAGCGCAGCAGGACGAGCACGGTGAGCGCGACGGTGCCGCCGAGCAGCAGGACCGCCTTCACGATCTGGATCCAGGTGGTGGCCCGCATCCCTCCCAACGACACGTAGATCACCATGAGCGCGCCGACGCCGATGACGGTCCAGGCCCTCGCCGCCTCGCCGCTCTGGCCGAGGAGCAGCGCCACCAGGCTGCCCGCGCCCACCATCTGCGCCACCAGATACAGAACGGACACCGTCACCGAGGAAGTTCCCGCCGCGATCCGCACCGGCCGCTCGCGCATGCGTGCCGCCACCACGTCGGCCAGCGTGAACCGCCCGCAGTTGCGCACCAGTTCGGCGACGAGGAGGAGCACCACGAGCCAGGCCACGAGAAAGCCCACCGAGTACAGCAGGCCGTCGTAGCCGAAGAGGGCGATGAGTCCGGAGATGCCGAGGAAGGAGGCGGCCGACATGTAGTCGCCGGCGATGGCGAACCCGTTCTCCATCGGCGAGAACAGCCGCCCGCCGACGTAGAACTCCTCCGCCGAGCCGTGCCGGTCGCGGCTCACCCAGGTCGTGATGCCGAGGGTGACGGCGATGAAGGCGCTGAAGAGGGCCAGGGCCAGGGTCTGGTGGTTTCCGGTCACGAGGCACCGCCCCGCGCCCCGCGCGTCAGTTCCTGGGTGTCCCAGCGCAGTTCGAGGGCCGCACGGTCCCTGCGCAGCCGTGCGTGCCGGGAGTAGGCCCAGGTGAGCAGGAAGGTGGTGAGGAACTGGCCGAGGCCGGCGAGCAGCGCGACGTTCACCGCGCCGGCCACGGGCCGCGCCATGAGGCCGGGCGCGGTGGTCGCGGCGACCACGTACGCCACGTACCACAGGAGGAATCCGGCGGTCGCGGGGGCGACGAACCGCCGGTAGCGGCCCCGCACCTCCCGGAAGGCCTCGCTGCGCTGCACTTCGAGGTAGACCTCTGCCGCGGCCGCGTCCTCATGCGCCCGGCGCGCGGCAGGGACACCGGTCGCGGGAGGGGGCGCGGTGGGGGCTGCCGACGCGCCCGCCTCGGCCCAGGCGGAAGCGAGCGCGTCGTACCAGGGGTCGTCGTAGCGCACGTCCGCCGGCGCTTCGTCGAACGCCAGACCGTGGCCCTGCCGATGGTCGCCCGGACTTTCGGAACCGTCCCCGCTGCCGAGGGCACGTCTGTTGCTTGACTGCATGCCCAAGGATGGACAGAACGGGAAGATCCCCGACTTCTCTTCCCCGCGCTCTTCACTCCATCAGGTGACCAGGAGCCTGAGCGGCGCCCCGGGACGACGAGCCGGGCGGCGCCGGCCAGGGCGTGTTGCGAAAGTCCCTCCCCCACTGCCTCAAGTGCGGGAGAGGTGCCCTCCGTCTCGCGACGCCCTCCGGGCGGACGACGCTGCTTTCGCGACATGCCCTAGGCGTCGATGCGGGAGCGGTCCAGGGTCGCCGCCGAGCTGGAGATGAACTCCTTGCGCGGCGCCACGTCGTTGCCCATCAGCAGGTCGAACACCTGCTCGGACGCCTCCAGGTCGGAGAGGTTGATCCGGCGCAGGGTGCGGTGCCGCGGGTCCATCGTGGTCTCGGCCAGCTGGTCGGCGTCCATCTCGCCGAGGCCCTTGTAGCGCTGGATGGAGTCCTTGTAGCGGATGCCCTTGCTCTGGAACTCCATGAGCTTGTCGCGCAGTTCGCGGTCCGAGTACGTGTAGACGTACTTGTCCTGGCCGCGCTTGGGCTGGATCAGCTCGATGCGGTGCAGCGGCGGGACAGCGGCGAACACCCGGCCGGCCTCGACCATGGGCCGCATGTAGCGCTGGAACAGCGTCAGCAGCAGGCACCGGATGTGGGAGCCGTCCACGTCGGCGTCGGTCATCATGATGATCTTGCCGTAGCGGGCCGCGTCGATGTCGAACGTGCGCCCGGAGCCGGCCCCTATGACCTGGATGATCGCGCCGCACTCGGCGTTCTTCAGCATGTCGGTCACGGACGACTTCTGGACGTTGAGGATCTTGCCGCGGATCGGCAGCAGTGCCTGGAACTCGGAGTTGCGGGCGAGCTTGGCCGTGCCGAGCGCGGAGTCGCCCTCGACGATGAACAGTTCGCTGCGGTCGACGTCGTCGCTGCGGCAGTCGGCGAGCTTGGCCGGCAGCGAGGAGGACTCCAGGGCCGTCTTGCGGCGCTGCGCGTCCTTGTGCTGACGGGCCGCGATACGCGTGCGTGCGGCGGCGACGGCCTTCTCCATGACGACGCGCGCCTGAGCGGCGGCGTCGCGCTTGGTGGAGGTCAGGAACGCCTTGAGCTCCCTGGCGATCACGGTGTTGACGATCCTGCGGGCGGCCGAGGTGCCGAGCACCTCCTTGGTCTGGCCCTCGAACTGGGGCTCGGCGAGCCGGACGGTGACGACGGCGGTCAGGCCCTCCAGGGCGTCGTCCTTGACGATGTCGTCCTCGGCGACGCGCAGCATCTTCTTGGTGCGCAGCACCTCGTTCATCGTCCTGGCGACGGCCTGCTCGAAGCCGGCGACATGGGTGCCGCCCTTGGGCGTGGCGATGATGTTGACGAACGACCGCAGCGTCGTGTCGTAGCCGGTGCCCCAGCGCATCGCGACGTCGACGCCGAGCTCGCGGGTGACCTCGGTCGGCGTCATCTGACCGTGGTCGTCCAGGACGGGCACGGTCTCCTTGAAGGTGCCCTGCCCGGTGAAGCGCAGCACGTCGCAGACGGGCTTGTCCGTGGCGAGGTACTCGCAGAACTCGCTGATGCCGCCGTCGAAGCGGAAGGACTCCTCGCCCTTGCTGCCGCCCTCGCCGAGGCCGTACTCGTCGCGGACGACGATGGTCAGGCCGGGCACCAGGAACGCGGTCTGGCGGGCCCGCTGGTGGAGCGTGTCCAGGGAGAGCTTGGCGTCCTTGAGGAAGATCTGCCGGTCGGCCCAGTAACGCACCCGCGTGCCGGTGCGGGTCTTGGGGACCCTCTTGGTCTTGCGCAGGCCGCCCGCGGCCTCGAACTTCGCCTCCGGTCCGCCCGTGGCGAACGCGCCGGGCACGCCGCGGCGGAAGCTGATCGCGTGCGTGCTGCCGCTGCGGTCGACCTCGATGTCCAGGCGGGCGGAGAGGGCGTTCACCACGGAGGCGCCGACGCCGTGCAGACCGCCGGAGGCGGCGTAGGAGCCGCCTCCGAACTTGCCGCCGGCGTGCAGCTTGGTCATGACGACCTCGACGCCGGACAGGCCGGTCTTGGGTTCGACGTCGACCGGGATGCCGCGGCCGTTGTCGCGCACCTCCACCGAGCCGTCGTCGTGGAGGACGACCTCGATGTGGTCGCAGTAGCCGCCGAGGGCCTCGTCCACGGAGTTGTCGATGATCTCCCACAGGCAGTGCATCAGGCCACGGCTGTCGGTCGATCCGATGTACATGCCCGGGCGCTTGCGTACGGCCTCGAGCCCCTCGAGGACGAGCAGGTGCCGCGCGGTGTAGTTGGAACCGTCCCGGTCTGCTCCTGCCAGCAGCGCAGTGGACGGCACGGACGTATCGGCGGTCACGCGGTTCGCTCCTCGCTGAATTTCACGGTGGGCCCTTATGGGTAAGGGCGCGGCTTCGGTCGCCGCCAAGAGGGTACCGAGGCCTGGTAGAGCCGTTGTAACGCCACCCTCGTCCGAAACTCACAGTAGTCCAGACTCGCATGGATGTTCGATCCCTCGATGGGGTGAAGTACATATCACGTTCCCTTCGAGGCATGAACCATTTAGGCTCCGGGCACGTCCTCATGAGCAAACCGGCAATCCAGCCGGGAGGACCGGACCATGACCGACAGCGCGAAACCGTAAGACACATCAGACACGCAATACGGCACATTCGCCGCCAAACCGGCAGCAGACGGCCACCTCGGAAAGAATTTTCCGAGGAGAAGCCACGAGCGGGAACGTTTTGGGGCTGGTTGGATGTTGACCCTGGTACGACAGCTCGTCGAGCTAGAGAAGAGGCGACGTGACTACTGTTCTGACCCCCGCGAGCCCGATGACGGCCGCTGACCGCTGCGACCGCTGCGGCGCACAGGCGTACGTGCGCGTCGTCCTGCTCAGCGGCGGAGAACTGCTCTTCTGCGCCCACCACGGCCGCAAGTTCGAGCCGGAACTCAAGAAGATCGCCGCTGAGATACAGGACGAGACGGAGCGGCTGACGACCGTTCCCGCATCCGCCTCCGAAGAAGAGCGCTGACAACCGACGCGTTCGACGACGAGCCAGACCGGCTAGGCCGGCACGCGGGCGGCCGCCCCTGATCGCCAGGGGCGGCCGCCCGCACTCGTGTTCCCCGCTTCAGCGGGCCGCGCCCGGCCGGCCGGCGGCTGCGGCCTCGGCGGGCGTGGAGCCGGAGCCGGCGGCCAGGGCCTCCTTCCAGGCCCGTACGACGTCGGACACACGGGTGTAGACGCCAGGGTTCCCCGCCTCCCCGCAGCCGCTGCCCCAGGAGACGAGCCCGATCAGCCGACCCTGTGCGATCAGCGGTCCGCCGCTGTCGCCCTGGCAGGAGTCGTGCCCGCCCTTCGCCTCCCCCGCGCACACCATCGTCTTCGCCATGTACCTGCCGTCCCGCCCGCCGGGGTAGGCGGACTCACAGGAGCTGTCGGGCAGGACGTGCACGCGGGCCGCTCTCAGACTGTGCGGGTAGGAGCCGCCGCCCGTGGTGTCACCCCAGCCGTAGACCAGGGCCTCCGTGCCGGGCTGGTAGGCCGGGTCGCCCGTGGCGGCCATGGCGACGACCGAGGCCTGGGGCAGGGGTTGGGCGAGCGTGAGGACGGCGAAGTCCCCGGAGTTGCTCTGGGTGTCGTAGGCCGGGTTCACCCAGACGCCCTTCACGGCGATCTCCCGGCCTGCGCCGGTGGAGAGGTCGGTGCGACCCTCCACGACCTTCAGATCGCGCGCTCTGGGCGCTCCGAGCACTTCCTGACCCATGCAGTGGGCGGCCGTCAGCACGGCGGACGGGCCGACGACCACGCCGCCGCAGAACTGCCCGGACCTCGTACCTCCGAACCGGTCACGGCTGGACAGCGCCACCGTCCACGGCGAGGTGGACACATCGACCGGGAACCCACCCACGACCACCCCGTCGGCGGCCGCCGGCACGGCTGTCACCAGGGGTATGGCCATCGCCGCGGTCGCCAGGACCAGCGGCCGGGTCAGCGCCCGGACCAAGGGACGACGCATGCGCGCTCCTCACTCTGAAGTGATCGATGAACACCCAGGGTGATCCAGTGCGCGCCGACGCGCACCCGCGCGCCGCACGGCAGGCCGAAGGCCCGGCTCCACGAGGGGAACCGGGCCTTCGGCGTCGGGCTGTGACGTCGACGCCGGCCGGGCGGCGTCGGTCGCCGTCTAGTCCAGGTAGTCGCGCAGTACCTGCGAGCGCGACGGGTGGCGCAGCTTCGACATGGTCTTGGACTCGATCTGGCGGATGCGCTCACGCGTGACGCCGTACACCTTGCCGATCTCGTCGAGGGTCTTCGGCTGACCGTCGGTGAGACCGAAGCGCATGGAGACGACGCCGGCCTCGCGCTCGGAGAGGGTGTCGAGGACGGAGTGCAGCTGCTCCTGGAGGAGCGTGAAGCTGACCGCGTCGGCCGGGACGACGGCCTCGGAGTCCTCGATGAGGTCACCGAACTCGCTGTCGCCGTCCTCGCCCAGCGGGGTGTGGAGCGAGATGGGCTCACGGCCGTACTTCTGGACCTCGATGACCTTCTCCGGGGTCATGTCGAGTTCCTTGGCCAGCTCCTCCGGGGTGGGCTCGCGGCCCAGGTCCTGGAGCATCTGGCGCTGCACGCGCGCGAGCTTGTTGATGACCTCGACCATGTGCACCGGGATGCGGATGGTGCGGGCCTGGTCGGCCATGGCGCGGGTGATCGCCTGGCGGATCCACCACGTGGCGTACGTGGAGAACTTGTAACCCTTGGTGTAGTCGAACTTCTCGACCGCGCGGATCAGTCCGAGGTTGCCCTCCTGGATGAGGTCCAGGAAGAGCATGCCGCGGCCGGTGTAGCGCTTGGCCAGGGAGACCACCAGACGGAGGTTGGCTTCCAGGAGGTGGTTCTTGGCGCGGCGGCCGTCCTCGGCGATGATCTCCAGCTCACGCTTGAGCTTGGGGGCGAGCTTGTCGGCGTTGGCGAGCTTGTCCTCGGCGAACAGGCCGGCCTCGATGCGCTTGGCGAGCTCGACCTCCTGCTCGGCGTTGAGCAGCGGGACCTTGCCGATCTGCTTGAGGTAGTCCTTGACCGGGTCGGCGGTGGCGCCGGCCGCGGCGACCTGCTGCGCGGGCGCGTCGTCCTCGTCCTCGTCGGACAGGACGAAGCCGGCGTTCTCGGTGCCCTCGGGCTCGTCGCCGGCCTTGGGGGCGGCTTCCTCGAGGACCTCTTCCTCGATGAGCTCGACGTCGTCCTTCTTGGCGGCGGTCTTCTTGGCCGCCGTCTTCTTGGCCGGGGCGGCCTTCTTCGCGACCGCCTTCTTGGCGGTGGTCTTCTTGGCTGCCGCCTTCCTCGCGGGGGCGGCTTCCTCGGCGGGGTCGTCCACAGCGGGCGCGGCCGGGGCGGCCGGGGCTCCGGCGGTGGCCTTCCTGGTGGTCACCGTCTTCGCCGCGACCGTCTTGGTGGCGGTGCGCTTGGCCGGACTCTTCGCTGCGACGCTCTTTCGGGTGCGCTTGGGCTCCGCGGCACTGACCATCAGCGTCACACCCTCTTCCTCGAGGATCTGGTTGAGGCTGCGCAGTACGTTCTTCCACTGAGTGGCCGGAATCTGGTCAGCTTCGAAGGCCCGACGCACATCGTCGCCGGCGATCTGCCCCTCAGCCTTTCCCCGCTCAATGAGCGCCATGACAGAGACGGACTCGGCGATCTCCGGCGGGAGCGTACGGGATGTGCTGGCCGACACGAACAACCTCTCGGAACGTTGGAAAACGACTTCCGGCCCCGTCCACTGCGGACAGGAGCCGACCACCGGCCTCGGGGACGGGCCGACGGTGCGGGCGGGGGCCGGGAAGATGCACAGCGCCTTGTACGGCGTCCGTATTCCCTCCGCGGCTGTCACCTCTTAGGTCATCGCGTTGTTTCCATGAGCGTTACGCCTAATCTTCGTGGCCCGAGTCACACCGCGTAAGCACTCAAAAACGGTCAGACACGGGCACTTATGGTCACCCGCGACGTCTACCCACGCGACCGCCGCCCAACCGGCCTCTTCGCGCCGTCGGACCCCGCGGCCCCTTGGCGGGCACTGCGGGGTCCGACGGACGGGGCGGGGCGCCGGCCGTGAGGAGGGGCCGGAAGACGACGGGGCACGAGACCCCGACCACACCGCCCGCGGGGGGTGCGGTCAGTGCTCGCGCGGCGCCGGCACGACTCGCTCGACCTCGGGGTGGACGGTGAGCAGCTGACGCATGGCCGCCTCGGCTCCGGTGCCGTCGCCCGCGGCGAGCGCGTCGACGATTCTGCCGTGGTGCGACAGGGACGCCTCGTTCGGCCGGTCGCAGCCGGTGACCGGTCCGCCGGAGACCTGGAGGGCGGCCGACACGATCCCGGAGAGGTGCTCCAGCATGCGGTTGCCGGCGATCTGGATGAGCAGGGAGTGGAACTCGGCGTCGGCGCGGGAGTAGGTGAGCGCGTCACCCTGCCCCATGGCGTGTCCCATGATCTCGACCATGTCGGACAGTCGCCGCTGGACGTCCTCGCGTCCGTGCCCCGCGGCGAGGCGGGCGGCGAGCGGCTCGATCGTCCAGCGCAGCTCGGTCAGCTCGCGCCGCTGGTCGTCGCGCTGCGGACCGAAGGCCCGCCATTCGATGATGTCGGGGTCGAGCAGGTTCCAGTCGCTCACGGGACGCACGCGCGTGCCGACGTTCGGGCGGGCGCTGACCAGGCCCTTGGCCTCCAGGACACGGAGCGACTCACGGACGACGGTGCGGGACACCTCGAAACGCTGGCCGATCTCCTCCGGCACGAGCGGGCGGTCGGCGCCCAGGTCACCGGAGACGATCATCTGACCGAGCTGCTGGACGAGTTGGCCGTGCAGTCCGCGGCCGCGGCTGCCCGCGGCACGTCGGCCCACACGGCCCAGCTCGGGGTCCGCGCCCTCCCACACGGGAGCTCCGACGCGCTCGGTGACGGGCGGCTCGGCATAGGGGTAGCGGTCGAGTTCGCCCGGGCCGGCCAGACCGGAGTCGGCGGAGCGGGCGGCGGTCATCATGGTGTGCGCAAGGGTACTCACGGAACCTTTGTCGGCGCTGCCCCCAACTGCCTTGAGGGCTTTGGTGAAAAGCGCACGAAAGGGTGATCGCTCACCCCGTCGGAATTGACGCCTTATCGGAAAGAAATGGGCTTTCTGTGGGGAAGTTGCGCACATGTCGGGATCGGGTGCGCACGGTCCGCGGTCATCGCGCGCGACTCCGCGCGGTCGTAAGCAGGTAGGCGCCGAGCAGGCAGGTCAGGGACAACGCCAGTGCGCCGCCGAAGGGTTGACCGATCACGCGGACCGCCCCGGCGAGGTAGCGCTCGCCGCCGAAGGGCCACTGGAGAAAGAACACCTCGCGCAGCCGCACCGAGAGTCCGGCCGCCGTCCGCACGGACACGCCATGGACGACCTTGTGTACGACGGGTACGACGACCACCGGCACGGCCGCCACCGCGGCGAGCCCCGCCGTGGTGGAGCGGAAGACACCGGCCGCCAGAACGCCGGCCCAGGCGCAGCCGACCACGAGCCCGATCCAGCTCACGCTCAACTGGGCCCAGTCCGCGGGAACCTGTGCGTGTTCCCGCCCGTAGAGGAGGTAGAGCACTTCGGCGTCGCAGCCCACGGTGAGGAAGGCCAGCGCCAGCGCGGTGAAGGCGGCGACCGCCAGTTTCGCGGCCAGCATGCCCAACCGGCGGGGGACGGTGCCGCGGTCGGCGGCCAGCGCGGGGTGGCGGAACTCGTCCCCGAAGGCGAGCGCCCCGAGCAGTCCCGCTCCGAGCGCGGCGGGGGGCAGCGGCAGTTCGACGGGCCAGGCGGCCAGCAGACGCCCCTGCGTGGTGTGCCCGGCACGCGCCAGGAACACGGCGGTGAGGGCGGAGACGAGGAGCACGACGGCGCCGGTGACGAACCCGGTGCCGACGCCGGCGGCCCGACGGAGTTCGTAGCGCAGTGGGCGCAGAGGGCTGGGAGCGGGGCGCACGGAGATGGGGGGCGGCAGGGTGACTCCGCGGTCGCCGGGGCGGCGGCGCGCGGCGGTCCGCGGGGGTTGCTGCGCCGGGGGGCGGGTGACGTGGGGCGCGGAGTCGGGCGTGATGGACGTGGTGGATCTGGTGGCGGGCGTTTCGGCGGACGGCTCGGCTGGGGTGCCGGGGGAAGAGGTTGCCGCCGGGGCGGGGGATCCCGGCACGGCGACCGCGGAGCGGCCTGAAGCGCTCGTGGCCGCCTCGGGGCGGGCGTCGTGGCTGTCGCTCGTGGCCGCCTCGGGGCGGGCTTCGTGGCTGTCGCTCGTGGCCGCCTCGGGGCGGGCTTCGTGGCTGTCGCTCGTGGCCGCCTCGGGGCGGGCGTCGTGGCTGTCGTCGGCCGGGGCGGCGGTTCCCGCGGGGGCCGACCCGCGTGCGGGCGGGGCATCGGACGACGGGCGAGCGAGGGCTTTCGCGGATGCCGCGACGGGCGCGTCGGCGACCGGGGCGTCGACCGGAACGCCTTCGGGTGAGGCGTTGGCCGGGGCGGCAGCCGAAGCGCCTGGGACCGAGGCGTCGGGTCGGGTTGCGGACTGGGCGGCTGCCGTCGCGGCGTCGGCCGGATCGCGGGCGGGTCGGGCGGAGCCGGCCGACGGAGTCGTCCCCCGGGGCGGGGCCGGCGGAAGTTCGGCGATCCCGGGGGCGCCCGTTCCCGCTCCTGGGCCCATGTCGCCCACCTCGTCCGCGAGTTGATGGACGAGGACGCCGTGCCGGAAGGCGGTGTCGCCGACGGCGGCGCAGGTACTGCCGTACACCGACAGTCGGTTGCCGTCCTCCTGGACCACCTCGACGGAACGGTGTCCGGTGCGGGCCTCCTTCGTGAGGAGGGCGGCGAGACGGGCGGCGTGGGGGCTGCGGACGGCGACGCGTGGACGCAGCCGGGTGCGGGCGAAGTCGCCCACCTCCTGGTCGGCGACGAGCCGGCCCTCGTCCAGTGTGACGACCCGGTCGGCGACGCGGATGGCCTCCTTGGGGTCGGTCGTGGTGGAGAGGACCGTGCCGCCCTGGTCCGCGTGGGCGCGCAGCATGCCGTGCAGCCAACGGCTTTCGCGCTCGGAGAGCCCCTCGGCGGGCTCGTCGAGCACAAGGGTGTGCGGGTCGGCGAGGAGGGCACAGGCGAGTCCGAGGCGACGGTCCATACCCCGGGAGAGGGTGCCGAGTCGTTCCTCCCGGAGGCTGACCAGGCCGACCGCTTCCAGGACTTCGTCGGCCCGCCGGGCCGGGACGCCGGCGGCCGCGCACAGCATGCGCAGATGACCGCGGACCGTGCGTCCGGGATGCCCGGGCACGTCACCCAGCAGGACGCCGACCTCGCGCGCGGGGTGAGCGACGCGGTGCAGAGGTCGGCCTCTGAAATAGGTGATGCCACAGCCCTGTTGGAGTTCGAGCATGAGTCTCAGCGCCGTGGTCTTGCCCGCGCCCGGCGTGCCGAGCAGAACGGTGACGCGCCCCGAGCGTGCCTCGAAGGACACGTCGTCGAGGGCGGGCGGGAGCTCCTTGCGCGGTTCGCTGGTCAGTCCGAAAGCCTGGATCACCCGTAGCAAGATAGCGCGTTATGTCCGTTTTCTTCGGTGCGACTCCCGTTTCACACCTCGGGCCGCAGCATCGGCGGATTGAGCAGGGTCGCACCGCCGGCGCGGAAGAGTTGGGCGGGACGGCCACCCTGCCGTGTCGTGGTGCCGCCCGTCGGCACCAGGAAGCCCGGCGTGCCGGTCACCTTGCGGTGGAAGTTGCGCGGGTCCAGGGACACGCCCCACACCGCCTCGTAGACACGGCGCAGTTCCCCGACGGTGAACTCGGGGGGACAGAACGCCGTGGCGAGCGAGGAGTACTCGATCTTGGAGCGGGCGCGTTCCACTCCGTCCGCGAGGATCTGGGCGTGGTCGAAGGCGAGCGGCGCGACCGGTTCGCCGTCCCGGCCCTGACCGCCACGCTGAAGCAGTTCCTCGACCGGCGCCCAGCGGGCGTTGCTGGCGTCACCGCCGGCTCTGGGGGCCGGCAGGTCGGGGGCGAGCGCGAGGTGGGCGACGCTGACGACACGCATCCGGGGGTCACGGTCGGGGTCGCCGTAGGTGGCGAGCTGTTCCAGGTGGGCGCCATGGGCCTGGGCGGGGGCGGAGGGATCGTGCGCGTGCAGTCCGGTCTCCTCGACCAGTTCGCGTGCCGCGGCCTGGGAGAGGTCCTCGTCGGCCCGTACGAAGCCGCCGGGGAGAGCCCACCGGCCCTGGAACGGCGGCTCGCCCCTGCGGACCGCCAGAGCGCACAGGGCATGGCGGCGCACGGTCAGCACGACCAGGTCCACGGTGACGGCGAAGGGCGGGAACGCTGACGGGTCGTAGGGCATGCGGCGATCATAGTCGTCTTCCTGACGATAAACAGGTCACGCTTCCCATTCGCAGCCCGTCGGGCGCTTCCTCGACAAGGGCGGTTCCGGCCGTCAGGGCGGGCGTGTCCCCTGGTGTGCTCCCGCGCTCACCCCGTGCCCTCCGGGCAGTTGTCGCGCCGCCGGACGGTCTTGCCCGCGGGGCGGGTGCGCGGGCGGGAACCGGAGCGCCCTGGGGCGGGGCGATCCGAGAGCGGGCGATCCGGACCCGGGCGTTGCGGGGCCGCGCGCTCCGAGGCGGCGGGGCGGGGGCGGCGACGTCGGCGGTCGGGCCGGGGGCCGCTCTGCGGGTCCTCCTCGCCCTCGGGGCCGCCGTCTCCCGGCGCGGTCCGCTCGGCGTGGCCCCGCCGTTCGGTGCGCAGGAAGCTTCGTACGGACTCGGGGTCGAGACCCTCGTTGCAGGCCTGGTGCAGGAGGCGGGCGAAGAGGTAGTCGGGGTCGGCGCCGAGAGCCATGGCGAGGGCCTCCCGGGCTTCGAGTTCGTCGCCGGCGGACCAGGCGACCCAGCCCGCGAGGGTGAGGGGCGCCGCCGCGTGCTCGCCGTAGGGTCCGACGCAGCGGCGGGCCAGGGCACGCCACAGACGCAGCGCGGGGGCGGCTTCGTCGCCCTCCATCCACTGGGCGGCGCGGTCCCGGGTGGTGCGGTCCTGGAGCCCCAGAATCAGCGCCGCCGCCTCGTCGGCGCAGAGCAGCCGGTCGTCCCGCCGGTCCGCTTCCAGGGCGTCCGCGAGGGGAGGAGCCGCCGCGAGGCGGCGCATGGTCAGCTCGGCCAGCTCGATGGTCTCGTCGGCCACGATCGCGCGGTTCTCGTCCTCGACGATCCTGGGCACCAGCGCCATGCTCGCGGTGTCGAGCGCCACCTCCTGCTCCAGCGCCGCGCCCGTCTCCAGCGGGAGCAGCCGGGCCCGCAGCTCGCGCAGGGTGCCCCGGACCTGGATGCCGGCGTAGGTGGCCGCGGCGGCCACCACGGACGTGCCCGGCAGGCCCATCGGGGCGCCCTCGGGCGGGCAGCAGCCCTTGCCGCCGCAGCAGTACGACCAGAAGCGGCCGTCGGAGATGCACAGCGCCTCGATCACGGGGACGTCGAGGTCGCCGCACTCCTCGCGCAGCCGCTGGGCCAGCGGACGCAGCCGGTCCATGGTCTCGCGCCCCGTCTCGCCGTCGCCCGGCTCCTGACAGAGGTAGGCGACCATCTGCGCGGGCCGGGCTCCCCGGCGTTCGCTGCCCCGCACCAGACCCTGCGCCAACTGGCGGGCCGCGGCCCGCCAGTCGTCCGGGCTGGGTGGGATGCCCAGGCGGGCCCGGCCGCCGAACCTGCCCCGCCCGCCGCGGTCGTGCAGGGCGACCAGGACGATGCTGTCCTCGGGCCGGTAGCCGAGCAAGTACGGGAGGGCGTCGGCCAGTTCGGTCGGGGTGCGCAGGGTGACCTGATGGGGTGCGCCGGTGTCGTCGTCCGCCGCGCGTCCGTGGGACGGGACGTGGCCGTCGTACGCACCCCCTCCGTCGAACACCGCCCCGCTCACGTCGCCGTTGTCGGAGCTTCCGGTGGTTTCGCTGTGATTCGTCATGCCGAGACGATCTCGCGGATCGCAACCCTCCGCTTCGGCCTGTGGACAACTCCGGTCAGGGGCACGTCACAGCGGAGCCGTGCCCGCCTCCGTGAGCGCCGTGAGAGCGACGGAGGCGACCGGCTGCAGGGCGCCGTGGAGGTGGATCAGGCTGTCCCCCGTCCAGGGCCCCCCTGGACGCTCGGCCTCCTCCCTTCCGCCCGTCACCGCGTGGTTCACCGCGCCCACGATCAGGTGGTGGTCGCCGAGGCGGATGCGGTCGTGGCGGGAGCAGACCAGCCAGGACAGACAGTCGTCGAGGAGAGGGACGCCGTGGGGCCCGGTGTGCCAGCGGGTGGGAGGGGCGAAGCGGTCGACCCCCCGGGCGGCGAAGCGTGCGGCGAGGTCCGCCTGGTCCCCGGCGAGGACGTGGACGCCGAACCAGCGGCAGTCCTTGACCCGGGCCCAGGTCGAGGAGGTGTCGGCGAGGGCGAAGGAGACCAGCGCGGGTTCGGCGCTGAGAGAGGTCAGCGAGGTGATCGTCACGCCCGCGGGGCCGGCGGGCGTCATCGCGGTGAGCACCGCCACCCCGGAGGCGTACGGGCGCAGCGCGGCGCGCAGGGTCGTCCCTTCGACGGTCATGGCTGCTTCCCGTCCGCCGGAGAGCCGCCGGAGCCGACGGGCCGGGCGGAGCCGAGGGACCCGCCGCCCGCGCCCTCGGAACCGGAGGAATCACCGGAACCGGGTCCGCCGGAACGACCTGGTCCGCCGGGACCGGTCGAACCGCTGGAGCCGACGGAACCATCAGGATCTCCGGAGTCGATGCGCACCGGCCGCAGCGCGATCGCCGCCGCCACGGCGACCGCCACCAGGATCGCCGAGCCGGTGAGCACCGCGATCTGCAACCCGTCCGTGAACGCCTCGACGCTCCCCTGTCTGAGCGTCGTCCCCGCCGGCTCGGGCAGGGACTTGGCGACCTCGACCGCCGCCTGCAGCGTGGCCCGGCCGGCCTCGGCCGCCTCGGGGGGCAGGCCGGGCGGTATGACGTCCTCCACCTCGTTGCGGTACACCGTGAGCGCGATGCTGCCGAGCATCGCGATGCCGACGGCGCCGCCGAACTCGTTGCTGGTCTCCGACAGCGCGGACGCCGAACCCGCCCGTTCGCGCGGCGCGGTGGCGACCACGACGTCGGTCGCCAACAGGACGACCATGCCCACGCCGAAGGTCATGACGCTCGCGCCGGTCACGATGACGGCGAGCCCGTCGTCGGAGCTCACCAGGCTCATCACGGCGAAGCCTGCGGCGGCGAGGAGGAGACCGGTGCACACGACGACCGCGGGCCGTACCCGCCGGGCCAGCACTCCCGCCACCGCGAGGCCGACGAACAGCGTGCCCACGGCGGGCAGTTGCCACAGCGACGCGACGAGCGGCCTCAGTCCGAGCACCGACAGCGCGTACTGCGAGGTCAGCATCATCATCCCGAGCATCGCGAACTGCACCACCGTGGTGGTGGCGATGGCGGTGCTGAACGCGCGGTCCCGGAACAGCGAGGGGTCGATGAGCGGATCGGGCGAGCGGCGCTGACGGCGTACGAACAGCACACCGACCACGATTCCGGCGAGGACCGACGCCACCGCCCGCGCGTCGAAGTGGCCCTCGGCGAACCGTTTGGCGCCGTAGACCACCGGCAGCACCGCCGCCAGCGACAGCGCCGCACTGAACAGGTCGAACCGCTCCGGGCTGGGGCTGCGGTACTCCGGCAGGAAGATCGGGCCGAGGATCAGCGCCAGCAGCATCACCGGAACGTTGATGAGGAACACCGAGCCCCACCAGAAGTGCTCCAGCAGCACTCCGGCGGTGATCGGGCCGAACATCGCGCCGGCGGCGAACCCCGCGGTCCACAGACCGATCGCCGCTCGGCGCTGCCCCTCGTCGTGGAACATGTTGCGGATCAGCGACAGTGTGGACGGCGCCAGCGTCGCGCCGGCGACCCCCAGCAGGGCCCGGCTGGCGATGAGCAGCCCGGGGCTGGTCGAGTAGGCCGCGAGGACGGACGCCACGCCGAACCCGGCCGCGCCGAACATGAGCAGCCTGCGCCGTCCGATCCGGTCCCCGAGCGCGCCCATCGTGATCAGCAGGCCCGCCAGCAGGAAGCCGTAGATGTCCATCACCCACAGCACCTCGGCGGTGCTGGGCGAGAGATCGGCCGCGACGAAGGGCACCGCGTAGAACAGCACGCTGATGTCCATCGCCACGAGGACGCAGCACAGCACGATCACCACGAGGCCCAGCCACTCGTGGTAGGTGGCCTTGCCGTGCGGGTCCTCGGTGTCCTGGGCGGAGGTGGCGCCGGGGGCCCCGCTCATCGCGGACCGGCCCCGGCGGCCGCGCCCGTCGTCGCGCCCATGACCGCCTCGGTGACCGCGGCCGACGGCGACGCGGCGCACGTCGTGCCCGCCGGTGGCGTCTTCCCGGTCACCAGGTACGCGGCCTCGTGGGCGCGTGCGCAGGACGAGTTGAGGATGCCGGTGTGGCCGTCGCCGTCGACGGTGAGCAGCCTCGCGCCGTCGATCTTCGCCGTGACCCGCTGGGCCCATGGGTAGGGGGTCGCCGGGTCGAACCGGGTGTTGACCAGCAGGATCGGCGGCGCGCCGCGGACCTTCAGCGGGGCCGGCGGATTCGCGGCGGCCACCGGCCAGCCCAGGCAGCCGCTGGTCCAGTCCCAGAACTCGGAGTAGCGCCAGGTGTGCGGGGCGACCGCCCGCAGGTGGGCGGCCTGGGCCCGCAGGTCCGGGTAACCCCGGGTGCCGGGGGCGAAGTCGTGGCAGCCGACGGTCCGGTAGGCCGGGTACTCGGGCTGGAGGAACGAGGCGGGGGCGACCAGGTGGGTGGCGTCGGCGTCGCCGGCGCGTCCCGAGGCGGCGGCGAGCGCGCCGGCCAGGAGCGGCCAGGTCGAGGGCTGCGTCAGGTAGATGTACGCGCCCCCGGCGAGTTCCTCCGCGGTGACGGCCCGGCCGAGGGCCGCCGCGGGGACGCCGGACGCGCCGCCCTGGTGCATGACGGCGTCGTACACGGCGACGGGGTCGGTGTCGCGCAGGGCGCACTGCTCGGCGCCGCGGCACCACCGGGCGAACCGGCGCAGTGCCGTCTCGATGGCGCGGGCCTCGTCGACGGCCGCCCGGCGGGCCGGCAGGCTGTGGTCGACGACGCCGTCGAGGACCATCGTCCGTACCCGGCCCGGGTGGCGCTGGGCGTACAGGGAGCCGATCTCGGTGCCGTAGGAAAGCCCCAGCCAGGAGATCTTCTCCGCGCCGAGGGCCCGGCGCAGGGCTTCGACGTCGGAGACGACGCTCGCGGTGTCGACGTGGTCGATGAGCGGGCCGGTCGCGTCGCGGCACGCCCGGCCCGCGGTGCGGTTGAACCGCTGCAGCTCCGTGTAGGCGGCCTTGGTGCGCGGGAAGGCGCTGACCGCCGGGTCGTGCAGCGGCCGGGGGCAGCTGACCGCGGTGCTGGAGCCGACGCCGCGCGGGTCGAAGCCGATCAGGTCGAAGCGGTCCCGCAGCGGCTCGAACTCGGGTGCCGCGGTGAGCAGGTCGCTGTAGGCGACCACGGCCGCGCCGGAACCGCCGGGCCCGCCGGGGTTGAACAGCAGCGGGCCGATCCGCCTGTCCGGGGCACGGGCGGGAAGCCGGGACAGGGCGAGGGTGATCTTCGGGCCGGTGGGCTTCTTCCAGTCCAGCGGCACCTGTACGGCCGCGCACTGGGCGTCGGGCACCGAGCCCTCACCGCAGCCGGTCCAGGCGATCTCCTGCGTGGCGGCGGCGCTCGGCTCCTTCGCCCCGGCCGAGCCCGGCAGGGCCACGGCGAGGGCCGCGGTGCAGGCCGCGACGGCGACGGCCCGGACGCGGCGGGACCACCGCGCACGATCTTGCGACATGTCTCTTCCTTCGTCAGTCAGACGTCTCTGGCGACCACGGCGATGAGCGAGCTGCCGGCGGGGGCGGGCAGGCGGCGGGTGAGCCAGTGGTCGAGGCGGCTCAGCCCGTACATGAGGTGGTTGACCGGGCGCGCGGGGGCCTTCACGAAGTGGCTGTGCTCGGAGGCCTCCGCCTTGAAGAGCAGCCGGCGCAGGAAGAGCGGCAGCACCGTCCACGCGTAGTAGTAGCGCATCTCCAGCACCCGCAGCCCCGCGCTCTCCAGGGCGGCGCGCAGGGAGGCGCGGGTGTAGCGCCGGAAGTGGCCGCTGAGTTCGTCGAACTCGCTCCACAGGGCCGTCAGGGCGGGCACGGTGATGACGCCCCGTCCGTCGGGGCCCAGCAGGGACGCCACCCGGCGCAGCGCCGCGCCCTGGTCGTCGATGTGCTCCAGCACGTCGAGCATGAGCACCAGGTCGTGGTCGGCGCCGCGCGGCCGGCCCTGCGCGAAGTCGGCGACCTCGATCCTCGATCGCCGCGGTGAGTCGGGGGCCACGAGGACGCGGTCCGGTTCGATTCCCTCGACGTCGCCGAAGGGTTCCAGCCGCCGCCAGATGAACCCGTCGCCGCAGCCGACGTCGAGGATCTTCGCCCGGCGGCCGTTCCACCGGCCGTGCTTGCCGACGTAGTGCAGCACCTGGTGCTCGCGGGCGCGCCACCACCAGTGGGTGCGGTAGATCTCGCCGTAGACGCCGCTGTACGCGGCGTCCATGAGCGTGGAGTCGGCGGCCGGGTCGGCCGCCGCCCGGCCGTGGTCGTGCGTCGCCGGATCGGCCTTCATCAGTTCTGCTCCGTGGGTTCGCCGGGGCCGTCGGTGCGGGAGGCGAGATGGCTGCGCTCGAGTTCGCGTTCGGAGCCGCGCAGCGAGACGATCTCCTCGAAGCTCGGCATGACCGGCTCGCCCTCGCCGCCGACCAGGCTGCGGGTGACGTCCGACAACAGGGCTTTGAGCGCCACCGGGTTGCGCAGCAGCGCGTGTCCGGAGACGGCGACCTCGATGACGTTGCGCTGGTCGAGGTTGGCGGCCCCGAAGACGGAGCGGACGTCGGCGATGTCGACCCAGTCGTCGTCGGCGGCGACGAAGTTGCGCACCGGGATGTTGAGCACCGACAGCGCGTCGACGGTGGCGGACATCTCCCACCAGTCGACGACCCTGGTCTCGGCGACGATGGGGCGCGGGTCCACGGAGTGCTTGTCGATCTGCACCCGGTCGGGCAGGTCGTCGAGTTCCCGGTCCAGGTAGTCGACGCCGAGCACCTCGACGAGGGTCTGCCTGCCGTTGACCACGCCGAGCATCAGCGCGATGTTGTCGGCGCACTTCTTGTCCGCGGCGAGCTGGAGCACCGGCAGGGCGGACAGGCTGGTGGCGACCATCGAGACCGCGTCCACCCCCTCGCGTACGCGCACGGTGTCGACGACGCTCGTGAGGGCCTGCATCAGCTGGGTGAGGGAGTAGTCGACGATCTCGCCGTCGCTGAGCCCGACGTGGTCGAGGGCGTCGAACCGGTACACCGTGGCCCCGTTGTGCACCAGCATCAGGGCGAGCACCCCGGAGCTGCGCATTCGCTGGCCGAACCCGGGCGCCATGACGACGACGGGTCCGGTGGCGTCCTTGTCCGGCGGGCCGTCCCGCCACACCGCGACGGTGCGGCCTTCCTTGGTCCTGACGTCGAAGCACTCGGTCGGCATGGCGTTTCCCTCCGTTGGTGTGTCTCTTGTCCGTCCCGCCGGTCAGGCGGTCCGCACGGTCTCGGCGAGGCGCAGGGCGCAGCCGTGGTGGCTGGAGGTCCGCATCCGGCGGTGGATGTCGACCGTGGTGCCGTGGCGCCCGCACGGGCAGGTGTCGGTCTCCGCGGCGCCGAAGTCCTCGGCGAGCAGGAAACAGGGGTAGCTGCGGGCCGTGGGGTCCAGGTAGGACATGAGGCCGGTCCGTCCGGCCGGGACCGGGGACAGGTCGTGCGGGTCGCGCACGATCACCTCGACCCACGGCGGGACGTGCTTGCGGTGGTGCTCGCACTCGATGAACGCCGTGTTCAGCTCGACCTGGTTGAACACGTCGCGCACCTGGGACGCCGAGGTCAGGCCGAAGGTGTCCATGGCGAGCGAGCGCAGCTCGTCCGGGTCCAGCCGGGTGGCCTCGTCCTTCTTCCAGCCGCCGCCGGTGACCACCGCCATCCGGTCGCCGGCGGACAGCTTGAGGCTGTTGTCCGACATGTGACGCAGCAGTTCCGCCACGAACACGGGCGGGCCCGCCACGCACACGAACCGCCCGTCGGCCAGCGCGCCGGCCACGTCGCGCACGGCGTCCTGGAGGTGCAGCACGCCGCCGTGGACGTAGGAGCGGGTGGCGGCGAACATCTCGACCAGGGTCATGAGGTAGCTGATCCAGACGCCGTCCGCCTCGTGGCGGTGGGGTCCGAGGTGCACCATCTCGCCGTCGTCGTCGAGGTCGACGTCGCCGTAGAGGGTGCGCCAGATGTCGCCCTCGGGGCGCAAGGAGCCGGCGAGCCGTTCCAGGGACGGTTCGTCGCGCCAGACCCTGCTCTGGACGCCGCTGGTGCCGCTGGACTTGAACACGTCGCAGTCCCGCGCGGGGACGCTGCGCACCTCGGCCCGTTTGAACATCCGGGTCGGGAACTGCGGCACGCGGAGCAGCCCGGCCGGGTCGTCGAGGTCGGTGAGGGCGAACCCGCTCGTCTCGGCGAACCGGCGGTAGTCCGCGTTGTGTTCCAGGTGGTGCGCCACCGCCGCGGTCAGGAGCCGGTGGCGCAGTGCGCGCTGGTCGGCGGTGGGCATGGCCCACCAGTCGTCGTCCTCGAAGATCAGCCGGTCGAGTTCGGCGAACTCGGTGCCGGTGAGCGGGCCGGGCGGACGGGGCCCGGCGTCGGCGTCCGTGGTCACGAGGCGGCCCCGTTGGGCTTCCAGCCGACGCGGGGCAGCACGTCCTCGGCGAACATGTTCATGTTCTCGAGGATCCGGTCGTGGTTGAGGGTGGCCTCCACGCCGAGCTGGAAGTTGCGCACGCCGGTGGCCTCCATGGTGCGGCCGATGCGGTCCACGCACTCCTCGACGCTGCCGACGATGCTGTTGTCCAGCATGTAGTTGGTGAAGTCGGCGTTGGTGCGGTCGCCGCGCAGTGCGGCGGCCTGCCACTCGCCGTACTGGAAGCGGTAGTTGGGGAGCTTCTGGAGCTGCTCCATGGTGAAGGCGGCGTCGTCGTGCTCCTGCTCCCACCAGCACATGTGCTTCCAGATCTCGTCCCGCGCCTGCTGCGTGGTCTTGGCGACGTGGGCGACGGTGCACATGGCGTGCTGGACGGTGGTCGGGTCGATGCCGTGGCTCTCGGCGGTCTCGTTGTAGAGGTCGATGATCGAGCGCATCGCCTCGTGCGTGCCGATGACCGGCATGATCAGCGGCAGTCCGCGGGAGGCGGCCCACTCGATGGTCGAGGGGGACTGGCCGACGCCGTACATCGGCGGGTTGGGCCGGGTGAACTGGGTGGGGAACGGCGTCACGTCGGGCAGGGTGATCTCCTCGCCCTCCCACTTGGCGCTGCCGGTCTCCCAGATGCTGCGGATGACGTCGACGTACTCGGTCTGCAGGACGTGCGACTTGGCCGGGTCCACGCCGAAGGCCTCGAAGTCCTTGGGGAAGTAGCCGCGGCCGACGCCCAGGATGAACCGGCCGTGGCTGAGCTGGTCGAGCATGTTGGTCTGCTCGGCGATCCGGATGGGGTGGTCCAGCGGCAGGATGACGACGGCGGTGCCGACCTTGATCTGCTTGGTCTTGCCGAGCACGTAGCCGGCCATGGTCAGCGTGTTGGGGCACAGGCCGTAGCGGGTGAAGTGGTGTTCGAGCAGCCAGGCCGACTGGTAGCCGAGCTCGTCGGCGGCGACGGCGAAGTCGATCGAGTTGTCGAAGACCTCGGTCTCGGTCCAGTGGTCGGGGTGGGCCGTCGTCAGCATCACGCCCATGTCCATGGTGTTTCTCCTTGTTTCGGTTGTCGGTGGCGCGGCCGGGACCGGCCGTGCGGAGCTGAGGGTTCGGATCCGGCCGGTCACATGAGCAGGTCGCGCAGCCGGCGGTGCTCGAGGAACTCCGACTGGTCGATCGGGACGACCATCCCCTTGCCGTAGTCGAGCCGCGGGGCCTCGACCGAGACCATGCGGGTCATCAACTGCAGCGGCTGGAGGCCGTCGTGGGATCCGCCGAGCCGGAACAGCGGCGACAGCCCGGCTTCGACGAAGCGGCAGGCGCCGCGGGCGGCCAGCTCGTTGCGCAGCCGTTCGTGCAGCGACCAGGGGGCCAGGCCGATGGTCTGCACCGTCGGGTCGACCCACCGGGACACCTCGTCCAGGTCCGCCACCGGGTGGACGAACACCGTGCGGGCACTGGGGAGTTCGGTGACGGTGGCCGGGTCGGTGATCAGGATCGACCCCCAGGAGCCGGTGCGGGTCCGCTGTCCGAGGAACTGCTGGGCGGCGACCTCCATCGAGGCCTGGGCGGCCTCGTCGGCGGTGACCGAGGTACGCGGCAGCATGTCCTCGTAGCGCACCAGCTCGGCCTGGAGCCGGTCGGCGAACTCCTCGGGGTCGGCGTCGGTGAACACCTGGTGCGTGGAGAAGCAGGCGCGCTGCTCGTACATGGACGCGTCGTGGGCGACGCCGCGGGCGGCCCGCGCCATGTCGGCGTCCCTGCCGACGACGGTGAAACTGCGCCGGGGTCCGTAGGGGACGACGACCGCCTCGGACGAGCAGGTGCGGTAGGCGGCCTCGACGGCCTCGGCGCCGCCCCAGGCGCAGATCACGTCGGCGTCCGCGAGGAGCCCGCGGCCCAGTTCGCTGTCGCGCTCCCAGAACACCGCGCTGACCGAGCGGGTCACCGGGTGGTCGGGGTCGATGTCGGTGAAGCTCTGCGCCAGCACGACCGCGGTGACGGGCTCGCCGGCGGCGTACTTGAGCACGGAGGTGTTCTTGGTGAGCAGGGCGCGCACCAGCGAGACCGTGGTGGAGTAGGGGACGTTGCCGGGGAGGATGTGCACGCTGCGGCCGCGCGGGTAGGCGCGCACCTCGGCGTCCTCCCGGGGGATCCAGCGGTCCATGATCTGCCGGTGGCCCAGTTCCACCGCCACCATGTCGTGCAGGTGCCCGTGCGCGCGCAGCGTCGTCGAGATCAGGTCGGCCTCGGCGTCGGCCATCTGCTGCGAGTAGCCGTGCATGCGCTTGAGTTCACGGATGTAGAGCCTGCGGCGGGCGTACTCCTCGTTGTTCCACAGGTGACCGATGCGGTTGAGGTAGGCGACGATCTCCTGGAGCGGGGTCTCGGCGAGGTCCGTCGGCGGCCGGCGCAGCTGCTCGGCGAGCGCCGGGGTCAGCCGGGGGACGGCGGTCCTGGCTCCGCCCGGGAACTCCAGTACGCGGGCGTCGGCGTCGGGCTCGACGCGCCGCCCCCAGACCATGAACGGATGGTTCTTCACCTTCGTCGGCGCCGGCGGCGCCATGTGACCGGGCACGGCGGTCATCCCTCCTTCGACTGACGGTTGTCGTGTGGGTCCCAGGTGCCGCGCAGCACGCTGAACGCCTCCGCCGCGGCGGTGTCGGCGTGCGCGCCGAAGAGCTCGGCCTGCAGGGTGATGGCCTTGAGCGAGCGCGGGTGGGGGAAGTCCCGCAGCTCCGACGCGTAGGCGCGCATCGCGTCGAGCTTGCACTCCAGCGTGTCGGTGATGTCGCTGTAGAGCGCCGGGACGAAGGGGTCGCGGCCCGCGTAGCCGGCGTCGGTGGCCGACAGCGTGGAGAACCCCAGCAGCCAGCGCACCGGGCTGGCGTGCGGCCGGCAGGCGATCATGCAGGCGCGGGCCGTCAGCTCGTGGTCGGCGTTGAGGTCGCCGCCGTGGTGGGTGTAGACGGTGTCGGGGGCGAGCTGTTCGACGACCGCGCCGACCTGTTGGGCCAGGGTGAGCAGCGGGTAGGTGTCGAGCCGGTTGTCGTCGAGGTCGAGCCGGTGGACGGCGGTGGCGCCCAGGGCGGCGCGGGAGGCCGCGGTCTCCTCGGCCGACAGGGCGGCGCTGCCCTCGGGGTCCGGGTCGCCGGCCCGTGACGTCTTGCCCTCGGCGAGGATCAGCACGTGCACCTCGTCGCCTGCCTTGGCGTGCCGGGCCAGCGTGCCGCCCGGGCCGATCACCTCGTCGTCGGGGTGGGCGACGACGGCGAGCACCGTGCTCATGACGGGGTCCCCCTGACGATGTCGGCGCTCTCCGGCCCGCAGTTCATCAGCAGGTCCAGGACCGACAGGTGTGAGGAGAACCTGTCGCCCGCCTGCGGGTAGACCGGGTGCGCGTAGTGGAAGTACTCGATCCGCAGGCCTTTCAGGCCGGCGGGCTCCAGGTAGTTCGCGGCCTGTGGTCCGGCGATGAACGCGTCCGCGCCGAACCGTTCGCACAGCAGCGGGATGATCGTCTGGCGGTCGAACTCCGGCAGGCCGAGCCGGGAGATCCGGTGCACGGGACAGTCGATCTTGAGCTGGTCGAGGCAGTAGTCGATGAACGGCAGGCACACGTCGTTGAGGGTGGTGAAGTCGGTCGCGTAGTAGGCCTGGAGGAAGTCCGCGTGCTGGCGGAAGTACGGGGCCCGGCGGTAGGCCATCTGGACGGCCTTCCAGTGCTTGCGCCGCCAGCCGTCGTCGACGAGGCGCACCTCGTCGATCGGCCGCTCGGCCCGCAGGTCCTCGTGGGCGAGGGGGATGGTCAGGAGCAGTTCGCCGCCCGGGCCGCCGATCTTGTTGCGGTTGAGCATGTTCCGCCGGCCGATGCGGCTGCGGTCGTGCAGGACGAACAGGTCCGAGCGGGCGATCTTGGCGAAGTAGCCCAGCCACGGAAGGTAGGCCGGCTGGTGCGCGCTGATGATCATCGTGTCCCCCTCCTGTCCGTGAACTCCCCGGGCTCGATCGGCTCCGTGGGCCCTGTGGGCTGTGTGGCCTCTGTGAGCTGCGTGGGGTCGGCGGGCCGCCACCGGACGACGCGGGACGCGGCGGCCACCGCTCCCCAGCCCGTCTTGAACCTCGCCTGTCCCCCGCCGGCCGCCGCGCCGAGATCGACCGTGCCGACGCCGCGGGCGGCCAGTTCGGTGAGCGCCGACCAGAACGCGAGGTGCCCCGCGTTGGCGGCCCGCCCGCGCTCGCTGGTGAGCTGCATGAGGTGGAACGCCCCGGGCGCGCCTTCCTCGCCCGGCGTGCCCCCGGCGCCCGGCCCCACCGCCTCGGCTCCCGGCTCGCCGACCGCGAACACCGACGCCGCCTGCACCCCCTCCTCGTCGAGCACCACCGTGGTCACGGCCTGCTCGCCCGCGGTCAGGAAGGCGAGGTCCGACGCGGTCACCGCCGAGGTGACGCCGTGGCGGGAGAGCGTCTGCCGGTACAGGTCGAGCAGGTCGCTCTCGTGGCCGGGCGCCGCGGGGGAGGCGACGAGGCCGAGCGCGCCCGCCCGTCGCACGGCCGTACGGCAGTTGCCCCTGGCGGCCTTCCACACCGCACCCGCGTCGCCGGCCAGGCGCAGGAGGTACGTGTCGCGGCCGGGCCGGGCGGGCCAGGTCCCGCTCTGCCGGTCGACGCCGGGGAAGGCGCCGTACGGGGGGAGCAGCGTCGTCAGCTCCGTCAGTCCCCTCTCACGGCACACCGCCTCGGCGAGGCCCGCGAAGTCGACGGGGCGGCCCTGCCGTTCGGCGGACACGGCCAGGGAGCCGTAGCCGTAGCAGCCGATCTGCGCCCGGCTGCCGGACACGCACAACGGCACCAGCACCTCGTCCCCCTCCGCCCGGCGCACGGCCGTGGGGACGAACCGCAGCCGGGGCGCGTCGGCCAGGCCGAGGGCGAGCCAGCGGCGGCGCGCGAACGGCAGTTCCGCCCGTGCGGCGGCCAGCCGGACGTCCCACGCGGCCTCCGGCAGCGCCGACACCTCCGCCCTCTCCCGCAGTTCAGTCACGGCCGGCCTCCTCGTCCCGCACCGACCGGTCGGCCGCGATCATCGCCTCCGCCAGCGACTCGGCCGTGAGGCGCGGCTGCGGCTGCTTGGCCACCGTCAGCACGCGCGGCCACAGGGAGTCCGCGCCCGTCATCGGTCCCGCCGCGTACCGGGCGTAGGGGGCGAGCCGGTGCAGCGGGTAGTAGTTCCACGTGCTGGGGATCCCGCGTTCGGCCAGGGCGCGGGCGAAGACGAACCGCTGTCCGGGCCGACGGAACAGCAGCTCGACGCCCGGCCCGAGACGGGGATCGGCGGCGACGGGCTCACAGGTCGTCAGCTCGGCCGCCACCGCGGCGCGGACCCGTTCGTGCAGGGCGGCGGCCTCGGCCGCGACGCCGGACGCGGTGCGCAGCAGGGCGGCCGCGGACGCGACCTCCCAGCGGGACGGGGCGTCCTGGCGCACCGGCCCGGTCCCGGTCGGCAGATGGTCGGCCTTGGTGTGCGACCAGCCCGGCGTGCGGGCCTCCGCGCGCTGGACGGCGGCCCGGACCGCGACGGGCGCGTGCGCCACGATCCGCGCGGCCACCGCCCGCCGCAGCGGAGCCGGGTCGAAGCCCCGTCGCATCCGCCCCCGGCTGGCGAGCGGCGCTGAGGCGAGCGGCGTCGAGGTGAGCAGCGCTCCGCCACCGAGCCCGCCGAGCGGCTTGCCCTCGCCGAAGCTCAGGACGAGGGGACAGCCGGCCGCGCGGAACCGGCGCAGCACCTCGGGCGCGACGCAGGCCTGCGCGAGGTCGAGCACCACCGTGCCGCCCCGCTCGCCGATCCGCTCGGCGTGGGCCGCGTGTTCGTCCAGACCGAGCCCGTTGGTCAGCACGACCGCGCGGCCTGCGAGCTCCACCGACGTGAACGCGGGGCCGTGTACGGGGTCCGCGTCGACCAGCACCGGCCGCGCGCCCGCCGCGAGGACGGCGTCGGCCACGGCGGGGCAGTTGAAGGTGGACAGGACGACCTCCTCGGCGCCGGTCTGCCGCACCGCGAGCGCGAGGGCGGCACGCCCGGTCGCGGTCAGCACGCAGGCGGGCCGTCCGGTGTGCTCGCGCAGCCGGGCGGCGAGCTCCGCACCGGCGTGCCGGGGCCGGGCGGCGGCGACGGCGGTCGCGGCCAGCCGGCCCGCCGACATGCGGGACGGGTGGAGGTAGCCGACCGGGCGGCGCGGCGGGGGCGCGTACCACAGGTCGGACGGCTCGGTCCGGTCGAGGATCACGGTCGCGCCGCCCCCGCCGTGTCGTCGGCCGCGGCGGTCATGGACGTCCCGGTGGCGCCGCTCTGCGGCCAGTCGGTGCGCTGGAGGCGCAGGGGCATCTCGCCCGAGCCGGCGCGGACCCACTCGACGGTCTCCCGCAGTCCGCTGACGAAGTCGCGGCTCGGCCGGTAGCCCAGCAGGGTGCGGGCCTTGGTGAGGTCGGGCCGGCGCGACCGGATGTCGGGCCCGGTGTGCGGGACGTGCTCGATGGGCGCCCCGGTGCCGCTCAGCTCTGCGGTCAGCCGGGCCAGTTCGGCCACGGTCGTGTCGTTGGTGTCGTCGCCGACGTTGAAGGCCTCACCGGCGGCGGCCGGGGTGAGCAGGGCGCCGATCAGTCCGGCGGCGAAGTCCTCGGCGTGGCACCAGGCCCGGGACTGCGTTCCGTCGCCGTGCACGGTGACCGGCTTCCCGGCCACGGCCTGCGCGGCCAGGGCTCCGACGGCGTACGTGCCGGTCCTGAGCGGGCCGTAGACGTTGAAGGGCCGCACGATCGCGAACGGCAGGCCGTCCTCGGTGCCCCGGGCCGCGGTCATCGACTCCGCCGTGACCTTGCTGACGGCGTAGGACCAGCGCGGGTCGTCGGCCCGTACCGACAGCCACTCGTTCTCCTGCGCGCCCTTGGCGTCGCTGCCGTACACCTCGCTGGTGCTCAGCAGCAGGAAGCGGCGCAGCCGCGGGTTGCGCACGGCGTAGTCCAGGGCGACGGCAGTGCCGTCGATGTTCACCCGCAGGGTCTCGCGGGGGGCGTTGCGCACCTTGGCCACCCCGAGCAGCGCGGCGGCGTGGATCACATGGTCGACCTCGCCGAACCGGTCGAGGGAGCCGCGCTCGGTGACGTCGGCCCTGCCGGTCTCCACCGCGGACTCGTGCAGCAGCCCGGACAGCCAGGCGGGCGTGCCCTCGGGATCCCGGTCGTCGACCAGGACGACGCGGTGGCCGGACCGGATCAGGCCGGCGGCGACCCAGGTGGCCAGGAAGCCGAAGCCGCCGGTGATCAGGGTGCGCGGCGCAGTGTGCGGGTTGCTCATGCCCTCCCCCTCGCGGGTGTCGATCCGTGCACGATCTTGGTGACGGCGTCGACGACGCGGTCGCAGTCGTCGTCGGTCATCCCGCGCCACAGCGGCAGCGAGAGCAGTCCGGGGAAGGCGGCGTCCATGGCCGTGAACGGCGTCGTCAGCCGCGGGTCGGCGTCGGCGAACGCCGGCAGCCGGTGCAGCGGCGTGTAGTGCACCTGGCACCTGATCCGCCGGTCGAGGAAGGCGGCCAGCAGGTCCTTCTTGGACGTGCCGAGGCCCTCGACGTCGAAGACGACCGGGAACAGGTGGTGCGCGGAGCCGGTGCGCCGCCGGCCGGGCACGGTGCGCACGAACGGCAGTCCGTCCAGCAGGTCGTGGTAGCGCGCGGCCAGCCGGGCGCGCTCGCGCCGGGACTCCTCCGCCCGGCCCGCCTGGACGACCCCGACGGCGGCGTGGAACTCCGAGAGCCGCAGGTTCAGTCCGGGCTCCCGGATCGTGTAGGGCCAGGGGTCGTGGTCGCCGGTGTGCTCACCGGCCGGCTCCATGTTGTGGTTGCGCAGGGCGCGCAGTGCGCGCAGCAGGCCCGCGTCCGCCGTGCTCACCGCGCCGCCCTCGCCGGTCGCGATCGGCTTGGCCGGGTGGAAGCTGAAGTAGGCGGCACGGGAACCCGGCCAGGACCCCACCGGCAGGGTGCCGTCATAGGTGGCCCCGGCCGCGTGGCAGGCGTCCTCGACCAGGTCGGCGCCGTAGCGCTCGCACAGGGCCGTCAGCGCGGTCATGTCGGCGCTGTGCCCGGCGTAGTGCACCGGGACGACGACGGTCATGGCGTAGTCGCGGTGGACGCGGTCCAGGAGGTCGCCGAGGCTCTCGGGGCACACGGTGAGGTCGTCGGCCCTCACGTCGCACAGGCCGACGTCCCAGCCGAGCAGCCTGGCCGAGGCGGCGGCGGCGGCGAAGTTGAGCGTCGGCGTGACCAGGAGCTTCGGCCCGGGGACCGTGCGTCCGAGCTCGTGCAGCAGGGCGTGGACCGCGCCCGTTCCGCTGGACAGGGTGACGGTGGGGGCGCCGGTCAGGCGCCGGAGTTCCTCCTCGAAGAGCGGCACCTGGCCGCCGTTGGTCCAGAACCCGGACTCCAGCGTCGTCATCAGGGCCGCGGCTTCCTCGGCGTCCCAGTGAGGGCGGGCATAGGGCAGTTCGGGCTCAGGCATCGCCGCTCCTCGTACAGTCGACCCGGGCGGCCAGTCCGGGGACGGACGCCAGCCAGTCGTAGGTCTCCCAGCAGTTCTTCCGGCTCTCGTAGTCGTCCTCCTGCACCTCGAACACGACTCCGGTCCCGGGCGCCGGGCCCGCCTCTCCCCCGTCGCCGGCGGCCGAGGCCGCCGCGTCGAGCGCGGCGGCGAGCATGCCCGCCAGCAGGTCGGGCGGGACGTCGCCGGCGAGCGGCGGGACGCCCTCGCGGCACTGGTCCGGCCAGCCCGGCATGGCGTGCCCGGAGAACGAGGAGAAGTGGACGTGCTTGACCGGCGGCTCGGGCAGGGCGAACGGCGCCACCGGCTCCGGGCGCTGCTCCAGCCGGGCCATGGCGGTCAGCGTCGAGTAGGTCACCGCCCAGTGGCAGACGTCCCAGGTGACGCCCACGCGGTCCGAGCCGAGCGCGGCGATCGGGGCGAAGTCCGCGGGGAGCACGAAGACCGAGTCGAAGTCGACGCCCTGGGCACCGATGACCGGCATGTTCTCGACGCCGATCCAGATCGGCGCGTCCCCCAGGTGGGCGTCGAGTGCGGCGATCCGGTCCACGACCCGGGCCCGGGCGCCCGCGAGGTCGAACGCGGGCCAGTCGGCGAGCTGCACGAACTGGTTGGCGTGCAGGACGACGCCCTGGGCGCCCGCGTCGGCGGCCAGGTCGCAGAACCGGCGCAGCCGGTCGTAGGCGGTCCGGTCGCCGACCCAGTCGGCGTTCTCCGTCGGAAAGTGCAGGGTCAGCGCACGCGCGCCGACGTCGAACGCGTACCGCAGGTTGTCGCTCAGCGTCCGCCACTGGTCCTCGTGGACGAGGTCGTCGCCGTCGAAGACGTAGGCCTCCACTCCGCCGAGCTCCCGGGCCCACCGGGTGTCGATCTGGCTGCGCCGCAGGCCGTCGAAGGTCAGCCGCAGCGTGGCTCGCGCACCGCTCACAGCTGTTCGACCTCCGCCGCGTTGAGCATGCCCCGGCAGTCGAGGATGAGGTCGGAGGAGGCGAGCACCGTCTCGTAGTCGATCTCCTCGTGGTCGGTCACCAGCAGGACGGCGTCGGCGCCGCGGCACTCCTGTGCGGTCAGATCGACGGCGGTGAAGGCGTCGGGGACCCGGTCGACGCCCAGCCAGGGGTCGGTGACCTTGACGTCGGCGCCCATGCTGACGAGTTCGGCGGCGATCGCGAGCGCGGGCGAGTTGCGCGCGTCCGCCACGCCCGACTTGAACGCGACGCCGAGGACGAGCACGGTGGCGCCCTGCAGGGCCCGGCCGCGCTGCTCCAGCGAGGCGGCCAGCCGCTGGATCACATGGCGCGGCATCGAGTCGTTGATCTCGGCCGCCGCGTGCAGCAGTTCGCTCTTGTGGCCCGCGGAGTGCAGCGCGTGGTTGAGGTAGTGCACGTTGTTGGGCAGGCAGTGCCCGCCGACGCCCGGACCGTGGTGGAACGGCATGTACCCGAACGGCTTGGTCGACGCGGCGGAGATCACCTCGCGCAGGCTGATGTTCATCTCCGACGTCGCCTTGCTCAGCTCGTTGACGAAGGCGATGTTGAGGTAGCGGAAGGTGTTCTCCAGCAGCTTGGTGAACTCGGCGACCTCGCAGCTGGAGACGGGGACGACCTCCTTGAAGACCGTCCCGTAGAAGGTGCGGATCGCCTCCAGTGACCGGTCGTCGAGGCCGGAGACCAGTTTCGGCACGTCGCACAGCACGCTGTCGCGTCCGGGGTCGACGCGGTCGGGGCTGTAGGCGAAGAACACGTCGACGCCCGCCTTGAGCCCGGAGAGCCGTTCGAAGAGCGGGGCGATGTGCCGGCGGGTCGCGCCGGGGTAGATCGTGGACTCGATCACGATCAGGGCGCCCGGCCGCGCGACCTCGGCGACCTGTGCCAGCGCGCGGTCGAGGGTACTGAGGTCGGGCTGCTTGTCGTCGGTCAGCGGCGTGGGCGTGGAGATGACGTAGACGTCGACCTCGGGCACCTCGGCCAGGCCGGACACCGGAACGTACCGCTTGTTCCCGGTCTCTCTGCGCAGTTCCTCGTCGGTGACGTCGACGAGGTACGACCGGCAGGCGCGCAGTGACTCGTACCGGGCCGGATCGATCTCGACCGCGTACAGGGTGTGGCCCGAGGACGCGATGGCGATGGACAGCGGCAGACCCACGTACCCCTGGCCGATGGCTGCGACTCGCACGTTCCCCCCTTTCGTCGACATTCGTCGTGGTCGGTTGTGGATCTGCTGGGTTGATCGGGTGTCGGACGGCGGCGAGCGGGCGCTCAGGCCTGGTCGGCGGTCGCCGCCTCGCCTTCGAAGATCGGCAGTTCGGTGGTGGCGACGCGCAGCGAGCGCCGGTTGAAGCGCTCCGCGGCGGCCACCGCCCCCAGCGAGGCCGCCGCCGCCAGTCCGGCGGCCACCCGGCCCGCCCGTGAACCGGAGCGGACTCCCGCGAGCGCGGCCAGCGCCCCGCCGGTCAGGCCGAACCTGCTGAGCACGCCGGTCAGCGCGAGCGAGCCGACCGCTTCCTCGACATGGCCGCGCAGGCCGAGCCGGGAGTCGTCCCGGTAGCTCTTGGGCTTGACGTAGGTGACCGTGCTCATGCCGAGCCCGAGGGCGGCCATGATCGCGCCGACGTTGCCCTTGGTGAAGGTCAGCTCGCCCAGCCGGCGGGCCACGTCCTGGCGCATGACGAAGAACGAGCTGGCCCCGTGCGGGATCGGACGCCGGCCGAAGCGGGTCTCCAGGAAGTAGAAGACCGCCTGCCCGACCAGCAGCCGCGCCGGGTCGTCGCGCTTGCGGGTGGAGGTCACGCCGAACACCGCCGCGGTCTCGGGCCCTTGCTGCTCCAGCGCGGCGACGAGTTGCGGCACCACCTCGGGCGGGGTCTGCATGTCGGCGTCGAGCACGCACACCATCGCGCCGCGCGCGGAGAGCATGCCGGCTTTGCTGGACGCGGGCTGCCCGCAGTTCGGGCGGAGCTGGACCCAGCGGAACTCCGGTGTGGTGGCACGCAGTTCGGCGAGGATCCGCGGGGTGGAGTCGGTGCTGCCGTCGTCGACGGCGAGCACCTCGAAGGAACGGCCCCAGTTCTTGCCGACCCGCACCGCCCGTTCCACGGCCTCCCGGGCGATGTCCTCCTCCTTGTACATGGGGATGACGAAGCTGAGGTCCACGCCGTCGGCCGAGTCGGTGCGGTGCTCGTTGAGTTTCCGGCTCATGTTGTCCCTACGGTTGTGACCGGCTCTGACTGCCGCCGCCCTCGGGCGGCTCGCGTCAGGCGGCTCGTTTGAAACTGACCATCATCTGGGCGGTGGGCGCGAACCTGGCGCGCAGGAAGTCGACGCCGGCGAAGAACGCGGTGAGCGGCTCGTACACCCGGTTCATGTAGGCGGGCCGCTGCGGGGTGACCTTGATCCAGCCGCGGTCGCTGAGCCACGCCATCACGCTGATCGCCCACTGCGGGGCGCCCTGGGTGTAGTAGCTGTCCGACTTGACGAGCCCCACCTGGCGGCCGAGCCGGTCCAGTCCGGGCTCGGTGAACAGGACGAAGTGGCGGGGGCAGTGCAGTCCGCCCCAGTTGCGGTGGCGGAAGAGCCGGGCGTCGACGGTGGCGGTGTTGGGCGTCTTCATCAGCAGCACGCCGTTCTCCGACAGCAGGCCGGTCATCGCTGCCATGACTCTGCGCGGGTCGGGCACGTGCTCGATGATGCTCATCATCAGGATCAGGTCGAACGGCTCGTCGGAGGTGAACTCCTCGATGGGCATGCAGTGGTAGACGTGGCCGGCCGCCTCGGCCAGCGGCGCCGCCGCGGACTGGAGGTCGACCTCGTGGGTCTCGGCGACCCGCGGATCCGCGCGGCGGACGGTGGTGAGCAGCCAGCCGGCCCCGCCGCCGACGTCGAGGACCCGCAGCTTCTCGCCGGGGACGCCCTTCAGCACCTTGGCGAGCATCCGCACGTCGAGCCGTTCCTTGACGCGCTCGGTGAAGGTGGTCGACTCGGCGATGCCGCCGTAGGAGTAGTAGTTGGGCGGGTAGATCTCGTCGAGCCGGTCGGCGGGCGGGGAGTCCAGGTACACGGCGGTGCATGAGGGGCAGAGCGCGTAGCGGTACTGCTTGTCGCTGGTGAAGTACTCCTTGTCGTACGCCTTGGCGAACAACTCGACCTCGGTCTCCCCGCAGACCGGGCAGGGCATCAGTTCCTCAGCCACGACGGGCCTCCTTGATCAGCGTCCTGATGGCCGCTCCGTATCCGGTGCGACTGGCCTCCATCTCCGCGGCGAGCGGGGTCCGGGACAGGAACTCCCCCATCTCCGCGAAGCGGGTGTACGAGATCGCCGGATCCCAGTGGTGCAGCAAGTGCTGGTTGAAGCCGGCCGAGCCGAAAGTCCGCGACACCGGTCCGGTCCCGAACAGCCGGTTCACCGGACCGTGCAACTCGACGGTGAAGTCCACGTCGCAGGGGGCGTCCAGCTGCCGGTGCTCGACGACCGTCCGTACGGTCGCCAGCAGCGGGAACACCGCGCCCACCGCGAAGACCCAGGTCAGCGCGGCGAGCGGGAAGCCCGCCAGGAGCAGCCCGGCGACGATCGCCGTGTGCACGGTGAACGAGCGCAGCGAGGCCAGCAGTCCGCTGGAGGTGCGGCTGGACGTACGGGCGGTGCTCTTGCGTGCCTCGCTGTGCCCACGGTTGCGGAGCAGGACCTCCAGCACGTGGATCCCGGTGACCGCCTTGAGCATGTTGAGCACCGACAGGCACAGGTGGTAGGTGGTCTCCGTGTCCTCGTGGTCGCCGAGGTGGGCGTGGTGCGTCATGTGCGTGTAGCGGTAGTTGGCGGTCGTGGAGCCGTACAGGATCCACACGCACCAGTCGCCCAGCCGGTCGTTGAGCTTGCGGCGCCGCGCCAGGTTGGTGTGCGCGGCCTCGTGGCCGAAGAGGAACAGCGAGTGCAGCCAGTAGCCGGTCCAGCAGACCGCGAGGACGACGAGCGCGGCGGTCGCCGCCGTCGAAAGCGTCCGCGAGGCGAGCGCGACGACGATGAGACCGGCTGCCGACGCCAGGTAGCACAGGGCGATGTCGCGCCAGACGATCCCGTAGCGCGGCCGCAGCGTCTTGCGGTAGTCGACCCAGCGCACGCCGTCCGCAGAGACGATCGACGGGAGGTGCGGCGATCCCGGGTTGCCTGTGCGCCGGGTCCCGCCCGTTGCCGACTCCATGCGTGGGTTCCCCCCTTTGTGTCAGTGGCCGTCCGGTGGACCGCGCCGTGTCTCGGATGGCTGTCCGGTGGACCGCGGTGACGACGTGGCAAGCACAACACGGTGGTCGGCGGGCGGCCTGAGTAGTCACTACTCAATTCCGCGGACGGCCCTGGCCGGCCGCCGTGCGGTCAGGTACTCGGTGACGCGAAAGGCCAGGTCGAGGGACTGATCGGGATTCAGGCGCGGGTCGCACACCGAGCGGTAGCGGGCGGCCAGGGCGTCGTCTGCGACGCCCACGCCGACACACTCCGTCACGTCGTCCCCCGTCAGTTCCAGGTGGACGCCGCCGGGGTGTGCGCCCAGGCCCCGCAGGACGTCGAGGAAGGCGGTGAGCTCGGCCAGGACGTCGTCGAAGCGGCGGGTCTTGTGACCGGAGGGCGCGGTGACGGTGTTGCCGTGCATGGGATCGCAGACCCACGCCACCTGGCGGCCTTCGGTCGTGACCCGCTCGACCAGGGCCGGCAGCGCGGCCCGGACGCGGTCCGCGCCCATGCGCGTCACCAGCGTGAGCCGCCCGGGCTCGCCCTGGGGTGAGAGTCGGTCGATCAGACGCAGCAGCTCGTCCCCGGTGACGGTCGGCCCGACCTTCACCGCGATCGGGTTGCTGATCCGGGAGAAGTACGCCACGTGCGCGCCGTCGAGCTGCCGGGTGCGTTCACCGATCCACAGCAGATGGCCCGACGTGGCGTAGGCGCGGCCGGTGACCGGGTCCACGCGGGTCAGCGCCGACTCGTAGTCCAGCAGCAGCCCTTCGTGCGACGTGAACAGCTCGCCGGGGATGTACCAGCCGTCGGCCCCGGTGAAGCCGCCCGCGCGCTCGATCTCGGCGGCGAGCTCCGCGTGCCGGGCCCGCTCCGGGGAGGCGCGGGCGAACCGCAGGACGCACTCCAGGGCGTACGCGGGGTCGGCGTGCTCGCCGCTGCCGTACGCCCGTACGAGGTTCAAGGTGGCGGCGGAGGCGTGGTAGACGCGGAGCATGCGGTGCGGGTCGGGAGTGCGGTCGGCCGCTGTGAAGGCGTGGCCGTTGACCGCGTCGCCCCGGTACACCGGCAGTTCCACGCCGTCGCGGACCTCGGTCGGGGCCGAGCGCGGCTTGGCGTACTGTCCGGCCAGGCGCGCCACCGTGACCGTCGGCAGCGCCGTCGCGTAGCCGAGGACGGTGGCGAGCTGCTGGAGCAGGCTCGCGCTGCGGCCGAGGGCTCCGGCGTCGACGGCGTCCAGGGACTCGGCGCAGTCGCCGCCCTGGACGAGGAACGCCTCGCCGCGCGTGACCGCGGCCAGCCGGCCGGTGAGCCGGTCGCACTCGCGGGGCACGACGAGCGGCAGGCTCGCCGTGAGCGCGGCGACCGCCTCGTCCCGTGCGGCGGGGTCGGGCCACCGGGGCTGCTGGCCGGCGGGCAGCGAGCGCCAGTCCGCCGGCGGGTGCGCGGCCCGCGCTTGCGTCGCGGGGTCCGCCGTGGTGTCCGTCAGGGGCGTCACGCCGTGAGCTCCGCTCCGTGTGGCACCGGCGTGAGCGCACCGGTGACCAGGCCGTCGAGGATCGCCGAGCCGTGCCGGGTCATCACCGACTCGGGGTGGAACTGCACGGACGTGAAGCCGGGTCCGCGCAGCGCGTGCACCTCGCCGGTGGCGGGGTCGTGCGCCACGTCCACCGGGCCCGGGCACAGCGGGGCGGACAGCAGCGCGCTGTCGGAGCAGGCGGTGAACGTGTTGTAGAAGTAGACCGGCTCCGGGGCGCCGAACAGGTCGATCGTGCGGCGCACTCCCTGGTGGGGGCGGTCCAGCCGGCGCAGCGGCAGGCCGAGCAGCGAGCACAGGATCTGGTGGCTCAGGCACACGGACACGAACGGGATGCGCAGGTTGAGCAGGCTGCCGGTGACGGCGCGCAGGTGCGCGATCTTCGGGTGGCCGGCGTCGCGCGGGTCGCCGGGACCGGGGCCGAGCACGACCAGGTCGTATCCGCTGATCCGGTACGGCTCGTCGAAGCGGCGCACGGTCACCTCGTAGCCGAGGCTGCGCAGCTGGAGCGCGCTCATCGCGGTGAACGTGTCCTCGGCGTCCACGATGAGCAGTTGGCCGCGCGCCGCGGGCCGGGCCGGGGCGGGGGTGAGCCAGAAGTCCGACAGGGGGGCGTTGCGCCGGTCGAGGGCGGCCCGGATGCGGGGGTGCCCGTCGAGTCCCGCCGGTCGCCGGGTGCGGGCCGGCCGGTGCAGGGCGTCGAGCAGCCCGGCCGCCTTCGCCCGGGTCTCGGCGGCCTCGGCGGCCGGGTCGGAGTCGCGGACGAGGGTGGCGCCGACGCCGATGCGCATCCGGCCCGCCGCGTCCACGTCCGCCGTCCTGATCATGATGGCGGAGTCCATGCGGCGGCGGTTCGCGGCGTCGCGGCCGATCAGCGCGGCCACGCCGGAGTAGTAGGCGCGGCCCGTCGGCTCCAGCCGGGCGATGACCCGGCAGGCGCTCTCGACCGGGCTGCCGGTGACGGTGGGCGCGAGGAGCGTCTCGCGCAGGATCTCCCGTACGTCGCGGGTGCTGCGGCCGACGATGCGGTACTCGGTGTGGGCGAGGTGGGCCATCTCCTTCAGGTGCGGCCCGACCACGTGCGCGTCGTCGCACACGCGGCTCATCATCTTCAGTTCCTCGTCGAGCACCATGTACAGCTCGTTGGTCTCCTTGCCGTCGGCGAGGAACTCCAGCACGCGCGAGGGGGTCGGGCCGTCCTCGGGGTAGCGGTAGGTGCCGCTGATCGGGTTCATCACGGCGACGCCGTCGTCGAGGCTGACGTGCCGCTCGGGGCTCGCGCCGATGAAGGTGCGCTCCCCGGTGTGGACGAGGAACGTCCAGTACGCGCCGGGCTCCCCGCGCAGCAGCCGGCCCCACAGTGCCAGCGCCGTGCGCACCGACCAGCCGGGCACTTCGGTGACGTAGGTGCGCTTGAGGACGAAGTTGGCTCCGGAGCCATGCCCGATCTCCTCGGCGAGGACCCGGCGCACCAGGTCGCCGTAGGCCTCGTCGTCGAGGTCGAAGCCGCCCTCGCCGGTCTCGACGGGCCAGCGCGACACCAGCTCGAGCACCTCCTGGACGGGCAGCAGGGCCTGCTCGCGCACGGACATGGCGAGGACGGGTTCGCCGTCGTCGCGGTGGTCGTAGCCGCGCTCGCCGATCACCCGGTACGGCAGCACGGCGAGCACCTCGTGGGCGCCGGGCGTGCCGAGGTCGGGCACGGGCAGCTCGGCGGTCCCGGCGACCTCCGTGAACTCGCCGGTGAGCAGGTCGACATGGCCGGGCGTGCCGCTCTCGGGGCGGTGGAGCACCGCGAACGGGCGTCCGGAGCAGGCGAGTTCCTCCAGCCGCCGTGCTTCCCGCGCTTCCTGCTGTTCCCGCTCTTCCGCGCGGTCCCGCGCTTCCCCGTGGTCCCGGCGGCCGGTCATACCGGACCTCCCGGGGACGTGAGGGCCGTCGCCGTCAGCGCCTCGAGCACGGCCGCGGCCGGCAGTGTCACGGCGCAGCGGGTCGCCGCGTACTCCAGGGCCATCCGGTGGTGCCCGGCGGTGAAGTCGGCGACCGCGTCGGCCACGACGAACGGCTGGACGTCGTGCGCGAAGGCGTCGCACGCGGTGAGCAGGACCCCCACATGGGCGTAGACCCCGCAGATCACCAACTGGTCGCGGCCGCGCTCGCGGAGCAGGTCGAGCAGGCCGGTGCGGTGGAAGGCGCTGGCCCGCCATTTGGTCAGGACGGTGTCGTGCGCGCCGGGCGCGATCAACTCGGGGATGCCGCGGTCCTCGGGGGCCGCGGACATGCCGGCGCCCCAGAAGTCCTGGAGCAGCCCTCGCTGCTCGCGGGTCATGCCGCCGGGCTGCGCCGTGTACACGACCGGGACGCCGACCTCGGCACACCGCTCGCGCAGCGCGGCCACGTGGGCCAGCAGCTCGGTGCGCGGCCGGTCGGCCCCGGCGAACGGGGCGAGGAAGTAGTGCTGCATGTCGTGCACCAGCAGCACGGCCCGGCGCGGGTCGACGGTCCAGGCGGCGGTGTTCGCCGGAAGTTCGGCGGGGCGGGGCATCGGATACGGGTCGATCGGTGCGATCGCCACGTCGGGTGTCCTTTCGGGGTCGGGGAGGTTCGGCGCCGCGCGGGCGCGGTCGGTGACGGTCGCCGTGCGGGGCGGCGGAGGTCGCAGGGCCTGCGCAGAGGCCGGCGCGATACGGACCGCGCAGAAGCCGGCCGCGGGGGCGGCGCAGGACCGCCGCGGTCGAAGGCGGCGGTCGGGGACCGCGCGGCCGACGGCGGCGGTGCAGCCGGTCGGAAGGGGCCGCGGGGCCGTCGGGAGGGTGGTGGTCTGCGGGGTGTGCGGTTCAGCCGCCCAGGGCCGCCCCGCCGTCCACGGTCAGCTCGTGCATCGTGATGTGGGCGGCGCGCTCCGACAGCAGGAACAGCACCGCGTCGGCGATGTGGGAGGGCTCGGCGACCCGTCCGAGCGGGATGCCCACACGGTAGGCGTCCGGGACGCCCTCGACGGAGGCGCGTTCGGCCGCGTCGCCCTGGAGGGCCGTCAGCATCGGGGTCCGGGTGGAGCCGGGGGCGACCACGTTGCAGCGGATGCCGTGGCCGGCCAGCTCCAGACCGAGGCACTTGGTGAACATGGCGGAGGCCGCCTTGGACGCGGCGTACGCGGACATCGACACCCGGGGCGTGAACGCCGCGTTGGACGCGACCGTCACGATCGCGCCCCGGCCGCGCGGCGTCATCCGGCGGGCGACCGACCGGCTGACGTGGAAGACCCCGCTCGCGTTGACGGCGAACGTGTGGTCCCACTCCTCGTCGGTGAGTTCGGCCGCCGGTCCGCTGCGCAGCACGCCCGCCGCGTTCACCAGGTGCCTGATCGGGCCGAGTCCGGACTCCACCTCGGCGATCGCGGCCTCCACGTCCGCGCTGTCCGCGACGTCGACGGCGACCGCGAGCACCTGGCTCCCGTCCCTCTCCAGGGCGGCCGCCAGCTGCCACAGCGCCGTGACGTCCCGGTCGAGCAGCGCCACCGGAACGCCGGCGGCGGTGAGGGCGCGGGCCACCTCGGCGCCGATGCCGCCCGCCGCGCCGGTCACCACGGCCACCCCGGACAGCTCGGCGGACGGCGTCGCCGGGGGCGTGCGCACGGCCGGGGCGCTCACCGGGTCACCTGCCCGAGGACCCGCCCGACCACGTCGCCGGGGATGCGCAGCGTACGGGTGGAGAAGCCGCGCAGGGCCTCCAGGTAGCGCTCCTGGAGCGCCGCCTCGTCGACCTCGACGCTCTTCCCGCCGCGCAGCAGCGTGCGGCCGCCGACGATCACCGTGTCCACGTCCGCCGACCCGGCCAGCCACAGGAAGCTCTCCAGCGGCCGGGGGTTGAGCAGATAGCGCCAGTCGTCGGCCGGGACCAGCAGCAGGTCGGCCTGCTTGCCGGGCTCCAGGCTGCCGACGGCGTCGTCCCAGCGCAGCCCCTTGGCCGCGATCCGGGTGCCCATCGCCAGCGCGTCGGTGGGCAGCACCTCGGTCTGGTCGGCGCTCATCTCGTTGTACATCTGCCAGGCGGCGCGCATGGTCTCGGCGATGCCGGCGCTGGGCGTCGAGGAGCCGTCGGTGGACAGCGACACGTCCAGCCCGGCGCGGCGCAGCGCCGGTACGACGCCGGTCTCGGTCAGCGAGGACTCGCCCGAGGGGCCGTACTTGCCGGGCGAGTGGCTGATGTGGGCGCGGGCCGCGAGCATCAACTTCTGCTCGTGCTCGTCGAGGAATCCGGCGTGTCCGGCCATGAACCGGTCGTCGACCAGGCCGAGTTCGGCCAGTCGGCGCAGCCCGGTCTCGCCGTGGTAGGTGCGCATGACGTGCGCCTCGTTGCGCAGCGCGCTCACGTGCGTGGCGAAGGGAAGATCGTGGCGTTCCCGCAACTCGGCCATGCCACGCGCGAGTTCGTCGGTCATGTTGGTGACGTAGGCGATGCTCGGCCGGCATCGCAGCCGGCCGGACGCGTCGGCGGAGACCAGGCCGACGAGTTCCTCGAAGCCGGCCAGGATGCGGTCGGCGTCCCGGGTGCGCACGAAGCGGGACTGCTCGGGCGGGCAGACGGCGTCGCTCGCCCAGGTGCTGGCGGAGAAGCGGATGCCGAGCCGGCGGGCAGCGGCGACCATGGACGCCGGGCGGTTGAGCGAGCCCATGTCGCCGAGGGTGGTGACGCCGCCGCGCAGCTGGGTCCACATCGAGTACTCGGCGATGGCCTGCGCCTCGTCCGGCGTCATGCCGTCGATCAGGTCGTCGAAGCGGTCGAACGTGGCGGAGATCTGGTGCATGTCGCCGCCGCCGCCCATGAACGCGACCTGGTCGTCGCGGTCGGACACCGGCCGCAGTGCGCCGCGCATCGGCAGTCGCATCGCGAACATCTCGTGCCAGTGCGCGTTGACGAAGCCGGGCAGGACCATCATCCGGCGCGCGTCGACGGTGCGCAGTCCGGCCCGTCGGGCGGGGTCGAGGGCGGCGACCGCCTCGTCCACCTCGGCTGCGGAACCGACCGCGGCGATCCGGTCGTCGACGATCAGCACGGCGCCGCGCGCGTGCACGGACTCATGGGCGTCGGCGGTGTAGACGGTGCCGCCGGAGATCAGCTGGACGCTCATGACGCCGCCCCGGGCCCGGCCGGGACGGGCCGGGCGAGGGACGCGAAGTGCGCGAGCCACCCCGTGAGCGTGGGCGCGGCGACCAGCGCCTCGAACTCGACCGGGATGCGCTGCCTGCGCCAGCGGCTGACCAGCCGCATGATCTCCAGCGAACTCAGACCCAGGACGACGAGGTTGGCGTCCGGCTCGATGGCGTCCCGCGGGACCCCGAGCACGGGGGCGAGAGTCGCCCGCAGTTCCTGTTCGGTGGGCGGGGACGGAGGGGAAGCGGGGGCGGAGGAGGTGTTCACATCAGCCTTCCTGCTCGGACGCGGCCTGCGCGGCCAGCGCCTTCTTGTCGACTTTGCCGAGCGGGGTCAGGGGGAGCTCGCGCAGGTAGCGCACCGCGTCGGGCAGTTTGTAGTCGGCGACGCCGCGTGCGTGGACCGACCGCTTGAGATCGGCGAGGGACGGCTCGGCGCCGTCGGCGACGAGATAGGCGCAGATCCGCTCGCCGAGGAACTCGTCGGGCACGCCCACCACCGCGGCCGCCGCCACGGCGGGGTGCGCGAGCAGCAGGTCCTCCACCTCGCCGGCGGAGACCTTGTCGCCGCCGCGGATGATCATCTCCTTGATGCGGCCCTCGATGACGAGGTCGCCGTCCGGGGTGAGCCGGGCGAGGTCGCCCGTGCGGTAGAAGCCGTCATCGGTGAAGGCGCGCCGGTTGTACTCGGGTACCCGGTAGTAGCCGCGCAGTGTGTACGGGCCGCGGGTGAGGAGTTCGCCGACCTCGCCGGCGGGCAGTTCGTCGCCCCCCTCGCCGACGATCCGGATCTCGTCGGCGTCGGAGATCGCCCTGCCCTGGGTGGTGAGCACCGACTCGGCCGGGTCGTCCGGCCGGCTGAAGGTGAGCAGGCCCTCGGCCATGCCGAACACCTGTTGGAGGCGGGCGCCCAGGGCCGGCTGGATGCGCTCGGTGAACTCGCGGGTCATGCGCGCCCCGCCGACCTGCACCAGGCGCAGGCTGGACAGGTCGGCCTCGGTCCACTCGGCGTCGTCCAGCCAGAGCGCCATGATCGAGGGGACCATCGCGGTGACGGTGGCCCGGTGCCGCTCGATCAGCGGGAAGCAGTCCGCCGGGTTGGGCGTGTCGGCGAGGACCACGGTGCCGCCGGTCTGGAGGGTGCCGACCACTCCGGGGCAGCCGAAGGCGAAGTTGAACTCGATGGGCAGCACCGCGAGGTAGACGTCGTCCTCGGTCAGTTCGCACACCTGGGCCGCCCGCTCCGACATGTACACGTAGTCGTCGTGGGTGCGCGGGATCAGCTTGGGCAGGGCCGTGGTGCCGCCGGACAGCAGGAAGAACGCCACGTCCGCGGGGTCGGGCTCGGGCAGCGGCGGCGCCTCGCCGGCCGCCGCCTCCAGCTCGGCCACCGACACGAAGCCCTCGGCCTTGTCGCCCAGCACGAACAGGGAGGTGAGGGTGCCGGTGTCGGCCTGCACCCGTCGGGCCAGTTCGCGGTGGTCGAAGCCGCGGTGCGTCTCGGGCACCACGTAGCCGACCGCGCCGCTCAGCTCGACGAGGTGGGTGATCTCGCTGGCGCGGTGCGCGGGCAGCGAGAAGACCAGCTTGGCGCCGAGCCGCATCAGGCCGAAGGCGATCGCCACGAACTCCGGCACGTTCGGCAGCTGGACGACCAGGCGGTCGCCGGGGCGTATGCCGTGCGCGGCGAACCCGGCGGCCAGCCGGTCGGCCCAGCGGTCGAGTTCGGCGTAGCCGACACGGCGCTCGCCGTGCACGAGGGCGATCCTGTCCCCGTGGCGCCGCGCACGGTCGCGCAGCACCGCGCCGAGGGTCTCCCCGCGCCAGACGCCGTGCTCCCGGTAACAGCGGGCGACGTCGTCGGGCCAGGGGGTGCATCCGTCGAGCATCGTCGCGCTCCTAGGCTTCCGGGGTTGCGGCGGCGGCTGCGGGACCGCTGTCGGCGGCGGCCTCGGTGATGCGGACGACGGCGGCGCCGGCCTCCATGCCGGTGCTCGCGCCGATGAGCAGCACATGGTCGCCGGGCCGCACCTGTCCGGTGCGCCACACGTGTTCCAGGCCGAGGAAGAGGTCGGCCGCGCCGGTGTGGCCGACGGTGCTGACGTACTCCCAGACCGTCTTCTCCTCGGGCACGTCCAGCGGCAGCAGGAACATGGCCTCCAGGGCGGGACGACCGAAACCGACGTGGCAGACCCGGACGATCTGATCGAGTGTCAGATCCGCTTCCTTGAGGGTGCGTTCGGTGATCTCGGCGACACGGTCGCCGAAGTTCTTGATCGGTGGGGCCTGGCCCTCCGCCCACTGTTCGCGGACCTTCTCCGCGCGCTCGGCGAAGTTCAGGCCCCGGCCGCGGGTGACGCCCGGGGGGAAGAGCTCCTCGCCGGCCCGGTGAAGGATCTCCATGGAGGAGTCGGACAGGGAGCCCACGGCGAGCAGCTCGGCGAAGCCGGTGCGGCGCGAGAGGACCACGGCCGAGCCCGCGTCGGCGAGCACGAACAGCCCCGAGGCCCGCCAGCGGTCGACTCCGGGCGTCGAGTAGTTGTCGCCGGTGGTGATCAGCGCCGCGTCGTGCGTGGGGTTCGCCGTCAGCCGGTTGGCGGCGATCTCCAGGGAGGCCAGCATGCCGAGGCAGCCCTGCTTGACCTCGACGGCCGGGATCGGGCGGTCGACGGTGTTGTTGAGGATGTAGTGCACCGCGGACCAGCCGTCGGGGCCCTGGTGGTGGGTGTAGCTGTGCAGCAGGATGCCGACGTCCTCCGGGCCGTGCCCGGATCCGGCCAGCGCGACGCGGGCCGCGTCGATCGCCAGCTCGGGGGCGGGGGTCGACTCGCTGACGGCCGCCGACCGCATGCCCGAGGCCTGCCGGGCCCCCTCGTCGTACAGGCCGTCCGCGACCGCGCGCTCGGCCGGGACGAGGGGCGGCAGGTGGCTGCCGATCCCGGCGAGATACAGGTTCGCAGTCCTCATCGAGCCGACTCCTTCGTGGGTGGGGCCTTGGTGGGGTGGGTCCTTGGGGGCGGGGGTGGGTCGGCGGCAAGCACAACACCGGTCGCGTCCGGCACTCATGAGTAGGCGGTACTCAACCGGCGGGGCCCCGGACGCCCCTCGCGCGGGGCGGGTCGCGCACGTCGCCCGTGGGGTTCCGGGCGGCGGTCGGGGTGGCCGATTTGAGTACCGACTACTCGCGCCGCTGCGCGGGCCGCGCTGCTGTGCTGCTGCCTGCGCAGCCGCCGTACGGCCCGTCCGCGGCGGCGGGCCGCCGGCCCCCGGGAGGGGCGGCTCCACGCGGTCACCAGACCACGAGGTCACTAGGTCACGAGGGAGAACCCATGTCGAGGTCGCGTCCGGAACCGGGCGACTGGTCGAATGCCGCCGAACTCGCCGAGCTGCAACGGGCACAGCTGCCGAGGGTGCTCGCCCAGGCGCTGCGCTCGCCGTTCTACGCGGCCCGCTACCGGGGCCGTGACGCGCCGCGCACCGCCGAGGACTTCGTCGGCGTCGAGCCGACCACCAAGCAGGACCTGCGCGACCAGTACCCGTTCGGCATGCTCGCGGTGGACCGCGAGGAACTCTCCACCTACCACGAGTCGAGCGGTACGGCGGGCGAGCCGACCGCCTCCTACTACACCGACGAGGACTGGACGGACCTCGCGGAGCGCTTCGCGCGCAAGTGGGTCGGGATCGGCCGGTCCGACACGTTCCTGGTGCGCACCCCCTACGGCCTGGTGATCACCGGGCATCTCGCACAGGCGGCCGGACGGCTGCGCGGCGCGACCGTCGTGCCGGGGGACGCGCGGTCGCTGGCCACCCCGCTGTCCCGGATGGTGCGCGTCCTGCGGTCCCTCGACGTGACGCTCACCTGGTGCAACCCGACCGAGATCGCGCTGCTGGCCGCCGCGGCCCGGGCGGCCGGACTGCGCCCGGCGGAGGACTTCCCGTCCCTGCGGGCGATGTTCACCGCGGCCGAGCCGCTGACCGCGGTGCGCCGGCGGCGGCTGAGCGAACTGTGGGGCGGCATCCCGGTCGTCGAGGAGTACGGGTCGACCGAGACCGGCACGATCGCGGGGCAGTGCCCCGAGGGGGCGCTGCACCTGTGGGCGGACCGCGCGGTCTTCGAGGTGTACGACCCCCGCACCGGCGAACTGTCCCCGTCCGGCCGGGGCCAGATGGTCGTCACACCGCTGTACCGGGACGCGATGCCGTTGCTGCGCTACAACCTCGCCGACGAGGTCGAGGTGTCGGCCGAACCGTGCGCCTGCGGCTGGGCACTGCCCACGGTGCGGGTGCTCGGACGCGCGGGCACGGCGTACCCGGTGGGTTCCGCCTCGGTCACCCAGGAGCGCCTGGAGGAGCTGGTGTTCGGGCTGCCGGCGCGCTACGAGGTGCTGTTCTGGCGGGCGATGGCCCACCACGACGTGCTGCGCGTGGAGTTCGAGGCGCCGGACGCGGTCCGTGACCGGGCCGTGAAGGAGCTCGGCGAGGCCATCGACCGCCGGCTCGGCGTACCGCACCGCGTCACCGGTCTGCCCCCGGGGACGCTCGTCCCCGTCGAGGCCCTCACCGCACAGCGGGACATCCTCAAGGCCCGCTACCTCTTCGCGGAGGGCGAGAACTGGGACGCGTGGAGCAAGGGAGTCACGTTCGCATGAGCCGGCTCCCCGCTCCGCCCGTGCCTTCTCCCCTCCCGTCCTCAGAGCTCCGAACAACAGTGGAGCGCGGCTCGCGGGGTCTGGCACGCACGCTCGCCGCGTTGCCGGAAGCCCCTGGTAGCTCCGCTACGAGGAGCTTCCGGCGCCTTGCGATCGCACGCACCGGACGCCGCGAGCTGATCGGACTCCACTTTTGTTCGGAGCTCTTACTCTTCCTGCCCTCGTCGTCCGCCGCGGGCGACGCCGACCGTGAGCGGTGACCCCATGAGCGATGTGTACCGACTCCCGCCGAACCCCGAGGATCCGATCGCGGTCGTCGGCATCGGCTGCCGCTTCCCCGGCGGGGCCGACTCGCCGCACGCCCTGTGGGAACTGCTGATGGACGCGGTGGACGCGTCCGGCCCCCTTCCGGAGGAGCGGTGGGCGCCGCAGCGGGCGCAGTCCCGCGAGAACGCGGCCCTGCTGTCGCGGGTGACGTCGAACGGCGCGTTCCTCGACGACATCGCCGGCTTCGACGCGTCGTTCTTCGGCGTCTCCGCCACCGAGGCCCGCCAGTTGGACCCGCAGCAGCGGATCGCGCTGGAGGTCGCGTGGGAGGCGCTGGAGCACGCGGGCATCCCGGCCTCCGGCCTGGCCGGCACCGACGCGGGCGTGTTCATCGGCGTCGGCACCGACGACTACGGCCGACGGCTGCTGGAGGACCTGCCCGGCGTGGAGGCCTGGACCGGCATCGGCTCCTCGCTGTGCGGTGTGCCCAACCGGATCTCGTACACGCTCGATCTGCGCGGACCGTCCGTCGCCGTGGACACGGCGTGCTCGTCCTCGCTCGTGGCGGTGCACCAGGCGTGCGCGAGTCTGCGCGCGGGCGAGGTGCCGGTCGCTCTCGCGGGCGGCGTCATGCTGATGGCGGGGCCGGGCCTGACGACGGTGCTGGACCTCGCGGGCGCCATCTCGCCGGACGGCCGTTCCAAGGCCTTCGACGAGGCCGCCGACGGGTACGGCCGTGGCGAGGGCTGCGGCATCGTCGTCCTCAAGCGCCTCGCCGACGCGCGGCGCGACGGCGACCGGATCGTCGCGCTGATCCGCGGCACCGCCGTCCACCAGGACGGCCGCACCGAGGGCATCATGGCGCCCAGCGCGGCCGCCCAGGCGCACCTGATGCGCAAGGCGTACGAAGCGGCGGGCGTCGCCCCGCACGACGTCGACTACGTGGAGGCGCACGGCACCGGCACCAGGGTCGGCGACCCGATCGAGGCGTCGGCCCTCGCCGGGGTGGTCGGGGCCGGGCGCCGAGGGGCCCGGCCGTGCCTCATCGGCTCGGTGAAGACCAACATCGGCCACTGCGAGGCCGCGGCGGGCATCGCCGGGCTCATCAAGACGGCGCTCGCGATGGAGCACGGCGTCATCCCGCCCACCCTGTCGGTGGCCGGCCCGCGCCGCGAGATCCCCTGGGCGGAGTCGGGTCTCCACGTGGTCACCGAGCCCACCCCCTGGCCCGAGACCGGCCGCCCCCGCCTGGCAGGCGTGGCCAGCTACGGCTACGGCGGCACGATCGCCCACGCGGTCCTGGAACAGGCCCCGGCGGATGCTCCGCGGATCGCTGCGCGGGACGGACAGGATTCACCGGCCGGCGGCGCAGCGGGAACGCCGAGTGCCGGGCGGGGCGCGGCGGCCGGGCGGGGGCCCGCCCTGTATCCGGTGTCGTCGGCGACCGCGGGCGGGCTGAGCCTTCAAGCGGGGCGGCTGGCCCGGGGGCTCGGCGGGCACGCGCTCGCGGACGTCGGTCACACGCTCGCGCACCGCAGGGCGCACCTCGCCGCCCGTGCCGTCGTCCTCGCCGCGGGCCGGGACGAACTCGTCGACGCACTGCGGGCGTTGGCAGAGGGCCGGCCGGATCCGGCCCTCGTGACCGGTGAGCCGGCCGGCGGTGCGGGGAACCCCGTGTGGGTGTTCTCCGGCCACGGCGCCCAGTGGGTCGGCATGGGCCGGGAACTGCTCGCCGAGGAGCCGGTGTTCGCCGCGGCCGTCGACCGGCTCGGCCCCGTGTACGCCGAGGAGCTCGGCGTCACCCCGCGCGAGGTGCTCACCGGCGGCGACCTGGAATCGGTGGACGTCATCCAGGCGATGCTCTTCGCGATGCAGATCGGCCTCGCCGAGGTGTGGCGCCGCCACGGCCTCGCGCCCGGCGCGGTCATCGGGCACTCCGTGGGCGAGATCGCCGCCGCGGTCACCGCCGGCGTGCTGACCGAGGAGGACGGCGCCCGCCTCATCTGCCGCCGTTCCGCCCTGCTGCGCAAGGTCGCCGGCAAAGGCGCCATGATCATGGTGGACCGGCCCTTCGACGAGGTGCGCGACCGTATCGGCGTCGCGCGGGACGACCTGTGCGCGGCCATCGCCGCCGCGCCCTCCTCCACCGTCGTGGCCGGCGACGTCGCGGCCGTCGACGAGGCCGCCGAGCGGTGGGCCGCTCTGGGCTGGACGGTCCGCCGCGTCGACTCCGACGTCGCGTTCCACAGCGCCCACATGGACGAGATCAGCGGCGACCTCGCCGTCGCCGTCGCCGATCTGGAACCCCGCACCCCGCAGGTCCCGCTCTACCTCACCGCGGTCGACGACCCGCGCTGCGGCCGGCGGCAGGACGCGCACTACTGGGCCGGCAACCTGCGCAACCCCGTCCGCTTCCACCAGGCGGTGCGGGCGGCGGTCGAGGACGGCCACCGGCTCTTCCTGGAGGTCTCCGCGCACCCGGTGGTGAGCCACTCGATCACCGAGACCCTCGCCGGGGCCGGCGACGCGCTGGTCGTGCCGAGCCTGCGCCGCAACCGGCCCGAGAAGGCGACGCTGCTCGCCTCGCTGGCCGCGCTGCACTGCCGGGGCGTGAAGATCGACTGGTCGGTGCTGCAGCCCGCGGGCCGTCTCACCGATCTGCCCACCGCCGCCTGGCAGCACGACCGGCACTGGGTCGACGCACGCGGCGGCGCCGAGCCGCCGGTGGACACGCTGCTCGGCCCGGAGACCGCGGTGCACGGTTCACGCACCCGCGTCTGGCAGACCACGCTGAACCTGCGAACCCGGCCGTATCCCAGACGCCACCCCGTGCTCGGCACCGAGATCGTCCCGGCGGCCGTCCTGATCAACACGTTCCTCACCGCGGGCCGTACGGACGTCCTGACCGACGTGCGGCTGCGGCAGCCGGTGGTCGTCCCGCAGCAGGAGCCGCGCGAGGTGCAGATCGTGAGCGACGAGGGCGGGCTGCGCCTGGTCTCGCGCCGGGCCGGCGCGCCGGACACGGCGTGGGCGACGCACACGCTCGCCGCCGTCGGGGAGCCGGCCGGGCCGGGCGCACCCCTCGTCGTCACGGACGCGTCCGAGGCGCTCGACCCCGGCCACGTCGTCGAGCGGCTCGCGGAACTCGGCGTCGCCGACATAGGGTACCCGTGGACGATCGAAGAACTGCGGCGCGGGGACGGCACGTTGACGGCCGTGGCGAGCTCGGACCTCGACCGCAGCTGGGCGGCCGTCCTGGACGCCGCGCTGTCCATGGCGTCGGTGATCTTCCCGGGCCCCGGTGTCCTGCGCATGCCCGCGCACATCGACCACGTCACCCGTCTCGGCCCCGCACCGCGCCGCGCACGCATCACGGTCCGCCTCGACGAGAACCGCCCCACGACGGTGCACGTCGAGGTGCGGGGGCTGGGGGAGACGGCGGGCGACGCCGCGCTCGGCGCCGGGTCCGTCGCGACACTGCGGGGGCTGCACTACGGCGAACTCGACGGGGACCTGTCCGGCGAGGAGCCGCGCTCGGGCGGCCGGTTCGAGGTGGCGTGGCGGCCGTTCCCGGTGGACGGGGCGGAGCGGTCCGCCCTGGTGGGCCGTACGGTCCTGGTGCTGGGCCCGATCGACGTGGCGCGGGCGCTGGTGCCCGAGGCCGCCGCGCACGGGGCGACGGTGAGCGCCGACCCGGCCGGGCTCGCCGACGCCGACCACGTGCTGTTCGCGCCCGACGGCGCCGAACCGGCCGAGGTGGCGGTGGAGTTCGCCCGTCTGGTGGCCGGTGTCGCCGCGCTGCCGGGCCGCAAGCCGGTGCTGTGGTGCCTGACCCGGGGGGTGCGCGAGGCCGCCGACCTCGGCGGGTCCCCGCTGTGGGGCATGGGCCGGGTCGTGGCGAGCGAGCACCCGGAGTTCTGGGGCGGCGTCATCGACGTGCCGCGGGGACCGGCGGAGGACCTGCCGGCACGCCCGCTGTTCCATCTGCTCCATCTGCGGCCCGCCGAGCCGGTGCTCGCCGTGAGCGACGGCGAGGTGTGCGCGCCGCGGCTGGTGCCGGCCGAACCCGCCCGGGACGGGGACCGGTTCACCTGCCGCCCGGACGGCACGTACCTCGTCACCGGCGGTCTGGGCGTGCTCGGCCTGAAGCTGGCCGGGCATCTCGCCGAGCGCGGCGCCCGCCGGATCGTTCTGCTGGGCCGCACGCCCGTGCCACCGCGGGCCCGCTGGTCCGACGGCGATCCGCGGGTCGAGGCGCTGCGGCGTCTGGAGGCGGCCGGGGTCACCGTCCGCACGGTGGCCGCCGACATCACGGACGCGGCGGCGGTGCGGGCGGCGCTGGAGGCGCTCGACCTGCCGCCGGTGCGGGGCGTCGTCCACGCCGCGGGCACGGTGCACAGCGCGCTGATGCACCGGCTGCGGGGCGAGGAACTGCGTGCGGTGATGCGGCCCAAGGTGGACGGCGCGCTGGTCCTGCACGAGCTCTTCCCGCCGGGCACGACGGACTTCTTCGTGCTGTTCTCCTCCGCCGGCCCGCTGCTCGGCCTGCCGGGCCAGGGCGCGTACGCCGCCGCCAACGCGTTCCTCGACGCGCTCGCGGCGCACCGGCGGCTCGGGGGGCACACGGAGTCGGTGGCCATGGCGTGGACGAGCTGGCGCGGGATGGGCATGGCGACGGCCGCCGAGGCGACCGATGTGGAGCTGGCGGCGCGCGGCACCGCCGACATCGCCCCGGACGTGGCGTTGCGCGCCTTCGACCAGACGGCCGGGCGGGCCACCAGCGGCCTGGTGGCGGTGATCGGCCTGCTGCGCGGTCACACCGGTCCACGGCCGGCGCTTCTGGCCGAGCTGGCCGCCGAGGACGCCGCCCAGCCGCAGGAGGTGCCCGACTGGGTGGGTCTCACGGGCGACGACCTGGCCGCATACCTGCTGGAGGACGTCCGCCGGCGGGTCGCGTCGGTGCTCGGGACGCGCCCGGAGGCGGTCGGCGTCCACCGGCCGCTCACCGAGGCGGGCGTGGACTCCCTGCTCGCCGCGGCGATCCGGGTGGCCCTGGAACGCGACCTGGGGGTGCCCCTGCCCGCGACGCTCCTGTGGAACCACCCCACGGTCTCGGAGATGGCGGCCTTCCTGGCCACGACGCTCGCGGACACCCGCGCCCCCCAGGAACAGACCACGGCCTGACGCTGCCCGGAGGGGCCGGCCCCACGACACCCGGCCCCTCCCCCGCGCCGGCACGCGTCCGGGCGCACCGGTCATGGGGGGTGAGTCAGTGGTCGGCGCTCTCCGCCGGCGGCCTGAGCATCGCCTCCGCGCCGTCCAGGCTGCGCTCCACCGTGAAGCGGAAGAAGGCGAGTTCGTGGTCGGCGACGTCCGCCGGGTTCGCCTCGCGGGCGATCGCCTCCGCGGCCGCGGCGGCGAGGCCGGGGCGGGTGTCGTCGCCGGCGAACGCGGCCATGACGCGGCCCATGTCCGCACGGGCCGTCGGGTAGTCGCCGCGGTCGTCCTCCACGGCCACCAGCATGAAGGCACTGTTGAGCAGGTAGCGGTAGACCTGCGTGGCATGCTCGCCGAAGCCGGCGTCCAGGAGCACCCTTATGCCGATGTCGATCGTCGACAGCGCCGACGGCACATTGGGGCCCACGACCACCATCCGGCGTGCCACACCGGGGTACCGCCGCAGCACCGCGCGCCCTTCGAGCATCAGCGTGCGGAACCACTCACGCCACGGAACGTCCGCGTCCGGCACGGGTATCCGGGAGATCACCCGGTCGGTGACGCCCATGACCACCGCGTCCCGGTCGCCGACGTGGTGGGCGATGACGCCGGGCCAGACGCCGAGTTTCGTGGAGACCTGCCGGATCGACCAGCCGTCCAGCCCGCGCTCGGCGGTGAGCTCGACCGCACTGTCGATGATCTTGTCGGCCGTGATCGGCGGCAGCCCCGACGAGGCGCGTGACTTGCGGCGTGGCGCTGTCTGCGACATGGCGAAACCACCTGTCCGTGGGAGTGGTCGGCGCGGCGGCTCCGGCACCGGTGAGTGCGTTCAATGATCAAGTCTAACCTATTAGCCACTGTCTAAGAGCATGCTGTAAGCTATTAGTCACTGTCTAAGAGGGTGTCTGTCAACCCTCTCGCACGCGTCCCCGCACACCGCGCTCCGCTCCCGGGCGACGCGTGCTCGCGCGCCCTCACTCCCGTCCACTCCTCCCGGAGAGGCCTCCGCCCATGCGCAAATGGATGCCGTTGCTGGCCGTGTGCCTAGGCACCTTCATGCTCCTCGTCGACGTGACCATCGTCAGCGTCGCCCTGCCACAGATGACCGACTCCCTGGACACGTCGTTCTCCGCCCTCCAGTGGGTCGTCGACGTCTACGTCCTGGTGCTGGCCGCCCTGCTGATGGCGCTCGGCTCACTGTCCGACCTCACCGGCGCCCGCCGCGTCTACCTCGCCGGTCTCGCCGTGTTCGCGCTCGCCTCCCTCGCCTGCGGCCTGGCGAACAGCAGCGAGATGCTGATCGCCGCCCGAGGCGTGCAGGGCCTCGGCGCGGCCGCCATGTTCGCCACCAACACCGCGCTCCTCGCGAGCAACTACGAGGGCCGCGACCGCGGCGTCGCCTTCGGCCTGTGGGGCGCGGTGAACGGCGCCGCCGCGGCCGCCGGCCCCATCCTCGGCGGCGTGCTCACCGAGCACCTCGACTGGCGGTGGATCTTCCTGGTCAACCTGCCCGTCGCCGCCGTCGCCCTCTACATCGGCGGCAAACACCTCAGCGGCTCGTCCACCCGGACCGACCGCCGTGTGGACCTGCCCGGCGCCGTCGGCTTCACCCTGGCCGCCACCCTGCTCATCTTCGCCCTGATCCGCGCGGGCGAGGACGGCTGGGGCGCGACCGGCACACTGCTGCTGTTCGGCGGTTCCGCTCTCGCGCTGCTCGCGTTCGTCCTCGTCGAGCGGGGCCGGCGGGACCCGATGCTGGACCTCGGCCTGCTGCGCACCCCGTCCTTCGGCGGCCTCATGACCGGGGCGGTCGTCTTCAGCGCCGCCGCCTTCGCCAACCTGGTGTTCGTGTCGGTGTGGGCGCAGACGGTGCTGGACTTCAGCCCCGTCAAGGCGGGCCTGATCCTGATGCCGCTCAGCGGCATGTCCTTCGTCGCGGCCGGGCTCGCGGGCCGCTTCCTCGCCCAGGCGCCGCCGCAGTACCCGATCGGCGGCGGTCTGCTGCTCATCGGCGCGGGCACGCTGATGGAGATGTCCGTCTCGGGCTCCTCGGGCTGGCTCGCCCTGCTGCCCGGCTTCCTCGTCACCGGCCTGGGCGTCGGCATCGCCTCGCCGATCCTCGCCTCGGCCGCGCTCGCCGCCGCACCGGCCGACCGCGCGGGCATGGCGGGCGGCGCCGCCAACACCTTCCGCCAGCTGGGCTTCGCGCTCGGCATCCCGGCCGTGGGCACCCTGATCTCCGGCGCGGTCGCCACGAAGCTCTCCGCGAGCGGGCTGTTCACGCACACCGACGAGGCGGCCGAACTCGTCACCGGCGGCCAGTCGGCGAACGTGCTCGCCGGCGTCCCGGAGCAGTCGAAGGCCGCGGCGACGGCCGCCGTCGAGGACGCCTACGCCGCCGGCCTGGACCGGGCGTTCCTCGCGAGCGGCCTCGCGGCGCTCGTCGCCGGCGTTCTCGTCCTGTTGGTCGTACGCCCCTCCGCGCCCCGCCCGCAGGACATCCCCGAGCAGGAGACGCTCCGGTCCGACCCCGCGGACAGCGCCGCCCGCCCGGCCTGAGGCGCGCGAAGCGCGAAGCGCACGCGAGCGCGGCGCCGCCCGCCCCGTCCAGGGGCGGGCGGCGCCGCGCCGGTGGCGGTGGCGGTGGCGGTGGGACAAGACGGCACGGCGGGCGCGGGCGGCGGACGGTGCGGCGGTGGTCGTGTGCGGGCACGCGTCGGAGGCCGCCCACCGGTCGTGGTGGGCGGCCTCGGGCGGTCGAGCCCGGCCCGGGAGCGGGGGTGTCCCCGGGCCGGACGTTCAGTGGACGGCGGTCCCGCCGTCGGCGGCGTCGGTGCGGGCCTGGGCGTCGATGCGCCGCTTGGCGTCCTTCCAGTCGATCGGCAGCTGCCCGACCGGCGTCTCCCAGAAGGTGAACGTCGAGTCGCGCATGGTGGAGCGCAGGCCGACCATGATGCTCTTGTGGGGTTCCGCCCGCGCGTACGCGTACAGGGCGTCCCGGTCCTCCCAGGCGGAGAGCGTGAAGAACACGCCCTTGGTCAGCTGGGCCTCCAGCGAGGCCCCGAGGGCACCGGGCGCCTTGCGCACCTGCCCCCACGCCGACAGGGACTTGAGGAAGAAGCGCGGCACGTCCTTCAGCGATCGCACCTCGAGCCGCGAGGCCATGATGAAGGCGGTGGTGTTGGGCCGGGCCGGGTTCGGCTTCACCCAGGGAAGAGTGGGCACGGTAGTCTCGCCTCCACAGTTGGTGAGTGGCACTATCTATATTAGACAGTGGCGCTGCCCAATGCCAGTGGACGGAACGGAAAAGCTGTGCGCATCTCAGAACTGAGCCGTCGCAGCGGTGTCCCCACCGCGACGATCAAGTACTACCTGCGAGAAGGCCTGCTGCCGCCCGGTCGTGCGACCGCCGCGACGCAGGCGGAGTACGACGAGCACCATGTGCGCAGGCTGCGGCTGATCCGCGCCTTGATCGGGGTGCGGGGACTGTCCGTCAGCGCGGCCCGCAATGTGCTGGACGCCGTCTCCGAGGGCCAGACCGACACGCACTCGCTGCTCGGCCTCGTCTTCGGGCTGTCGCCCACCGGAGAACCGGGCGAGAAGCCCGGCGAGTCCGACGAGGAGGACTCCTCCTCTCCGGGCGGCTCCGAGGCCGCTTCCCTGCTCGCCGAGCTGGGCTGGGACGTCACCGAGCACAATCCGGCCCGGCACGTCATCGACCGGACGCTCTGGACCCTGCGCTCCCTGGGCGTCGACTACGACTGGCAGTCGCTCCTGCCCTACGCCCGACTCGCGGAGAAGACCGCGGTCCTCGATCTCGACCAGTTGCAAGCGCCGTCGGACCCGCTCGAGAAGGCCGAGCGGGCGGTGCTCCTGACCTTCCTGCTGGAACCGGCGCTGCTCGCGTTGCGCCGGCTCGCGCAGGAGGCCGAGTCGCACACCCGGTTCGGCGCCTGACACCGCGCCGCCCCGGCCCCTCCCCACCGCCGGCCGGGTGACCGACGCGTGAGTGGGAGGTACTCAACTACACGTGCCGGTGAGCCCTTTCACCGATTCGCGGCCCTGTCGTCCGCGGACACAAGTGAGTACCGGAAACTCAGGAACACGGTCCCTTCCGCGTGGTCTTCTCGGGGCGAACGGAAAACGACGGCAAGCCGTTTGTGAAACGCTTCGCGGGGAGGAAGGGAAATGCAGTTCCGTATCCTGGGGTCACCCGAGTTGTACGACGACGTGCGCCGCCGGCACACACCGCTCAACGCCCCCAAACAACGCCTTCTGCTGGGCGCCCTGGTCTCACAGGCCCATCGCACCGTGTCCCGTGAAGCACTCGTACGGGAACTGTGGGGCGCGAAACCCCCGCGGAAATCGGCGAGCACCCTCAACGCCCATGTCTCACTGCTGCGCAAATCCCTGCTGGACCTGGAACCGCAGCGGGCGCACGCGCCACGGCTCGTGGCGCGCGGCTGCGGATACCTGCTGGAGGCGACGCCCTCGGAGACCGACTTCGGGCGTTTCCGCCAGGGGCTGGCCCGGGCGCGCCGGACGGCTGCCGACGACCCCGAGCACACCTGCGCGACGCTGCGCGAGGCGCTCGCCCTGTGGCGCGGCACCGTACTGGAGGGCGGCGCCCACGGCCCGCTCTGCGCGCGGCTGGCCGCCCGGCTGGAGGAGGAGCGACTGCAGGCGCTGGAGCTGCTGTTCGACTGCGCGCTGCGCACCGGTCTGCACCGCTATGTCGTGCCCGAGCTGGAGGAGGTCGCCGCCGCGCACCCCTGGCGCGAGCGCTTCCACGACCAGCTGATGGAGGCGCTGTGCGGCTGCGGCCGGGAGGCCGAGGCGATCGGCGTCTACCACCGGGCGCGCCGCCATCTGCCCGCCGGCGCCGACGGCGCCCCGCTGCTCACCGCCCGCCTGGACCGGATCGGCGCCCGCTCCGCCGCACCCCCCGCTGCCGGCGCGCGGCCGTTCGGGACCGGCCGGCCGGAGGCGGAGCAGGAGGTGCAGTCGGTGTCCGGCTATCTCCGGGAATTGCTCAGCGGACAGGTCCTGCTGTCCCCCCGGGGCTGACGTTCCGGAAAACCACCGGTCCCTCCCCATGAAAACGCCTCGCGCCCCCGCCGGAAAGCGGGGGCGCGAGGCGTTGCCACCGATGAGCGGAGACGGGTTCAGAGCTCGGCGACGATCTGCGCCGCGGCCTCCCGTCCGGAGGAATACCCGGCCTCGTGCGAGCCGATCTGGTCCACGCCGTGCCGCTTGGCGTGGAAGTACGCGCCGCACAGCTTCACCCGGGTGCCGACGTTGACGTCGTAGATGTCCTGCTGCATCTCGCGGACGGACACGTCGATGATCGGGTGCGTGTACGGGAATTCGGCGATGACCGTTTCCGGGGCGACCTCGCGCGGATAGTCGAGGGTGACGAAGTAGTCCTTCTCGGCGGTGAATCCGTGGAGCTTGTTCATGTAATAGGCCACGTAGGTGCGGTCCTGGCCGTCGACCCGCACCTTGCCGTAGTTCCAGGCCTCCCACCGTTCGCGGTCGGCGGGCATCACCGAGGGGTCGGTGTGCAGGACGACCCGGGAGCCGTTGTAGCGGACCTTGGACAGCACCTCGCGCTGGCGCTCGGTGGGGTTGTCGAGCAGGGCGAGCGCCTCGTCGGCGTGGGCGCCGACGACGACGTGGTCGAAGCGCTCGCTGCCGCGGGCGGTGGTGACGGTGACGCCGTCGTCGTCCTGACGGATCGAGGTGACCGGCTCGCCGGTGCGGATCTCGGGGCCGATGGCGGCGAGCGCCTTGCGGACGTAGGAGATCGAACCGCCGCCCACGGTGCGCCAGTCCACCTGCCGCCCGCCGAGCCCGCCCTCGTCGTGGCCCATGAAGAAGGCGATGGCGGTGCTGGCGGGCATCTCCCAGATCAGCTCGGCGGGGATGGACCACACCGCCGAGCACAGCAGGATGACGTACGAGGTGCGGAACGCCTCGCTGTAGCCGCCCCGGTCGAGGTACTCGCCCAGCGGGACGTCGGCCTTCTTGCGGACGAAGTCCCGGCGCCCCTCGGTGTTAAAGCGGCGCGCCTCGCGCCAGATGGTCAGGAACTCCTCGGAGTAGCGGGCCGCCACCTCCTCCTCGGCGAGGTCGAACTCGCGGGTGCCGTACTCCAGTCCGCTGTCGAGGTCGAAGAAGTTGAAGGCGCCCTTGTGCTCGACCTGCTCGACGCCCAGCTCGTCGAAGAACTCGCACAGGTTGGTGTAGGCGGGCCGGTTGAACACCACGAACGCGGTGTCGATGCCGAGGGTCCTGCCGTTCTCCTCGACCTCCACGGTGTTGGCGTGGCCGCCGATGCGGTCCTCGCGGTCGAAGACCGTGACACGGGCGCGGTCACGCAGGTGGTAGGCCGCGGAGAGACCGGAGACACCGGCGCCGACGACGGCGACACGAGGGAGGGTGGGCTGCGACATGGTCATGTCCTTCACAGGTCGGTGTCATGCGTAGGCGTCATGCGTGGGTGAGGTCGGTGAGAGCGGCGCGGCCGGGAGGTCCCGGCGGAGCGGTCAGGTCGCTCAGGTCGGCGAGATCGGTGCGGCGCAGCTGTCCGGGTCGGCCGTCTTCCGTGGCCACCGCCAGGACGTGGCCCGGACCGGGGAAGAGCAGGTCGAAGTGCCAGCGGGCGGCCGCGTCCGGCGGCTGGAGCGGATCGTGCACGGCGATGCGGCCGCCCGGGCGGCGGGTGAGGGCGAAGGATCCGAGGTCGCGGGTGAGCCCGGTGCCCAGCCCCTTGAGGTAGGCCTCCTTCAGCACCCACAGCTCGCCGGCCAGCGCCCCGCGCGCCCCGGGCGCGGCCGCGACGAGCTCCGCCCGCTCGGCCGGGGCGAGCCGCCGGGCCAGGTGGTCGGTGAGCTCGGGGGCGGCGGGCAGGGGCTCCACGTCGACGCCGCAGCCGCGGCCACGGGTGACGACGCAGGCGATGAGCCCGGGGCAGTGCGAGAGGTTGAACCGGACGCCGTCGTGGGGCGGTCGGGGTTCGGGCCGCCCGTGGACGCCGGCGGTGAAGCGCCAGTGGTCCAGCGGGCGGCCGGTGCGGGCGCTGAGGGCGTACCGGCACAGCAGCCGCGCGCCGAGGTGACGGCGGCGCGCGCCGGGGGTGAGCCGCCGGTCGAGGCCCGCCCGTTCACCGGCGCTGAGCAGACGGGCGCCGCCGAGGGCGGAGGCGAAGGAGTCCACGGCCCGCTCGGGCAGCAGCCACAGGTGGCTCGTCTCGCTCCGGGTCACGCGGCGCTCCTCGGCGGTCGGGGTCGGGTGCGGGTCGGGGGGCGGCAGTCGGGCACCGCGTTCGCGGTCCGCCCTACAGTTCGTCGGCGCGTTCCGCGAGGGGAAACTGCCAGTGGGAGAACAGGCGGTTGTCGCGATGGAGGTGGCGCAGCACCTGCATCACCTCGTCGACGACGCTCTGGTCGGTGATGAACTCGTGCGGCCACACCTGCCGGCGCAGCCGTTCCATCTGGAGCAGGAGGAGCGCCCCGCTGGGCAGCGGATCGTCCAGCACCTCGTGCGAGTGCACGAAGGTGTGCACGCACGCGGCGGCGGCGTGCAGCAGGCAGTACTCCTTGGCCATGTCGAACAGTTCGGGGGACTGTGCGTACGCCCGGCCCAGGGAGGCCTTGAGGGCGGCGGCGCGGTCGGCGAGCGGCCACACGCGGTCGAGGAGTTCCTCGGCGGCGTCGGCGGCGAGGCCCAGCCGGTCGCGCTCGGCGCCCTTGGCGGCGGCGGCCAGGGCGCGCAGCCGGACCAGGCCGTCGGGCGCGGCCTGTACGGCGTCGTCGAGGCCGCGGCTGAACAGCTCCTGCTTCCAGGGCTCGTAGCCGGGCAGATCGCGGTCCATGCCGAAGAGGACGGCGACGCGCTCGGCGGCCCGTGCGTCGCCCTCGGGGGCGCCCGTGGTGATCGTGGTGAGCAGACCGCCGAGCTGGTGGCCGAGATTGCGCAGGTTCACCACGGTGTTGCCGTCGGCGAAGTTGGTCACCAGCAGGTCGCGCAGCATCTTCTGGTGCATCGAGAAGTGGGCCTGTCCGCGCAGGAACATCCGGGCGCCCAGGACCGTGTTCAGCTCCGCCATGCTCTTCTCCAGCAGCGTGGGGAGCAGGTACTTGGCGACCGAGGACACGACGCTGACCTGTTCGGGGGCGGCCTGCAGACCGCGGGAGGCGCCGAGGCTCACCGCGTCGGCCACCATCAGGTCGGCGAACGCCTCGGTCAGCTGGCGCCGGGTGTAGGGGACGTCGCTGACGGCGCCGCCGAACAGCATGCGGTTCTCGGTGAAGTCGAGGTTGACCCGCAAGGTGGTGTCGACGGCGGCGAGAGCCAGGCTGCTGATGACGGCGCGCATGGCCTGGCTGGCCTTGAGGGCGATCTCCAGGCCCTGCCCTTCGCCGCCGATCCGCCACTCGTCCGGGACGAACGCGCCTTTCAGGCGCACCCCGCTCAGGTCGAGGGCGCGCAGCCCGTGCAGGGGCTCGCCGGGAAGCTCCTCGATCGTGTCCGGCGCGGCCGTGTCCTTGTCGAGGACGAAGACGGAGTGGGCGGCCGGTCCGCCGCGCTTGCCGGTGCGGGCGAAGACGGCCATCCGGCCGGCGACGGTCGCGTTGCCGATCAGCCACTTCTCGCCGGTGAGGAGGTAGCCGCCGTCGACCTTCTCGGCGACGGTCTCGTTGGCGAGCAGGTCGCTGCCGTGGTCGCGTTCGGACAGTCCCCACGACAGTCCGCCGCCGTGCCTGAAGTCGGCGATGAGCCGTTGCTTCTGCTCGTCGGTGCCGGCGATCCACACCGGCATGAAGGCGAGGTTGGTGATGACGAGGGCGGTGGCGGTGGTCGGGTCGCGGCGGGCGACGAGGCGCATCAGGTTGAACCCGGTCTGCACGTCGCCGGCCCGTCCGCCCTGGGCGGCCGGCAGCGAGTACTCGTGGACGCCGAAGCGGCGTAGCTGGTTGACGAAGGAGTGCGGGTACTCCTCGCGCTCGTCGCTCTCGAGGACCCGGGCGAAGGACATCCGGCTGCCTGCGTCGTACGGGTCGCCGAGGTACCGCTCCAGTTCGGCGGCCAGGGCGACGAGTTCGGCCTTGGACATGAGTAGCGCTCCTAACGGGCTGTCGGATGGGGGGCGCCGGCCAGGCGCACGGGCCGGGCGGTGAAGAGCCGGCCCGTGTCCCGCAGGGCGCGCACGGCGTCGAGCGCGGGGGTCATCAGGTCCCCGTGGCGGCGCGGGTCGACGCCGTCGGCCCTCGCCAGCAGGTAGCCGAGGACGGCGCCGAGCCAGCCCGGGTCGCCCGGCTCGGCCCCGTACAGGGACCGGTCGCGGCCGGCCCGCCACAGGTGGAGGCAGCACGCGGCGGCGTGCAGCCACGCGTACCGCTCGGCGGTGTCGACCAGCGCGTTCGGGTCGGCGCCGGGCCGGCGCGCGGCCCGGGTCAGCTCGCCCAGCCCGGCCGCCGCGTCGGCGAGCCGCCGTACGAGGACGCCGGTCTCCCCGAGCCCCTCCGCCACGCCCACGGCCTCCGGGAGCGCGGCGAGGACCGGGTCGGCGCCGCGGGCGAACAGGTCGAGCCGGGCGGGGTCGTACGGCGGCAGCTCGGCGTCGAGGGTGAACACGGTCCGAACGGCGGCCGGGTCCGGTCGGCCGCCGCCCTCGGTGAGGGTGGGCAGCTGCCCGGCGTAGGAGCGCAGGTTGGACAGAGTGCTGGCGTCGATCACCCGGACCACCGCCGAGTCGCGCTGGAGCTTCTGGAACAGCCCGGCCCCCGGCGCTCGCTCGCGCAGCACCGAGCGGGTGGCGAGGACCGTGCCGCAGCGCCGGATGAGGTCGTCGGCGGCCTCGGCGACGACGTGCTTGGCGGCGAGCGCCCACACGCTGAACGCCTCCGGCGCCACGTGCACCCCGCGGGCGGCGCTCAGCGCCACCGCGTCGGCCGCCAGCAGCGCCGCCGACGCGACCGCCAACTCCCGCCGTGCGTAAGGGGTGTCGGCGAGGGCGTCACGGCCGACGCGCCGCTCGTCGGCGAAGTCCAGGGCCAGGCGGACCGCGGTGTCGGCGATGCCCAGGCTGCCGGCCATGCTCATCAGCCGCACCGCCTGCTGGGCCTTGACCGCGGCCTCCAGCCCCTCGCCCTCCTTGCCGACCAGCGCCTTTGGGGGCACCTGGACGTCGTGGAAGCGCAAGGAGGCGAGGTCGATGCCACGCATGCCGCCCGTGCGGGGTGCGGGCACCCGCTCCAGGCGGCCTTCCGGCACGTCCGCCGTCTCCAGCAGGACCGCGGAGAAGGCGGCCGGGCCGCGTTCGCCGGTGCGGGCCACCACGTACACCGCCTCGCAGCGCAGTCCGAGGCCCACCATCCACTTCTCGCCGCTCAGCAGCCCGTCGGGGCCGAGCCGCACCTCGCCCGCGAGCAGGTCGCTGCCGTGCGCGGCCTCGGTCAGCGCGAACGCCACCGCGCCCCCGCCGCGCAGGATCCGCGCCGCCCGCCGCTGCTGCTCCTCGCTGCCGTGCAGCTGGAGGCAGGTGGCGGCGATGATGCTGAACATCGTGCCGGGCATGACGTTGACGTCGCGGCGGGCGGCGGAGCGCACCAGGGTCAGACTGCGGTCGAAGGACTCGAACGCGCCGCCCCACCGCGCGGGCAGGTAGTTGAGGTGGAACCCGGCGCGGACCAGCTCCGCGCACAGCTCCTCGGGGAACTCCTCCCGCTCGTCGCGGGCGACGGCGGCGGCGAAGCCGTACGGGTTGGCCTCGTCGGCGGGGTCGCCGAGCCGCTCCTCCAGTTCCTCGGGCGTCAGCGGGCTCATCGCAGCCCCACCGAGGTTCCGGGCGCCGGGCTCTCCAGCGGCACCGGCCGGTAGTCGGCGGCGGACGGCGGGATGTGCACCCCGGCGGTCCGCAGCTGGGCCAGCCGGGTGTGGAAGGCGGCGCCGCGCATCAGGTGGTGGGCCACGTCGGCGACCCGGCGGTTGCCCGGCGTCTTGAGGTAGCTGCCGGTCACCCAGTCGTTGAAGCTGCCCATCGCGGGGCCGCACCAGATCTGGTAGTCGAGGGCGCGCTCCTCGTCGCCGGTGACCGCCCAGCGCGAGGCCATGCCCAGGTACCAGCGGAAGACCAGCGCCATACGGCGTTTGGGGTTGCCGGCGGCGCGTTCCAGCTGTTCCGGGTCGCGGCGGCTGAAGTAGGTGACGCAGTCCCGCCAGACGTCGTCCAGGGACCGCCGGAAGATCTGCTGCTCCAGCCGGGCCCGGTCGGCCGGCGGGATCGTCTCCAGGCCGTCGCAGGTCTGGTAGAGCTCGTACAGGCGCTTGGCCCGCATGGGGAAGAACGTGCCCTTCTTCAGCACCTGGAGTTCCACCCCCATCTCGAACATGTCGGCCGCCGGGGCCATCTCGCAGTCGGCGATGCCGGCCTCGGCGAGCATCGCCTTCGCCCTGGCGGAGGCGCCGGACTCCAGACAGGACTGGTTGACCGAGCCGGTGACCACGTAGGCGGCGCCCATCGCGAAGGCGGCGGCCACCGCGGCCGGGGTGCCGAGGCCGCCGCCCGCGCCGACCCGTACGGGTACGGCGTAGCGGAACTCGCGCTGCACGGTGTCGCGCAGCCGCAGCAGGGTCGGCAGCAGCGCGGGCAGCGGGCGCCGGTCGGTGTGGCCGCCGGAGTCCGCCTCCACGGTGATGTCGTCGGCGAGCGGCACGTGGTGGGCGAGCGCGGCCTGTTCCGTGGTGATCAGGCCCTGCTCCAGCAGGGCGCTGACCAGGGCGGCCGGGGCGGGGCGCATGAACCGCTCGGCGGTCTCGGCCCGGGAGACCTTGGCGACGACCCGGTTCTCGGCGACGGCCCGGCCGTCGGGGCCGCGGCGCAGCCCGGCCAGCCGGTAGCGCACCACGTGGGCGGTGAGGTCCAGGTACGCGGACGCCTCCACGCAGCGCACACCGTGCCGCAGGAACAGGTCGACGGCCTCCCTCTCCAGCCGGTCCTCGCTGGGGCTGTGGATCAGGTTGACGGCGTACGGCAGTCCGGGGATCTCGGCGGCGAAGCGGGCGAGCGCCCGCTCGATGTGCTCCGGAAGCAGTCCGGCCGCGCCGAAGGAGGCGAGGAAGCCCTCCCGGGCGAGGGCGACGACCATGTCGGCGGAGGCGATCCCGCCGGCCATCGCGCCCGCCATGTAGGGCTGGGCGACGCCGTGCGCGGCGCGGAAGGCGGCCGAGCCGAGGCGTTCGGGGAGCAGTGGCTGGGCTGCGGCGAGCAGCGGCAGGCCGTCGCCCTCGGCGGTGGCGAAGCCTCCGGAGACGGCGCCGATGCCCTCGGGGGTGGCGGTGATGAAACAGGGCCGGTCCAGATCGGCCAGGGCGTCATAGATGCCGGCCGGGTCCGTGCTGGGATACCGCTCTCCGTACCACCGGAGAGGGGTGTCGCGAAGGGTCATGGGAAACGAAGCTCCTTGGCTGAGCGGCGGGGTGGGCGGGCCGTCACTCGCCGGCGGAGCGGACCTCGACGGCCACGTCGGTCAGTTCGTAGATGCGCAGGCCCGGCTTCCACAGGTCGGCGTCCGCGACGACCAGCAGCCGGCCCTCCTCCCGGCGGACCTCCTTGACGTGCACGTCGAAGAAGAGCTCCTTGTCGTGGCGCAGGATCTGCCCGCGGTACTTCCAGGACGTCTCCACGTCGGTGGCCATGGCGAAGCGGGGCCGCTCGACGCCGTCGGCGAGGTTCTCCTCCAAGACGAACAGGCGCAGGGCCTGCAGCACCGCCTCGACGCCGAGCGATCCGGGCATCACCGGGTCGCGGTGGAAGTGGCAGTCGAAGTACCACTCGTCGGGGCGGATCTCCCGGCGGCCGTGCAGGTAGCCGCGGCCGTGCCGGCCGCCGTCGGCGACCAGGTCGACGTGGTCGACGAGCGCGAAGTTTTCACCGGGCAGGCGCAGATGGCCGCCGGCCGGGTCGGTGAACGCCGGTGCTCCTGCGGGCAGTTCGATACGGCGCACGCGGGCGGCGGCCGGCTGCTCGGCCTCGATCCACGGGGCCGTGTACCGGCCGTTGTCGAGGCCGACCTGGTTGGCGAGGGCCGCATCGCTGAAGTAGCCGAAGAGGGACTCGCCGGTGTAGAACACCTCGCCGTCCGCGGAGAGTTCGTAGCGGAAGTTCTGCAGCACCGCGCCCTGCACGGCGCTGGTCATCAGCAGTTCGGAGCGGTGCCGGATCGTCTTGCCGCGCAGGTCGACGTCCTTGACGAGGGTGGCGCGGCCGTCGAGGTTGCGGATGGCGTACTGCTCGTCGGGGTTCTTCAGGGTGGCGCCGAGGTAGTAGCCGAGGAAGATCGCGGCCTGCAGCGAGCTCTCCATGTACACGCAGTTCGGCATGTGCGGGTACGCGTTCTGCTCGTAGTACCAGGCGTCGGCCGGGGAGTCGTACTCGGTGACCATCTCCGCGCCGGGCGAGAGGTCGCCGCGGGTGCCCTTCAGGGACATGACGCGGTCGACGAACTGGAAGGCCCCGTTGGGGATGTAGGGGGCGCGGCTGTCGCGGTAGACCTCGAACTCCGGGCCCATCGCCATGTCGAGGAGGCCCTTGGCGGCGTGCGCGAGGTGCAGTTCGTTGATCATCGCGGGTTCGCCGTCGCGGTTGCGGCGGCCGAGGAAGCGCGGGACGCCGCCGACTTCGGGGCGGTACGGCGTCCCCTCCTTCTCCCGCACCTGGAGGCCGAGGTTCTTCATCCGGACCACCGGCTTGTCGCCGAGGTAGATGAGGACGTCGGCGATGACGGTGGCGCGGGGCAGGAGGGTGAGCTCCATGACCTCGACCTCGTAGCGGATCTCCCGGCAGGCCTGGGTGATCTGGCCGCGGACCTGGACCTCGATGGGGGTGTCGGTCACGCACTGGAAGCGGGCGTCGGGGAGCGTCAGGTGCAGCCCCTGGTGCATCAGGTAGATCTGCAGCAGCTGGACGGCTCCCTCGGCGACCAGGGAGCCCGCGAGGACGTGGTCGTCGGGGAAGTGGCAGGTGAAGTACCAGGCGTCCGGCTCCAGCCGCTTGACGGCGCTGATCTTGCCGAGACCGCGGGGGCCGCCCTTGCGGTCGATGTCGACCTCGTCGATCATCCGCAGCCTGGCGTCCGGCAGGCGCAGCGCGGGGTTGATCCCCGGGTCCTGGGCGTGGTCCGGGCCGAAGACGTCCCCGGGCCGTCCCTGGGCGAGCAGTTCCAGATCCTCGGCGGTCAGCCGGTTCTTCGCGGTGTGGGCGAGCGGCTTGAAGTACCCCTTGGGCAGGGCGGCCCGCTCGGCCTTCTCCTTGTCCGTCATCACCACGCCGAGCGGGGTGTCGAGTTCGGCCTGGCTGAAGAAGCCGGCGCAGGCGTCGTGGAGTTCGAGGATCAGCTCGCCGTCGGCGTAGCACTTGTAGCTGAAGAAGAAGAGGGTGGTGTCGCCCTGGTGGACGAAGCGGTCGATGGAGATGTCGTACCGCAGGGTCTGGCCCACGCGGGGCAGGTCGCCGCGGAAGATCAGGGTGCTGTCCAGCAGGCGGTAGACGCGCTCGCCCTTGTTGCGGAAGTCGATCCCGAGGTAGCTGACGAGCAGCAGGTCGCACTGGCCGGCCTCGACGGTGACGGCGGGGGGCGCGCCGCCGTCGACGGCGTACCAGGCGTCCTCCGGGATGTCGTACTCCGTGGTGATGGTGGCGGGCTTGAACTCGCCGGTGACGCCTTCGAGCGCGGTGACGCGACTGACGAAGTGGTACGGCGGGGCGGGCAGCCGCACGCGCTTGGCGTACCCGTCGATGACCCCGAACTCCGGCCCGAACACCTTGGCGACGGACCCGACGGCGAATTCCAGGAGCTCCTCCTCGCCCCAGATGACGCCGGCCGGACGGGAGCCGACGGCTTGTGGCGTGGGCGCGGCGGCGACCGGGAGGTGGGCGGGTGCGTCCGACCGCGATGCGGGGGCGGAGGGGGGCAGAGCGGGGTGAGCGGCGTCGGCCGGCCGCGCTGCGGGCGCGTCGAGCCGGGTGCGCGAGGCGGCGGACTGCTCGGCGGAGGCGGCGGGGAGGGCGGGGCGCTGCTGCTGCCCGACCTGCGCGGTGGCTTCCGCCGCCGCCCCGTCCAGCAGCGCCTCGACCCGGCTGAGCGTCGCCGACTGAAGGATGTGCTGGGTCTCCATCACGACCGAGTGGGTGGACAGCATCTGCCGGCGTATCTCGCGGACGAGATCGGAGGCGGCGCCCGCCGGGTCCCCTCCGCCGGCGGGAGCGGGCGCGGGCTCGGGCGCGGCCTGCGGAGCCGGGGCCGCGGGGGCGGCGGGGGCCGGCCCGGTCGGCGCCCAGGGCAGGTAGGAGAGGGGAGTGCCGTCGAAGGCTATGACCTCGGCATCGGCGAGGGTCGGGTCTGCAGGCATGAGAACGGAGTCCTCCGGCGGTACGGACGAGGAAGAGGCGGACGTCACGGAAGGGGCGGTAGGGGCGGGAGGCGAGGCGGGAACGGAGGGCGTGGACGGGGCGGTGGTCCGGCGGGCGGCCCCTCCCCCGGCGTCGGAGCCGACACCCGGCCCACCGACCGCTCCGGGCCCGGCCGACGATGTCACCGACCCGCCGGAGGCCGAAGGCATCGCGGCCCTCGACACCGGGCCGCCGGCCGGAACACCGGACGTGATGGGGCCGACGGCCGCGGGCGGGACGTCCGCGGCGGTGGACAGCGGTGTCGCCGAGCCGCCGGCGGGCCCGGGGCCGACCAGGGCATCGGTCTGCGTGGCCGCGGCCGAACCGTGGGCGCCCCACCCGGCGTCGGACGAGCCCGCGAGGGCCGGGCCCCCGGACACGGCGCGGACGGCGGCCGCGGGCCCCGCGGCTCGCGGCGCCCGGGCCACCGGAGCCCCCGGGGCGGGCACACGCGCTCCCGCCGGCGAGCCCTGGAGGGGCGCGCCCGTCAGGGGCGCGGGTGCGGCCGGTGTGGGGACGGAGTGGCCGGGTGGGGCGTCGGCCGCGGGCGTGCGGGTGGTGAGTTCGCGGGCTATGCGGGTGGGGGCAGGAGGTGCTCCGCCCACTCGGAAAGGCGTGGGACGGGCCGGGCGGGGCGGGACCCGTTCGGCCGGCGGAGCCAGCAGGGGGGCGAGGTTCAGGTCGAGTCCGTGGGCGGTGAGGCGGGCCGCCAGCTGGGCGAGGGACTTCGTCGTGGGGACGCCCCGACGGTCGATCGGAGCGGCCACATGCGGCGCGTCGCCGAGCGTGTCGCGGATCCAGCGGGCGCAGGTGGCGCTGGGACCCGCCTCGATGAAGTAGCGGAACCCCCGCTCGTACGCGGCGCCGACCAGCCGGGGGAAGTCGATCGGCGACCGCAGCGTGGTCGCGATGCGGCGCGCGATCTCGCCGCGGCCCAGGCCCGCGGGCAGCACGTCGTAGTCGTAGGCGCTGAACAGTTCCAGGTCGCCGAAGGACCCCGTCGGATAGTCGTTCAGGCCCGCGAGCCCGTCGAACTCGGCGTCCACGACCGGGCAGTGCATCACCGCGTTGACGGGCGAGCGCGCGGCCGGGCAGCCGAGTTCCTCGATGAGCGCGCGGCACTGCGCCGGGTCCCCGGCGACGACCAGCTCGCCGGGCGTGTTGACGTGGGTGAGGTGGACCCGGTCGTAGCGGGGCAGCACGGCCCGTACGGACTCCGCGTCGGTGAGCAGGACCTGGCTCGCCCAGACCCCCTCGTCGGGGACACCGTCGGCCAGGCCCCACGCCTCGCGGACCGTGCGCCGCGGACCGCACAGCCGGTCCTTGAAGATCGGCGTGCCGCTGATCAGTGCGTCGTCGCGGCTGTCCGGCCGCCAGCCCCGGGTGGCGAAGAGCATGCTCGACTCGCCGAGGCTGTAGCCGAACCCCCCGTGGGCGCCGATGCCGAGCACCTCGCGGACGAGGTCGGTGTAGAGGATCGCGAAGCTGGTGCCGGTGGCGAGCATGAACGGGATGTCCTCGGACAGCCCGGCCTCGAACGCCATCAACTCCCTGCGCCCCAGGACGCTTTGGGTGCGCGGATACAGCGCGGCGGCCCGCAGGTGCCGCTCCGGCTCGTCGGCCATGTCCTCGAACGCGTCGAGCAGGCGCGGGAAGGCGCGGAAGAGGTCCTGGCCGAGTCCGGGGTAGGAGTTGAAGGCTCCCGGGTAGACCAGCGCCACCTTGCCGTCGGGCCCGATGGGCCGCGCAGTGAAGCAGCTCCCGGCGGGCGTCGCCCACTCGCCGCCGGAGGCGTGCGCGGTGGGCAGCCCCCGCACCGCGAGGTCGAGCTGCGCGCGCAGTTCTTCGCGGTCCCGGCCGACGAGCACCACCCGCAGGCCGCGGCCCGGCAGCAGCCGGGCGGCGTCCCGGGCGAGGGCGTAGGGGTCGCCGCCGTCGGCGAGCAGGTCGCGGTGGCGGGCGACCTCGGCGAGCAGCCCGTCGAAGGAGCCGGCGGACAGCGGCAGGACCACCGGCCCGCCGGCCCGCTGCCAGTCGTGCGGCACGACCGCGCCGCGCGTGGCGTCGGCGGACAGCACCAGGTGCCCGTGCGCGCCGGAGGCCCCGATGAAGGCGACGGCCGCGTGCCGGCGGGCGCCCCCGGCGGTGCGCAGCCACGGCCGTGAGGCGTCCGGGACGTACAGCCCGGAGGCGGCGAACTCCTCGGCGAGCGAGGCGTCCGGGCGGCTCCACTGCGGGGTACCGGGCAGATAGCCGTGGTGCAGGCAGAGCACCGACCGGATGAGCCCGGCCATGGTCGCCGCGCAGCCCGTGTCGCCGATCTGCGCCTTTGCGCTGCCGAGCGCCACCCGCCGGCCGCCGGCGGCCGGGTGGAGGCGCGCCAGAGCGGCGATCTCGGCCCGGTCCTGGGCGTCGGTTCCGCCGGCGTGCGCCTCCACATAGCCGATGTCGGCGGCGGTGACGCCGGCGGCGGCGAACGCCTCCTCGGCGGCGGCCGTGTAGGTCTCCGCGTCCGCCTCGGGCGCCGTGCCGTCGACCGGCGGGGCGTACCGGATCGCGACCGCGTCCAGCCGCGCGTACACCGGCGTGGTCGACTCACCGGGCCGGGTGACGACGACCGCTCCGGCACCCTCGCCGACACGACGGCCCCGTCGGCCCTCGCCGAAGGTCAGTCCGGCCTCGGCGACGACGTCCGGGCGCAGCAGCAGGTTCTCGGCGGAGCCGGCCAGGTCCACGGCGCCGACCAGGACGGCTTCGATCCCGGGGTCGAGCAGCAGCAGCCGCGCGACCTGGAGGGCCTCGGCGGTGCCGGAGGCATCGGAGGAGACGGTGAAGGACGGGCCGGTGAGGTTCCACAGCGAGGAGATGCGGCTGGCCATGACGTTGCCGATGTAGCTGAGCACCTCGTTGGCCACGATCGGGTCGACCACGGCGTCCCGCCCGACGGCCGTGAGCCGGGCGAGTTCCGCCTCGTCGACGCGTACGCCGGCCCGCTCGAACTCCTGGCGCACGAACGCGCCGAGGCCGTGGCGGGTGATCCGCAGGTGGGTCGTCGGCTCCATCTCCATGGCGACGACGACGGCGACGCGGCGCGGCGGGGGCGCGGTCCGTCCCTTGGGCACGGCCCGGCTGAACCCGGCGTCGTGCAGCGCCTCGTCGGCGACCTTGATGGCGAGGGCGTGCTGGAGGTTGTAGGTCCGCAGGTCCGCGGGCGGGATCTTGAGGTCCATGGGGTCGATGCCGAGCCCGTCGACGAACGCGCCGTGCGGCAGCGCGTCGGGGGTGACGCCGGCGCCGTGCTCCAGTGAGCCGTTCCGGGTCCGGTCGAGCCCGCGCCAGCGCCGCTCGGGCAGCGGCGCCAGCGCGTCGCGCCCGGCGTGCACGGCGCGCTCGTACGCGTCGAGGGAGTCGAACGCCCCGAAGTGCGCGCCGAGCCCGACGATGTCGAGCGCGGGCACGGCGGCGGACGGCTCCCCGGCGGGAGGCGCGGACTCGGCGTCCCGGTGTTCGGAGAGGATCACATGGGCGTTGGTGCCGCCGAAGCCGAAGGCGGAGACCGCCGCGCGGCGCGGCCCCGCGCCGCGCGGCCAGTCACGGCCGGCGCGGACCATGGCCTCCTCGCCGACCCGCCCGTCCTTGGAGCGGATGGGCCGCTCGACGCCGATCGTCGGCGGGATGTGCCCGTTGCCCATGGCGAGCACGACCTTGATGAGGCTGCTGAGCCCGGCCACGGTGAGCAGGTGCCCGATGTTGCCCTTGACCGAGCCGATCAGCGGGACCTTCCCCGCGGTGGCGAAGAAGTCGGCCACGGACTGGGCCTCGGTGGCGTCCCCGATGGGCGTGCCGGTGGCGTGGCACTCCAGGTAGTCGACGGCGGCCGGGTCGATCCCGGCCTGCGCGTAGGCGAGTTCGTACGACTTCAGCTGCCCGTCGCCCTGCGGGACCAGCAGGTGGCGGCCGCTGCCGTCGTTGGTGAGCCCGATGCCGTCGACGACCGCGTGGATGCGGTCGCCGTCGCGCACCGCGTCCGCCAGCCGTCTGACGGCGACCATGCCCGCGCCCTGCCCGGTGAGGATGCCGCCGGAGCGGCTGTCGAAGGGCTGGCTGAAGCCGTCGCGCGGATACGCCTGGAGGTCGCCGAAGGACAGGTGGATCAGGGTGGGGTCGGGCGCGCAGACGCCGCCGGCGAGGACCAGGTCCGCCTGTCCGGCGGCGAGGTGGTCGCAGGCCAGCTTGAGCGCGTACAGCGCCGAGGAGCAGGCCGCGTCGAGGGCGTAGCGCGGGCCGCCCAGGCCGAGGGCGGTGGCGGCGACGGACGCCGGGGAACCGCTGACCCGCAGGTCCTCGGGGTGCAGCCGGGCCGGGTCGATGCGGTCCTCGGCGTGCGCGAGGGCGCCGAGCGGCGGGTGCCCGGCCTGCCGCAGCCCTTCGAGGACCGCTTCCCGCACCAGTGGGACGCTGACCCGGGCCGAGGCGGGTGTGGGGAAGGAGTAGTTGCCGAGGACGAGGCCGGTGCGGGCCAGGGTGTCGGGGCGGTCGGCGTGACCGCTGTCCCGCAGTGCTTCCCCGGCCACGTGCAGGGACCAGTGGAAGAGCCGGTCGAGTCCGGCGAGACGGCCGGGGTCGAGGAGGTAGCCGTTCGGGTCGAAGGCGAAGTCGGTGAGGAAACCGCCCCGGACGCAGTAGATCTCGTGCTGAGGGTCGGCGTCCCGGGCCTCGGGCCGGGGGCCGAACACCTCCTCGCCCCCTTCCCGGCGGCTGTCGACGCCGGCACGGAGGTTCTGCCAGAACTCGGCGGGCGTCTCCGCTCCCGGGAACAGGCAGGAGAGGCCAACAATGGCGTACTTGCTCATGAGAGCTCTCGGGTCCCTTCTGGGGGCGGCCGGCCCGGACGGTCGGCACTGGGCGGAACCGTCCGGGCCGGCCCGATCGCTTGCGTCGGACGGGGAGCGGAGTCAGCCGCGGACGGACCCGCCGTCAAAGTCGCCGGGGGAAGCGCTGACGAACTTGGCCGCCAGTTGCGGGGCCGAGACGACGCGCACGCCGTCGAACCGGGCCAGCACCGTCCCGTCGGGGGCGCAGGCGGTGATCGTCAGCGCGGCGGTGGCGCCGCCGCCCGGCTCGGCGGATCCGGCCGGTTCGGTCGATCCAGCCGGTTCGACGACGACGAGGAACGGCTCACCGTCGGGCAGCGCGCTGTGCAGGTCGACGCGGGCCGCCGCCAGGGGCAGTCCGGCCGTGCCGCGGAACAGCCGCACCCAGACCAGACCCGCCTGCAGCAGCAGGTCGGCTGTGCCGGGCGCGTACCGGGCGCCGGCGAACGCACCGCCCTCCGGGCTGAGTTCGGGCAGCGCGCACTCCAGGACCAGGCGGCTCTCCGTCTCGGCGAGCACCCGGCGCACCCCTTGCAGGGCCGGTCCGTGGAAGAGGGTGCCGTCGGTGTACAGGCCCGCCGCGTCGCGGCCGGAGCCGAGCGCGGGCAGTCCGGTGAGAGCGGCCGGGGCGGGAGCGGCGCCCGGTGCGACGACGGCCGCGTAGTGCGGTCGTACGGCGCCCTTGCCGTCGGTGGACCGGATGGCGACCTCGACGGTGTCGCCCGCCGGGGTCATCGTGAGGCTGAGGCGCTCGGGCTGGGTCCCGTCGAAGACGACGCCCTTGTGGACGGAGAAGTCGCGGAGGTGCCGGACTTCTGCGGCGCCGGTCCGCTCGGCCGCTCCCGTCCGCTCGACCGCGCCGATCGCCCAGCCGAGCGCGACGGCGGCCGGCAGCACCGGGGTTCCGCCGATGACGTGGTCGGCCACGATGGGATCGCCCGGCAGGGCGCCGACCGACCGCTCGACGGTGACGGCGCCGGTCGCGGCGGGCCGCTCGGGCTCGGACAACGGGGTCGTCGGGCCGAGCACGGTCACCACGTCGGCGGAGCGCTCCGCCGAGAACTGCTCGGTGAACAGCCGGGCTCCGGTGTCCACCGGTATCAGCGTGATGCCGCGTTCCTCGAACACCGCCTTGATCTGCGGCGAGACCATGCCGCTGTCCCAGGCGCCCCAGTTGAGCGAGGTGACGCGGGCGGCGGGGTGGCGCTGCTTGAAGGAGGACGCCCAGGCGTTGAGGACCTCGTTGGCCATCGCGTAGTCGGACTGTCCGCGGTTGCCGAAGAACCCGGCGACCGACGAGAACAGGACGACGTGCCGCAGCCTCTCGGCGTCCAGTGCGGCGGCGACCGAGCGCAGACCGGTCAGCTTGGGCGCGAAGACCCGCTCGATCTCGGACGCCTTCTTGTTGACGACGAGCTGGTCGGCCAGGACGCCCGCGCCGTGCACGAGGCCCGTGACGCGCTCCTTGTACGGGGCGAGCGCGGCGGCCGTGGCGGCCGGGTCGGTGATGTCGACGGCGAGGTACTCCACCGTGCTGCCGGCTGCGCGGACGTCCGCCAGGGTGGCGTGGATCTCCCGGGCGCCGACGACCGTGCCGTAGAGCTGCTCCACACGCTTCGGGGTGGGCTTCTCCCCCGCCGCCTTCAGGTGCGCGGCGGCCGCGGCCTTGAGACCGGCGTCCTCGACTCCCAGGGCCCAGTCCGGTTCGTCCCCGAGCGGCGTACGGCCGAGCAGGAGCAGGCCCGTACGGTGGCGCCGGGCGAGTTCGGTGACGCAGGCGGCGGTGATGCCGCGGCCGCCGCCGGTGACGACGAGGAGATCGTCACAGGTGAGGTCGGGGACCTCGGCCGCCGTCGCCTCCGTCGCGGCCGGCGGCTGCTCTGCGAGGCCCAGGCCGACGCGGCGGGCGCCGTCGTGGCCGACCTGCGCGATGTCGGTGACGACGTCGTGGAGCTCGTCCAGGACGAGGGCGGCGGCGGCCTCCGGCGTGAGTCCGGGGGCCAGGTCGACCGACCGGCCGAACAGCCGGGGGGCCTCCACGGCGAGCGTCTTGACCAGGCCGGTCACCCCGGCGGCGGGGGCGAGCGGCTCGCTCACTCCGCCGAGGCCGAAGGTCCCGTCGAGCCGGGTGACGGTGACGAACGCGGCACGGCCGGTCCCGGCGGCGGCGGTCAGCGGCTCGACGGTGTGCTTGGCGACGAGCAGCGTGTGCGCCAGGCGTCGCGTGGCCTCCGCCCAGTCGTCGTGGTGCGCGGCGGTGACGTCGACGACGAGGCTGATCCGGTCGGCGAGGGCCGCCTCGACCCGCTCGGCGAGCTCCGTCACGCCCCAGCCGGACAGGGCGTGGTCCTTGACGCCGGCGATCCGCTGGGGCACACCGGGCAGCCGCAGCACGTGCACGTGCCGCCCCGACTCGAGGAGCGCCGCGGCGACCGCCGGCGCGAGCTCGGACCCGTCGTCCACGACGAGTGCGCCGGACCCCTGCGGGTAGGCGCCGACGAGCAGGTCGGGCGTGGGCAGTTCGACGAGGGAGGCCTGGGCGCGGCCTATGCCCTTGCGGGTCACGGGGGTGCTCTGCGGGGCGTCGGCGGTCAGCGGCGCCGAGCCGTCCTGCGGAGCGGCGGGAGCAGCGCCACCGGTCATGAACTCCACGATGTGACGCAGCGTCCGCAACTCCGCCAACTGCTCCGGACCAGCACCCACACCACCACCGAAACGCTCCTGCATCACCCCCATGATCTCGACCCGCTTGATCGAATCGATCCCCAGATCCGCCTCGATGTCCAGATCCAGATCCAACATCTCAGCCGGATAACCCGTCTTCCGCCCCACCACCTCCAACAGCACCGCCTCCACACCCGCCACATCCCCACCCACCGGCTCAGCGACAGGCAACGAGACGGCGACAGCAGCACCACCGGCCACGAACTCCACGATGTGACGCAACGTCCGCAACTCCGCCAACTGCTCCGGACCAGCACCCACACCACCACCGAAACGCTCCTGCATCACCCCCATGATCTCGACCCGCTTGATCGAATCGATCCCCAGATCCGCCTCGATGTCCAGATCCAGATCCAACATCTCAGCCGGATAACCCGTCTTCCGCCCCACCACCTCCAACAGCACCGCCTCCACACCCGCCACATCCCCACCCACCGGCTCAGCGACGGGCAACGGGACGGCGACGCTCACCGCGGAGGCGACGACGGCGGGAGCCGGGGCGGACGCCACGGCCGCAGCCGGGGCGAGGGCCGGTGCGGGAGCCGGGGCAGGGGCCAGGGATGTCGGCGTGGTGACGGCCGGCGCCGGGAGGGCGGGCTGCCGGGTCGGCCGGATCGGGGCCAGGGCCGGCGCGGGGGCGACGGGAGCCGGGGCGGCCGCGCCCAGCTCCAGGGCGGCCAGGTCGCGCAGGATCTCGTTGGCCCGCAGGTGGCTGCGCCCGATGTCCAGGCCGTGTTCCTTCACGGCGTTGATGCCGGGGAGCACCTGGCCGAGCCGGCCCTGCTCGGCGGCGCGCTCCAGCAGGCCGGTGAGGCGCTCGGCGCTCTGGAGCTGGCTGTTGAGGTAGTCGTCGTGCAGGGCGAGGTGGTCGGCCACCAGACCGGCCAAGCGGTCACTGTCCACGTGGGGTGTCTCCATGGCGGTGGGAAGGGGCGAAGGAGAGGGATGAGCGGAGCGCGCGGGCAAGGCCGGCGTCGGTGCGACGGTGGTGCCGGCCTCACCCGGGGCGGGTTCGGTGAGGACGGCCGCCGCCGGGGCGACGGGGGCGGACACCACAGGTGAGGGCGACGCCGGACGCAGAGCCGGTGCCGTAAGGGACCCGGACACCGACGAACCGGAGCCGGCCGCCGGCAGGCCGGAGCCGTTCGCCGCGGAGGTCGGGAGCGGGGCCGTGACGGCTCTCCCGCCTCCGTCGGCGGGCCCGTCGGCCGACGCTCCCGGCGTCCAGGGCACCGCGATCCGGTAACCGTTCTCGATCGCGTCCCGGTAGGCGGCACGCCGTTCGGGCGAGACGTGGTTGATGCCGTTGAGGAGAATCGACATGCCCTTGGCCGGCTCGGCCGCGAGCGGCGCGGCGGCATAACGGTCGGCGGTGGCCAGCGGCAGGCCGAGGACGGCGAGCCGGGCGACCCCCTGCTTAAGGGCGACGTCCGCGTCCTTTCCGGGCCCGGCGTCCAGGGCGAGAACGGTGTGCTCACGGTCGCCGAGGACGCGTCGGACGAGCTGGGTGAGCACCGACTTGGGCCCGAACTCGACGAACACCCGGTGTCCGGCGGCGTACATCTCCTCGACGCGGGTGGCGAAGTCCACGGCGTGGATGAGCTGTTCGGCGAGGACGGCCCGGTTGGCGGTGACGTCGTCGCCGTAGACCGCGCCCCGGGTGTTGGCGAAGACGGTCCCGTGCGGCCGCCCCACGTCGACCCGTCCGACTTCGGCGCGGAACGCCTCCACGGCGTGGCCGACGTACGGGGTGTGGAACGCGGCCGACACGGGCAGCCGGCTCGCCCGCAGCCCGGCTCGACCGGCCCGCGCGACCAGGTGGTCGACCGCCTCGGTGGCGCCGCCGACCACGATCTGGTCGGGCGCGTTGCGGTTGCAGACCACCAGGTCCTCGCCCGCGACGAGGAGTTCGCTCACGCGCTCCTCCGGGGCGAAGACGGCGGCCATCGCGCCGGCGTCGAACCCGGGCTCCGGCGGGGCCATCGCCCGGCCGCGGGCTCGGGCCAGAGCGAAGAACCCCTCGTCGTCGAGCGCGCCGGCGGCCCACAGGGCGGTCAGCTCGCCGAAGCTGTGGCCGAGGAACCCCTCCGCCCTGAAGCCGAGTTCGCTCAGATAGCGGAACTGCCCCGCGGACAGCGCGCCGATGGCGGGCTGGGCATAGGCCGTGGCGCGCAGCGCGGTCTCCTGTTCGGCCCGCTCGGCGTCGCTGAAGACGGGCGGCGGGAAAGCGACGCGGGACAACGGCTCGGCGCCCTCGAAATGCCGGTTCGCGGCGTCGAAGGCGGCCCGCAGCGGTGGCAGCGCCATGACGGCGGTCCGGCCGAGGCCGACGTACTGGCTGCCCTGTCCCGCGAAGAGCGCGGCGACCTTGCCGAGTCGGGCGGCGCGGCGGCGATAGTGGACGCCCTTGGGGTGCGACCAGTACTCCGCGTCGGGCCGGGCGCGCAGCTCGCCCAGGGCCAGCTCGCGCAGGTCTGCCAGTTCGGCGTCGGTGCGGGCCACGAAGGCGATGCGGGCGTGCTCCTCGGGGGCGGGGCCGCCGGTCGCGGGTGCGCCGGAGGCGAGGGCCTCGGCCAGCGCGGCCGCGTCGGGGGCGTGCCAGAGGTGGACCGCGGCGACGGGGTGCGTCACGCGTACGTCGTCGCCGTCGCCGTACTCCTCCAGCACCATGTGGAAGTTGGTGCCGCCGAAGCCGAACGAGGAGAGGGCGGCCCGGCGTTCGGGGCGCTCCGGGGTGCGGATCCAGGGGCGGGCCTCGGTGTTGACGTAGAACGGGCCCGAGGCGAAGTCGATGGCGGGGTTGGGCTCGTCGACGTTGATGGTGGGCGGCAGGAGCCTGTGGTGCAGCGCGAGCGCCAGTTTGATCATGCCGGCCGCGCCGGCCGCCGCCTTGGTGTGCCCGATCTGCGACTTGACGCTGCCGACGGCCGCGTACCGGGTGGTGTCGGCGGCCTCGGAGAGCACCGCGGACAGGGCGCTGAGCTCGGTGGCGTCGCCGACGGCGGTGCCGGTGCCGTGCGCCTCGAAGAGCTCGACGCTGGCGGGCGAGCAGTCGGCGTCCTCGTACGCGCGGCGCAGGGCGGCCATCTGGCCCTCCTTGCGGGGGGCGTAGATGGACTTGAAGCGACCGTCGCTGGAGGTGCCGATGCCGCGCAGGACGGCGTAGATCTGGTTGCCGTCGCGTTCGGCGTCGGACAGGCGGCGCAGGGCGAGCATGCCGATGCCCTCGCCGATGAGCGTGCCGTCGGCGTTCTTGTCGAAGGGCCGGATACGGCCGGACTTGGACAGCGCGGGCGTCTTGCTGAAGCACAGGTACATGAAGATGGTGTTCTCGGCGTCGCAGCCGCCGACCAGCATGGTGTCGGCGCGGCGCTCCAGCAGTTCGCTGACGGCGGTGCGCACGGCGCCGAGGGAGCTGGCGCAGGCGGCGTCGATCGTCATGTTGATGCCGCCGAGGTCGAACCGGTTGGCGATGCGGCCGGCGACGACGTTGCCGAGCATGCCGGGGAAGGAGTTCTCCTCCCACGGCGCGTACGCCAGGCGGAACTTGGCGACGATCTCCTCGGCGTCCCGGTCGGACAGCCCGCAACTGCGGACGACCTCCTTGAGCACGCCGCTCTGCAGCCGGGCCGTCAGCGGCTGGGTGAGCTGGTTGGCCCCTGTGATGCCGAGGACGACGCCGGTGCGGGACTTGTCGTACCAGGGCTGGTCGGCGCCGGCGTCCTTCAGCAGGTCCCGGGCGACGACGAGGCTGAGCAGCTGGAGGACGTCCGTGACCTCCAGGGTGTTCGGCGGGAGGCCGAACTCCAGGGGGTTGAAGGGGACGTCGGGGATGAAGCCGCCACGGGTGGAGTACGTCTTGTCCGGGACGGTGGGGTCGGGGTCGTAGTGCTCGGCGACGTCCCAGTGGTCGGCGGGCACGTCGTCGATGCAGTCGGCGGCCGAGACGACGTTCGCCCAGAACTCCCGCAGATTGCTGGACTTCGGGTAGAGCGCGGAGAGGCCGACGATGGCGATGGGGTCCCGGGCGAGCCGACGGTCGAGGTCGGATTCCTGCGAAGGGTTCACGGCAAGTCTCTCTGGATCTGGGCGAACAGGGACTTCGATGTGGTCGCGATACGGAGGCCCACGGCACCGCGGGCCCTGAGAGCCGGGCACGACACCCGGGGTTCCGACACCGGTGACACGACGGCCGGCGGCGCCCGGCAGGGGCGGCCCGCCGAGGTGCTGCCGACCCTTCCGGCCGGGGCTCCCGGCACTTCCGCCGGGGACGGTTCCCCCGGGCGAGTTCGTACCGGCGGGGGCTCCCGGCGGGCGTACCGGTATCTGCGACTGCTTCGCCCGGCCTGCTCCTGGCGGGCGAACTCCCGTCGGCGGGGCTCCCGCCCGAGGGTGGTCCCGACGGACGAGCTTTCGACGGAGGCAAGCACTCGACGAAGGGCGGGCACTCCCCCGGCGGGCCCCGGAAGGAGTCGCGCTCCCGGACGGTCGCGTGGCGGGCGCCGGCCTGCGCTGCCGACGGCAACCGCCGGCGCGCGGTGCCGTACCCGCCGGCAGATCATGTGTCCGGAACAGGGTCCCGGCGAGCCGGAGGCCGCACCCTCCGGCCGGGGTCCCGGCCCGCGATCGAGCACGCGCGGGGGCACCACTCCCTGACCGGGACGAGCTGTCCGAAGACGCCCGCCCGACGAGGGGCTCACGCCCCGGAGCGCATCGGCAAGTGCACCGTGCCCCGCGCCGGCGCCTGGCGCGTTCCGGGATCCTGCGTGCACTCCGCGGGGAGCAGCCGTCCGGTCGCCGGGGGCACCCGCACCCGGCGTCCGCGCACTACGCCGCCGGCGCCCGGCGTTCGCACTCCTCGGCGATGTGGGCCGACAGGGCCTCGATGGTCGGGTGGTACCAGAGCGCGGTGGTGCCGAGCTCGAAGCCCAGCCAGCTCTCCATCTCGCCTGCGATGATCAGTGCGGCAGTGCTGTCGAGGTCGAGTTCGTCGAAGTACTGGTCCGGCGGAACCTCGGACGGTTCGACGCCCAGACGCTTGGCGATCTCCTCGATCAGCCACTTCTGGGCTTCGTCGGCCGTAATCCTAAACATTTGCGATCCTCTCCGAACGGCTTGTCGCACGCCTGCCGGGGCACCGCGAAGGATCCGCGGTTCGCGTCGCACGGCAGACAGGGATTCACGAGCAGGGGCCGCGACGGACCCGGACGCGGGCCCTGCCGGCAGGCTGTGAACCTAGGCCGACACCTCACCCCGGGCAACCGAACTCCCCTTTCCCACAGGGGAAATGACCGCGTACGACCCCGCCCGGCGGCCCGCGCCGCTCACCGCCCCCACCCCTGAGCTGCGGCGACCGCGAGCGGCGCACGAGAGTCCGACGCCCGCGTCAGCCTCACGCAAGGCTGTCAGCGCCCGTGTCAGCACGCTCGCCCCTCGCGAAGAAAAGCCCACCCGCTCGCACCCGCAACGGCATCCGAACGAGCAATTCCACCGCGCCGACCTGAAAATCCGCGGTGAACGCGCGAAGGCGGCCGGAACACAGCGAGAGGAATCCATGAACAGGAACACGCCCGAAAGCGGAGGCGGCCCCGGAGCACACGCATGCACCCACTGGGTCGAATGCGGAAAAGGAAGGGGAATGCAGCTGTCGCCCACCGCGAAAGAACCCCGCTCAACCACCCGACGAGCACGCCGAAGGGACCCGGCCTACCGCCGCGTCAAAACCTTGTCGTCGTCCCCCGAGGCGGCAGAAGCAACGGACGGACCGTCGGGCCCGGAAGACGCGGAGAGCCCGGAAGACGCGGAAGGCGCAGAGGGTCCGGAAGACCCACGAGAGCCGGAAGGCCCCGCAGATCCGGACGACCGGGAGGCCTCGGACGCCTCCGGATCACGCCGCCCCGCCCCGCTCTCCCGCAGGATCGCCCGCCGCGCCCCCCGCAGCTCGTCACCCGGCTCCACCCCGAGCTCCCTGCCCAGCCGCAGCCGCAGGTCGTCGAAGAGGCGCAACGCGGTCGCCCGGCGGCCGGTGGCGGCCATGACCAGCATGATCCGCGCCTGCAACGCCTCGTGCAGCGGCTCCTCCGACGCGGCGACGGTGAGCTGGTCCAGCACGAGGGCCGGCCGGCCGAGGCTCAGCGCCAGGTCGGCGAAGTCGATGGCCACGTCGATGTGCCGCTGCGCGCCCTGCACCACCGCGGGGTGCTGCCGCAGTTGGGGGAGGTCCTGGAGGAGCCGACCCTGCCAGCAGCCCAGCGCCTGCGTGTAGAGGTCGAGTGCGGCCGGCGGGTCGGCGCCGGCCGCGCGGGCCGCCCGCGCCGCCCGTTCGTCGAACCGGCACAGGTCGAGTCCCATCCCCCGGCTGTTCAGGACGTATCCGCCGTGCACGGTGCGGATGCGGCGCCCGCCCACCCCCTGCCGTTCCTCGCGCGGCGTGATGAGCCGGCGCAGTCGCGCGACGTAGGTGTACACCAGGTGCCGGCAGCCGGGCTGGGCGCCGTCTCCCCACAGCGCGTCGGCGATCTCCTCGTGGCCGACGACCTGGTCGGGCTGGACCGCCAGCAGTCCGAGCAGCACGCGCTGCTTCAGCGGCATGTCGACCGGCAGCCCCGCGCACCGCACCGACATCGGCCCCAACACCCGTACCTCACAGGGCAGTCGGGAGCTCCCCGGCCCACGACCGCCGTCGACGAGGTCGTAGCCGAACACCTCGGACATGCGCTCCAGCGTGGCGGCACGCGGAGTGACATGGCCGCCCTCGATGTGACGCACGGTCCTGACGCTGATCCTGGCCCGCCGGGCCACTTCGTCCTGGGTCAGCCGCGCTCGGATCCGGGCATTGCGCAGAACATCTCCCCAACTCCCCTCAGCCATACCCCCGCCCTTCAGGCGCAATCGCTTTCTGTCAACCGTCACGGCTGTCAGAACGACGCGGAAGCGACGCACGTCCGCCAACCCCCTGTTCGGAGGTTATACGGCGACGACCGCTCAAGTATGGGGATTACGCGGCAAGTGCGCAGCATTGGAAATCGGCCGCACGACGTCACCGAGGAGGCGGAAAACGAACTTCCGCGAACAGTCGCCTCGCCGGCCCCCTGCAGCGCCACAGAAAGCACACGGCGACTCTCTGACCTCACCGGTGACGAACGGGGAAATGGGTGCGGGCTCCTTTCACGCCGCCCCGTGCCCTCTCACGCGGGCGCCCTCACGCCGGTACCCGGTCCGGCGCCCATCCCGCGACGACCGACACGAGTGTGCGCTCATAGCAGTCGGCGGTCCTGACCCCGGGCGGTTCGTGGCCGGCGAGTTCCAGCGACACGAGCCCGTGCGCCGTGGCCCAGCACGACAGCGCGACGGCCTCGGGGTCGCACTCCGTCGTGAACTGCCCGGCCGCCTGGCCCCGGCGCACCGCGTCGACGAGCGGCTGGTAGGTCTCCAGCACCTCGCCCTCTCGCTCGCCCATCGCCTCGAAGGCGCCGGCGCGGGCGGAGAAGAGGATCGCGTAGAGGTGCGGGTTGGCGACGGCGTACTCGCGGTAGGCGAGACCGAGGCGGATCACGTCGTCGGCCGGGTCGGGTGTCGCCTGCACCGCGCCGAGGCGGGCCGCGAACAGACGGGCCGCCTCCTGGAGCAGGCTGTCGAGCAGCCCTGCCTTGTTGCCGAACAGCGAGTAGACCGCGGTGGTGGAGGTCTTCACGTCCGCCGCGAGCTGCCGCAGGCTCAACGCCGTCGGGCCACGGTCGAAGACCGTGGCGGCCGCTCGGTGAAGCAGGCGCTGACGGAGGGCTTCGTCATGTGTCTTTGGCCTGGCCATCATCCCTCAACGTTATCGCAACACTGTTTTCAATGATTCCGTCAGAGCATGTCAGGCCGCTGTCAGCTTTGCCGCTCCGCTGCCGCGCTCGACGTCAGCAATTTTTTTCGGACGATCTGCGCAGGTCACAGGCGCTGTTTTGAAGATCGTCGGGTTAGACACTGTCCAACAGGGCTGGAGGGCGCGATAAAAACGGTGTTACGTTTGCCGCCGGCGCCAGATCCGGGCCGCCGTCTGCGGCACGCTCGTGAACGATCTAGGGAGACCCATGTTTGAGGGGTTGGGGCGTTTCATTCACCGGGGGCGGAAGCCTCTGTTAGCTCTGACGTTGCTGTTCGCCGTCCTGGCCGGCGCCTACGGCGTGGGCGTCTTCGGCGACATGAAGCCGGGCGGGTTCGAGGACCCGGGCTCGGAGAGCCGCACGGCGGCGCGGCTGGCCGAACAGGCCTTCCCGCAGCGGGCGCCCGACGCCGTGGTCGTCTACCGCGACGACACGCGCACGGTCGACGACCCGTCGTTCAAGGCCGCTGTCGTCAAGAGCCTCGAGGCGCTGCCGAAGTCCGAGGTCACCGGCTTCGCGCACTTCTGGATGACGAACATGCCGCAGCAGGTGAGCCGGGACCGGCACGCCACCTACGTGGCGATGAACCTCGCGGGCAGCGACGACAACGGCAAGGAGGAGGCGTACAAGGCGGTCAAGGACAAGCTCGACGTCCCGGGCCTGACGACCCTGCGCGGCGGACCGGTCCCCACCGGGCACCAGGCCGGCGACGAGATCGGCAAGGATCTCGGCATGGCCGAGGGACTGTCGTTCCCGGTGCTGTTCGTGCTGCTGGTGGTCGTCTTCGGCGGCCTGGCCGCGGCCAGTCTGCCGCTCGTCGTCGGCGGTCTGTCCATCATCGGCTCCATGGCCGTGCTGCGGGTGATCGCTCAGGTCACCGATGTCTCGGTGTTCGCCATGAGTCTGGTGACGGTGCTCGGCCTCGCCGTGGCCATCGACTACGGCCTGCTGATCGTGAGCCGCTACCGCGAGGAGCTGGAGCGCGGCCACACCGGCGAGGAAGCCCTCGCGCGCACCGTGGCCACCGCCGGGCGCACCGTGGTCATCTCCGGCATCACGGTCGCGGTGGCGCTGGCCGGCATGACCTTCTTCCCGTTCGGCTTCCTGAAGTCCATGGCGTACGGCGGTGTCGCCGCAGTCGTCCTGTCGGTGTTCTTCTCGCTGATCGCACTGCCCGCCGCGCTCGCGGTGCTCGGCCCCAAGGTCAACGCCCTGTCGCTGCGCCGGAGGAAGCCCGCCGCGCCGGCCGGACGGACCGCCGGGGCGGGTGGCCAGGGCGCCTGGTACCGGCTGGCGCACGGCCTGATGCGCCGTCCGGCCGCGGTGGGCCTGGGCACGCTGGTCGTCCTCGTGGCGCTCGCGCTGCCGGCCCTGCGGATCGAGTTCGGCGCAAACGACGCGCGCCAGCTGCCCGACAGCGCCGAGGGGCGCAAGGTGCACAACACGATGGAGCGCGACTTCGACGGCGACGCCGTCAAGTCGATCGACGCGCTGCTCACGCTCAAGGGTGACGCGGCCTCCCCGCAGCAGGGCGCCGCGGTCCAGGCCTACGCCGGGCGTCTGGGCGCCACGGAGGGCGCGAAGGGCGCGGAGATCACCGGGGCCACGGGCACGACAGCCCGGGTGTCGGTGACGTTCGAGGGCACCGCGGTCTCCCCGGAGGCCCGCGACCTGGTGAACCGTCTCAAGGGCGTCACCCCGCCACCGGGCGCGAAGGTGTACTTCGGCGGTGAGACCGCGGTGTTCGACGACACGCTGGACGCGCTCGGCAGGACCCTGCCGTGGATGCTGCTCTACATCGCGGTGGCGACATACCTGCTGCTGTTCCTGTCGTTCGGTTCGGTGCTGCTGCCGCTGAAGGCGATCGCGATGAACCTGCTGTCGCTGTCGGCGACCTTCGGCGTACTGGTGTGGATCTTCCAGGACGGGCATCTCGAGGACCTGCTGGGCTTCACCCCGACGGGCAACATCGAGCCCAACATGCCGATCATGCTGTTCGCGCTGATCTTCGGGCTCTCCATGGACTACGAGGTGTTCCTGGTGTCCCGGATCCGCGAGCAGTACGACATCCTGGGCGACCCCACGGCCGCCGTGGCCACCGGCCTGCAGAGCATCGGGCGGCTGATCGCGAGCGCCGCACTGCTGATGATCGTGCCGCTCGCGGCGATGGCGACCAGCGGCGTGCTGACCATGAAGCTGTTCGGCGTCGGCATGGTGTTCGCGATCCTGCTGGACGTGGCCGTGGTCCGCATCCTGCTGGTGCCGGCCGTCATGAAGCTCATGGGCAGGGCGGGCTGGTGGGCCCCGGGCCCGCTGGCCCGGTTCTACTCCCGGTACGGCATCAAGGAGACGGACGCGGCGCCCGAAGCGCCTCGACCCGTCACCGTCGCGGGCTGAACGCCTCCCCCCGGGGGCCGAAGTGCCGTATCCCCCGCGGCACTTCGGCCCCGCTTCACATCCGCGTCCGACCTTTGTCCCGCCCGCCGGTGCTTGACGCGCCGTGTCGGGCTTCCGCTACAGTCGTCACCACTGTTAGACACCGTCTAACAGCTGTCCAAGCCAAGGACCTGGAGGACCCGATGGCCGCGGAAAAGGCCGCACTTGGCGCGATTCTCCGCCCGATCAAGGGCAGGCTGCGGTGGGCGGTCGCGGCGCAGGCCGTCTCGGCCGCCGCCGGCGTCGTGCCCTTCATCGCCATCGCCGAACTCGGCCGGATACTGCTCGACGACGGGCCCGACCGCGACAGCGACGCCTGGACCGTCACCGCGATCGGCGCGGGCGCCCTGCTGGTGCGTCTGGTCTTCCTGCTGGCGTCGGGCGCCGTCTCCCACTTCGCCGACAACGAGCTCCAGCTGCACATCCGGCGCGGGCTGGTCGACCGTCTCGGCCGGGTGCCGCTGGGCTGGTTCTCGTCCCGCAACTCCGGCCAGGTGAAGAAGGCCGTCCAGGACGACGTGGAGGCGATGCACCATCTGATCGCACACTCCCTGCTCGACATGACCGCCGCGACCGTCGTCCCGGTCACCTCGCTCGCCTACCTCTTCTGGGTGGACTGGCGGATGACGCTGGTGACGCTCGCGCCGCTGATCGTCGGCATGTCGCTGTACAGCGCCACCATGGCCCAGATGTCCAAGCACCTGCCCGAGTACGACCGGGCGATGGGCCGCATCAACGGCAGCGCCGTGGAGTTCGTGCAGGGCATCGCGGTCGTCAAGACCTTCGGCCAGACCCGGCGCGCGCACCGCGAGTTCGCCGAGGCGGCCGACGACTTCTCCACGTTCTTCCGCTCCTGGGTGCGCTCGACGCACGGCTCCAAGGCCGCCGCCGAGATGGTGCTGTCGCCGATCGCGGGGCTCGTGGCCACGCTCGTCGGCGGCGCGCTGTTCGTCACCCGGGGCTGGCTCGACGCCGTGGACGTGCTGCCGTTCGCCCTCCTCGGCGTCGGGCTGACCGCGCCGATCCTCTCGCTGTTCTACGCGAGTTACGACCTGCGCATCGCCAAGGGCGCCGCCGAGCGGGTCACCGGGCTGCTCGCCACCGAGGAGCTCCCGGTGCCCGCGGATCCGCGCGTCCCGGTCGACAACCACGTGAGCTACCAGGGCGTGCGCTTCAGCTACGACGGCAAACAGGACGCCGTCGCCGGCGTCGACCTGGAGCTGGAGCCGGGCACGGTCACCGCGCTGGTCGGCCCGTCCGGCTCGGGCAAGAGCACCCTGGCCACGCTGCTGCCCCGGTTCGGGGACGTGGCGGACGGCGCGATCCGCATCGGCGGCGTCGACATCAGGGACATGCCGCTCGAAGACCTGTACCGCCGGGTCGCGTTCGTCTTCCAGGACGTGCGGCTGACCCGCGACACCGTCGCGAACAACATCCGCATGGCCCGGCCCGACGCGTCGCTCGACGCGGTGCGCGCCGCGGCACGGGCGGCCTGCGTCGACGACGTGATCGAGGCGCTGCCGCGCGGTTACGACTCGGTGGTCGGGCAGGACGCGCGACTGTCCGGCGGTCAGGCGCAGCGCGTCTCGATCGCCCGCGCGCTGCTCGCGGACACGCCGGTGATCGTCCTCGACGAGGCCGCCGCCCACGCGGACCCGCACTCCGAGGCCGCGGTGCAGGACGCCCTGTCCGAGCTGACCCGGGGCAAGATCGTGCTGGTGATCGCGCACCGCCTGTCCAGCGTCGTCGGCGCCGACCAGATCGCGGTGCTGGAGGACGGCCGGATCGTCGAGCGGGGCCGGCACGGGGAACTGCTCGCCGCGGGCGGCCGGTACGCCCGGATGTGGCAGGCCCACGAGCGTACGGCCCGGTGGCAGCCGCACGGGCCGGCGCCCCAGCCTTCACCCGGGCCTGGCGCCCCCGTCCCACCGGACGTCACGACCGCATCCGGCGTCACGACGGCATCCCCCGCCGGCGCCGCGAGCGTCGCGAGCACCGCGACAGGAGGCAAGAGCTGATGATCCGTCAACTCATCGACGTGGTGGGCCCGGAGCACGCGCGTCCGCTGCGCAGGATGGTCGCCGGCCTGGTCGTGGGCGCGGTGCTCCAGGGCATCGCCTTCGCCCTGCTGGTCCCGGTCCTCGAAGCACTCCTCGGCTCGGACCCGGACGAGGTGTGGCCCTGGATCTGGGCGATGCTCGGGGTGTCGCTGCTGTACTGCGTGGCGTACTACGACAGCATGCGCACCGGGTTCGACGCGGGTGCGGCGCTCTCCCGGAGTCTGCACCACCGCATCGGCGACCAGGTGGCCTCGCTGCCCCTGGGCTGGTTCGCCCCGGAGCGGGTGGGACAGCTCGGGCAGCTCGCCACCAAGAGCGTCATGGACATCATGGGCGTGCCGGCGCATCTGCTGCGCCCCCTGGTCACCAGCTATGTGACGCCCGTGACGGTGGTCGCGCTGATGTACGCCTTCGACTGGCGGCTCGCGCTCGCGGCCACGCTCACCGTGCCGGCGATCGTCGCCGTCTACCGGTGGAGCACCCGGCTGACCCGCGCCGCCGACGAGGTCCGCACCGCCGCGCACGCCGAGACCGGCGGCCGGGTGGTCGAGTTCGCCCAGCTCCAGCCGGTGCTGAGGGTGTTCGGTCGCTCCGGAGCGCACGAGGGCTCCCGGCTCGACGACGCGCTGCGCACCCAGACCGAGGCGTCCCGCCGGTCCCTGGTGACCGGGGTGCCGGGGCTGATCGGTTTCGCGCTGGTGATCCAGGCGGCGTTCACCGTCATCCTGGTCACCGGCACCTATCTGGCGCTCGACGGCAGCCTGGGGGTGGCCAAGCTGCTGGCGGTCCTGGTGCTCGCGGTGCGCTTCACCGAGCCGATCACCGAGACCGCCGTGCTCGGCTCGACCCTGCGCACGGCCCGCTCGGCGCTCGACCGGGTCGCCGACCTGCTGGCGCAGCCCGTGCTCCCGCAGTCCGACGACCCGCACGTCCCCGACGGCAACGACGTGGAGTTCCGCGGCGTCGGCTTCGGCTACGACGGCAAGCCGGTGCTTCACGACGTGGACCTGACCCTGGCCGAGGGCACGATGACCGCGCTCGTCGGGCCGTCCGGTTCCGGCAAGACCACGATCGGCAAGCTGATCCCGCGGTTCTGGGACGTGGACACGGGAGTGGTGCGCGTGGGCGGGGTGGATGTGCGGGACATCGAACCGGAAGTGCTGATGTCCCGCGTCTCGGTGGTGTTCCAGGACGTGTACCTCTTCGAGGGCACCATCGCGGACAACATCCGCGTCGGGCGTCCTTCGGCGAGCGATGACGAGGTCCGTCAGGCCGCACGACTCGCCCGGGTCGAGGAGATCGTGCACCGGCTGCCCGACGGCTGGGACACAAAGGTCGGCGAGGGCGGCGCACTGCTCTCCGGCGGGGAACGCCAGCGGGTGTCCATCGCCCGCGCCATCCTCAAGGACGCGCCGATCGTGCTGCTCGACGAGGCCACCGCCTCGCTCGACCCGGAGAACGAGCAGGCGGTTCAGGACGCGCTGAGCGCCCTCACCACGGGGCGCACGCTGCTCGTCATCGCCCACCGGCTGCAGACCGTGGCGGCCGCCGACCAGATTCTCTTCCTCGACGAGGGCCGGATCGTCGAGAGCGGCACGCACGAGCGGCTCGTCGCCGCGGGCGGCCGATACGCGTCGTTCTGGTCCGGGCGGAACAAGGCCGAGGGATGGCGACTCGTCCGGGAGAACGCCTGACGGCCCGTCACTCCAGCATCAGCAATTTCGCCATTCAACGAAATGGTTCAGCCAGCGCCGGGCGGCCACTCGACCGACAGCAATGAATTGCCGGTCGAAGTTGCCGCCCGAGGCGTGAAGATCGGTTCCGACTCACCGCACCACCAGGCACTTCAATAGTTCAGCCGCTCGTCGGTCGCATTCCAGATTCACTGGCGTCAAGTCGCCCTACACTCATTCTTGACCGAAAGTGGAACGACCTTGCCGACCGACGGGTTTCGGACATTGATCAGTACGTGTTGACATATTCGAGCGGGGGTTTGAAACGGATGTCAACGGAGAGTTCATTTCACTGGCCGATAACCGCGCGTGAAAACGAACTGCACGGCATCAGATCAGCGGTCGGCCGAGGCGGCGGCGCGTTGCTCGTGGGTCCCACGGGCGTCGGAAAGAGCCGCCTGTTCTCCGCCGCGCTCCAGGGCGCGGCCGACGAGGGCAGGATGGTCCTCTCGGTCGGCGGAGCGAGCTGGATCAGCGGGACCAGGGCGCGCGGCTTCGGCTCGCTCGCCGAGTGCCTGGAGTCCCTGGACCCGGGCAGGCCGGGGGGCGGCGCGGCCGACCGCCCGCTCGTGGGCGTCGACGACGCGCATCTGGTCGACGCCGCCGCCGGCGACCGACTGCACCGCCTGGTCGCCGCCGGGCGGATCAGCGTCCTCGCCACCGTCCGGCAGGACGCCTCCGCGCCGGCCGGGATCGACAAGCTCTGGGTCGAGCGGCTCGTCGAGCACATGGACGTGGCTCCCTTCGACAGCACGGCGCTGGGCACCGTGCTGCACGCCCGGCTCGGCGGCCACATCGACACCTCGACCCTGGAACGGCTGTGGGCCGCCACCCACGGCAACGCCCTGATGCTGCGCGAACTCGTCGAGCACGCCCTGGAGGACGAGTCCCTGACCTGCGTCAACGGCACCTGGCGGTGGCTGGGGCTGACCGAGCGTCCCGGCAAGCGGCTCTCGGACGTCATCCGGGTCGGCCTGCGCGACCTCAGCCACGACGAGCACGAACTGGTGCACATGCTCGCCGTCGCCGAGCCGCTGGAGGCGGAGATCGTCACCTCCTTCGGTCTCGCCAAGGCGGCCGAGTCGCTGGACCTGCGCGGCATCATCAGCGTCGAACGCACTCGCGCCCGCGTCCGGTTACGACTCGCCGTCCCGCTCAGCCGGGTCGTCGTGGCGTCCCGGATGTCCGACCTCACCGCACAGCGGCTGCGCCGTCAGGTCGCCGACGCCCTCGAGCGCACCGGCGCCCGCCGCGAGGACGACGTCCTGCGCATCGTCTCCCTGCGTATGGAGGCGGGACTCGTGCCCGGGCGCGAACAACTGCTCACCGCGGCCCGCACCGCGATCCGGCGCAAGGACCACCCCCTCGCGGAGCGCCTGTGCCTGCTCGCGCTGCGCGACTCCCCCTCCGACGTGGAGACCTCGCTGTACGACCCGGTCCCGCAGTCGGCCCGCTACGGGGCGGGTCTTCGTCGCGTGGTGACGCGCGTTGCGCGCGACCCGGAGAACGCCGTGGACTGCGTCCGGGCGGCCCTGCTGCTCGGGCAGGTCCTCGTCGGCAAGGGCCATCACGAGGACGCCGAGACGGTCCTGGCCACGGCGCTGGAGTCGGGCGTCGAGGTACCGCTTCACGAGTACGTCGTCGCCGCGCACACCCGGGTGATGAACCTGGCCTGGAGCCTGCGGCGCGTCGGCGACGCCGGAGCCGTGCTGGCCGACGCCATCACCGCGGTCGGCGCCGAACGGGCCGGGATGCTGCACGCCACCCGGGCCATGATCGCCGTACTGTCGGACCGCCTGCACGACGCGGTCGCCATCGGGGACTCGGTGCTGCACGACGAGTCGGCGGAAGTGCCCGTCACCCAGGCGCTGCTGCCGACGGTGACGTTCGCACGGACCGAACTCGGCGATCCGGCAGGTGCGTTGGCGGTCCTGGACCGCTACCGGGAGGTCTCCCTGGACTGGGACACCGACGCCCTGCTCCTCGCCAACGCCGTCTCCGCCCGCTGCTCCTACCTTCTCGGCAACCTCCGCGGCGCCGCCGAGGCGCTCGACGCCATCCACCGCGACGCCGCAGACCGCCGGCCGGTGCTCATGCAGAGCGTCCTCGACCGCGCCCGGCTGCTGCGACTGCTGGGGCAGCCCGAGCACGCGGTCGTCCTGCTGCGGCAGTCGATCGCCGTGGAGACCGTCCACGAGTTCCCCGCGACCAAGGCCTGGCCACTGGCCCAACTGGCGGGCGCACTCGCCGAATCGGGCCGCCAGGCGGAGGCGCTGCGCACCCTGGTCGAGGTCCGCTCGGTGCGCAGCGAGATCCTCTCCTCCCCCATCGCGGAGGACGAGATCGAGTACGAGAGCGCACTCGTCCTCGCCCACACCGGCGACCACTCCGGCGCCGTCGCACAGGCCCTGGAGGTCGCCGAGCGGGCCGCCGGCGCGGGCCGTACGGTCCGGGCGGTGTTCGCGCTGCACCTCGCGGCGCGCATCACGGACGGCGCCGCGTTCCGGTTCCGCGACCAGGCCCTGCTGCTGTCGGCCCGCACCACCGGCGGCATCGTACGCGTGGTCGCCGACCACATCCGGGCGCTCGCCGACGCCGACGGCAACGCGCTGATGGCGGTGTCCGCGCAGTTCCGCGAGATGGGCGCGCTGCCGCTCGCGGCGGAGGCCGCCGCCCAGGCGGTCCGGGCCCTGCGGGCCTCGGGCCAGCGCCGTAAGGGCCGGGAGGCATGGGCCTCCTGCCGGGACCTGCTGCGCGGATGCGACGCCGGGCTGCCGCCGTGGCTGGACCGGGAGAGCAACCAGGAGCGGGACGTCGCGCCGCTCACGCCACGCGAGCGGGAGGTCGCCGCGCTCGCCGCCATCGGACTGTCCAACCGGGACATCGCCGACCGGCTGGTGGTCTCGGTGCGCACGGTCGAGAACCATCTGCACCGGATCTACCACAAGCTCGGCATCACGGCCCGCAGCGATCTGGAACGCGGCCTGGAGACGGTGATCGCCCGCGCGGAGGGGCGGACGGAAGGCACGCCCCTGACGGCGCCGCTGCAGCTGATGGCGGCGGGAGCGGAACGGGTCGCCTGACGCGTCCGAGGGCGGTGCCCCGCGAGGGAGTTCCTCGCGGGGCACCGCCCTCACCCGTCGCCGCTCACCGCCCGGGGGCGGGCGGCGGGGCCTGGTCCGGGGCCGGCAGCACTCCCCGGCGCACGAAGTAGTCCACGTAGGCGGCGAACACCTCGTCGTCGATGGCCGGGCAGCTCACGCCGGCGCCCTTCAGCCGCTCCCGGGTGATCTCGTCGGAGAACTCCGCCAGTTCGGTCTTCTCCGTGTCCACCAGGACCCGCATCAACGGCACCATGGAGTTGTTGACGTCCGCCGAGACGGCCTTCATCCACCGCAGGGTGCTCAGCTCGGTCAGCTCGTACCCGGCGCCCCGCAACAGCCGCAGCAGGTCCTCCGCGTCCAGCGAACCGGGGCTCACCTGGTGGTAGACCCCGCCGAGCGCCTGCGGGTCCCGGGAGAGAGCGACGACGGCCCGGCTGACGTAGTCGATCGGGACCATGTTCATCCGCAGCCGGAACCTGCGCGGGTAGCAGCCGGCCTGGATGGAGCCCTTCATGAACCGCCACACGAAATCGTTCGGCTGGCAGGCGCCGGTGCGCGAGTCACCCCAGACCTGCCCGGGTCGGTGGATCGTCACCGGCACGCCACGGCGCCGGGCCTCCAGTACCAGCTGCTCGGCCACCCACTTGCTCTTGGTGTAGCCGAGCGCCAGGTCCTCCGGCGGCCCGGTCGGGTCGAGCTCGCCGCGTGGCACGCCGTCCTCGGCGGGCAGGAACACGCCTGTGGTGGACACGTGGTGGAGCGTGGCGCGGGCCGTGCCGGCGAACCGCAGTATCTCGTGGGTCGCGTCGACGACGGCCCGGCGCAGCCACTTGTAGACGGTGAGGAAGTTGACCTTGGCGGCTGAGTGGTACACCGCGTCGACGCGGCCGGCCAGCTCCGCGTACACGGTGTCGGCCATGCCGAGGCGGGGCTTGGCCACGTCCCCGTTGTGCACCCGGACCCGACTCAGGTCCAGGCCGTCCAGCAGCTCGTACCCGCGCAGGTTCTCCTTCAGCCGCGCGAGGCCCGTGGCCGGGTCCGGGCCGCGCACCAGGCAGTGCACGACGAGGCCGTGCGCCAGCAGGTCCCGCAGCAGGAATGCCCCGAGGAAACCGGTCGCGCCGGTGAGCAGCACCTCGGACACCTCGTGCGGTTGCGGTGCCTCGAAACCGGTGATGTCCTCGGCCAGCACGATGTCGGCGGCGAACTCCTCGGCGACTCCTTTGAGCGTCGTCGAAGTCATGGCGTGTGTGGGTTCCTTCCTGATGGGGTTCCCGCTCACGGCGGGGCCGCGGGCTGGACGGCAGGTCTCGACGGGCGGGGCTTGACGGCAGAAGGCTCGACGGCGGAGCCGGGTGACGGTTCTCGACCGCGGAACCCGGCCTCGGGCACCGGCCGCGCCCCGCGACTTCGGGCAGCAGTTCTTGCGGTGGCTTTCGGCGGTGTGTCCGGGTGGCGGCCCCGGACTACGGTGCCTGGGGCCAGGCCAAGGCCGCCGGCCTCGGCGGCAGGTATCGGTGGCAGTTCGGGTGACGGTTCCGGCGGCGCAGTTGGGGCGCGCGGTCCGGGACGGATCTCGGCAGCCGGTCCGGGTCCCCCCGGTCGCGACGGCGGATCGCCGTCGCCGGCCCCTGCCGCAGGGCGCGGCAGACCTCCGCGGGCCCCGCGGGCCCCGCGGGCCGGACGCCGGTTCCGGCCGCAGACCCCGGCCCCGGGCCCCGCCGACGGCTCAGGCCGTGGCGGCCTTCGCTGTCGTCTCGCCGAGCAGCGAGAGCGCTTCCTCGACGTCCTGGCCGGTGGCGACGATCGGCGGTAGCAGGCGGATCGTGGTGGGCCGGCTGATGCACGGAGAGACGACGAGACCGGCCTGCGCCAGCCCGGTCAGGACGTCGCCCGCCATCTCCGGCGAGCGGTAGTCCATGCCCCACAGCAGCCCACGGCCCCGCACCTCGACGAGCGCGTCCGGGTAGCGGCCGCGCAGGTCGGCCAGACCGCGCTCCATCGCCACAGCGATCCTGGCCCCGTTGTCCGCCTGCCGCTCGATGGCGTCGAGGGCCGCCGGGACCACCGCGGTGCCCAGCGGATGGCCGCTGAAGGTGGCGGTGTGCAGCAGCGGGTCGGACAGCAGCGGCGCGTAGAGCCGGTCGTTGCAGACCGCCGCCGAGACGGGCACGATCCCTCCGCCGAGCGGCTTGCCGAGCAGTACGCCGTCCACCGGCAGCCCCGCGGCCAGCGCGACCGAGCGGGGGCCGCAGCGGCGCAGGCCGACCTGGATCTCGTCGGCGATGACCAGCGCGCCGTGCGCGTGGGCGTCCTCGCACCACCGCGCGAGCACGCTCTCGTCCAGCAGCCGCACGCCGTTCTCGGCCTGCACCGGCTCGAAGACCACGGCCGCCACGTCCTGCTCCCGGACGACCTTCGCCACCGCCTCCGGATCGTCCGGCGCGACGTGCACGACCCCTTGGAGGAGCGGCTCGACGCCCTTCTTGAAGCGGGGGTTGTCGGTCAGCGCGAGTGCGCCGAGGGTCTTGCCGTGGAAGGCGCCCCGGACGGCGATCACCGTCGTGCGGCCCGTGGCCATCCGGGCGAGCTTGACGGACACCTCCACGGCGTCCGCCCCGCCGCAGCCGAAGAACACCCGGTCCAGCCCACCCCCGAGGTACCCGGCGAGGGCCTCGGCGGCCAGCGGCGGCACCGGGCTCTGCACGGTCCTCGTCGAGGTGGGCATCACGTCCAGCTGGGCACGGGCCGCGGCCAGGACCTCGGGGTGGCGATGCCCGAGGAGGGCGACCGCGTAACTGCCGAAGTCCAGCATGGTCCGGCCGTCCGACAGGGTCACCCGGCTGCCCTCAGCGGCCGCCTCGACGGCGCCCTGTCCGGTGAACTTCCCGGCGACGGCGAGCGCGGGCGAGAAGTGACGCTTCACGCGCCGGAAGGTCTCCCTGGCGCTACGCGCGGCGTCTTGCGTGGTGTTTCGCGCGGCACTTCGCACGGCGTCCGCCGTTTGCTGCTCACTCATGTTCCTCCGCCCCCTCTCACGCGCTCTGGTCGATGATTTCCTGCTGGTAGCCCTCGAGGGCCTTCGCCACCGCGGGGTGGATCATCTCCTCCACCATGGGCAGACCGATGTCGAATTCCACGTTGAGTTCCAGGGCCGTCCCCGCCTCGTCCTCGTGGATCTGCCAGTAGCCCTCGTAATGGGCGAGGTCGCCCTCGGTCTGACGGAACTCCCAGCGCCGCCGCATCGGGTCGAGGACGTCCTCCTGGTCCCACTCCATCTCGGAGCCCTTGAGCTCGACGATCCAGCTGCTGGAGCGGCGGTCCCCGTCCTCGCCGGTGACCGTCACCTCGTTGACGCCCTCCATGAAACCGGGGAACGCCTCGATGTCCCGCAACACCTTCCACACCTGTTCCGGTGTTCCGGCGCCCCTGCGCGTGGTGTGCAGTACGGCCATGGAAATCTTCCTCTCGAAAAAACACTGGATACGGGTAGGGATGCGGCGCACATGCGAAACGCGGACAACCGCTTTGCGGCGCACCGCAGTTTAGGATCGGAAAAGTGGGCCGGGGCCCGCCCGGCGCCCACACCTGACACGGAATTGACAGCCTGACGGACATTTGGGTCCCCGGCGTCCTCAGGTCAGGCGGAATCCCTGCTCCGGCTCAGGGCACGCGCCTCCACGAGAGCCATCAACCGATGTACTTCCGAGCGGAGTTCGTCCTGCTGCGAGGTCAGCTCCTCCACCCGCCGACGCAGGCGCAGCAGTTCGTGACCGGGCGCGCGCTCGCCGAGCGCACCGTCGCCGACGGTGCGCTCGGTGACCGGACGCTCCGCTTCAGGGTGCCCGGCCGCCCGCCCGTGCGCCGCGTCGTTGAGCAGGCGTACGTTGCCGGGCCGACCGGCGGGGGCGCCGCCGCCTCCCTCCACGGTCCGCCGGCGGCGCGCCAGGTCGTTCACCGCCTGCGCCTCGCTGTGCCGCCCGCAGCGCTGCAACGCGAGCACGAGCTGATCGCGGAACCTCTTGCGGAACGGATGGGCGGCCACCAACTCCTGCAGTTCGTCGACGGCTTGCCGGTGCTGCCCCAGGCTCAGCGAGGCCTCGCACAGGTCTTCGGTCGCCAGCAGCCGCTCCTCCTCCAGCCGGGCCGCGGGCGCCGCGCACAACCGGCCGTGCGCGGCCCCCTCCAGCGCACGGCCCCGCCACAGGTCCAGCGCCCGGCGCAGCAGAACGGACGCGGTGCGCGGATCGGACCCCAACTGCCTTTGCGCGCGGGCGACCTGAAGCCGGAACTGCACGCTGTCCAGCTCCTCGGGACGAGCCTGCAGCAGATAGCCCTGGCCACGCGCCACCAGCCGCGGACAGCTCGCACGTGCCGGCTCCGCCTCGATCAGCTGCTGGCGCAACCGCGAGACGTGGGCCTGCAGCGCGTTCCCCGCCTTGTCGGGCGCGTTGTTGCCCCACAGCTCGAAGATGAGTTCGTCGGTCGGCACCGGTGCCCCCGTACGCACCAGCAACGCGCCGAGCAGCACCCGCTGCTTGGGACTCGTCAGCTGGACGCTCCGCTGCTTGACGTCGTCGTGGATCCCAGGGGGTCCCAGTACCCGGAACTGCATCAGAAACCTCCACACGTCGTCGCGGCCACGAACCGCACGGCGTATCGAGGTGATCACGGACGGATGCCCGGCCACATGAGTACTCAGGTACTCCAAACCTCCGTCGACGCCAGTGGCGTCGGTCACACCGCCCGGCCCCCGCGACGGCCCTCTGGGCGGCGAACCGGCGGAAGCTGAGTGTCCGTTACTCAGGCCCACTCATGACCGCCGTGGTCGCCCGCCCCGGCGACGCGCCCTGTCCGTGCCGGGGCGGTCCGGGGCCGCCCCGCAGTTGCCCGGCGGCAGCTCAGCCGGCGGCGGCGAGGACCAGGGGCAGCACCGGTCCGCTGCCCGCCCGGCGCAGCAGGCGGGCGGCGACGGCGAGGGTCCAGCCCGAGTCCGTGCAGTCGTCGACGAGCAGCACGGGTCCGGGGGCGAGGGCCAGCGCACGGGACAGTTCCTCGGGGACGGTGAAGGCGTCCGTCAGCGCCCGCAGGCGCTGGGCGGAGTTGCTGCGCCGCGCCGCGTGCGTGCCGTCCGGTCCGACGTGGCTCAGGGCGCCCAGGAAGGGCAGGCGGCCGACCCTCGCGATGCCCTCGGCGAGGGAGCCGACGAGCTGCGGGCGGGCCGACGACGGCACGGCGACGACGCCGACCGGCCGGGCGGAGGCGTCCGGAGCCTGCGACGCCCATCCCCCCGGGGAGCGCGCCCAGTCGGCCAGGACCGCCACGGCGGCCCGCAGGACGTCGTCGGGGACCGGTCCGTCCGGCGCGTTGTCCGCCAGCAGCGGGCGCAGCCGGTTGCCCCAGCCGATGTCGGAGAGCCGGCCCAGGGCTCGCCCGGTGGAACACTGTTCACCCGCCGGGATGCGCCCCTTGAGATCGACGCCCAGGGCGGGCATGCCCGTGGGCCACATCCGGCGCGGCTCGACCTCCACTCCCGGCCGGTCGAGCTCCTTCACCGCCCCCGTGAGCGCGTCGGCGGAAACGGCGGCATCGGCCCAGGGGCCCGCGCAGCTGTCGCACCGCCCGCACGGGGCTGCGCCCTCGTCGTCCAACTGCCGGCGCAGGAACTCCATGCGGCACCCGGTCGTGCTCACGTAGTCCCGCATGGCCTGCCGCTCGGCCGCCCGCTGTTCGGCGACCCAGGCGTAGCGCTCCTCGTCGTAGACCCACGGTTCCCCGGTGGAGATCCACCCGCCCTTGACCCGCTTGACCGCGCCGTCCACGTCGAGGACCTTCAGCATGGTCTCCAGACGGGTGCGCCGCAGGTCGACCAGGGCCTCCAGGGCCGGCACGGACAGGGGCCGGCCCGCGTCGGCGAGGGCCGAGAGGGTCTGACGGACCTGCGCCTCGGGCGGAAAGGCCGTGTCGGCGAAGTAGCGCCAGATGGCCTCGTCCTCCTTGCCCGGCAGCAGCAGCACGTCCGCGTGGGCCACACCGCGCCCCGCGCGCCCCACCTGCTGGTAGTAGGCGATCGGCGAGGACGGCGAGCCGAGGTGCACCACGAAGCCCAGGTCCGGCTTGTCGAAGCCCATGCCGAGCGCCGATGTCGCCACCAGCGCCTTGACGCGGTTTCCCAGCAGGTCCGCCTCCGCCTGCAGCCGGTCCGCGTTCTCCGTGCGCCCCGTGTACGACGCCACCCGGAAGCCGCGCTGCCGCAGGAACGCGGTGGCCTCCTCGGCCGCCGCCACCGTCAGCGCGTAGACGATTCCCGAGCCCGGCAGCTCGTCCAGGTGCTCGGCGAGCCAGGCCAGCCGATGCGCCGCGTCCGGCAGGCGCACCACCCCGAGCCGCAGGCTCTCGCGCTCCAGCGGGCCGCGCAGCACCAGGGCCTCGCCGGCGCCGGTGCCCAACTGCTCGGCCACGTCCGCCGTGACCCGCGCGTTGGCCGTCGCCGTCGTCGCCAGCACCGGCACCCCGGGGGCCAGCTCGGCGAGCATCGCGCGCAGCCGGCGGTAGTCCGGGCGGAAGTCGTGCCCCCAGTCGGAGATGCAGTGCGCCTCGTCGACCACCAGAAGACCGGTCGTCGCCGCGAGCTTGGGCAGCATGTGATCGCGGAAGTCCACGGAGTTCAGCCGCTCCGGACTCACCAGGAGCACGTCGGTCTCGCCCCGCTCGACCTCCTCCTGGATGGCGTCCCACTCCTCCGGATTGGCCGAGTTGATCGTCCGCGCCCGGATGCCGGCGCGGGCCGCCGACTCGACCTGGTTGCGCATCAACGCCAGCAGCGGCGAGACGATCACCGTCGGTCCGCCACCGCGTCGGCGCAGCAGCGCTGTGGCGACGAAGTACACCGCGGACTTGCCCCAGCCGGTGCGCTGCACCACCAGGGCGCGCCGCCGCTCCCGCACCAGAGCGTCCACCGCCTGCCACTGGTCCTCGCGCAACCGCGCCGCCCCTGGGGCGGCTCCGACGAGCTCGGCGAGGATGGCATCGGCTTCGGCGCGCAGCTCCGTAACGTCCATGCCCCCATGCAACCCGACGCCACGGACAATCGGCCACTTCACCCCGGTTACCGTGCGCAACCGGCCGGGCGCTCTGGCGACTCCCCCGCACCGCCTTCAGCGGCTCGACCGGGGGAAACTCGCCTCCCACAAGGGGTTAACAGAGCGTGTACGGCGGGCACACGCGTCACGGCGCACCTCATTGGGTAGGGATATATGACTCGCACCGCCACATAACGGTCGGTGGCCCCAATTGCTCGTTGCCGCATCCAAGTTCGACAGGAAGAATTGAGTTCCGCTCCCCGCACGGTTCGTCCGTGGTCCGGCAGGGCCTTGCTGCGGTGTGCGCTCCCCCCGAATCCGACCCGCCCCCTGTGTGGGCCGTAGCCGAAGGGAGGCTCGTGACCTTCGGATTCGCTCCGTCCTCGGCGGCATCATCGTCCACGTCCACCGCTTCCGCCAACCGCTTGCTCGAGCCTGCCGAGTGGGCCGCGGCGGGGATTCCGCTGCTGCGCAACCCTCGCGAGGTCGTCAGCGGGCTGCATGCGCGCCACCGGCCCCGGCCGGCCACCGCGGTCGTGGCCGTGCTCGATCCGGACGAACGGTTGCTGGCCAGCGCCTCGTTCACCCGCCGCCAGGCCCCGGCCGACGGCTGGATGTTCCGCAACGCGCTGCTCTCGCAACTGCGCCGGGTCATCCCGCACGACCTGCGCCGCCGCACCCCGGTGCGCACCGCCGTGCTGCTCTACTGCCGTGACGGCGACGCCCGCTGGACGGAGGAGGACGGCGCGTGGATGTGGGGCCTGCGTGACGCCTGCACACTGCACGGTCTGCGCTGCGGGTCGTACATCACGCTGACCCGGGACGGCTGGCAGGTCCTCGGCGAGGGCCGCGGCGGCCGCCGCCCCAACGCGGACTCCTCTCCGGAGCCCTTCGCCCTGTCCGAGGCGCCGCCTCCGCTGCCCCGCACAGGCGGCGCCGCCTCGGAGGTCCTGCGCCGAGCCGCCGCCCGCTGAGCGCGGACGCCGGCGCGAGCCGGACGCGACACGGGCACCCGCCCCTCACGAAGCAGCCACCCGCCCCGGAAGGCCGACCGTTGTCACGGCCACCTTCCGGGCAGGGGAACGGCTTGCGCAGGCACAACCGCCTCGCGGCAGGACGGGAAACGCTTGCCCGCATCTCCGCCCCGAGGCGGACTCCCTCCGGAGGGCTGAGCGGAGTGCACCCACGACGAGGAGACCCCCGTCCGGCGCTCAGCACCGCATGGTTCACGGCGCTGCTCACGGCCTGCACGACCTTTGGCCGACCCGGCGGACCGGAGCGAACCACCGGGACCACCTACGCAGGTGCCGCCCTGAAGCCGCCTCCGCCCGCTCACCGCCCCCGGCGTCGGACTGCGCCGCTCACGCGGTTACGCGTGCAGGACGGTCGCTCGTCCCCGCCGGGCGCCGGCTCAGGAAACGCCGGCGGTTCACGGCTGCCCGAGCCGGCCCCGGCCGGACGCCATGATCCCCCGTCAACCGGGCGTGCGGAGTCGCGCCTCGGAGGCAGCCGCGACCGCGACGCCTCCTCCGCCCCGCTTGCGCACCCCGATGCTCACCGGGGTGACCGCAACCGGCTCGGCTCAGACGCCCGCGCCCAGCACGGCGTTGACCTGCTGCGGGTCACCGCAGACGATCAGCAGCGTGCCGGCCCGCTTGTGGGCGAGCGGCAGAGCGGTGGCGGCCACGGTCTCGGGACCGCCGTTGACGGCGACCACGACGACGGGCCGCACGGCGGCGCGGTCCACAGCGGCGGCAGCGGCGTAGAAGACGTCGTCTCCCGCGTCGTGCTGCGCCCAGTAGGACGCCTCGCCGAAGCTCAACTCATGGGCCGCCCAGGGGTGCTGCTCGCCGGTGGTGAGCACGAGCACCTCACCCGGGGCGCGCCCCGAGTCCAGGAGCAGGTCCACGGCCTCCTCTGCGGCGTCCAGAGCACCCTCGGCCGAGGCCGGGATGAGCTGGACCTGAGGAGTCGCCGGGGCGGCCGGCGAAGCGGCGGGGACGGCCGGGGCCGAGGGCCCGGGCTTGGCGGCGTCACGCTGTGCGCGCTGCGCGGGCGGCGTGGGCCGGACGGGACCAGGACGTCCCGGACGCGACGGAGCCGCGGGACGGGGACCAGGTACGGGTCGAGGGGTCTGCGCGGTGCGGCTGCTGGCCGGAGTGGCGCGGGGACCCTGGGCACTCTCGTGAATCTGAGGCTCCTCGGGAATGAGAGGCATGGGCTGTTGTCTATCAAACGTTGGTGCGGCTCGCGCCAGCAGGTGGCACATCAGTGCGAGCGGAATCGTCAGAAGTCGAAGCCGAGCTGACCCTCGATCTCCGGAACGCTTCCGTCCGCCCAGCTGCGGGTCTTCTTGAGGTGCCGCCACTGGGGCAGCGCATCAAGATACGCCCACGACAACCGGTGGTACGGGGTGGGTCCCCGTTCCGCCAGTGCGGCCTTGTGCACGGGTGACGGATACCCGGCATTGTCCGCAAAGCCGAAGTCTGCATGGTCGATGCCCAGTTCGGCCATCATTTTGTCGCGCCGAACCTTGGCGATCACCGATGCCGCCGCGACCGCGACGCACGACCGGTCCCCCTTGATGACGGTGCGGACCTTCCACGGGGTGCCGAGGTAGTCGTGCTTCCCGTCGAGGATCACCGCGTCGGGACGTATCGGCAGAGCGTCCAGTGCGCGCACCGCGGCGAGCCGCAGCGCCGCCGTCATCCCGAGGTCGTCGATCTCCTCCGGAGAGGCGTGACCCAGGGCGTAGGACGTGACCCACTCCTCCAACGCCACGACGAGCTCGTTGCGACGCTTGACGGAGAGGAGCTTGGAGTCGGTGAGGCCGACGGGCGGCCGGCGCAGTCCGGTGACCGCCGCGCAGACGGTGACGGGACCGGCCCAGGCACCGCGACCCACCTCGTCGACACCGGCAATGACCTTCGCTCCGGTCGTGGCGCGGAGGGAGCGCTCGACGGTGTGAGTGGGTGGTTCGTACGGCATGGCGACCTTAGGGTACGCCGCCGGGATCCCCGCGCGACACCCCGGTTTCCCCACACGCGCGTGGAAGGCGGCGAGAGCCCTCCACAAACCACCCCAACCCCCCTCCAGAAGTGCACGGTTGACCAGAAGACGACACCCCGACGATCACCCTCGGTCCGCTCACCGACGGGACGCCGGGGAAACAGCCCTCCGACTCTTCCCGCAGCGACAGCCCCGACGGCGGACCGAGTTGGCCGGCCCGCCGCCGACCGCCCGCGTGCCGCGACGCCGATCCGACCGCCCACCCGCCGCCGCTCGGAGTCCCCGAACAGAACGAAGACCATCACGGGCCACAGCGCCCGCGCCAAGTGCATGAACCGCATGACCATCCCCCGACACTCCCCGCATCACTCTCAATCCTCGCTTCGGACATCACCACCGGTGCGGCACTCGCATCGCACACAGCGGATACTCGAAGAACGGGTCCTGGTCACGCAGAGTTCCCGTCGAACACGGAGAGTTTTCGGCTATCCGGTCCGAGGCGTCCATCCGGGCAGGTCCTCCACCTGTGCCGCCCAGGCGCCGGGAGGAGCCCCGGCCTTGCCCGACGCGAGCACGCCGCCCACGATGGCGCAGGTCGTGTCCACGTCCCCACCCACCTGCGCGGTCGTCCAGAACCCCTTCTCGAAGTCGCCGAGGGCGCGGGCGGCGGACCACAGCGCGAACGGCACCGTGTCGTGCGCCGTCGTGCGCCGTCCGCAGCCGAGAACGGCCGCCACGGTGCTCGCGTCGCCGTAGTCGAGCATGTCGCGGGCCCGCCGCAGACCGGCGCCGACGGCGCTCTTGGGGACGAGGGCGATGACGCCGTCGAGAAGGGCCTCCGGGGCGGGCGGACCCCCCGGAGCGCCGACCAACGCGGCCGCCGCGGCGACCGCCATGGCCCCGACCACGGCCTCCCGGTGCTGGTGCGTGGGGTAGGCGGAGATCTCCGCCTGGTGGGTGGCCTGTTCGGGGTCGTCGGCGTACCAGGCGCCCAACGGGGCGATCCGCATGGCGGCGCCGTTGCCCCAGGAGCCCTGACCGTTGAAGAGGGCGGCGGACAGCTCACGCCAGTCGCCGCCCTCCCGGACCAGCCTGAGGAGTCGGTTGACGGCCGGGCCGTAGCCGCGGTCGAAGTCGTGGTGCTCGGCGAACGAGCGGGCCAGCGCGTCCTGGTCGATCCGGTGGTGGGCGGCCAGCACGGCGACCACGGAACAGGCCATCTCCGTGTCGTCCGTCCACTGCCAGGGACCGGCCGGCAGCTCCCGGCGCTTGAGCAACGGATAGTTCACCGGCACGAAGAACTGCGAGCCCAGCGCGTCCCCCACCGCGAGCCCACACAGAGAAGCCAGAGCGCGCTCCAGGCGCCCCTCATAAGAGAAGTCAATGGTCATCGCTCTGCCACTCTAATTCGTCACCGAAGAATCGTCACCGAAGAATCCGGCACCACCAGCGCAGCTCCGCTCGTCCGGGCCGTGCTGCTCAGGCCGTGGTCGCCGGTGCCGTCCTCGCACGCGCTCAAGCCCTTCAGCGGGCCCTCGGCGGCGCGGCCCGTGGAGGCGTCTATCCGGAGATCCCGTACGGCTCCGGGTCTCGCCAGCGGTCGAACGGGCGGTTCAGGGCGTACTTGCCGTCGTCTCCGAGAACGAGCATCCGCATCTCGGCGTTCCCGGGGTTCGACAGTGACTCGAATTCGGCGACCGTCCAGTGGAACCAGCGCATGCAGAACAGGCGCATGGCGAGGCCGTGGGTCACGATCAGGACGTTCGGCGGGTGGTCGGGGTCCTCGAAGCTGCGGAAAAGGCTCTCCAGGAAGCCGCCGACCCGGTCGTACACGTCGGCCCCGCTCTCCCCCTGCGCGAACCGGTAGAAGAAGTGCCCGTAGGCGTCGCGATAGGCCTTCTGCAGACGGACGTCGTCGCGGTCCTGCCAGTTGCCCCAGTCCTGCTCCCGCAGCCGGGGCTCCTCGCGGACCCGTATGTGGTCCGGGTCGAGGTGGAAGGCCTTGAGGGTCTCGTGCGTGCGTCTGTAGGGCGACACGTACACGCTGACGCGCTCGCCGCCGAACACCTCCCGCAGGGTCTCGCCCGTCTCCTCCGCCTGCCTCACACCCCGTTCGGTCAGAGCCAGAGCGTGGTCGGGTTCACGCTCGTACACGGTGTCATCAACATTGCCCGTTGACTCCCCGTGCCGGACAAGGACGATGCGCCGTGGTCGTGCCATGCCAAAACCCTAGATCGGATGGCGGCCGATCGAGCACTCGTAAGCCCTTCATACAGCGTAGGTCACACGAAGTCCGCACCGGGTGACATCGCGAAACGCTCGCGCGAGCGGCCGGCGATCAGACCGTCCAGGCCGGTTCGAGCCGCACGATGTCGCCGGTGAGAGAGGAGATGTCCGCCTCTGTCTGGGCCCGCAACGCGAGTCGCTCGACGCGTTCGGTCCGGTACTTGCCGTGCTCGGCCTCCGAGCGCCACATCGACAGCACCAGGAACTCGTGTCCCGGCGCCTCCGCGAACAACCCGCGGATCATGCCCGGCGAACCGGCCATCGCGGGGTTCCACACCTTCTCCTGCATCAGCGTGAAGTGCTCGGCGCGCTCCTCGCGCACCCTGCACAGAGCGACCCGGAGCAGGTCGGCGTCGGTGAAGCGGGGCTCGAAGCCCGTCTTCACGTCGAAGCGGTAGTCGAAGAGCCGTACCTGGGCGTCCTTGAAGGTGCCCGCCTGGGCCGTCGCGAGCCGGTCATGGGAGCGCGCCATGAAGGAGTCGTAGAAGGCGCGGCTCTCCCAGAAGGCGAAGACGTGCGCGACCGAGGGCCGCGCCCTGCTCCAGCCGCCGCCCTGCCCCCGGAACCCCGGCTCCCCCGGAAGCCCCGCCCACTTCCGCTGCCCCCGTTCGAAACCGCGGCGGTCCACCACGGTGCAGCGAATCCACTTGACCAGCACCGCGCCATGGTAAGGCCCCAAGGCGTGGCGTCGGTCACGTTCGGACGGGAAGCAGCCGTGCGGGCGCTCACGCTCGCGTGGCAGGATGGACAACCGGCCCTGGTGATCAGGGAGTTCAGGGCGGCACACCCGCAACGGGGAGGGAAGTGACGGTGAACGGCCTCAACAAGGCGATCGGCAAGGTCGAGACAGCGGTGAAGTGGGACCCGAGTCCGGCGGGGGAGCCACCCACCGACCTGGACCTCGTCGCCGCGACCTACCTGAGCGAGGACCCTGAGGCGGAGCCCGCCTACGTGGTGCATTTCGACAGCCGCTCCCCCGACGGCACCATCTTCCTCAACCGCGACAGCAGGGACGGCAAGGGCTTCGGCTGGGACGAGGTCATGACACTGGAGCTGGACCGGCTCGACGCGCGGTACGTGCGGGTGGTGGTCGGCGTGGTCATACAGCAGCGCCCCGCGCACCGGACGTTCGTCAGCGTGATCAACCCCGCCGTGCGCATCCGTGAGGGTTACACGGACCTGGCGACGGACGACTTCGGCGGCGTCCTCGGGTCGACGGCCGCGACGATCGCGGAGTTCGTGCGCGTGCCGCCCGTCGGCTGGACGTTCCGCCCCGGAGTCCAGGGCTACGAGGGCGACCCGGCGGACTTCGGCCGCATCATGGGCCGCACGCGCCACGCCTGAGACCGCGCTGCCCGTGCCACCGCACTCCTGAACCGCACGCGCGAGGGCGGTGGAGCCGCACATCGGCTCCACCGCCCTCCGCCAGGTCACTCACCCCTGGCAGGCGTGCCCGGGATCAGCTGCAGCCGCTGGTCGAGCCGCAGCCCTCGCAGATGTAGCAGGAACCGGCGCGCTGCATCTTCGTGCCGCAGGAGAAGCACAGCGGGGCGTCGGCCTGGATGCCCAGCTGCATCTCCACCAGCTCGGCGCTGGTGTGGGCCTGCGTCGGGGCGGGCTTGGCCGCCTCGGACTCGGCCTTGGGCGTGGCGACGGCCTTCAGGTCCGTCTGACGCGGAGCCGACTGGGCCAGACCCTCGACGTCGACGTCCTCCTCGGCCGGCTCGTACGAACCGGTCTCCAGGTGACGCTGACGCTCCTCGGCGGAGTGGATACCGAGCGCGGAGCGCGTCTCGAAGGGCAGGAAGTCGAGCGCCAGGCGGCGGAAGATGTAGTCGACGATCGACTGGGCCATCCGCACGTCCGGGTCGTCCGTCATACCGGCCGGCTCGAAGCGCATGTTGGTGAACTTCGAGACGTACGTCTCCAGAGGCACGCCGTACTGAAGGCCGACGGAGACCGCGATGGAGAAGGCGTCCATCATGCCCGCGAGAGTCGAGCCCTGCTTGGACATCTTCAGGAAGACCTCGCCGAGACCGTCGTCCGGGTAGGAGTTGGCGGTCATGTAGCCCTCGGCCCCGCCGACCGTGAAGGAGGTGGTGATGCCGGGACGGCCCTTGGGCAGGCGCTTGCGGACCGGGCGGTACTCGACCACCTTCTCGACCGCGGCGCGGATCGCCTCCTCGGCCTTCTCCGTGATCTCGACCTTCTCCTTCTCCTTGGTCTTCGCGGAGAGGGGCTGGCCGACCTTGCAGTTGTCGCGGTAGATCGCGAGCGCCTTGACGCCGAGCTTCCAGGCCTCGAAGTAGATCTCCTCGACCTCCTCGACGGTCGCCGACTCCGGCATGTTGACCGTCTTGGAGATGGCACCGGAGATCCAGGGCTGGATCGCGGCCATCATGCGCACGTGGCCCATCGGGGAGATGGCGCGCTCGCCCATGGCGCAGTCGAACACCTCGTAGTGCTCGGGCTTGAGGCTGGGGGCGTCGATCACATTGCCGTTGTCGGCGATGTGGGCGACGATCGCCTCGATCTGCTCCTCCTGGTATCCCAGGCGGCGCAGGGCCTGCGGGACGGTGCCGTTGACGATCTGCATCGAGCCGCCGCCGACCAGCTTCTTGAACTTGACCAGAGCGAGGTCGGGCTCGACGCCGGTGGTGTCGCAGGACATCGCCAGACCGATGGTGCCGGTCGGGGCGAGCACGGACGCCTGGGAGTTGCGGAAGCCGTTCTTCTCGCCGAGGCGCAGCACGTCCTGCCAGGCCTCGGTGGCCGCCGCCCACACCGGGGTGTCGAGGTCGTCCATGCGGGTGGCCGTGCCGTTGGCGTCGGCGTGCTGCTTCATGACGCGCTTGTGGGCGTCGGCGTTGCGGGCGTAGCCGTCGTAGGGGCCGACGACCGAGGCGAGTTCGGCGGAGCGCCGGTACGACGTGCCGGTCATCAGGGAGGTGATGGCGCCGGCGAGGGCGCGGCCGCCGTCGGAGTCGTAGGCGTGGCCGGTCGCCATCAGCAGGGCGCCGAGGTTGGCGTAGCCGATGCCCAGCTGGCGGTACGCGCGGGTGTTCTCGCCGATCTTCTGGGTGGGGAAGTCCGCGAAGCAGATGGAGATGTCCATCGCGGTGATGACGAGCTCGACGACCTTCTGGAACCGCTCGGCCTCGAAGGACTGGTTGCCCTTGCCGTCGTCCTTGAGGAACTTCATCAGGTTCAGCGAGGCGAGGTTGCAGGACGTGTTGTCCAGGTGCATGTACTCGCTGCAGGGGTTCGAGCCGTTGATGCGGCCGGACTCCGGGCAGGTGTGCCAGTGGTTGATCGTGTCGTCGTACTGGATGCCGGGGTCGGCGCAGGCCCACGCGGCGTCGGCCATCTTGCGGAAGAGCGACTTGGCGTCGACCTCCTCGATGACCTCGCCGGTCATGCGGGACGTCAGCCCGAACTTGCCGCCCTGCTCGACGGCCTTCATGAACGTGTCGTTCACGCGGACCGAGTTGTTGGCGTTCTGGTACTGGACGGACGTGATGTCGTCCCCGCCCAGGTCCATGTCGAAGCCCGCGTCGCGCAGGGCGCGGATCTTCTCCTCTTCCTTCACCTTGGTCTGGATGAAGTCCTCGATGTCGGGGTGGTCGACGTCGAGGATGACCATCTTGGCGGCACGGCGGGTGGCGCCGCCCGACTTGATGGTGCCGGCGGAGGCGTCGGCGCCGCGCATGAAGGAGACCGGGCCGGAGGCGTTGCCGCCGGAGGAGAGCAGTTCCTTGGAGGAACGGATCCGGGACAGGTTCAGGCCGGCGCCGGAGCCGCCCTTGAAGATCATGCCCTCTTCCTTGTACCAGTCGAGGATCGACTCCATGGAGTCGTCGACGGCCAGGATGAAGCAGGCGGAGACCTGCTGGGGCTGCGGGGTGCCGACGTTGAACCAGACAGGGCTGTTGAAGCTGAAGACCTGGTGCAGGAGGGCGTAGGCCAGCTCGTGTTCGAAGATCTCGGCGTCGGCGGGCGAGGCGAAGTAGCTGTAGTCCTCGCCGGCCTTCCGGTACGTCTTCACGATCCGGTCGATCAGCTGCTTGAGGCCGACCTCGCGCTGCGGGGTGCCGACGGCGCCCCGGAAGTACTTGCTGGTGACGATGTTGACCGCGTTCACCGACCAGAAGTCGGGGAACTCGACGCCACGCTGCTCGAAGTTGACCGAGCCGTCGCGCCAGTTGGTCATGACGACGTCACGACGCTCCCACGCGACCTCGTCGTACGGGTGTACGCCGGGCGTGGTGTGGATGCGCTCGATACGCAGCCCCTTGGTGGCCTTGGCGCCCTTCGCTCGGGAACCTCGTGCCGGACCGCTCGCCGTCTCTGTCATGCCGCCTCCCTGTACAGGCAAAAACGCCCTGAAATGCCACGATGTTCCCGTGGCACGGTGTTGTCTGTGATGTCGCGGGCGCGCTCGCCTGTCGCCCGTGACACGTCTTCGTCCGCCGCCGCCCGGCCGGGCCCGGGGCCTCCGCCCGGTTCCGGCCCGTCGGTCAGTCGGCGGCGTGCGCGGGCTCGGGGACCTGGACGGTCCCTCCGGGTCCCGCGTCGTCTTCCCGGCTCCCCGTGACAGCGCCCTTGTCGTCCTCGCGGTCGTCGTCGTCCGCGGCGGGGCGCCCCGTCTCCCTGAGTTCCGTGATCGCGGTCTCGAAGTCCTCGAGCGAGTCGAAGGCCCGGTAGACCGAGGCGAACCGCAGATAGGCGACGAGATCGAGTTCCTGCAGCGGGCCGAGTATGGCCAGGCCCACGTCGTGGGTGGTCAGCTCGGCGCTTCCGGTGGCCCGCACCGCCTCCTCGACCCGCTGCCCGAGCTGGGCGAGCGCGTCCTCGGTGACCGGCCGTCCCTGGCACGCCTTGCGGACGCCGTTGATGACCTTGGTGCGACTGAAAGGCTCGGTGACTCCGGACCGCTTGACCACCATGAGCGAACAGGTCTCCACGGTCGTGAAACGACGGGAGCAGTCAGGGCACTGGCGGCGCCTGCGGATCGACGTGCCGTCGTCGGTCGTACGACTGTCGACGACGCGGCTGTCGGGGTGCCTGCAGAAGGGGCAGTGCATGGAACTCCAACCCTCCTCACAGCAGACTCAACAGCCTCGCCGGGCCTCTTCAGCCCCGCGAAGCAGCCCCCAGCATAGGCGATCCGCGACCATCCGAAGACAAGGGGGACCACAACACTTGGGCTGCTGTCGCAATCCAACCACTACATATGGGGCTTGACCCATACGACCAGGCAGTAGCGCGTGTCGCGGGCACACGGTCTCACCGCATGCGTCTTCGCCGTCACACGCCGCACCCGGCGACGCCCAGGCACACGCACGCGTGCGCGGCTGTATCGCGGCCGCGCTTGCGGGGATAGCGTGAGCGCCACAAGGGGAAGAGGTGGGACTCTCGGGCAGAGCCAGGCCTGATCCCGGATCACCGGAAGGACCGATGGCAGACTGAAGCGACGCCCCAGGAGGTCATCGGCCCGGCGGTGAAGACTACAACGGCGAGCCCGCCTCGACCTGCCGGGAAGCACGTCAGCCATACACCCAGACACATGATCAAGTCAGACAGTCCACGCTTTTTCACTCGAACGTGTGTTTGGCGCAACCTTTCGAAAGCAACTACCGTTGTCCAGCAGGGAGACAACGAGAGGGGCCGACGTGACCACCACCGCAGACAGTGCCACCATCACTGCCCAGGACCGCTCCCAGGGCCGAATCGATCCGGTGCATGCGATGAACGAAGCCACGAATCCCGAGGGGCACAAGCGCTCCCTGCCGGGGCGACCTCCAGGCATCCGGGCGGACAGCTCGGGACTCACCGACCGGCAGCGCCGGGTGATCGAGGTCATCAGGGATTCCGTTCAGCGGCGCGGATACCCGCCGTCCATGCGAGAGATCGGCCAGGCGGTCGGGCTGTCCAGCACGTCGTCGGTCGCACACCAGCTGATGGCATTGGAGCGCAAGGGCTTCCTGCGCCGCGACCCGCACCGCCCGCGCGCGTACGAGGTGCGCGGCTCGGACCAGGCGGCCTCCGTCCAGCCCACCGACACCGCCGGCAAGCCCGCCGCTTCGTACGTCCCGCTGGTCGGCCGGATCGCGGCCGGCGGCCCGATCCTCGCCGAGGAATCCGTCGAGGACGTCTTCCCGCTGCCCCGGCAGCTCGTCGGCGACGGTGAGCTCTTCGTGCTGAAGGTCGTGGGCGACTCCATGATCGAGGCCGCGATCTGCGACGGCGACTGGGTCACCGTCCGCCGCCAGCCGGTCGCGGAGAACGGTGACATCGTGGCCGCCATGCTCGACGGCGAGGCGACCGTCAAGCGCTTCAAGCGCGAGGACGGCCATGTGTGGCTGCTCCCGCACAACGCGGCCTACGAGCCCATCCCCGGCGACGACGCGACCATCCTCGGCAAGGTGGTGGCCGTACTGCGCCGCGTCTGAGACGGCGGCGGACGGGCCTCCTCGATCCGCCTCCCTGACTGGGCCCCGGAATCCCTGCGCCGATTCCGGGGCCCTGTGCCGTTCGGGGCCCATCCCGTCAGGCCCAGGCCGTCGGCCGGGCCCACCCGTTGGGGTGGGCCGAACGCCGTCAGCCTTCCGCCTCCTTCGTCGCCGCGTCGATCGCGGCGAGCGACTTGCGAACCTGGTTTCGGTCCGTCGTGTACCAGAAGTCGGGCATGGACGCCTTCAGATAACTGCCGTAGCGGGCCGTCGCCAGCCGCTGGTCCAGCACCGCCACCACACCGCGGTCCTGCGACGCGCGCACCAGCCGCCCCGCCCCCTGAGCCATGAGCAGCGCGGCATGTGTCGCGGCGACGGCCATGAAGCCGTTGCCGCCCGCGTCCTCGACCGCCTTCTGGCGGGCGCTCATCAAGGGGTCGTCCGGACGCGGGAACGGGATCTTGTCCATCACCACCAGCTGACAGCTGGGGCCCGGCACGTCGACTCCCTGCCACAGCGACAGCGTCCCGAAGAGACACGTCCTCGCATCCGCCGCGAAGTTCTTGATCAGTTCACCGAGGGTCTCCTCGCCCTGCAACAGGATCGGGAACTCGGGGATGCGGGTACGCAGTTCCTCGGCCGCCAGTTGAGCGGCGCGCATGGAGGAGAACAGCCCGAGGGTGCGCCCGCCGGCCGCCTGGATCAGCTCCGTCAGCTCGTCCAGCATGTCCCCGCGGTCACCGTCACGCGCGGGCCGCGCCAGGTGCTTGGCGACGTACAGGATGCCCTGCTTGCGGTAGTCGAACGGCGAGCCCACGTCGACGCCCTTCCACGGCGGCACGTCCTCGCCTTCCGTGCCCTCCGGCGCCAGGCCCAGGGAGGCGCCCACGCCGTTGAAGTCGCCGCCGAGCTTCAATGTCGCGGAGGCCAGGACGACGGATCGGTCCGCGAAGAGCTTCTCCCTCAGCAGGCCGGACACGGACATCGGGGCGACACGCAGAGAGGCGCCGAAGCGGTCGTGCCGCTCGTACCAGACGACGTCGTACTCGGAGCCGTTCACGATGCGCTCCGCCACGTCGTGCACGCTCTCCACGGAGGCGAGCGCCTGCTTGCGGACGGCGTCCTCGTCCTGGACGGACTTGTCACGGGTCGCGCCGATCGCGGAGATGACGGTGCGCGCGGCGTCGCGCAGCGCCATGAGCGCGTAGCCGAGATCCTCCGGGATCTCCTCCAGGCGGCCCGGCAGCGCCAGCTCCATCAGCCGCTCGAAGCCCTCGGCGGCGGTCTGGAGCTGGTCGGCGGCCTTCTCGTCGGCCAGTTTCGCCGCCCGGCGCACCGCACGGTTGACCTGGCCCGGGGTCAGCTCGCCGGTGGCCACACCGGTGACCCGCGAGACCAGCTCGTGCGCCTCGTCGACGATCAGCACCTCGTGCTGCGGGAGGACCGGGGCGCCCTCGATGGCGTCGATCGCCAGCAGGGCGTGGTTGGTGACGACGACCTCGGACAGCTTGGCCCGCTCACGGGCCATCTCCGCGAAGCACTCGGCGCCGTAGGCGCACTTCGAGGCGCCAAGGCACTCCCGGGACGAGACCGACACCTGGCTCCAGGCGCGGTCGGAGACGCCCGGCGTCAGGTCGTCGCGGTCTCCGTCCTCCGTCTCGTCCGCCCAGTCGCGCAGCCGCAGCAGGTCCTGGCCCAGCTTGCTGGTGGGGGCGGCCGCCTCGAACTGGTCGAAGAGTCCTTCGTCCTCGTCCTGGGGCATGCCTTCGTGCAGGCGGTGCAGACACAGATAGTTCGAACGGCCCTTGAGCATCGCGAACTCCGGCCGGCGGCGCAGCAGCGGATGCAGCGCGTCGACCGTGCGCGGCAGGTCCCGCTCCACGAGCTGGCGCTGCAGGGCCAGAGTCGCGGTCGCCACGACGACACGCTCCCCGTGCGCGAGCGCGGGCACGAGGTACCCCAGCGACTTGCCGGTGCCGGTGCCGGCTTGGACCAGCAGATGGGTGCCGTCGTCGATCGCCTCCGCGACGGCTTCGGCCATGGTCACCTGACCGGGGCGCTCCGTACCGCCGACGGCGGCGACGGCGGCATGCAGGAGTTCGGGGAGTGAGGGCTTCGTCATAGCGCGACCACCCTACGGCGCGGCACTGACAAACGTGTGGTCGCGCAGGTGGACGGAGGTGCGGACGGGGACGGAATCAAGGTCGGGCGCTTCCCGGATCTATGGGGGCGAAGAGGACGGAGGAGGAAGAGGGGAAGGGAGGGGACGGGTCGTGGGGGCGGGGGCGGGAGGGGAGGCCCGAAAGGCTCGCTCGGACCTCCCGGAAAAAAGTGGCGGGACACCGGACCACCGGGAACCCGGCGGTGCACCGGACCGTTCCACCTGTGACGGATCAATCACCGATCGTCACAATAAAGGGGAGGCGGCCGGTCTCTGACCATGAGGGCCGCCCGTTTGTCGGGGAGGTCGATCTCGGTGGAGAAGCGGAAGCCGGCGTCGAGGAAGGCGGCGATGGAGGGGATGTTGCGGAGGTCCGGTTCGGCGATGACACGGGGGCAGGCGGGCCGCCTCTCGAGTGCGAGGCCGACGACGGCCCGGAGCAGAAGGCCACCGAGGCCTCGCCCGCGGTCGGCGGCGCCCCCGATGAGGAGGTGTACGCCGGTGTCGTGCGGCCGGGCGCGGTAGTGCCGGGACAAGGGGTCGAGGTCTGCCCGGTAGATCTCCCAGTAGCTCATCGGTGTGCCGTCGAGCACGCCGAGACAGGGAACGCTGTGCCCATGACCGGCCGACTGGCGGCGCAGGTGGGCCGCGGTCACGGACTCGGGCCCGGCCAGTTCCCAGAACGCGGCGACCGCGGGGTCGTTCATCCACGCGGAGATGAGGGCGAGATCGCGCTCCGGTCGTACCGGGACGAGGCGGAAGTGACCGGCGGGGGTGATGGCAGGCCCCCAGTCGCCGATGCGGTCGAGCGGGTCCACCACGTCGAGGGGAGACATCGCGCGGCTCCTCTCGTCAGCGGGTGCCGGCAGGTGCGTGCGACAGGGATGTGTTCATACGTGGAGGGGGTTGGCGATGGTGACGTACACGGACTGGGTGTCGACCGGGCCGACGAGCTCGTCGAGACCGTGCAGCCGGGTCAGCAAATTGGCCTTGCAGCGCAGGACGGGTGAGTCGAGCAGTCGACCGGGCAGCGCGCTGCGCAGTCGGCCGGGGCCGCAGACCGCGCTGCTCAGGAAGCGGCGGAAGGCGGCGAGCAGCAGGCGCTCGTCGGCGAGCCGCTGGGAGCCGAAGGCGCCGATGAGACCGAGCACGTTGTTGATCGCGAGGTAGTAGGCGAAGCGCTCGTCGGTGACCTCGTCGGAGACGAAGGTGTCACTCGCCGCGCCGATGCCGGGCAGCCGGGACTCCAGGTCCGCGCGGTGGGACTCGCGGAAGTAGTAGCCCTGGTTGTCGCGGTACCGGCCGCCTGTCGGCCAGCCGTCGGGGTCCAGCAGAACCAGCGTGTTCTGCTGGTGCGCCTCCAGGGCGATGCCCGCCTCCCCGTCCAGCCAGAGCACTGGGCGGACGACGTGCTCCAGGTACCTCAGGAACCACTCGACGGCGACGGCTGGGCGCGGACGAGCGTTCCTGCGAGCGAGACGTGCGATGAGTTCGGCGAGTCGGGACGGAGGGAGGCCGCGCTCGCGGTCGGCGTCCTGCCGGACAGGCGATCGATGGGTGACGAGGCCGGCGACGCAGGCGACGTCGTCGCCAGGGGTGAACGGATTGTGCCGGATCACCGCGTCGAGTCCGGTCACCGGGAGGCCGTCCGGCCCGTCCACGGCGATCCAGGCCGGGTCCCGGACGATGTCGAAGCCCGGGTGCTCCGCCTGCCACTGCCGGCCGAGGCCGGCACGCAGGAGCCGGTGCACCTCGACACCGCGGTGGAGTTCCTTGCGGAGGTTGTGGCGAAGGGAGTTGGTGATGCGCAGCCCCAGCGACAGTTTGAGCATGGCCGGGGCGTCGGAGCGGTGGACGGTGCGTACGGAGGAGGTGGGGTGCCAGGGCGAACCGTGGACGCCGAGGTCATGCAGGAGCCCGGCGTCGAGCAGGGCTGCGACCTCCGGCCGGTGACGGACCTCGCGGGCCTGCCAGGGGTGCAGCGGCAGGGCGGTGTGGCCGGCGGGCAGCGCGAGACCGGCGCCGGTGAGCCGGAGGGTCAGTCGGTCCGCGCTGACGCGACGGCCGCGCTCGGTCCAGGCGGAGTCGGTGGCGAGAACGGAAGGGGCGACGGCGAACCAGTGCAGGGGAAAGGAGCCGTGCGATTCGGGTGAGTACAGGAGCGCTTCGGCGTCGGAGAGGCCTTCTCGGCTCTTGGGTGTCGGGTGCAGGGGGTGGCCGAGCAGCAACGCCTGCTCGGCGGAGAGGAACAGGTGGGGCGGGTCGGCGGGGTGTTCCCTGCGCGCGGAGACGAACGCCTCGGTGAGGCGCACTGAGGCGGCGACACGGGCAACGAGGTCGACGGCATCGCGGGGCTTGCCCGCCGTCGGGGTCTCGCGGGTCAGCAGGGCGGCGAGGGTGACCGCGTCCAAGGGCGGGGCCGGTTCCGGAGCGGCGGCCAGGTACGGAGGGCCGAAGCGGTGCCAGCCCGTGGGTGACCAGTAGCGGACGGGGGCGAACAGCGCGGTGCCGGAGGCGGGGAGTGGAACACGCAGCACGCCGTCGCCGGGGGCGGACAGGCCCTTCTCCCTGACCCAGCAGCGCAGCAGGTTCTCGACGGCAGCCGCCTGGGCCGCGGTGTGCGGGTCGGGATGGTCCAGGAGATCGGCGGCGGCTTGGGGCGACGGTTCGTGCAGGGCGGGGAGTCCCTGCCGGTGAGGGACGAGTCCCTGCTGGTGAGGGATGCGGACGGATTCGGAGGAGGGCGACGGAGCGAAGGAGGTCGAGGTCTGTGTGGCGGGACCGGTCGATGTCAGCGTCGGCGAAATGGCGTGCTGTGGGGGCGTGTGCAAGGTCGCTCCTCGTCGGGTGGGGGGTGAGGCCGGGGGTTCACACGGGTCGGTGGGGGCCGCCCAGGGCGTGCCTAGGGAAGCGCGCGGGCGACCGCCTCCACAGCGTCCGCGAGCCGGTCGAGCAGGGCGTCCGCCTGCTCGTCGGTGATCGTCAGGGGCGGGAGCAGACGGACGACGCCGAAGTGGCGTGGGCAGCGGTCGACGATCAGCCCGCGGTCGAGGCACTCGCGCTGGACGGCGGCGGCGAGTTCGGGTGCGGTGAAGGCAGGACGGGCGACGGATTCCGCCAGGGCCCTCGGCATGTGCGCCGACGGGCCGAGATCCGGCATGGCACCGCCGACCCCACGAGGGCCGGCCGTCCCGCTCACGTCGCCGCCGGTGAGGCCGCCCCGCCCTCGTGTGCCCCGATCCCGGTGGTCCGCTGGAGCTGCCATCTCGACGCCGATCATCAGCCCTCGGCCGCGTACCTCGCCCACGCACGGGAAGCGCCGGGCGAACGCGCGCAGCTGGTCCAGCATGCGGGCGCCCACGACGGCCGCGCGGCCCGCGAGGCCATGGGTGCGGACGTGGGCGAGGGTGGCCGTGCCGGCGGCCATGGCGAGTTGGTTGCCTCGGAAGGTGCTCGCGTGGGCGCCGGGCTCCCAGACGTCGAGGTCCTCGCGGTGGACGATGACCGACAGGGGCAGACTGCCGCCGATGGCCTGGGAGAGGACCATCACGTCGGGGACGATCCCGCTGTGTTCCACCGCCCAGAAGGCGCCGGTCCGCCCGACGCCCGTCCGGACCTCGTCGGCGATGAGCGGGACGGAGCGGTCGGCCGTGATCTGCCGTATGCGCCGCAGCCAGGCGTCCGGAGCGGGAACGACCCCGGCGTCACCCTGGACGGCTTCGAGGATCACCCCGGCCGGTGGCCGCAGGCCCGGCCCGGAGTCGTCGAGGGCGGACTCGGTCCAGCGGACGGTGAGTTCGGCGCCGCGTTCGTCGCCGATGCCGAAGGGACAGCGGTGGTCCTGCGCACGGGCCGGTCGGGACTCGCCTGCGGCGGCGCCGCCGGCGTGAGCGTCGTCGGCGGCGGCGAGGGAGTCCGCGGTCAGGTCGTGGCAGGTGTCCGTGAACGTCAGGATGCGGGTTCGGCCGGTGGCGGCGCGGACGAGTCCGAGGGCGGCGTCGACGGCGTCCGCTCCGGTCGGCCCGCAGAACCGCACCCGGGCGTGGTCGGCGAGGCCGGGCGGCAGGGTGTGGAGCAGTTCGGTGACGAAGGCGTCTGTGACGGGGGTGGCGAGGTCGAGCGCGTGCAGGGGTGCGCCCGAGTCGAGGACCTTGCGGATGGCCTGCAGCACCACCGGGTGGTTGTGTCCCAGCGCGAGAGTGCCGCCGGAGAGGCAGTCGAGGTAGCGGCGGCCGTCCGCGCCCTCGATCGTCAGTCCGCGGGCCCGCACCGGCACGATCGGCAGGGCGCGGGCGTAGGTGCGAGCCGCCGACTCGCGCGGGGGCTGGCGTCGAAGCACTCCCTCGCCGGCGGGACGCCCGCTCACCTCGGCGAGGGCCTCGCCCCCCACGCCGGCGTCCTCGGGAGCCTCGCCCCCGCCGGTGGAGCGGTCTGCGGACGCCTGGCCCTCAGGCGCAGGCTCGGTCACCGCCACGGCTCTCCGTCCTCCCGCTCCCCGCATCCCGTCACACCGTGGGAAGTTGGCTCCCCTTGGCTACCAACCCCGGACGGTGCGACGGGTTACGGGTTGCTTCAAGATCCGTGCCGTGACGGAACCGTTGCCGTCCCGTCGGAAGTCCCTTTCAGCGAGCGCATATCGTGTGAGGCCGTTCCACAGGGCCGTGAGACCCGCGATGACCCCGGGTGAGATCCCGGGAGTTCCCGAGGCGGGGACGGCCACCGCTCCAAGTTCGTTGACAGCAGGGGGAGTCAGACCATGCGATCCATACGACCGTCGTCCGGGATTCGACGGGGGAGGAACGCCCGCCGCAGAACCTCCCCCGTGCTGGGCGCCGTAGCCCTCGTCTCGGCGCTCGCGCTCACCGCGACCGCCTGTGACTCGGGCGAGGCCGACGCGGGAGGCCGGGCGAGCGCGTCGGCGTCCGCCTCGGCCGCCGGCGACGGGAAGATCACGATCCCGGACGACATCAAGGACCGGCTCAAGGAGCACGGGATCGATCTCGACAAGTGGCGCAACGGCGCCTGGAAGGACTGGAACAGGGACGACTGGCTGCGCGAGGCCAAGGACTACGTCAACCCGATCATCAAGGGCCTGTGGGACCCGGACCGGATGCGCAGGGCCGAGGAGCCGGACCGGGCCGTCGACGACAGCGACCTCTCGGGCGACCAGGGCGTGACCGACCCGACGCCGGCGGCGGTGGAGGCCGCGGCCGTGCCGACCACGTACCACGCGAACGCGCCCGTGGCGGGCAAGCTCCTCTTCGACTCCCCCGAAGGCACGAGCGTGTGCTCGGCGACGGTCGTGGAGGACCCGGCCCACCCCGGGAAGTCCAACCTGGTGTGGACGGCGGGGCACTGTGTCCACGCGGGCAAGAAGGGCGGCTGGTACCGCAACCTCGCGTTCGTGCCGTCGTACAACGACGCGGGCATGTCGGCGAAGCAGTTGGAGACGGCCTCCAAGAAGCAGCTCGCTCCCTACGGGGTCTGGTGGGCGGACTGGGCGCAGACCTCGGACCAGTGGATCGCGCAGGGCGGGCCGACGGGCGGTGACGGCGCCTCGTACGACTTCGCGGTGATCCATGTGACGCCGGAGGAGGGCGACTCGGGCAAGTCGCTGGAGGAGACGGTCGGTTCGGCTCTGCCGGTGGACTTCGCGGCGCCTGCGGTGCCCAAGGTGCGGAGCATCACCGCCACCGGTTACCCGGCGGCCGCGCCTTACGACGGGCAGCGGCTGTACCGGTGCGAGGACAAGCCGGGGCGGCTGTCGCTCAACACCACGGATCCCACGATGTACCGCATCGGCTGCACCATGACCGGGGGCGCCTCCGGCGGCGGCTGGGTGGCGACCGGTTCGGAGGGCGAGCCGGCGCTGGTGTCCAACACGTCGATCGGCCCGGTGAAGGCGGGCTGGCTCGCGGGCCCGCGACTCGGCGGGGTGGCCAAGGGCGTGTACGACTCGGTGAGCAAGAAGTTCGCCGGTCAGTGATCGCACGGTAGCCGACGACAAGGGCCCGCCCCTGCGGAGAGCAGGAGGCGGGCCCTGTGCGCTGAGCCGTCAGGCGAGCTGGGCGGGGGCGTACGGCGTGAGGTCCGCCGCCAGTTCCTCGTGCACCCGTGCCTTCAGCAGGGTGCCCTCCGCCGTGTGCTCCGCGGAGATCACCTCGCCTTCGGTGTGGGCGCGAGCGACCAGCTTGCCGTGGGTGTACGGCACGAGCGCCTCGATCTCGACCGACGGCCGGGGCAGCAAGTCGTCGATGAGGGCGAGCAGCTCGTCGATGCCCTTGCCGGTACGGGCCGAGACGGCGATGGAACGCTTCTCGATCCGCATCAGCCGCTGGAGCGTCAGCGGGTCGGCCGCGTCCGCCTTGTTGATCACGACGACCTCGGGCACGTCGGTGGCTCCGACGTCCCGGATCACCTCGCGCACGGCGGCGAGCTGCTCCTCCGGGTTGGGGTGCGAGCCGTCCACCACGTGCAGGATCAGGTCGGACTCGCCGACCTCCTCCATGGTGGAGCGGAACGCCTCGACCAGGTGGTGCGGCAGGTGCCGGACGAAGCCGACGGTGTCGGCCAGCGTGTACAGGCGGCCGCTCGGGGTCTCGGCCCGGCGCACGGTCGGGTCGAGGGTGGCGAACAGGGCGTTCTCCACCAGGACGCCCGCGCCGGTGAGGCGGTTGAGCAGCGACGACTTGCCGGCGTTGGTGTAGCCGGCGATGGCGACCGACGGCACCCTGTGACGCTTGCGTTCCTGGCGCTTGATCTCGCGGCCGGTCTTCATCTCCGCGATCTCCCGGCGCATCTTCGCCATCTTCTCGCGGATCCGACGCCGGTCCGTCTCGATCTTGGTCTCACCGGGACCACGGGTGGCGAGACCGCCGCCCTTGCCGCCGCCCATCTGACGGGACAGCGACTGGCCCCAGCCTCGCAGCCTCGGCAGCATGTACTGCATCTGCGCGAGCGCCACCTGCGCCTTGCCCTCTCGGGACTTGGCGTGCTGGGCGAAGATGTCGAGGATCAGGGCCGTACGGTCGATGACCTTGACCTTGACGACGTCTTCGAGGTGGATCAGCTGGCCCGGGCTGAGCTCACCGTCGCAGATGACGGTGTCGGCGCCGGTCTCCAGCACGATGTCGCGCAGCTCGTCGGCCTTGCCGGAGCCGATGTAGGTGGCCGCGTCGGGCTTGTCGCGGCGCTGGATCACGCCGTCGAGCACGAGCGCGCCCGCGGTCTCCGCGAGGGCGGCGAGCTCCGCGAGGGAGTTGTCCGCGTCCTCCGCGGTCCCCGAGGTCCAGACGCCGACGAGCACGACCCGCTCCAGGCGGAGCTGACGGTACTCGACCTCGGTGACGTCCTCGAGTTCGGTGGAGAGGCCCGCGACGCGGCGCAGTGCCGCCCGCTCGGAGCGGTCGAACTGCTCGCCGTCCCGCTCTCCGTCGATCTCGTGGCTCCAGGCGACGTCCTCTTCCATCAGGGCATCGGCCCGAAGACCCTCGGGGTGGCTGTGCGCGAAGCGCTTGGTGTCCTGGGAAGGGGATGAAGAGGAGGTCATTGGGTCCTTACGTCGTTGGGGATGCCGTTGTGGCCGTCTGCACGGCGGTCACTGTGGACAACGCACGAGTACCCCGGGAGATTCCCGTGTCCCGTGCCGCGCCGACCTGACGATGTTCGCACGGTACGGCCCGTCTCGTCATCGCCTTATTCCCGGGTTCAGGCGGCGGGCGGCGCGGGCTTCCAGTCGGGGTGGCCGGGCATGGGCGGGGTCTTCTCGGCGTACAGCCACTCCTTGAAGAAGGCGCCGAGGTCGCGTCCGGAGATCCGTTCGGCGAGACGCTGGAAGTCGGCCGTGCTCGCGGTGGCGTCGTGGTGCTCCTGCACCCAGGCCCGCTCCACCTGCTCGAACGCCTGCTCGCCGATCTCCTGGCGGAGGGCGTAGAGCACGAGGGCCGCGCCGTCGTAGACGTTCGCGCGGAAGATGCCGATCTTCTTTCCGGGCTCGGGCGGCTTGGGTGCTCCGGGCGGCCCGCCGGCGGCGCGCCAGCCGTCGGAGGCGCCGTACGCCGCCTTCATGCGCGCCTGAAGCGTGCGGCCGGCCTTCTCCTGCGCGTAGAGAGCCTCGTACCAGGTGGCGTGGCCTTCGTTGAGCCACAGGTCGGACCAGGTGCGGGGGCTGACGCTGTTGCCGAACCACTGGTGGGCCAGCTCATGAACCATGATCGACTCGATGTACCACTGGGGGTAGGCCGGCTCGGTGAACAGGTCCTTCTCGAAGAGGGAGAGGGTCTGCGTCTCCAGTTCGAAGCCGGTGCTGGCCTCGGCCATGAGCAGGCCGTACGTCTCGAAGGGGTAGGGGCCGACCCTTTTCTCCATCCACGTGATCTGCTCGGGGGTCTTGGCGAGCCAGGGTTCGAGGAGGTCGCGGTCACCGGCGGGGACGACGTCACGGAGCGGCAGCGCGTGCGGTCCCTCGCGGTGCACGACGGCGGAGCGGCCGATGGAGACCTGGGCCAGTTCGGTGGCCATGGGGTGCAGCGTGCGGTACGTCCAGGTGGTCGCGCCCGCCGCCCTGCGCACGCCGGTGGGCACACCGTTGGCGACGGCCGTGTAGCCGTCGGGCGCGGTGACCCGGATGGTGAACAGCGCCTTGTCGGAGGGGTGGTCGTTGGACGGGAACACCAGGTGGGCGGCGTCGGCCTGGTTGGCCATCGCGAGGCCGTCGGAGGTGCGCAGCCAGCCGCCGTCCCGGCCCTCGCTCACCGGGTCGCTGGTGTGCCGCACGGTGACGCGCATCCAGTCGCCCCGGGGCAGCGGGTTCTGCGGGGTGATCACCAGGTCCTCGCCGGCGCTCGCGAAGGCGGCGGGCTTGCCGTCGACCTCGACGGAGGAGACCTCGCCGTGGGCGAAGTCGAGGTTGATCCGGTCCAGTGCGGCGGTGGTCCAGCCGTCAATGGTGGTGACCGCCTGGAGGGGCTCGCTGTTGCTGCCGGAGTAGGTGAACGACAGGTCGTACGAGGCCACGTCATAGCCGGGATTGCCCAGGTACGGGAAAAGGCGGTCGCCGACGCCGAGCGGCGTCGCCGGGGCGCTCGCGGCGACCAGGCACACGGCGACCGCCGAGGCGAGGAGGGCGGGCTTCAGCCTGCGCCGCCGGGAGGCGGCGGGGCGCGGGCTCGGTGACACGGGAAGGCCGGCGTGGGCGCGAGGGGTGAGCAGCATGCCCCACCGCTATCAGCGCGCGCGTGCGCCTCGGCGACGGCGCGCGACCGGCCCACCCGAACGGGTTGTCCGGGTGCGGTGGCGGCCACCGGGGCGGACGCCCGCCACCGCGCGCCCCCAGGGAAGCACCGGGGCGGACGCCCGCCGCCACGTGCCCCCGAGCAGAGCACCGCAGGCGGGCACACCCAGGGACGACGGTCGCGACCGCCCCGGCCCGGCTGACGACTCAGGTCCCTCGGTGCGGGTGCGTCCGCCTCAGGGCGTCGGCGCGTGGTGGGGTGTGCGGCTCACGTCGTACACGCCGGCGACATTGCGCATGGCGCGCATCAGGGTGGGCAGGTGCGCCGCGTCGGGCAGTTGCAGGGTGTAGGTGTGGCGTACGCGCTGCTGGCTGGGGGGTTCGACGGTCGCGGAGACGATCTCCGCGCCTTCCACGGCGATCGCTTCCGTGAGGTCGGCGAGCAGATGGGGGCGGCCGAACGATTCGGCGACCAGGGTGACACGGCACTCGGTGGTGTCCCCCCAGCGCACGTCGACCTCCGTGCGCCCCGCCTTCGCCAGCCGGGCCACGGCGGCGCACTCGGCGCGGTGCACGGTGACCACTCCCCCGCGCACGGCGAAGCCGGTCACCTCGTCGGACGGCACGGGTGTACAGCAGCCGGCGAGCCGGACGCCGGCGTCCGGGCGGTCCACGACGGTGATCGCGGTGTCGGGCCGCGCTCCGGGCTCCCCGGAAGCCGACCGCCCGCTCGCGGGCCGTTCGGTCGCGGGACGCCCGGGGCCGCCCCCCTCGCCGTCCGTCCCGTCGGCCCCGCCGGGCACGGCCCCGTCGGCGGACCCCCCGGACTCGGCGTCCGTCCCGGGATGCGCCGCCAGCCAGCGCTGGATGGCGATACGGGCGGCAGGAGTCTGGGCGTGCTCCAGCCACTGGCTGGAGGGCTCTGCGGCCGGGTCCTGGCCCATCAGGAGCTGGACGGTGTCGCCGTCGCGCAGGACGGTGCTCAGGGTCGCCAGGCGGCCGTTGACGCGCGCTCCCATGCAGGCGTGGGCGTCGTCGCCGTACTGCGCGTAGGCGGCGTCCACGCAGGTGGCTCCTTCCGGCAGGCCGAGGGTGCCGCCGTCGGGGCGGAACACGGTGATCTCCCGGTCCTGGGCGAGGTCCTCGCGCAGGGTGGACCAGAAGGTCTCGGGGTCGGGCGCGCCTTCCTGCCAGTCGAGGAGCCGGGAGAGCCAGCCCGGCCGGGTGGGGTCGACGCGCTCGCCGTCGCCGACGGGGCCCCCCTCCGCCCGGGAGCTCTCGGCCGCGCCCCGCTCGGTCCGATCCGTCCGTCCGGCCTCGCCGCCCTGGTCCTCCGTGGGCTGGGCGTAGGGGTTGCCGAGCGCGACCACGCCGGCCTCGGCGACCTTGTGCATCTGGTGGGTGCGGATGAGGACTTCGGCCACCTGGCCGTCCGCACGGGCGACCGCCGTGTGCAGCGACTGGTACAGGTTGAACTTGGGGACGGCGATGAAGTCCTTGAACTCCGAGACGACCGGCGTCATGCAGGTGTGCAGTTCGCCGAGGACCGCGTAACAGTCGGCGTCCTCGTTGACGAGGACGAGCAGCCGGCCGAAGTCGCAGCCGCGCATGCGCCCGCGCTTGCGGGAGACGCGATGGACGGAGAGGAAGTGCCGTGGCCGGATGAGGACTTCGGCCTGGATGCCGGCGTCGCGCAGGACCGTGCGCATGGCCTCGGCGAACTCGGTGAGGGGATCGTCCGCGCGGGTGGCGTTGTCGGCGATCAGGTCCCTGGTGTGCGCGTACTCCTCGGGGTGCAGGATCGCGAAGACCAGGTCCTCCAGCTCGGTCTTGAGTGCCTGCACGCCGAGGCGTTCGGCGAGAGGGATGAGGACCTCGTGGGTGACGTTGGCGATGCGGGCCTGTTTCTCGGGGCGCATCACGCCGAGGGTGCGCATGTTGTGCAGCCGGTCGGCGAGTTTGATCGACATCACTCGGACGTCGTTGCCGGTGGCGACGAGCATCTTGCGGAAGGTCTCGGGTTCGGCGGCGGCGCCGTAGTCGACCTTCTCCAGTTTGGTGACGCCGTCGACCAGGAAGCGGACCTCCTCGCCGAACTGCTCCCCTACCTGGTCGAGCGTCACATCGGTGTCCTCGACGGTGTCGTGGAGCAGCGAGGCCGTCAAGGTGGTCGTCTCCGCGCCGAGTTCGGCGAGGATCAGCGTCACGGCGAGCGGGTGCGTGATGTACGGCTCGCCGCTCTTGCGCATCTGGCCGCGGTGGGAGGACTCGGCCAGCACATAGGCGCGGCGCAGCGGTTCGAGGTCGGCGTCGGGGTGGTGGGCGCGATGCGCCTCCACGACGTGGCTGATGGCGTCGGGGAGGCGGCCGCGGGAGGTGGGACCGAGCAGCGCGGCCCGGCCCAGGCGGCGCAGGTCGATCCGGGGGCGGCTGCGCCTGCGGGAAGCGGCAGGCACTACCGGGCCTGGGGTCGCGGGGTTCGTGGCCTCCGCACTCATGGGCACCTCCGGCTGCGTGGACCGGCGGACGGAGTGCCCCAGGGCGGACACGGCTCAGGGGGCTGGCGTCTCCCCCGTCCGGGCCGGTGCTTGATGCTACCGAGCCCATCACGCCCAACTGGCCGCCTCTCGCCGAGCGTGAAACGGATCACCCATTCGAGCGACGATTTCGAGGTTTATCTTTTACGCCAGCCGACTTTGAGCCGATCGTGCTTTCCAACTCGTGACAGCGCCCCGGGCGGCGGTCTCGCGCCCCGGCGGGCCCTGTCGCCTGCGATGCCAAGCCGGCGGCCGGCTCAACGGACCGCGGTTTCCAGCCATTCGGGTTCGATCTCGCCTTCGGCGACGATGACCGCGGGTCCGGTCATCTCGATCTCGCCGTCCGGCTGCTCGGTGATCACGAGGCGTCCGCCGGGGACGTCCACGGTGTACGTGACGGGGGATCCGGTCGCGGCCGGATCGGCGCCGTCCCTGCGCGCGGCCGCCACGGCGACGGCGCACGCGCCCGTGCCGCACGACCGGGTCTCGCCGGAGCCGCGCTCGTGCACGCGCAGAGCGACGTGCCGCGGGCCGCGGTCGACGACGAACTCGACGTTCACGCCGTCCGGGTAGGCGGAGGCGGGGCTGAAGGGCGGCGGGGAGAACAGGTCGCCCGCGTGCGCGAGGTCGTCGACGAAGGCCACGGCGTGGGGGTTGCCCATGTTGACGTTGCGCGCGGGCCAGCTGCGCTCGCCGACGCTCACGGTGACGTCTCCCTCGGGCAGGCGCGCCCTGCCCATGCCGACGGTGACGTCGCCGTCCTTGGCGATGTGCACGCTCTTCACTCCCCCGCGCGTGGCCACCGAGAGGTCGCCGTCGGCGACGAGACCCGCGTGCTGGAGGTAGTGGGCGAAGACACGGACGCCGTTGCCGCACATCTCGGCGACGGAGCCGTCGCCGTTGCGGTAGTCCATGAACCATTCCGCCTCGGCCGCCATCGCCTTCGCCTCGGGATGGGCGGCGGAGCGCACGACGTGCAGCAGCCCGTCCCCGCCGATGCCCGCACGGCGGTCGCACAGGGCGGCGACGGCGGCCGGGGGGAGGTCCAGGGCGTTCTCGGGGTCCGGGACGATCACGAAGTCGTTCTCGGTGCCGTGCCCCTTGAGGAAGGCGATCCGCGTGCTCATTCCTCGATCGTACGGGGTGGGTACGACACGGCTCGCGGGACGGGGCTCAGCGCAGCCTGGCGACGCGCAGGACCGCCAGGACCACCACGGCGGCCACCAGGACGACGTACGCGAGGACGACGCGCCAGTCGGGACGCCGGCCCGAGCCGCGCGGGGGGAACCCGGGCCACGTGTGACCCACACGGCGGGCGGCCGTCATGCCCCACCCGGCCGCGCAGAAGCAGATCAGCAGCCCCAGCATGGCGATCACGGCCCCGCTGTCGCCGAAGTCGAAGGCGAGGGGGAACGCGAACATCAGGGAACCGGTGGCGGCCAGGGCCACGATGGGGGCGAGCTGCCAGATCCGGAGGCGACGCTGCGGGCGCAGTTCGACCTCGACCTCGGGGCCGCTCGCGAACATCTCCTCGGGCTCGGGACCGTCCTCGGTCACACCGTCCAGAGTGTCGTCCACACCGCTCCCGGCGTCGTCCGGTCCGTCGGGGCTCAGACGCACGTCCTCCGGCTCCGGTTCCACCCGCTCGGTGATCAGGTGCTCGGTGCCTTGTGCGGCGTCACGAGGGCCGGCCTCCATCGCCACGCGCCCTCCCAACTCGGACTCCACTTGGTCGATCGAAGCTCGATGATGGCACGCTGCCGGGGGCCCGGATGACGGCCTGAGCGTCCCGATGCCATGACGTGATCAGGCTGTGACCGGTCGTTCGAGCAACGTCAGTGCGAGCCGCGGAAGTTCCGCGCGGTCCGCGACGGACCCACTCAACCAGTGCACCCGCGGGTCGCGCCTGAACCACGAATCCTGACGGCGCGCGAAGCGCTTGGTGGCTCGCACGGTCTCCGCGCGCGCCTCGTCCATCGTGCACTCGCCGGCCAGCGCCGCCAGGACCTGCTGGTAGCCGAGCGCGCGCGACGCCGTACGCCCCTGGCGCAGGCCCCGCGTCTCCAGGGCGCGCACCTCGTCCACGAGCCCCGCGTCCCACATGCGGTCGACGCGGCGGGCGATGCGCTCGTCGAGTTCGGGGCGGGCCACGTCGACGCCGATCTGGACGGTGTCGTAGACGGAGTCATGGCCCGGCAGGTTGGCCGTGAAGGGCCTGCCGGTGATCTCGATCACCTCGAGGGCGCGGACGATACGGCGTCCGTTGCTGGGCAGGATCGCCTGCGCGGCCTCGGGATCGGCGGCGGCCAGGCGGGCGTGCAGGGCGCCGGAGCCGCGCAGGGTGAGCTCCTCCTCCAGCCTGGCGCGGACCTCGGGGTCGGTGCCGGGGAACTCCAGATTGTCCACGGCGCCGCGGATGTAGAGCCCGGAGCCGCCGACCAGGATCGGCCAGCGCCCCTCGGCGAGCAGCGCGTCGATCCGCGCGCGGGCCAGCCGCTGGTACTCGGCGACGGAGGCGGTGACGGTGACGTCCCAGATGTCCAGGAGGTGGTGCGGGACCCCGGCGCGTTCCTCGGGCGTCAGCTTGGCGGTGCCGATGTCCATCCCGCGATAGAGCTGCATGGAGTCGGCGTTGACGACCTCGCCGCCGAGCTGCTGGGCCAGGAAGACGCCCAGATCGGACTTTCCGGCCGCCGTGGGGCCGACGACCGCGATGACGCGGGGGGTGGAGGATGCGCTGCTCACCGTGACAGTCTCCCAAACCTCGCGCCCTGCCCTCGAACGAGTGAGGTGACGGGGCAGGTTCGGCGTCGTTTTCCGCCCGGCGCCGGGCGACGCGGGATGCCGCCCGCGCGAGTACCGTATGGAGTGATTGCGGGCGTTATCGCATGTCTCGTTCTGCTTCTGCGGAGAAGGTGACCCATGGGTCTTCTGCACAACTTGAAGTCCAAGCTCGCCCCGGCCAAGGACAAGGTCTCGGACCTGGCGCATCGGCACGAGGGGAAGATCCATCACGGGATCGACAAGGCCGCCAGAACCGTCGACCAGAAGACGAAGGGCAAGTACAGCGACAGGATCCACTCGGGCACCGGCAAGGCGAAGGGCGCCATGGACCGGCTCGCCCACAAAGACGGACCGCTCGCGCACAAGGAGGGGCCGGGGGCGGGCGACACGTTCACGCCGCCGACCACACCGCCGCCGCCGAACTCCTGAACTGCGCCTCACGCGCGCCCACGCGCACGCCCGCCTCTAGACGTCAGGACCAGGCGGCGACCGCGTACCCCACGCCGTACGGGGCGTCCTCGTACAGCAACGTGCCCGTGAGACCCGCGCCCTCAGCCGCGCCCGCGAGCACCTGCCACGGGGCCCGGCCGGAGGCTTTCAGCTCCCGTGCCACACGGACGTCGAGCGCCTTGAGCGCTTCGACGTCCGCCGTGCCGAGCGCCCGTGCGACGGCGGCGTCGAACGGGGCGGCGCGCTCGTCGAGATAGCCCGGCGCCTTCACCGTCCGGCAGGCGCTGGCGTCTCCCATGACCAGCAGGGCGACCCGCCCCGACCGCGCACCTATGTCCCTGCCGACCTCGACGCAGCGCTCGACGGCCAGGGGCTCGCCCACGCCGAGACCCTCGACCGGGACGTCGGGCCGTCCGGCGTGCTCCAGCAGCCAGGCGCCGACGGCGAGGGACGGCGGCAGCTCCCCCCTGGGGCCGGCGTCGGCGACGGCGCGTCCCAGGCGTACGGAGAGGTCCACGCCGAAGCCGCGGAAGGAGCCGTGCGCGCCCTCGGGGTGCGCCCCTCGTCCGGGCTCCTCGGCGGGGCCGACGACCACGAGGCGGTCCGGCCGGATGGCGGCGAGCACGCCCACCGCTGCGGCGCACGCGGCGCGCGCGTCGTCCAGCTCGGACGCGGCGCCCGCGGCGACGTCGGGCACGAGCAGGGGCGGGCAGGGGCAGACTGCGGCGGCGACCAGCATGATCAGTCGCAGCCGCAACCGCTGCCGGCGGCCACCGGGAGCGGCGCGGGGGCGCCGATCCCGGGCAGGCCGAGCATGACGCCGGCGGACCGGGCGGCCTTCTCGGCGTGACGCTTCTCCCAGGCGTCACCCGCGCGCGTGCGGCGCACGTCAAGGACCGCGCCCTCGGCGAGGAGGTGGTGCGGGGCGGCGTAGGTGACCTCGACGGTCACCATGTCGCCGGGGCGCACCTCCTGCTCCGGCTTGGTGAAGTGGACCAGGCGGTTGTCGGGGGCGCGGCCGGAGAGGCGGTGGGTGGCGCCGTCCTTGCGGCCCTCGCCCTCCGCCACCATGAGGTCGAGCTTGCGGCCGACCTGCTTCTTGTTCTCCTCCCAGGAGATCTCCTCCTGGAGGGCGACGAGACGCTCGTAGCGCGCCTGGACGACTTCCTTGGGGATCTGGTCCTCCATGGTCGCGGCGGGGGTGCCGGGGCGCTTGGAGTACTGGAAGGTGAACGCCTGCGAGAAGCGGGCCTCACGCACGACGTGCAGGGTCTGCTCGAAGTCCTCCTCGGTCTCGCCGGGGAAGCCCACGATGATGTCGGTGGTGATCGCCGCGTGCGGGATGGCGGCGCGCACCTTCTCGATGATGCCGAGGTAGCGCTCCTGCCGGTAGGAGCGGCGCATCGCCTTCAGGACGGTGTCCGAACCGGACTGCAGCGGCATGTGCAGCTGCGGCATCACGTTGGGGGTCTGGGCCATGGCCGCGATGACGTCGTCGGTGAAGTCCCGCGGGTGCGGGGAGGTGAAGCGGACGCGCTCCAGGCCGTCGATCTTCCCGCAGGCCCGCAGCAGCTTGCTGAACGCCTCGCGGTCGCCGATGTCGGAGCCGTAGGCGTTGACGTTCTGGCCGAGCAGGGTGATCTCGCTGACGCCCTCGTCGACCAACGCCTCGATCTCGGCGAGGATGTCGCCGGTGCGGCGGTCCTTCTCCTTGCCGCGCAGCGCCGGGACGATGCAGAAGGTGCACGTGTTGTTGCAGCCGACGGAGATGGACACCCAGGCGGCGTACGCGCTCTCCCGGCGGGTCGGCAGGGTCGAGGGGAACGCTTCCAGCGACTCGGCGATCTCGACCTGCGCCTCCTCCTGGACGCGCGCGCGTTCGAGCAGGACCGGCAGCTTGCCGATGTTGTGCGTGCCGAAGACGACGTCCACCCAGGGCGCCTTCTTGACGATGGTGTCGCGGTCCTTCTGGGCGAGGCAGCCGCCGACCGCGATCTGCATGCCGGGCCGGGAGACCTTCTTCGGCGCGAGCCGGCCGAGGTTGCCGTACAGCCGGTTGTCGGCGTTCTCGCGGACCGCGCAGGTGTTGAAGACGACGACGTCCGCGTCCCCGTCCGATCCCTCGGGGGCGCGCACGTATCCGGCGTCCTCGAGCAGCCCGGACAACCGCTCGGAGTCGTGGACGTTCATCTGGCACCCGTAGGTGCGGACTTCGTAGGTCTTCACGCCCTCTGCCCGGGTCCGGTCGCTGCTGCTGGTCATGGGACAAGGGTAGGCGCTCGCGAACGGTGCCCCGGATCACCGTTCGTCGCAGGGGCCGGCCGGGCCTCAGGGGTCGATCAGGCCGGCGCGGATCGCGTAGCGGGTGAGCTCCAGGCGGTCGCGCATGCCGAGCTTCTGGAGCAGGTTGGCGCGGTGCCGTTCGACCGTCTTGGCGCTGATGAAGAGCAGCGCGCCGATCTCCTTGGAGGTGTGGCCCTCGGCGACGAGCTTGAGGATCTCCTCCTCGCGTTCGGTGATGGGCCGCTCGGGGAGGCCGTCGACGCCGTCGCCGCGGTGCAGGCGGTCCAGGTAGGAGCGGACGAGGGCCCGCTCCGCGCCGGGGTAGATGAACGGTTCGTCGCGCATGACCGCACGGCATGCCTCGACGAGGTCGCGGTCGGCGACGGACTTCAGCACGTAGCCGCCCGCGCCGGCCTTGAGCGCCTCGAAGAAGTACTGCTCGCTGTCGTACATCGTGAGGATCAGGATGCGCAGGCCGGGGAGGCGGCGGGAGAGCTCGCGGGCGGCCTGGAGACCGGTCGTGCGGGGCATGGCCACGTCGAGGACGGCGAGGTCGATGTCGCCGGCGCGGGCCCGTTCGACCGCCTCCGTGCCGTCCCCGGCCTCGGCCACGACCGCCAGGTCGGGCTCGCCGTCCAGGATGAGCCGCACCCCTCGGCGCACCAGGGTGTGGTCGTCGGCGAGGAGGACGCGGATGACGCGGCCGCCGGGCTCGGCGTCCTGCGGGGACTGCTGGTGGGTCATCAGGGGGCTCCGGAGGTGGCGGCGGCGGTGGGCGGGGCGCCGGAGGGGCGGGCACGCGCGCGTGGGTCCGCCGCGTCGCCCGCGCCGGGCGTGCGGACCCGGAGCCGCACCCGCGTCCCCCCGTCGTCGCCCGGGCCGACGGTGAGGTCCACTCCGATCAGCAGGGCGCGTTCGCGCATGCCCCGGATGCCGGTTCCCTCCTCCGTCGTCGGGCCGAGGCCGGCGCCGTTGTCCCCGACGAGGAGTTCGACGCCGTCGGGGGCCGGGCGGAGGCTGAGTTCGGCGCGGTCGGCGCCGGAGTGGCGGGCGGTGTTGGTGAGGGCTTCCTGGGCGACGCGGTAGAGCACCAGTTCCGTTTCCGCGGTGAGCGGCGGCAGACCGGTCCGCAGGTCCGGGCGCACCGTCAGGCCGTGGGCGGTGAACTCGGCGGCGAGCGAGCGCAGGGCGCTGAGCAGGCCGAGTTCCTCCAGGACGCCGGGGCGCAGCCGACGGGCGATGCGGCGGATCTCGTCGAGGCCGGCGCGGGTGGCCTCCTGTGCCTGGCCCACCTCCTCGCGCAGGTCGTGCGGGGCACGGTCGGCGACGCGCTTGAGCTGGAGCAGTACGGCGGTCAGGGTCTGGCCCACCTCGTCGTGCAGTTCGCGGGCGATGCGGTGGCGTTCGCGCTCCTGTGCCGACAGGGCCCGGCCGGCGCTCGCGGCCCGCTCGGCGCCGAGCCGGTCGAGCATGGAGTTGTAGGTGGCGATCAGCTCGGCCGTCTCCACCGGGCCGGAGACGACGGGCCTGGGCCCGGGGTGCAGCAGGTCCGCGTCGGCCATCGACCGGCCGAGGCGTGCGAGCGGGGCGAGGCCGACGCGGAGCACGACCGCGTTGACGGCCAGCAGCGTGGCCAGGCCGCCCACGACGACGAGCACCTCGGCCGGCAGGACGGGCGTGGAGACGGTGACCGGGCCCAGGAGCATCGCGGCGGCCACGACCAGGCCCACGGCGTTGAGGGCGAAGATCCGCCAGAACAGCGACACGTGTGTGATCCCCCCTCTTCCCTCGGGTATCCGTAGCACTGCCCTGACCAGTCTCCGCGCGGGTCGCCGGCGTCGTATATCCGTCATGACACCCATGTCGCCACGGTACGGCGGGATGGCAGCATGGCGGCTCCGCGCACCCGTGACCGGCGGCTCCGCGGGGCCGCCGGCCGGGCCGATTCGAACGTCATCGGGCCTCGAACGTCTTCGAGCCTCGAACCCGAGCATCAAGGAGTGGAGAAACATGTCTGCCCCCCGTCTCCGGACGACGCCGCTGCCAGGGATAGGCGTCCAGTACGACCTCGTGACGCGGGAGCAGCGCCACCTGTCCGTGGTGGCGCACCGTGACGGTGCCCGGACGGTGAGCGTGTACAGCGCCGACGACCCGGATTCCTGCGCCCAGTCGCTGCGGCTGACCGTCGCCGAGGCGGGCTCGCTGATCGACGCGCTGATGCCGTCGCACCACAGCGCGAGCCTGCTCTACACCACTGACCTGGGGCTGGTCGCCGAACGGGTCGAGGTGGCCGCCACCTCGCGCTGGAACGGGCGGGTGCTGGGCGACACCCGGATGCGCACGGAGACGGGAGCGTCGATCGTGGCGGTGCTGCGGAGGGCGGAGGCGATCCCGTCGCCGGCGCCGGACTTCCGGCTGGCGGGCGGGGACACCCTCATCGTGATCGGCACCCGTGAGGGCGTCGACGCGGCCGCGGCGATACTCGGCCGGGAGTGAGAGGGTGCACTCTTCCGCAGTCCTGTTGATCGAGTTCGGTTCCATCATCCTGGGTCTCGGCCTGCTCGGCCGGTTCGCGGCCCGGTTCCAGTTCTCCCCGATTCCGCTGTATCTGCTGGCCGGTCTGGCCTTCGGCGAGGGCGGGCTGCTGCCGCTCGGCGCGAGCGAGGAGTTCGTGGCCATCGGCGCCGAGATCGGCGTCATCCTGCTGCTGCTGATGCTCGGCCTGGAGTACACGGCGAGCGATCTGGTCTCCAACCTGAAGGCGCACTATCCGTCCGGGCTGGTGGACTGCGCCCTGAACGCGGTGCCGGGCGCGTTGGCCGCGCTGCTGCTGGGCTGGGGTCCGGTGGCGGCCGTGGTGCTCGCCGGCGTCACCTGGATCTCGTCGTCCGGGGTGATCGCCAAGGTCCTGGGCGATCTGGGCCGGGTCGGCAACCGGGAGACGCCGGTGATCCTCAGCGTGCTGGTGCTGGAGGATCTGGCGATGGCGGTCTACCTGCCGATCGTCACCGCGCTGGTGGCCGGGGTGGGGCTGGCGGCGGGCAGCGTGACGCTGGCGATCGCGCTGGGCGTCGCGGGTCTCGTGCTGTTCGCGGCGGTGCGCTACGGGCGGCTCATCTCCCGTTTCGTGTCCAGCGACGACCCTGAGAAGCTGCTGCTGGTGGTGCTGGGGCTGACGATCCTGGTCGCGGGTGTGGCGCAGCAGCTCCAGGTGTCGGCGGCGGTCGGCGCGTTCCTGGTGGGCATCGCGTTGTCCGGGGAGGTCGCCGAGGGGGCGCACACTCTTCTGAGCCCGCTGCGGGACCTGTTCGCCGCGGTGTTCTTCGTGTTCTTCGGGCTGCACACCGACCCGGCCAGCATTCCGCCGGTGCTGCTGCCCGCGCTCGCGCTGGCCGCCGTCACCGCCGCCACGAAGATCGCCACCGGTTACTGGGCGGCCCGGCGGGCCGGTGTGTCGGTGAAGGGCCGCTGGCGCGCGGGCGGTGCGCTGGTGGCGCGCGGGGAGTTCTCGATCGTCATCGCCGGGCTGGCGGTCACCGCCGGCATCGAGCCCTCGCTCGGCCCGCTGGCGACCGCGTACGTGCTGATCCTGGTCGTCCTCGGCCCCCTCACCGCCCGCTACACCGAACCGGTGGCCCTGTGGTGGTCTCGGCGGCGCGGCGACTCCGGGCGGGGTGTTCCGGAGCGGGCGCCCGAGGTGCGGGAGGAGACACCGGTCGGCGACTGAGACGGGCCCGCGCGCGACGATCGCACGGTCAGGTCACGCTCAGGCTGCGCCGCCCGGCTCCCACCCCTGGCGGCGCAGCACCGCCGACACGTCCGGCGCCTCGTAGTGCTCGCCTTTGAGGACCTTGCCGTCGGCTCTGCGGGCGACCTGCCCGTCGGGGCCGATCTTGGTCATGTTGGAGCGGTGGATCTCGGCGATCACCGCGTCGAGGTCGATCCCGTGCACCAGGGCGGTTCCGTAGGCGACGTAGACGACGTCGGCCAGTTCGTGCGCGAGCCGGTCCAGCGGGCCGTCGACCGCCACTTCGGCCACCTCGGCCGCCTCCTCGGCGAGCAGCTCCCCGCGATGCCGGGCGAGCCGGGGCGACACCGTCGACGGCGTGGTGCGGGCGTCGAGCCCGAAGGCGAGGTGGAAGGCGCGGACCAGGTCGGCGGGCGAGGAGGAACTCATGCACCGACTGTAACGACGGCCGCTGACAGCGCGGCCCGCCCGCCTCGGGCGCCCGCTCCCGCCGCCCTGTGACCCTCGCCCTGGTCACCGTCGCCTCCGGCCTGGCAGGATCGCGCGCATGTCCAAGGTGTTCCCCCGTGCCGGCAGGGGCCGCGTCCTGTCGGGTGCGGCCGGCGTCGTCGTGCTCGGGCTGCTGCTGTGGTGGCTGCTGCCGCTGGGCGAGGAGCCGCCGAGCGGCGCGGTCACCCTCAGCACGGGCACCACGAGCGGCGTCTACTACGAGTACGGCAGCCGCTTGCGCAACGAGCTCGCCGCGGACATGCCGGACCTGGACGTGGACCTGACCGCGAGCAACGGCTCGCAGGAGAACGTCGCGCGCGTGGCGACGGGGCAGGCCGACTTCGCCATCGCCGCCGCCGACGCCGTGGAGACGTACGAGGCGCAGCACGCGGACGCCACCGCCCGGCTGCGCGGCGTGGCCCGGCTCTACGACGACTATGTGCAGCTGGTCGTGCCGCGCGACTCCGCCGTGCGCTCCGTCGCGGACCTCAAGGGCAGGACGGTCGCCACGGGACTTCCCCGGTCCGGGGTGAGGCTCATCGCGGAGCGGGTGCTGCGGGCCGCTGGGCTCGATCCCGCGAAGGACATCACGGCCATGGCCGAGGGCATCGACACCGGGCCCGAGCAGCTGCGCCAGGGCAGGATCGACGCGTTCTTCTGGTCCGGCGGGGTGCCGACGGCCGGGCTCCAGGATCTCGCCAACCGGTTCACCTTCCGGTTCGTGCCGATCGGTCCCGAGCTCGTGGCCAAGATGCACGAGCAGGACGACGCCACCGGCTACTACCGGGCGACGAACATGCCGGAGTCGGCTTATCCGACCGTCCAGAACGGCGCGACCGTGCCGACGATCGCGGTCTCCAACCTGCTGATCACGCGTACGGACATGGATCCGAGGCTCACCGAGTGGCTGACCCGGACCGTGATCAAGAGCCGGGACGGCATAGGCCGGCACGTCCACTCCGCGCAGCTGGTCGATCTGCGCACCGCGATCTACACCGACCCGCTGCCCCTGCACGAGGGCGCCAAGCGCTACTACAAGTCGGTCAAACCGTAGGGCGCTCTTTCCGAGGGCAGCTCGCTCTCACGCCGTGGGCTCCTCAGCCCGTCGGTCGTGACCTGGGCACCGACACCGTCACCCTGAGGCCGCTGGGCTCGTGGTGCTCGTAGGCGAGGGAGCCGCCGCCGGCCGCGAGGAGGGTGCGGGAGATGGACAGGCCGAGGCCGGAGCCCTTGATGTTCTGGTGGCGGCCGCTGCGCCAGAAACGGTCGCCCACGCGCGCGAGTTCCTCGTCGGTCAGCCCGGGGCCGTTGTCGGTGACGACGACGGTCGTGGCGCCCCCGTCGCTGGCGACCGCGACCTCGACGCTCTCGCCCTCGGGCGTGAACTTCACCGCGTTGTCGATCACCGCGTCCAGGGCGCTGGACAGTGTGACCGGGTCGGCCCAGGCGGTGGTGGGCGGGCAGTCCCCGATCAGGCGCACGCCCTTGGCCTCGGCGGTCGGCGACCAGGCCGCGACACGCTCGGCGGTGAGCGCGCCGATGTCGGTGACCCTGAGGTCGGCCTCGGTGTGCTCGGCCAGCGCCAGGTCGAGCAGGTCGTCCAGGACCTGGGCGAGACGCTTGCCCTCGCTCTGCACGGAGGCGATCTCCTCGTTGCCCTCGGGGAGTTCGTAGGCCAGCAGTTCGATGCGCAGCAGCAGCGCCGCGAGGGGGTTGCGCAGTTGGTGCGAGGCGTCGGCGACGAAGGCGCGCTGCTGTTCCAGGACGTCCTCGACGTTGTCCGCCATCTCGTTGAACGACCGGGCCAGCCGCCGCAGTTCCGGCGGGCCGCTGGCGACGGCGACGCGGGACTTCAGACGGCCGGTGGCGATGTCGTGGGTGGTGGCGTCCAGGACCCGGACGGGCCTGAGCACCCACCCCGTCAGCCGGAGGGCCGCGCCGATGGCGAGGAGCATCGCGGCGATCTCGCCGGCGCCGACGACGAGCCAGCCGTGCAGGATCCGCGAGCGCATGGCCCCGGTGGGCGAGTCGGTGACGACGACCGCGACGACGTCGCCGTCGCGGATGACCGGTGACGCCACGACGAGCCGGTTGCGCTGCCATGGCCACACCTGCTGGGGGTCATGGCTGCGGCGGCTGAGGAGCGCCTCCTCGAAGGCGTCCCGCACCTCGCCCGACTTGGGGAGGTACCAGTCCCTCGGCGCATGAGCCATGGGGGCGTCGGTGCCGTAGAAGACGCCGGCACGGATGCCGTAGACGTCGTAGTAGCTGGCCAGTTCGCGTACCAGCGCCTCGCGCCGTTCGTCGGGGGACGTGGGCTCGGCGGCGGTCGGCGCGGTGACGAACTGGGCGAGGGCGGCGAAGCGGGCCGTGTCGTCGATGCGGTCGACGACCACGTCCTGCTGCTCGGCCCGGGCCACGCTGACGGCGAGCGGCACGCCCAGCGCGAGCAGGACGGCCGCCATCAGCACGATGAGCAGCGGGAGGAGACGAGTCCGCAAACCGTCCCCGCTAAGCGGCCGGGGCGACGAGCCGGTACCCGACGCCGCGCACGGTCTCGATCAGGGCGGGCATCCGCAGTTTGGCGCGCAGCGAGGCGACGTGCACCTCCAGGGTGCGCCCGGTCCCCTCCCAACTGGTTCGCCACACCTCGCTGATGATCTGTTCCCGGCGGAAGACGACGCCGGGGCGCTGGGCGAGCAGCGCGAGCAGGTCGAACTCCTTGCGGGTGAGCTGGATCACCGAGCCGTCGACGGTGACGCGTCTGGTGGGCAGTTCGATGTGGACGGGGCCGAGGCGCAGTTGGTCCTCGCCGGCCTCGGCCGGGTCCTCGGGCGCGGTGCGCCGGCTGACGGCGTGGATACGGGCGAGCAGTTCGCCGGTGTCGTACGGCTTCACCACGTAGTCGTCGGCGCCGAGGTTGAGGCCGTGGATGCGCGAGCGCACGTCGGAGCGGGCGGTCACCATGATCACCGGGGTCGCGGTGCGCTTGCGGATCTTGCCGCAGACCTCGTAGCCGTCCTGGTCGGGCAGCCCCAGGTCGAGCAGGACGACACCGAAGCCGGGGCCTTCCGGGACGAGCGCCTGGAGCGCCTCCTCGCCGCTGCGCGCGTGGGTGACGTCGAACCCGTGCCGCTTGAGGACCGCTGACAGCGCGGCGGCGACGTGGTTGTCGTCCTCGACGAGCAGCAGTCTCACCCCGGCCTCCTTCGGTTCATCGGGCGTACGATCTGATTCTGTAGAAAGTCGTACGAACTGGACGTGTGGTTTCAGCACACCACCGGCGCGGCGCACACGCGCGTGCACGGTGGAAGTCACGCTGATGGACGAGGACGCCGTCAAGTGGGTTCCGGTTGCGCGGAGCTTCCGTTATCCGCCCGATACGCGCCCAGGTCACAAGTGCTACGACACGTGTCCGATTGCTATCGGATCGTGATGCTCAGATTCCCCTCAGATGTAATGACGCTGGTCGCGAGTGGTTACTACTGTCCTCCGAAACCGAGGAGGACGGAGCCTTAGAGCGATGACCGAAGTATCGGTGGCCAAGGAAGACGCGGCCGCGCCCGGCGAACTGGTCGTCCTGAAGAGCGTCAACAAGCACTTCGGCGCGTTGCACGTTCTCCAGGACATCGATCTGACGATCGAACGCGGTGAAGTCGTCGTGGTCATCGGACCCTCCGGGTCCGGCAAGTCCACCCTGTGCCGCACCATCAACCGCCTGGAGACGATCGACGCGGGGACGATCACGATCGACGGGAAGCCGCTGCCCCAGGAGGGCAAGGAGCTGGCCCGGCTGCGCGCCGACGTCGGCATGGTGTTCCAGTCGTTCAACCTGTTCGCGCACAAGACCGTGCTGCAGAACGTGATGCTGGGCCAGATCAAGGTCCGCAAGACGGACAAGAAGAAGGCGGAGGAGAGGGCCCGCGAGCTCCTCGACCGGGTCGGCGTGGGCACCCAGGCCGACAAGTACCCGGCCCAGCTCTCCGGCGGTCAGCAGCAGCGCGTCGCCATCGCGCGGGCCCTGGCCATGAACCCGAAGGTCATGCTCTTCGACGAGCCGACCTCGGCCCTCGACCCGGAGATGATCAACGAGGTGCTGGAGGTCATGCAGCAGCTCGCCCGGGACGGAATGACCATGATCGTCGTCACCCACGAGATGGGCTTCGCGCGATCGGCCGCGAACCGCGTCGTCTTCATGGCGGACGGCCGGATCGTCGAAGAGGCCACGCCCGACCAGTTCTTCAGCAACCCGCGCAGCGACCGCGCCAAGGACTTCCTGTCGAAGATCCTGCACCACTGACGGCGCGCCGCCCGGCACACCGCCCCGGCGCCTCCCGCGCCGCCCCGACGACGATTTGCGCCATCGATCCGCGTCACCCGGCCCGGATCACCGAACCGCGTCACCCGCCTTTCGACGGCCCGCATTCCTTCGTCTCCTGAAGGCATCATCCAAAGGAAGTTCACCATGAAGCTTCGCAAGGTCACCGCCGCCTCGGCCGCCGTCCTCGCCCTCACCCTGAGCGCCACCGCGTGCGGCGGCGACAAGGACTCCGGCTCCGGAGGCGACAAGGTCAAGGTCGGCATCAAGTACGACCAGCCCGGCATCGGCCTGAAGGAGCCGGACGGCTCCTTCTCCGGCTTCGACGTGGACGTGGCGACGTACGTGGCCAAGGAGCTCGGCTACGAGCCGAAGCAGATCGAGTTCGTCGAGACCAAGAGCGCCGACCGCGAGAACGCCCTCTCGCGCGGCGACGTGAAGTTCATCGTGGCCTCGTACTCGATCAACGACAAGCGCAAGGCCAAGGTCGACTTCGCCGGCCCCTACCTGCTGGCGCACCAGGACCTGCTGGTCAAGTCCGACTCCAAGATCGCCAAGGGCGCGGACCTCAACGGCAAGAACCTGTGCTCGGTCACCGGATCGACCTCGGCGCAGAACATCAAGGACAAGATCGCCCCCAGCGCCAACCTGCGCCAGCTCCCGGGCTACTCGGAGTGCCTCGCCGCCCTCCAGAGCGGTTCGGTCGACGCGGTGACCACCGACGACTCGATCCTCGCGGGCTACGCCTCGCAGGACAAGTACAAGGGCAAGTTCAAGCTGGTGGGCGAGCAGCTCAGCAACGAGAACTACGGCATCGGCGTGAAGAAGGGCGACAAGGCCACCGTCGACAAGATCAACGCCGCCCTGAAGAAGATGGTCGACGACAACTCCTGGCAGAAGGCCGTCGAGAAGAACTTCGGCCCGGCCGGCTACAAGAACGAGCCCGCCCCGAAGATCGGCGTCGTCGTCAAGTAACCCGGCGCCCGCCGCCTCAGGAATCCCGCGCCCGACGTGGGGTTCCGCGGGCGGGCCGCCCGCCGTCGCGATCACGGCGGGCGGCCCGCCACGCCCTCCACGTACGCCACCCACCCGGAAGCGCGGGAGATCGTGTTCGACTTTCTTGAAGGCTACGACGTCCTCGGGGCGTTCTGGGTGACGGTCAAACTGACCGTCTTCTCCGCCGTCGGCTCCCTGATCTGGGGCACCCTGCTGGCCGCCATGCGGGTCAGCCCCGTTCCGATGATGCGCGGGTTCGGCACCGCCTACGTCCACATCGTCCGGAACATCCCTCTGACCGTCATCATCGTCTTCACCTCGCTCGGCCTCGCCGACATCTTCGGTATGACGATGGGCGCGTCGAACAACTTCGAGCTCCAGGGCTTCCGGCTCGCGGTGCTCGGACTGATCGCCTACACCGCGGCCTTCGTGTGCGAGGCGATCCGCTCCGGCATCAACACCGTGCCCCTCGGCCAGGCGGAGGCGGCGCGCGCGATCGGTCTGGGATTCATCCAGACGCTCACGCTCGTCGTGCTGCCGCAGGCGTTCCGCGCCGTCATCGGCCCGCTGACCAACGTCCTGATCGCCCTCACCAAGAACACCACCGTGGCGGCCGCGATCAGCGTGCCCGAGGCGGCGTTCCTGATGAAGGGGATGATCGAGAACGAGGCCCAGACCCTGGCCATCGGCGCCGTCTTCGCGTTCGGCTTCGTGGTCCTGACCCTTCCCACCGGCCTGCTGCTCGGCTGGCTCGGCAAGCGACTGGCGGTGAAGCGATGAGTTCCGTCCTGTACGACTCCCCCGGCCCCCGCGCCAAACAGCGCAACGTCATCCTCTCCGTCCTCTTCGTCGTCCTGCTCGCGGCGGCCCTGTGGTGGGTCTGGACGAAGATGGACGACAAGAAGCAGCTCGAATGGGCGCTGTGGGAGCCGTTCACCACCTCCGAGGCGTGGACGACGTACCTGCTGCCCGGCCTCGGCGACACCCTGAAGGCCGCGGCGCTCGCCATGGTCATCGCCCTCCCGCTGGGCGCGTTCTTCGGCATCGCCAGGATGTCCGACCACCGCTGGGTGAGCGTCCCGGCCGGCGCGGTGGTCGAGTTCTTCCGTGCCATCCCGGTGCTGCTGCTGATGCTGTTCGCCAACGAGTTCTTCGTCCGCTCCACGAACGTCAGCAGCGAGGACCGGCCCCTGTACGCGGTCGTCACCGGCCTGGTGCTCTACAACGCCTCGGTCCTCGCCGAGATCGTGCGGGCCGGCATCCTCGCCCTGCCCCGCGGGCAGACGGAGGCCGCGTACGCCATCGGTCTGCGCAAGGGGCAGACGATGAGCAGCATCCTGCTGCCGCAGGCCGTCACCGCGATGCTGCCGGCCATCGTCAGCCAGCTGGTCGTCATCGTGAAGGACACCGCGCTGGGCGGCGTGATGCTCGGCTTCACCGAGCTGCTCAGCGCGCGCAGCACGCTGGCGGCCAACTACGCCAACGTGGTCCCCAGCTTCGTCGTGGTCGCGATCATCTACATCGTGCTGAACTGGCTCCTGACCTCCTTCGCCTCCTGGCTGGAGGGGCGGTTGCGGCACAGCAAGCGCGGCACGGGCGCGGTGCTGGCGGCGGACGACGTCGAGGACAACCCGGCCGCGATCCCGGGCGGCGCCGGGACCGGCGCGGGCGGCGGCGGCTGACGCCGGCTCACTCGGGGCGACCCGTACGGCCCTCTGGGCCCTAAGGAGGCAGTGGCGTGCGCGCCGCTGCCTCCTTCGCTTGACGCGGGAACCGGCAATAGGTTGCATACGTTCTGTGATCGTGCACCCTGCTCCTACCTCTTGTTCGCTTACGTCCCCGAGGACACCGTCGCAGGCAGGGGGCATCGCACCGTGGACCCGGTGATCATCGTCGGAGCGGGGCCGGTCGGGCTCACGCTGGCCCTGGCGCTGGCGCGTCAGGAGGTGCCGTCGATCGTCCTGGACGAGGGCCCCGGCAAGGACGAGCCGCGGCCGGCGCGCACGGTCGTCCTGCGCGAGGACACCACCGCTCTGGTGGAGCGGCTCACCGGCGCGTCCCTGGCCGAGGCCGGCGTCCGCTGGTCCGGATGGCGGGCGATGCGGCGCAAGCAGGTGACGCGCGAGATCGTCTTCGACGACAGCGAGCCGGCTCCCCTGCACCTGGCCCAGCACGTGCTGACGGGCGTCCTGCGCACGGCCCTCGCGGACGAACCGCTGGTGCGGATCGCCGTGGACAGCCGCCTAGACGCCGTCGAGCAGGAGTCCTCCGGCGTCAGCGCCCACACCCGCGGTCCGGGCGGCACCTGGTGGCGCGGCAGCTATCTGGTCGGCTGCGACGGCCCCCGCTCCACGGTCCGCAAGCTCCAGGACATCCGCTTCCCCGGACGCACGGCGGTGGAGCGGTACGCCGTCGCCGCGCTGCGCACGGAACTGCCGTGGGGCAATGAGGCGTTGCTTCACCGGACGCCGCCGTGGCGCACGTCGGGCCCGTCCGCCGGAGAGGTCCTCGGACGTCCGCTGCCGGACGGCGTCTGGCGCCTGGACTGGCTGCTGCCGCCCGGCAACGACCTCGTCACGCCCGAACTGCTGGTGGCGCGGGTCCGCGAGACCCTGACGGGCTGGAGCGGCGGCTCCACCCCGGCGTACGAATTGCTCGACACCGGCGTCCACATCGTCCACCACCGGCTGGCGCGCCGCTGGCGGGCGGGACGGGTCTTCCTCGCCGGGGACGCGGCGCGCCTGCTCGGCGCGCTGGGCGCCCAGGGGCTGGACGAGGGGCTGCGCGACGCCGACAACCTCGCCTGGAAGCTGGCGCTGGCCTGGCACCACGGGCCGCGCGAGGCGCTGCTCGACAGCTATCAGACGGAGCGGCGGGCGGTGGTCGCCGCCCGGTTGCGCGCCGCCGACCAGGCGCTGCCGCTGCTGCGCGGCGGCAAGGGCATAAGGGCGTACGTTCCGGGCGCGGTGCGGGGCCACGACGCCCTGCTCACGGAAGGTCACGTCGGGCGCGGCGCGCTGGGCGCTCCGGGCACGTACGCCGACTCCCCGCTCTCGCCCCGGCGACTGGAGGGCGAGACGCCGGTGGACACTCCGCCGGGTTCGCCGGTCGAGGACGTGCGGGTGACCGCGGAGGACGGCTCCTTCGTACGGCTGCGGGACCGGCTCGGGCGCGGCGCGCTGCTCGTGGTGCTGATCGCGCCGGGCACGGGCGTCTGGGAGCGCAAGCACTGGGTGGGGGCGGGCGTCATGCCCCGGCTGGCCGCCGCCGTGACGGCCCTGCCGAGCCCGGCCGAGCTGCTGGTGGCCGAGAGCTACCCGGGGGCGGCCGCGCACACCGTGCTGCTGGTGCGCCCCGACGGGCACCTGGTCACCGCGCTGAGCGGGGTTCGCCCGGCCGAGCTGCACGCGGCCGCGGAGGCGGCGGTGGGCGGGACCGTCGGCGAGGAGAAGGCGGAGAAGAAGGGTGAGGCGGAGACTCGGAGCGAGGCGGGGGCGGGAGTGAAGTGACGGCTGAGACGAGTGAGGGCTGAGGGCACCGGTGATGTGAGGGCACTCACCGTCACCCTGAGGTCCACATCGTGACAGTGAGTTGACCGGTGTGCACCGGCATGGTGTACTCCGAATCGTGACCGACACCGATGTGCGCCTGTGGCGGAGGGTCCATATGGACCTCGTCCGCTATGCGGGCTGCGTGTGTCGTCCGTCCTGCTGACTTCGCATCCCTTCCCTTCACCGGCGCGCGCCGTCGAGCGCTCTCGCGCTGCCGCGCGCCGTCCGCGAACGCTTTCAGGACGGTACTCGTGTCTGCCTCTCTGTCTCCCGCTGTCTCCTCCGCCCCGCTGTCTTCCGCCGTGCCCGCCTCCGCCCCGTCTTCGACGTCCACCGCCGACGCGGGGGCGGCCCCGACGCAGGCGGAACTCCTCGACTTCGTCCGCCGGACGGCCGCCGACGCCGAGCTGATCGCCTCACTCCCCCTGGACCCCGAGGGCCGGACCTGGGTGCGCCTGGAGGGACCCGGCGGCAGTGAGGCCTGGCTGATCGGTTGGCCGCCCGGCACCGGCACCGGCTGGCACGACCACGCCGACTCGGTGGGCGCGTTCCTCACCGCTCGTGGCGAGCTGCGGGAACAATCGCTCGCCGTGCGGCTGCCCACGGACGGCTGGCAGAGCCTGGAGCTGTCCGAGGGCGTGGACCGCGAGCGCCGGCTCGGAGCGGGCCAGGGCCGCGCCTTCGGACGCCACCACGTCCACGAGGTGCTCAACGCCTCGGCCGACGAGCACGCGGTCTCCGTCCACGCCTACCACCCGCCGCTCCCCCGCATCCGCCGCTACAGCCGCACCGGCCAGGTGCTGCACCTGGAGCAGGTCGAGCGCCCGGAGGACTGGCAGTAAGCGCTCCAGACGAACGGCCGCCGGACGGGAGCGAGTTCGGCGAACGGTCGCCCGGCGTCGGGCAGTCGCCGGTGCGGGGCGGGCGAGGTACGCGCATGTGGCGGCGGGGCAGGAGCCCGAGGCCGCCCATGTGGACCCGTGTCAGAAGTCCCCGTCCTCGCCCAGGAAGTCCGTGTCCTCCCCCTCCTCCTCGAGCGCCTGCCGGACCACGCGCAGGGCCATCCCCTGCGAGTAGCCCTTGCGCGCGAGCATCCCGGCCAGGCGGCGGATCCGTTTGTCGCGGTCGAGGCCGCGGGTGGCCCGCAGTTTGCGGTCGACGAGTTCGCGCGCGGTCGTCTCCTCCTGCTCGGAGTCGAGCTGGGCGACGGCCTCGTCGATCAGTGTGGGGTCGACGCCCTTGGTGCGCAGTTCCTGCGCGAGCGCTCGTCGGGCCAGCCCCCGGCCGTGATGGCGGGACTCCACCCAGGCGTCCGCGAAGGCACTGTCGTCGATCAGTCTGACCTCCTCGAACCGCGACAGCACCTCCTCGGCCACGTCGTCCGGGATCTCCCGCTTGCGCAGGGCGTCGGCGAGTTGCTTCCGCGTGCGCGGGGTCCCGGTGAGCAGGCGCAGGCAGATCGCCCGCGCCCGCTCAGCCGGGTCCCCTGAAGACGCCTCCCGCTCGGCCCTCGACGAGGTGGGAGCGCCTTCGTCCTCGGCGGACGGGTCCGTGGAGCCGCGCCGACGGCGTCCGCGCCCGCCGCGCGGACGGGGACCGCTCTCGCCGCCGCCCCCCGCTCGGCGGCCGCCGGCGGACCGGCCTGCGCCGTCCTCGCGCTCGCCCCCGTGCGAGCCGTCCCATGAACCGCCGTCCGGCCAGGTCTCACCGCCCCCGGCGGGTCCGCCGGGGTACGCGTCGCTCTCGGCCCAGTCCGTTCGTCGTGTCACGGATCAGCTCTTGGCAGCCGCGGCCTTGTTCCTGGCGGTTTTGGCGGCGGGAGCGGTGACGGCCTTGGCGGCCTCGTCCGCCGGCTCGCCCGTGGCTGCCGCGGCGTCCGCGCCCTGCTCGGCGGCGGGTTCCTGCGGACGCACACCGACGCCCAGCTTCTCCTTGATCTTCTTCTCGATCTCGTTGGCGAGGTCGGGGTTGTCCTTCAGGAAGTTGCGGGCGTTCTCCTTGCCCTGGCCCAGCTGGTCGCCCTCGTACGTGTACCAGGCGCCGGCCTTGCGGACGAAGCCGTGCTCCACGCCCATGTCGATCAGACCGCCCTCGCGGCTGATGCCCTGGCCGTAGAGGATGTCGAACTCGGCCTGCTTGAAGGGCGGCGCGACCTTGTTCTTGACGACCTTGCAACGGGTGCGGTTGCCGACCGCCTCGGTGCCGTCCTTCAGGGTCTCGATGCGGCGGATGTCGATGCGCACCGAGGCGTAGAACTTCAGCGCCCGGCCACCGGTCGTGGTCTCCGGGGAGCCGAACATGACGCCGATCTTCTCGCGGAGCTGGTTGATGAAGATGGCGGTGGTCTTGGACTGGTTGAGCGCGCTGGTGATCTTCCGCAGGGCCTGGCTCATCAGGCGGGCCTGCAGACCGACGTGGCTGTCGCCCATCTCGCCCTCGATCTCCGCGCGCGGGACGAGCGCGGCGACGGAGTCGATGACGATGAGGTCGAGGGCGCCGGAGCGGACCAGCATGTCCACGATCTCCAGGGCCTGCTCGCCGTTGTCGGGCTGCGAGAGGATCAGGTTGTCGATGTCGACGCCGAGCTTCTTCGCGTACTCGGGGTCGAGGGCGTGCTCCGCGTCCACGAAGGCGACCTGGCCGCCGGCCTTCTGGGCGTTGGCGACGGCGTGCAGGGTCAGCGTGGTCTTACCGGAGGACTCCGGTCCGTAGATCTCCACGACGCGGCCGCGCGGCAGGCCGCCGACGCCGAGAGCCACGTCGAGGGCGGTCGAACCGGTCGAGATGACCTCGATGGGCTCCATCGACCGCTCGCCCATGCGCATGACCGCGCCCTTGCCGAATTGCCGTTCAATCTGTGCGAGAGCGGCGTCCAGGGCCTTCTCGCGGTCGGTTCCTGCCATGGGTTCCACCCGGTTTGCTTGAGTCGATCGCTTCACGTCAAAGACGCTAACGCCTGCCACTGACAATGCGCCCCGACGCTGGTCCGGCCTGTGGATAACTCGGGCACTTCTCCCCTCGAACCGGGACGAAATCCCCGTCGAGAGGCTCGCCGGAGCCTCCATAAGAATAGATGTTCGATTTTCGTGTCAAGCTCGCCGGTGACGCCGAGAGCCCTCGGCACCCGCCCACGAGACGGGAGGCTCCTCGCGCCCGTCGGCCCCTCCCGCCGCGGTCAGCCGGAGCGTTCCCTCCGCCCGCCCGCACGTTCCTTCGTCGCCGCCCACGCCTTCCGCGCCCGGTCGAGCAGCCCCGGCCCCTCGCCCCGGCGGCGGTGCCCCTGGACACGGGGGTCGTCCGTCACGTCGTACCGCTTCACATAGGCGCCCAGGAAGGCCTGCAGCGTGGCGACCGCCGGGATGGAGATCAGCGCGCCGACCGCGCCGAGGAGGGCGGTGCCGGCGACGACCGAGCCGAAGGCGACGGCGGGGTGGATGTCGACGGTCTTCGAGGTCAGCTTGGGCTGCAGCATGTAGTTCTCGAACTGCTGGTAGACCACGACGAACACCAGCACCCACAGCGCGTACCAGGGGTCGACCGTGAAGGCGATCAGCATGGGCAGCGCGCCCGCGAGATACGTGCCGATGGTGGGGATGAACTGCGAGACCACGCCCACCCACACCGCGAGCACGGGCGCGTACGGGATGCCGAGGGCCTCCAGGAGGATGTAGTGCGCGATGCCGGAGATCAGCGCCATCAGCCCGCGTGAGTACAGGTAGCCGCCGGTCTTGTCGACGGCGATCTCCCACGCGCGCAGCACCTCCGTCTGCCGGGCGGGCGGCAGCACCGAGCACAGGGCGCGCCGCAGCCGGGGCCCGTCGGCCGCGAAGTAGAACGAGAACAGCGCGATCGTCAGCAGCTGGAAGAGGCCGCCGAGGACCTGGGTGGAGACGTCCAGAACTCCGGCGGCGCTGTTCTGGGCGTACTTCCGCAGCCAGTCGGAGTGGAGCAGGCCCTCCTGGATGTCCACGCGCCGCAGTTCGGTGTGGAACGTGGCGTTGATCCAGCTGATCACGGAGTCCAGATAGTCCGGGAAGCCCTCGATCATCTTGATGATCTGCCCGGCGAGCATCGAGCCGAGCAGCGTGAAGAAGCCCGCGAACGCGATCAGCAGACCGAGGAAGACCAGGAACGCCGCGAGGCCCCGGCGGACGCCGCGGGCGGCCATCCGGCTCACCGCCGGTTCCATGGCGAGGGCCAGGAAGAACGCGATGAGGATGTTGATCAGCAGGCCGATGAGCTGGTGGAAGGCCCAGGTGCCCAACTGGAACAGGGCGACCAGGGCGAGCGCGAGCACCATCGCGCGCGGGAGCCAGCGCGGCATGCGCGCGCCGGGCGCGGTGTCGCTGCCGGCGTCGGGCCGAGGGCCGCCGGGCGGCGTCATGTCCGACGGGGCCGCGGGTGGGGCGACCTGCCCGTTCTCGTCAGTGGGTGCCACGGCTCAAGTCTCGCCCACGGCACCGACAACCGGGGACCCCGGTGCGATCTTCACTCCGATTCGGGCACGACCGCGCGGACCGGCAGGCGTCAGCGCTTCTCCTGCGGCACGTTCATCACCGCGCACACCACGCGCCACACGTCCTTGGCGTCCCAGCCGGCCGCCAGCGCCTCGTGCACGGTGCGCCCGCCGAGGTCCGTCATCACGTGATCGCGCGCGAAGGTGTCGGCGTACCCCGTGCCGAAGTGCTCGTCCATCCGCTGCCAGAAGACCGTCAACCGCATGACGTCAGTATCCCGCGCGCGGGGGTGGCCCTGGCCGGGACCGCCTGCCGGGACCGCTTCGCGGCCTACGGTCTGATCCATGGCCGACTCCGGAGCATCCCCACTCCCCCCGACGACCCCGGCGCGCTCCCCGCTCTCACGCGCCGAGCACTTCGTCTGGCTCACCGCGCGCGTGCTCGAGCAGCGCCTCTTCGCCTACCACTTCCTGCACGGCGGCGCCGATCCCGTCGAGACCGCGCTCGACGCGTACCGCAACGAGGACGGCGGGTACGGCCACGCGCTCGAACCCGATCTGCGCGGCCCCGTGAGCCAGCCCCTGCACACCGCGCGGGCGCTGCGCGTCCTGGACCGCCTCGGGCGCTGCGACGGCCGGCGTGTGGAGCCCGTGTGCCGCTACCTCACCGCCGTGTCGACCCCCGACGGGGCCCTGCCCGCGGTCCACCCCAGCCAGCGCGGATACCCCGCCGCCCCGTTCGTCCCGATCGTGGACGACCCGCCCAGCGATCTCCTGGCCACCGGCCCGGTGGTGGGCCTGCTGCACCGCAACGAGGTGTGGCACGCGTGGCTCTTCAGAGCCACGGACTTCTGCTGGCACGCGGTGGACTCCCTGGAGACGTCCCACCCCTACGAGATCGAGGCGGCCGTGGCCTTCCTGGACTCCGCCCCCGACCGCCCGCGCGCGGAGGCGGCCGCCGACCGGCTGGGCCGCCTGGTCCGCGAACGCCGGCTCGCCGTGCTGGACCCGGACCGCACGGACGCCTACCCCGTCGCGCCCGGCTACGCCGCCGGTGAGCACCACTTCCCGCACGACTACGCCCGTACGCCGGGGTCTCTCGCGCGCGCGTGGTTCACGGACGACGAGATGGCCCGCTCCCTGGACTTCCTCGCCGGCGACCAACGGGAGGACGGCGGCTGGCCGATCCGCTGGCGTGCTTGGGCGCCGGGGATCGCCCTGGAGGCCCGCCCCATGGTGACGATCGAGGCCCTGCACACGCTGCGGGCGCACGGCAGGGCGATCGGCTGACAACCGGACGATCGGCTGACCTCCTGCGGCGACCGTCAGCCGCCCAGCGCCCGCACCCCCGCCGTCACCGCCACCGCCACCGCGACGACCAGCAAGAACGGTGCGCGCAGGACGAGCGCCACGGCGGCCGCGCCGAGCCCCGCCGCCCTCGCGTCGAGCACGAGCGCGTGCCCGTCGGCGAAGGTCTGCTGGGCTGTCAGGGCGGCGAGGAGGGCGACCGGGAGCAGGGCGGCGAGCCGCCGGACCAGGGGCCGTTCCAGGGCGCCCGCCGGGACGAGCAGCCCGGTGAGCTTGACGGCGTAACAGGCGACGGCGGTCACCCCGATGGCGATCCAGACGTTCACCGTTCCTCCTCGGCGTCGCGCTCGGCGGTGGCGCGCTCCGCCGTGTCACGGCCCTTCCGCGCGCTGCGGCGGCCCTCGGCCCACAGGGCGACCGGCGCGGCGAGCGCGGCCACCAGGACGGGCACTCCGGCGGGCAGGAGGGGCAGCAGACCGAGCCCCAGCAGGACCGCGAGCCCGGCGGTGAAGCGCTCGGTGGCGGTCTTCAGCATGGGCGCGAGCAGCGCCAGGAAGACGGCGGGCCCGGCCGCGTCGAGCCCCCACGCGTCCGTGTCGCCGATGGCCTCGGCGCCCAGGGCTCCGAGCAGCGTGGTGAGGTTCCACAGCACGTAGAGGCTGACCCCGGTGACGGCGAACCCGAGGCGCGCCCCGCGCCGGTCGCGCTGCGCCAGCGAGACGGCGGCCGTCTCGTCGATCACCCATTGCGCGGCGAACGGGCGCACCGCGCGCGGGAGGGCCAGCACCTGCGACAGCCGCAGGCCGTAGAAGGCGTTGCGCACGCCGAGGAAGAAGGCGCCCGCGGCCGCCGTGAGGGGGTTGCCGCCGGCCGCCAGCGCACCGACGAGCGCGAACTGGGACGCGCCGGTGAACACCAGCAGGCTGAGCGCACAGGTCTGCCATGCCGTGAGCCCGCTGCCCGCCGAGGTCACCCCGAAGGCGAATCCGGAGAGTCCGACGGCGACGCCGACGCCGAGGGCGTCCCGTACGACGGCGGCGTCCGGCCTGCCTCTCCCGCCGGGTCCTTCGTCCGTGCGCGCTGTTCGTGCCACTGGTCCTGTCCGAGCTGTCTGTTCTGCCACCCGTCGGACGGTAGGAGCAGCCGGCGCCGCACGTCTTGTACGTTCTTGCGCTCGCGTACGTCCTCGGGCTCGCGTGTGTCCCTTGGTTCCCGAGCATCCTCGCGCCCGCGCTGGTAGGCGCCCGGGGGCACGCCCACGATCCGTGTGAAGTGCCGGTTGAGATGGGGCTGGTCGGTGAATCCGACGGCTACGGCCGCCTCGGCGGGCGGGACGCCGGTGTCCAGCAGCCGCCTCGCCCGACGGACCCGGGCGTCCGTCAGCCAGGTGTGCGGGGGCATCCCGTAGGCGTCCCGGAACGCCCTCAACAGGGCGAAGGGGCTGGTGCCGAGGTCCTGCGCGAGGTGCTCCAGAGTGGGCGGACCGGTCATCCGCTCCTCCAGCACGGCACGCGCGCGTGCGGCGATCCGACCTCCGGCCGTGCGTACCGCCCGCTGAGGCGCCGGTCCGCCGTTGAGCCGCAGCAGCCGGGTCACGGCCACCCGCAGCAGCGTGTCGGCGGCCAGTGCGTCGCCCTCGTCGGCGGCCCGCAGCACCCGGTGCACCAGCGCCGCGGCGTACGGGTCGTCGAGCACCGGGCTCACGAACCCCGGCGCGCCCTTGAGCGTCGTCGTCTCGGCCGCGATCGCGGCCACCACCTCGGGTGCCGGATACACCGCCCCGTACCGCCAGCCCTCGGGCACACCGGCCCGCCCGGTGTGCGGGGTGTCCGGGTTGACCAGCGCGAGCGCGCCGGCTCCGGCGTACTGGTCACTCCCCCGATGGTGGAACACCTCGACCCCGTCGGCGATGGCGGCGATGACGAAGTGCTCGTGCGTGTGCCGGACGAACGTCTTGCGGACATAGCGGGCACGGAGCAGGTCCACCTCCGGCAACTCCGCGTACCGCCAGTGCCTCGCCACCTCTCCGGAACCCGCCATACCCCCATTCTGCGCGACCGCCCTCCGCCCGACGCGATCGGACGGCGGGACGGGCCGCAGGTCAGCACCGTTGTCAGTGCTCGGGTGCAGGATGGACGCATGGTCAGCGACGCACACCGAGCCATGGACGGCTTCTCCCCCGCGACCCGCGGCTGGTTCACGGGCGCCTTCTCCGCGCCCACCGCGGCACAGGCGGGCGCGTGGCAGGCCATCGGCGAGGGCTCGGACGTGCTGGTGGTGGCTCCGACCGGGTCCGGCAAGACCCTGGCCGCGTTTCTCGCGGCCCTGGACCAGCTGGCCTCGACGCCCCCGCCGGCCGACCCGAGGAAGCGCTGCCGCGTCCTGTACGTGTCACCGCTCAAGGCCCTCGCGGTCGACGTCGAACGCAATCTGCGCAGCCCGCTGACCGGCATCCGCCAGGAATCCGTGCGGCTGGGCCTGCCCGAACCGGAGATCAAGGTCGGCATCCGCTCCGGGGACACGCCCGCCGCCGAGCGCCGCGCGCTGTCCACCCGCCCGCCGGACATCCTGATCACCACTCCGGAGTCGTTGTTCCTGATGCTGACGTCGGCCACGCGCGACGCGCTGACCGGCGTGGAGACGATCATCCTGGACGAGGTCCACGCCGTGGCCGGCACCAAGCGCGGCGCCCACCTCGCCCTCTCCCTGGAACGCCTCGACGAGCTCCTGCCGGCGCCGGCCCGCCGGATCGGCCTCTCGGCGACGGTCCGCCCGGTCGACGAGGTGGCCCGCTATCTGTCACCGCGCCGCAAGGTGGAGATCGTCCAGCCCGAGTCGGGCAAGGAGTTCGACCTGTCCGTGGTGGTCCCGGTCGAGGACCTGGGCGAGCTGGGCGGCTCCCCGGTCGCCGACGGTTCCGAGGGCGCGGAACGCCCGTCGATCTGGCCGCACGTCGAGGAGCGCATCGCCGACCTCGTCCAGGCCCACCGCTCCACGATCGTGTTCGCGAACTCCCGCCGGCTCGCCGAGCGCCTGTGCAACCGCCTCAACGAGATCGCCTACGAACGGGCCACCGGCGAACCGCTCGACGAGCACCACGCGCCGGCCGAGCTGATGGGCGGCTCGGGTGCGGCGCAGGGCGCGCCGCCCGTCCTCGCGCGCGCCCACCACGGCTCGGTGTCCAAGGAACAGCGCGCGCTCGTCGAGGAGGACCTGAAGGCCGGCCGCCTGCCCGCCGTGGTCGCCACCTCCAGCCTGGAACTGGGCATCGACATGGGCGCCGTCGACCTGGTCGTCCAGGTGGAGTCCCCGCCCTCGGTGGCGTCCGGGCTGCAGCGCGTGGGCCGCGCGGGCCACCAGGTCGGGGCCGTGTCGACCGGCGTGGTCTTCCCCAAGTACCGCGGCGACCTGGTCCAGGCCGCGGTCGTCACCGAGCGGATGCGCACGGGCGGCATCGAGTCCCTCAAGGTGCCGGCGAACCCTCTGGACGTGCTCGCCCAGCAGCTCGTCGCGATGACGTCCATGGACACCTGGCAGCTCGACGACCTCCTCACCCTGGTCCGCCGGGCCGCGCCCTTCGCCTCCCTCCCGGAGTCCGCCTTCACGGCGGTCCTGGACATGCTGGCCGGCCGCTACCCGTCCGACGCGTTCGCCGAGCTGCGCCCGCGCGTGGTGTGGGACCGGGTCGCCGGCACGATCACCGGACGCCCCGGCGCCCAGCGCCTGGCCGTCACCTCCGGGGGCACGATCCCCGACCGGGGCCTGTTCGGCGTCTTCCTGGCCGGGGCCGACCCGAAGAAGGGCGGCGGCCGCGTCGGGGAGCTCGACGAGGAGATGGTCTACGAGTCCCGGGTGGGCGACGTCTTCACGCTCGGCACGAGCTCCTGGCGCATCGAGGACATCACCCGCGACCGCGTCCTGGTCTCTCCCGCGCCCGGAGTCCCGGGCCGGCTCCCGTTCTGGAAGGGCGACCAGCTGGGCCGGCCGCTCGAACTGGGCCGCGCGGTGGGCGCGTTCCTGCGCGAGGTCGGCTCCCTCCCCGAGGAGGACGCCCGGCTCCGTCTGCTCACCGCGGGCCTGGACGCCTGGGCGGCCGACAACGTGCTCTCCTACCTGGACGAGCAACGCCAGGCCTGCGGCCATGTGCCGGACGACCGGACCATCGTCGTCGAACGCTTCCGCGACGAACTCGGCGACTGGCGCGTCGTCGTGCACTCGCCCTTCGGCGCCCAGGTGCACGCCCCCTGGGCGCTCGCTCTCGGCGCCAAACTGTCCGAGCGGTACGGCATGGACGCCCAGGTGATGCACGCCGACGACGGCATCGTGCTGCGCCTGCCGGACGCCGACCTGATGGGCCTGGACCTGCTCGACCAGGAGCCCTCGAGGGCCGGCTCGGAGTACGACGCCGAGCAGGCGCCCGTCGGCGCGGCGGACGTCGTCTTCGACAAGGGCGAGGTCGACCAGATCGTCACCGACCAGGTCGGCGGCTCGGCGCTGTTCGCGGCCCGGTTCCGTGAGTGCGCCGCCCGCGCGCTGCTGCTGCCGCGCCGCAACCCCGGCAAGCGCACACCGCTGTGGCAGCAGCGTCAGCGCGCCGCTCAACTGCTGCAGGTGGCGAGCGAGTTCGGCTCGTTCCCGATCGTCCTGGAGGCGGTCCGCGAGTGCCTCCAGGACGTCTTCGACGTCCCCGGGCTCGTGGAGCTGATGGGCGACCTGGAGTCGCGCAGGGTGCGCCTGGTCGAGGTCACCACCCCCGAGCCGTCCCCCTTCGCCCGCTCCCTGCTCTTCGGCTACGTCGCCCAGTTCCTCTACGAGGGCGACTCCCCGCTCGCCGAGCGCCGCGCCGCGGCGCTCTCCCTGGACTCCCGTCTGCTGGCCGAGCTGCTCGGCCAGGCGGAGCTGCGCGAACTGCTCGACGCGGAGGTCCTCACCGAGCTGGAGCGGGAGCTGCAGTGGCTCACCGAGGACCGCCGTGTGAAGGACGCCGAGGGCGTCGCCGACATCCTGCGCCTGCTCGGCCCGCTCACCGGGGCCGAACTGGCCGAGCGCGGCGCCGAACCCGCCTGGGCCGAGGAGCTGGCGTCCGCCCGCCGGGCGATCAGGGTCCGCGTCGCCGGCACCGACCACTGGGCGACCGTCGAGGACGCGGGCCGGCTGCGCGACGCGCTGGGCACGGCCCTGCCGGTCGGCGTCCCGGAAGCCTTCACCGAACCGGTGAAGGACCCCCTCGGCGACCTCCTCGCCCGCTACGCCCGCACCCACGGGCCGTTCACCTCGGCCACGGCCGCCGCCCGCTTCGGGCTGGGCGTGGCGGTCACCGACGGCGCGCTCCAGCGGCTCGCGGCGGGCGGACGCGTCGTCCAGGGCGAGTTCCATCCTGCGGGCATCGGCCAGGAGTGGTGCGACGCGACCGTGCTGCGCAGGCTGCGCAGGCGCTCCCTGGCCGCCCTGCGCCACGAGCTGGAGCCGGTCCCGCCCCCGGCCTTCGCCCAGTTCCTGCCCCAGTGGCAGCACATCGGCAAGGGCCACGCGCTGCGCGGCGTCGACGGCCTGGTCCGCGCGGTCGAACAGCTCCAGGGCGCGTCGGTGCCCGCGTCCGCCCTGGAGAAGCTGGTGCTGCCGTCCCGGGTGACGGACTACACCCCGGCCATGCTCGACGAACTCACCGCCTCCGGCGAGGTGGTGTGGGCAGGAGCCGGGTCCCTTCCCGGCAAGGACGGCTGGGTCTCGCTGTATCTGACGGACGCGGCCCCGCTGCTCCTGCCCCCGCCCCACCCGCTGGAGCTGACGGAGCTGCACCGCGGCGTCCTCGACGCCCTCTCGGGCGGCTACGGCCTGTTCTTCCGTCAGATCGCCGACCAGGTCCGCGCGAGCGGCCACCCCGAGGCCGGTGACCCCCAACTCGCCGACGTCCTCTGGGATCTCGCCTGGTCCGGCCGGCTCACCAACGACACCCTGGCGCCGATGCGCGCCCTCCTGGGCTCGGGCCGCACCGCCGGCTCCACGGCGCACCGCGCCAAACGCGCCGTCCCCCGCGGTCGTTACGGCTCGCTGACGGCCGCCGCGCGTGCCGCTTCCCGCAGCGGCCCCCCGACCGTCGGAGGCCGTTGGTCGCTCCTCCCCGCTCAGGAGGAGGACCCCACCGTCCGCGCCCACGCCCTCGCCCGCACGCTCCTCGACCGGCACGGCGTGGTCACCCGGGGCGCGGTCGCCGCCGAGGGGGTCGAGGGCGGCTTCTCGGCGACGTACCGGGTCCTGTCCGTCTTCGAGGACAGCGGCCAGGCCCGGCGTGGATACGTCGTGGAAGGTCTCGGTGCCGCGCAGTTCGCCATGGACGGCGCCGTGGACCGTGTCCGCGCGGTGGCCAACGCCCGCGATCGTGGCGAGACCCTGCCCGGCCCCACGCTCGGGAGCGGCACTCCCGGCGGCTTCGCCGGAACGACGGACGGCTTCGCCTTCCCCGACGCCTCCCCGTCCGACGATCCCGGCTGGGAGCTCGCCGGCCCCGAGGAGACCTCCGGGCCCCGGGTCACGTCCACCTCACCGGACGACCTCATCTCGCCGCACGACTTCGACTCTCCCGGCGCGGGCGGCCCCAGGGGCGGCTCAGGCCCCCCTCACGGCGCGCCCTACACATCCGGCTCCCGTCACTCCGCCCCGCGGGCCTCCGGCTTCGCCGCCCGCGGTCGGCGTACGCCCTCGCTCGCTTCCCGTGCGGTGGTCCTCGCGGCGGCCGACCCCGCGAACGCGTACGGCGCCGCCCTGCCCTGGCCCGAGCCGCCGACCGGCGCCGGGCACAAACCGGGCCGCAAGGCGGGCTCGCTGGTGGTGCTCGTCGAGGGCGAGCTGACCCTCTACATGGAGCGCGGCGGCAAGACCCTGCTGGCCTGGCCGACCACCGCGGAAGGTCAGGACTCCCCGGCCGACGACCCCCGTCTGCAGGCGGCGGCCCAGGCCCTGGCCGATGCCGCCCGCGCGGGCTCCCTCGGCACGGTCACGGTGGAGCGCGTCAACGGCGCCTCGGCCCTGACCTCGCCCCTCGGCGCCCTCCTGGAGCAAGCGGGCTTCATCGCGACCCCCCGGGGACTGCGGCTGCGAGCATGACGACCAGCCCCTCCGGCATCACCACGGCCGCGGACGACGCCGTCGATCGCTCCACGCCGGCCACCGGCCGCTCCACCGCAGCGACTCCGCTCCCCGTGCCACCCTTGACCCATGCCCGAAGGTGACACGGTCTGGCAGGCCGCGCGGCGACTGCACGGGGCCCTCGCCGGCAAGACGCTGACCCGCTCCGACCTGCGGGTGCCCAAGCACGCCACCGCCGACCTCACCGGACGCGCCGTCCTGGACGTCACCGCGCGCGGCAAGCACCTCCTCACCCGCGTCGAGGGCGGCCTGACGCTCCACTCGCACCTGCGGATGGACGGCTCCTGGAGGGTGTACACGAACGACCAGCGCTGGACCGGCGGCCCGGGACACCAGATCCGGGCGATCCTCGGCACCGAGGACCGCACGGCCGTCGGCTACCGCCTCCCGGTCCTCGAACTGCTGCGCACGGCCGACGAGGAGCGAGCCGTGGGACACCTCGGCCCGGACCTGCTGGGTCCCGACTGGGACCCCGAGCGGGCGCTCGCCAATCTTCTCGCCGACCCCGCCCGCCCCCTCGGCGAGGCCCTCCTCGACCAGCGCAACCTCGCCGGCATCGGCAATGTCTACAAGTGCGAGCTCTGCTTTCTCCTCGGCGTCAGCCCCTGGCTCCCCGCAGGCGCGCTCCCCGCCGACCGCGCCGCGAAGCTGCCCGCCCTGGCCAAGCGGCTCCTGGAGGTCAACCGTGACCGCCCCGTCCGCGCCACGACGGGCCGGCGCGGCCAGGACCTCTTCGTCTACGGCCGCGCGCACCGCCCCTGCCTGCGCTGCGGAACCCCGGTCCGCCTCGCCGACCAGGGCGACGGCTCCCGTGAGCGTCCGACGTACTGGTGCCCGTCCTGCCAGCCCGGCCCGGCCCCCGCCCCGGGGTCACCGGCCGCCCGCCGTATCCGCCCCCGCACCGGTAATTGACGACCCGTCAGAAACTCTCGTACGGTCCCTTCATGGCCGTGAAGGCGTACGACCTCACCGGACGCACCGCATTCGTCACCGGCGCCGCCGGCGGCATCGGCCGGGCCTGCGCCGTGCTGCTCGCCGAGGCCGGCGCGCTCGTCCACGGCGCTGACCGCGACGCCACGGGCCTGCACGAGACGGCGGCCCTCATCAAGGACCGGGGCGGCATCGCCCGCACCCACCTTCTCGACGTCACCGAGCACGCCCAGGTCCGGCAGGCGGTCGAGTCCTGCGGGCGCCTGGACGTCATGGCCGCCGTCGCCGGGATCATGCACAGCAGTCCCGTCCTGGACACCCGCGAGGAGGACCTCGACCGGGTGCTCGACGTCAACTTCAAGGGCGTGCTGTACGCCTGCCAGGAAGCCGCCCGTCTGATGATCTCGAACGGTACGAGGGGCAGCATCGTCACCATGGCCTCGGGCGCCGTGGACACCGGCGGCCCCGGGCTCCTGTGCTACGGGGTCGCCAAGGCCGCCGTGGTCCAGCTCACCAAGACCCTGGCGACCGAGGTCGGCCGGCACGGCATCCGCGTCAACGCCGTCGCCCCGGGGTGGATCCGCACACCCATGACCGACCGCCACGACCCCGGCGCACAGGAGCGCACGGAGGCGCTCATGTCGCGCATGTCACCGCTGGGCCGGGTCGGTGAACCGGACGAGATCGCTCACGCCGTACTGCACCTGGCCTCGGACGCGTCGTCCTTCACCACGGGCCAGATCCTCCGCCCGAACGGCGGGGTCGCGATGCCCTGGTAGCTCCCGGGAAGGACGCACGAAGCCGGGGCGCGAGCGAAACTCCGCGACCCGTCTCCCCTCCTCACAGCCACCTCACCGCACCCCCCGCCAAGCGGCCTTCCACCGCCCCACAGCCACCGCGCCCGCCGCCCGCCCCCTGGCCGCGCAGTGCACCGGCAGCAGGCTCAGCCCCCACCCGCCGGCGACGACGGCGCCTTCCACCACTCCCGCGTCCGGGCTGACCGCGAGCCGCAGCACGGCCCACCACCACAGCGCGCCCAGTCCCAGAGCGGCCCCGCGCCGGGCTATCACGCAGACTCCGCCCGGCAGAGACGGGAACACTTCACGACGTCGCTCATCGGCACCTCCGGTGGTCAGCCCCGCACAGCCGCTCCCCCGTCCAGCCCCTCCACGATGACCGCCGCGCCCGACCCCGGCAAACGGACCCGCCCCCCGCCCACCCAACGGACGGCCGCCCCCGGGCATGCAGAAAGGGCATGCAAAAACCCCGACCGCACTCCCCGGGTCGCCCCGGAGCACCCCGGCCGGGGCCTCCACAATGTCGTCGTCCTGTGCCGTGCTCGTCATGCGCCCCGCAGCCCGGACGGGCAGGTCAGGCGGCGACCACGTCCACAGCTTCGGCGGGCGCCTTGATGGTCACCCGCTCCGGTGGCACACCGGTCACCGACACGGAACCCAGCATCGGGCGAACCGGCGTGGGCACGGGCTCGCTGGGGGTGGCGGCGGCAGACTGGGCCAGCTCGGCGAGGGCGAGCTCGTCGCTCACTTCCCGCATGAGCTCGGACATCCGTACGTCCAACGCGTCGCAGATGGCGGAGAGCAGCTCGGAGGAAGCCTCCTTCTGCCCCCGCTCCACCTCGGAGAGATAGCCGAGTGAGACTCGGGCGGACGAGGAGACTTCGCGCAGAGTACGGCCCTGGCGCTGGCGCTGCCGACGCAGCACGTCACCCAGCAGGCGACGGAGCAGAATCATCGGTGGCTCCCTCCTCGGACCGCGTAGCCGCATCCTTCACGCCCCACCGTACCGCCTCGCGCTGCGGCCGTGCGGGGAGCGATGTCGTGTTCACTCAGGGCTGCAAACATCAAAACCCCCCGTTCTGTTCCGTATCCTGTGCCCGCTCATTCCCGGAATGTTCGTCCGCAAGCGCCCTCAGAAGCACGGTGAGTACGCTCCGTACACTCTCTCTACGAATTTCCGCACGGCTGCCGTTCAACCGCAGCGCCTCCACTTTTCCGCCAGAGGCAGAACCAGGCCCCGCCCCGAACGGCCCGTCCACCGCCACGAAGACCGTGCCGACGGGTTGGCCGTCCTGCGGATCGGGGCCGGCCACGCCAGTGGTGGCGATGCCCCAGTCGGCGCCCAGGGCCTTGCGCACGCCGGCCGCCATCTGGGCCGCGACCTGCGGGTCCACGGCTCCGCGGGCGGCCAGCAGGCCGGCGTCGACGCCGAGCAGTTCCTGCTTGAGACCGGTCGCGTAGGCGGTGACCGATCCGCGGAAGGCCCGGGAGGCGCCGGGGACCGCGGTGATCTCCGCCGCGACCAGTCCACCCGTGAGCGATTCGGCCACGGCCAGCGTCTCACCCCTCACGGTGAGTAGTCGCAGCACATCGGCGGCCGGGGAACTCAACGCTGCGTCTCCTCCAGTGCCGCCTTGCGTTCGGCGAGGCCCTGCCGGCGCAGCACGACGGCCTGCCGCACGTAGTCCAGTCCGGTCACCACCGTCAGCACGACCGCGGCGCCCATCACCCAGAATCTGAGGGTGGCCAGCCATCCCGTCAGCGCCAGTACGTACATCCCGACGGCCACGCCCTGGGTGAGCGTCTTGAGCTTGCCGCCGCGGCTGGCGGGGATGACGCCGTACCGGATGACGAGGAACCGCATCAGGGTGATGCCGAGCTCCCGGCCGAGGATCACGCCCGTCACCCACCACGGCAGGTCACCGAGGGCGGACAGGCAGATCAGGGCCGCCCCCATGATGGCCTTGTCGGCGATGGGGTCGGCGATCTTCCCGAAGTCGGTGACGAGGTTGTAGGTCCGCGCCAGGTGCCCGTCGAACAGGTCGGTGATCATGGCGATGGCGAAGGCGGCCCAGGCGAGCGAGCGCCAGGCCGGGTCGTAGCCGCCGTCGGCGAGCATCAGGGCGACGAAGCCGGGCACCAGGAGCAGCCGGAGCATCGTCAGCATGTTGGCGATGTTCCACACGCTCGCCTGGTTGACGGCCGCGGCGGCCAGTTTGGCGCCGCGCGCGGGCCGCAGGGTGCCCTGCTCGTCGGGGGCGGCGCCGGTCACGTCGGCCCCGATCTCCGCGGCCGGACCCTCCGCGCCCATGGCGACGGGCGCGGGGGCGGGCCTCGCGGCCGGCCCCTTCGCCTGCGAGGAGCCTCCTGCCGCCGACGCCGGGACACCCGTCATCTGGCTGCCTCCTCACTACACCCGATCGAGCCCGTGAGGGGCTCGGCCACCAGGTCGACGCCTTCCGTGCCGACCACCTTCGCCTCGACCATACGGCCGACGGCCAGTCCCTCGCCCGATGTGAGCAGCACCTGGCCGTCGGTCTCCGGCGCCTGGTGCTCGCCCCGGCCGTGGACGCCCTCGTCGTCCAGCGACTCCACGAGCACGCGCACGGTCTCCCCGACCCGCTCCTCGGCCCGCTGCGAGACGAGTTCCTCGGCGAGCCGGGAGACCCGGGCGAGCCGCTCGGCGACGACGTCCTCGTCGAGCTTGTTCTCGTAGGTGGCGGCCTCGGTACCTTCCTCGTCGGAGTAGCCGAAGACGCCGATGGCGTCCAGCCGCGCGTGGTTCAGGAACCGCTCCAGCTCCGCGAGGTCGGCCTCGGACTCGCCGGGGAAGCCGACGATGAAGTTGGAGCGCACACCGGCCTGGGGCGCCTTGGCGCGGATGGTGTCGAGCAGTTCCAGGAAGCGGTCGGTGTCGCCGAAGCGGCGCATCGCGCGCAGCACGCCGGGCGCGGAGTGCTGGAAGGACAGGTCGAAGTACGGGGCGACCTTCGGGGTGGAGGTCAGCACGTCGATGAGGCCGGGCCGCATCTCGGCGGGCTGGAGGTAGCTGACCCGCACCCGCTCGATGCCGTCGACGTCGGCGAGGTCGGGCAGCAGGGACTCCAGCAGGCGGATGTCGCCGAGGTCCTTGCCGTAGGAGGTGTTGTTCTCGGAGACCAGCATGATCTCCTTGACGCCCTGCTCGGCCAGCCAGCGCGTCTCGTTCAGCACGTCGCTCGGGCGGCGCGAGATGAAGGAGCCGCGGAAGGACGGGATGGCGCAGAAGGTGCAGCGCCGGTCGCAGCCGGAGGCGAGCTTGACCGAGGCGACCGGAGTGCCGTCGAGACGGCGGCGCAGGGGCGCGCGCGGCCCGGAGACCGGGGCGACGCCCTCGGGCAGGTCGGCCGGGGCGCCGTGCCCGGGCAGGGCGACGTCCGGGGCGGACTGCCGCTCGGCAGGGCTGATCGGCAGCAGCTTGCGCCGGTCGCGCGGGGTGTGGGCGGCGTGGACGCCGCCGCTCAGGATGGTCTGGAGGCGGTCGGAGATGTCGGCGTAGTCGTCGAATCCGAGCACGCCGTCGGCCTCGGGCAGGGCCTCGGCGAGGTCCTTGCCGTACCGCTCGGCCATGCAGCCCACGGCCACGACGGCCTGCGTTCTGCCGTGCCCCTTGAGGTCGTTGGCCTCCAGCAGGGCGTCCACGGAGTCCTTCTTGGCGGCGTCGACGAAGCCGCAGGTGTTGACGACGGCGACGTCCGCGTCCTCGGCGTCCTCCACGAGTTGCCAGCCGTCCGCCTCCAAACGGCCTGCGAGCTCCTCCGAGTCCACCTCGTTACGGGCGCAGCCAAGGGTGACGAGTGCGACGGTACGGCGTTCAGGCATGGGCTCAAGACTACTTCGTCCGGCTGACACCCCCGCCCGACGGGGTTGGCGATCCGCGCCGACCCCGTACGCACTCGTGTCACCGCTCAGCCGGCCTGCGGATCGCCCTTGGTGTACGTCAGCCGCTCCACCGCGCCGGGCTGGAAGTCGTCGTCGATCTTCTTGCCGTTGACGTACAGCTGGATCGCGCCGGCGTCGCCGAGGACCAGGTTGATCTTCTCGCTGTCCTGGAAGGTCTTGGAGTCGCCCTTCTTGAGCAGCCCGTCGAACAGCATCCGGCCGTTGTGGTCCTTGGCGTAGATCCAGCTCTTGCCGTCGGTGGCGCTGACCTGGACGGTCACCTTGTCCTGGGGCGCGGCGGCGATGGCGCTGTCGGAGGGGGCGGGCTTCACGGGGGCGGGCTTGTCCGACTTCGGGGTCGGGGTGGCGGGCGCGCTGCTGGACGGGGCGGTGCCGTCGGCGACGTCCTTCGTCCCCTCGTCGCCGCCCTTGAACGCGGTGAAGCCGACGAAGCCGATCACCGCGACGATCGCGGCGACCATGGCGGCGGTCCAGTTCGGGCCGCGCCGCTCGGGGCGGATGCGTTCCGCCTCGAACAGGGGGGCGGCCGGGGTGGGCGCCGGACGGCCGCCGTACAGGGCGTCGAACTGTTCCATCAGCGGGGCGGGATCCAGGCGCACGGCGCGCGCGATGCTGCGGATGTGCCCGCGCGCGTAGACGTCACCGCCGCAGGGGGCGAAGTCGTCCGCCTCGATGGCGCGCACGATGGCGATCCGGACCCGGGTGGCGGTGCTGACGTCGTCGACGGTGAGGCCGGCGGCGACGCGCGCCTGTCGCAGGGTTCGGCCGATGGAGGGGCGGGCTTCCTCGGAGGCGTCTTCGAACGGACGCTCGTCTTGAGGGGAGTTGCCGATGGACACGGGGGCGCCTTTCGAGCGTGTAGCCGCCTGTGCTGGAGGTTCAGTGTAGGGGGGGTGCGAAAGGGAGGGGCAACCGGGCGGTAGCACTTTGTACGCCATCGGAATGGCCGGACACGCCGATGACGGGCAAGACGTGAATCCCGAGGTCGGAACCCTCGCCTGTCTCGCTCAACTTGACGTACGCCGAGGGGAAACGGTTGCGCGTCGCTCGCTAACGGGTGAGTCACGGACGGCCTCCCTCCCCGCGGGAAACGCCTACCCTTCAGACTCCCCACGGATCACCGCGAGCACGCCGTCCAACTCGTCGGGTTTCACAAGAACGTCACGTGCTTTCGATCCTTCGCTCGGCCCGACGATGTTGCGCGACTCCATCAGGTCCATCAGCCGGCCCGCCTTGGCGAAGCCGACGCGCAGCTTGCGCTGGAGCATGGACGTCGATCCGAACTGCGTGGACACCACCAGCTCCGCGGCCTGGCACAGCAGGTCCAGGTCGTCGCCGATGTCCTCGTCGATCTCCTTCTTCTGCTTGGAGCCGACGGTGACGTCCTCCCGGAAGACGGGCGCCATCTGGTCCTTGCAGTGCTGCACGACGGCCGCGACCTCGGCCTCGGTGACGAACGCGCCCTGCATACGGGTCGGCTTGCTGGCCCCCATCGGCAGGAACAGCCCGTCGCCCTTGCCGATGAGCTTCTCCGCGCCGGGCTGGTCGAGAATCACCCGCGAGTCGGCGAGCGAGGAGGTGGCGAAGGCGAGCCGGGAGGGCACGTTCGCCTTGATCAGACCGGTGACGACGTCGACGGAGGGCCGCTGGGTGGCGAGCACCAGGTGGATGCCTGCCGCACGCGCGAGCTGGGTGATCCGCACGATCGCGTCCTCGACGTCGCGCGGGGCGACCATCATCAGGTCCGCGAGCTCGTCGACGATCACCAACAGGTACGGGTAGGGCTGGAGCTCGCGCTCGCTGCCCTCGGGCGGCTTGACCTTGCCCTCGCGGACGGCGCGGTTGAAGTCGTCGATGTGCCGGAAGCCGTACGCCGCCAGGTCGTCGTAGCGGAGGTCCATCTCGCGTACGACCCACTGGAGGGCCTCGGCGGCCCGCTTGGGGTTGGTGATGATCGGCGTGATCAGGTGCGGGATGCCCTCGTAGGCGGTCAGTTCGACCCGCTTGGGGTCGACGAGGATCATCCGGACGTCCTCCGGGGTCGCCCGCATCATGATCGACGTGATCAGGCAGTTGATGCAGGACGACTTGCCGGAGCCCGTGGCGCCGGCGACCAGCATGTGCGGCATCTTCGCCAGTGAGTGCATGACGTAGCCGCCCTCGACGTCCTTGCCGAAGGCGACCAGCATCGGGTCGTCGTCCTCCGCGGACTCCGCGAGCCGCAGCACGTCGCCGAGGTTGACCATCTCGCGGTCGGTGTTGGGGATCTCGATGCCGACGGCGGACTTGCCGGGGATCGGCGAGATGATTCGCACGTCGGGGCTGGCGACGGCGTACGCGATGTTCTTCGTCAGCGCGGTGATCCGCTCGACCTTGACGGCGGGGCCGAGCTCCACCTCGTAGCGTGTGACCGTCGGACCGCGGGTGAAGCCGGTGACGGCCGCGTCGACCTTGAACTCGGTGAACACGGTCGTCAACGCGGCCACTATGGCGTCGTTGGCCGCGCTGCGCGCCTTGCCCGGCCCTCCGCGCGTGAGGAGGTCGAGCGCGGGCAGGGCGTAGGTGATGTCCCCGGACAGCTGGAGCTGCTCGGCGCGCGACGGCAGGTCGCGCGGCGTCTCGGGGGCCGCCTTGGTCAGGTCGGGGACCGGCCCCGACGTGTCCTTGCCACCCCGCGCGGCGCGTGCGGCGGGCGGGGCGGGCGCGGCAGGCTGGGGAACGGGCGTCGGCGTGGTGGGTTCTCGATCGCCCGTCCGCACGCCTTGCGTGAGGTCGGCGACGGTCCGGGAGGGCGGCATGCCGTGCAGCACGGCGCCGTCGAGGTCGGCCGCCGCGGCCGCGGCGATGTCCACGGCGTCGAGCCGCCGGTCCATCGCCGGCTGCGGCACCGCCGAACGCCGAGGCCGGCCGCGCCGCCGGCCGAGCGCCTCCTCCTCCTCGGCGACGTCGGCGTCGTACGCCTGCGGGCCGCCCGCGCGTCCGCGGGAGCGGGCGGGAAGCGCCTCGCGCCACTGGTCGTCGTAGCGCTCGTCGTCGTCCGCGAGGTCGCCGTACTCGTCGTAGCCGCCCGCGGGGTCGTGCAGCACGCCCAGGCGCACGCCGAGCTGCCGCAGCCGCTGCGGGACGGCGTTGACGGGCGTGGCGGTGACGACCAGCAGTCCGAAGACGGTGAGCAGCACCAGCAGCGGCACGGCGAGGACGTCGCCCATGGCGTACGTCAGCGGGGTGGCCGCGCCCCAGCCGATGAGGCCGCCGGCGTCCCTTATGGCCTGCATGCCGTCGCTGCGGGCGGGCGCGCCGCACGCGATGTGGACCTGGCCGAGCACGCCGATGACGAGCGCCGACAGGCCGATCACGATGCGGCCGTTGGCCTCGGGCTGCTCGGGGTGCCGGATGAGCCGGACGGCGATGACCGCGAAGAGGATCGGAGCGAGCAGGTCCAGACGCCCGAAGGAGCCGGTCACGAGGATCTCGACGAGATCGCCGACCGGGCCGCGCAGATCCGCCCAGGTGCCCGCGGCGACGATCAGCGCGATGCCGAGCAGCAGCAGCGCGACGCCGTCCTTGCGGTGGGCGGGGTCGAGGTTCCTGGCGCCGGTCCCTATGCCGCGGAACACCGCGCCCACGGCGTGCGCCAGGCCCAGCCACAGGGCGCGCACCAGCCGGTACACGCCTCCCGTGGGGCTGGGTGCCGGCTTGGGCGCCACCTTCTTCGCCACGGCCTTCCTGGCGGGTGCCTTCTTCGCGGGCGCCCGCTTGGCCGGAGGCTTCTTCGCGGCGGCCTTCTTCGCCGGAGCCTTCGCGGGAGCGGCCGCCTTCCTGGCGGGCTGCTTCTTGGCTGCGGAGGGACGTGAGGCCATGGTGTGAGATTACCGGTGGAGACGGAAGGCGACACGTGTGCCCACCGCTTCACCCGTTCGTGTCGCCCCGGCGAAGGCGCGAAACTGACGCCCGCTCACGCGCAACTCCCGGAGCGGCACGCGTCAGTTCCTGTCAGCTCTGCGACGGCACCGACGCCGTGCCGCTGCCCGTGCCCGGCTCCAGCGCGTCCAGCGCCCGCCGCAGACCGGTGAGTTTGCGCTCCAGGTGCGCCGCCGTGGCCACCGCCGCCGCGTCCGCCGACTCGTCGTCGAGCTGCTTGGACAGCGCCTCGGCCTGCTCCTCGACCGCCGCGAGCCGCGCGGACAGCTCGGCGAGCAGCCCGGCAGACTCCTTGCCGCCCACAGCCGGCTTGCCGCCGCCCTCCAACTGGAGCCGCAGCAGCGCCGCCTGCTCACGCAGCTGGCAGTTCTTCATGTACAGCTCGACGAACACGGACACCTTCGCCCGCAGCACCCACGGGTCGAACGGCTTGGAGATGTAGTCCACCGCGCCCGCCGCGTACCCGCGGAAGGTGTGGTGGGGGCCGTGGTTGATCGCCGTGAGGAAGATGATCGGGATGTCCCGCGTCCGCTCTCTGCGTTTGATGTGCGCGGCCGTCTCGAAACCGTCCATTCCCGGCATCTGGACGTCCAGCAGAATGACCGCGAAGTCGTCCGTCAGCAGTGCTTTCAGCGCCTCTTCCCCGGACGATGCCCGCACCAGCGTCTGATCGAGCGCCGAGAGGATCGCCTCCAGCGCCAGCAGATTCTCCGGCCGGTCATCGACCAGGAGGATCTTGGCCTTCTGCACCATGGCCCGCCCTCCTCGCCCCGGCAGTGCACCGGGCGCCGCCCCTGGGGACGACTCCTTTGCGCCGCCCTTCCTTGTGCCGGTCATGGTAGCTGCACCCCGACCGTCGCCACACCCTGTCACCGTGATGTCACTCAGCACGTAGCAGGAACGCGGCACGAGACCAGAAGGTTCCCCGAATCCCGCACCGCTACACGACTTCGGACACCCTGAGTCAGCAACTTCTCGCGCCGCCGCATGGTTCCCGTCACTCCTCCCGCATCCACTGCTCCATCACCGACAGCAGATGATCGGGGTCGACCGGCTTGGTGACGTAGTCCGAGGCGCCCGACTCGATCGCCTTCTCCCGGTCGCCCTTCATCGCCTTCGCCGTCAGCGCCACGATCGGCAGCCCGGAGAACTGCGGCATCCGCCGGATCGCCGTGGTCGTCGCGTACCCGTCCATCTCCGGCATCATGATGTCCATCAGCACGACCGCCACATCGTCGTGCTGCTCCAGCACCTCGATGCCCTCACGGCCGTTCTCCGCGTACAGCACCGACAGACCGTGCTGCTCCAGCACACTGGTCAGCGCGAACACGTTGCGGATGTCGTCGTCGACGATCAGCACCTTCTCACCGCCGAACCGGATGCCCCGGTGCGTGTGCCGCGTCGTCTCCTGCCCCACGGGCGCCCACTGCTCGGGCCGCCCGACCTGAGGCTCGCCGCCCGCAACCGTCCGGCGCCGCCGCCGGAACAGCGCCGCCGGCCCGTTCTGCGCATCCTGGTACGACTTCACCTCGGCCGGCGTCTCGACCTCCGCGTCGGACAGCTCCGCGGGCTCCGCCGGCCGGTTCTCCGACGCCACCAGATCGCCCGCCTCCAGCGCGGGCACCACCTGCTGGTAGCCCTGCGGCGGCAACTCGCTCGGGTGCAGCGGCAGGTACAGCGTGAACGTCGACCCGCGGCCCGGCTCACTCTGCGCGTAGATCTCACCGCCGAGCAGCTGCGCGATCTCCCGCGAGATGGACAACCCCAGACCCGTACCGCCGTACTTGCGGCTGGTCGTGCCGTCCGCCTGCTTGAACGCCTCGAAGATCACCCGCATCTTGCCGCCCGCGATCCCGATGCCGGTGTCCGTCACCGAGAACGCGATCAGCGGCGCGTCCGCGTCGGTCAGCGACCCCGTCTCCAGCAACTGCTCCCGGATCGCCATCGGCACATCCCCGCCGGCCGGCCGGATGACCAGCTCCACCGACCCGGAGTCGGTGAACTTCACCGCGTTCGACAACAGGTTGCGCAGCACCTGCAACAGCCGCTGCTCGTCCGTGTGCAGCGTCGCCGGCAGCTCCGGCGACACCCGCACCGACAAATCCAGGCCCTTCTCCGCCGTCAGCGGACGGAAGGTCGCCTCCACGTAGTCGACGAGCTGGACCAGCGCGATCCGCGTCGGGGAGACGTCCATCTTGCCCGCCTCCACCTTCGACAGGTCGAGGATGTCGTTGATCAGCTGCAGCAGGTCCGAGCCCGCCCCGTGGATCGTCTCGGCGAACTCGACCTGCTTCGGCGTCAGGTTGGTGTCCGCGTTGTCCGCGAGCAGCTTGGCCAGGATCAGCAGCGAGTTGAGCGGCGTGCGCAGCTCGTGCGACATGTTGGCGAGGAACTCGCTCTTGTAGCGCATCGACACCGCGAGCTGCTCGGCGCGCTCCTCCAGGACCTGACGCGCCTCCTCGATCTCGGTGTTCTTCACCTCGATGTCCCGGTTCTGCCGGGCCAGCAGCTCGGCCTTCTCCTCCAGCTCGGCGTTGGACGCCTGGAGGGCCTTCTGCCGCTGCTCCAACTCCGCCGAACGCTCCCGCAGTTGCTCGGTCAGCTCCTGCGACTGCTTCAGCAGCTGCTCCGTCTTGGTGTTGACGGAGATCGTGTTGACGCTGGTCGCGATCATCTCGGCGAGCTGGTTGAGGAAGTCCTTCTGGATCTGCGTGAACGGCGTGAACGACGCCAGCTCGATCACACCGAGTACCTGACCCTCGAACAGCACCGGAAGCACGATCACCTGCGCGGGCGGCGCCTCGCCGAGCCCCGAGGAGATCTTCAGATAGCCGCTCGGGGCGTTCTCGACGAGAATCGTGCGCTTCTCCTCGGCGGCCGTCCCCACCAGCGCCTCACCCGGCCGGAACGAACTCGGCATGGAGCCCATCGAGTACCCGTACGAACCCAGCATCCGCAGCTCGTACTGGTCGCCGCCGCCGTCGCCCGACGGCATCGCCAGGAAGAACGCGCCGTGCTGGGCGGCCACCAGCGGCGGCAGCTCACTCATGATCAGCGAAGCCACGTCCTCCAGATCGCGCCGCCCCTGCATCAGGGCCGACACACGCGCGAGGTTGCCCTTGAGCCAGTCCTGCTCCTTGTTGGCGATCGTGGTGTCGCGCAGATTGGCGATCATCTTGTTGATGTAGTCCTGAAGCTCCTGGATCTCCCCGGACGCGTCCACGTCGATCTTCAGGTTCAGGTCACCGCGGGTCACCGCCGTCGCCACGCGCGCGATGGCACGCACCTGCCGGGTCAGGTTCCCGGCCATCTCGTTCACCGACTCGGTGAGGTCGCGCCAGGTGCCGTCGACGTCACGCACGCGTGCCTGACCGCCGAGCTGCCCCTCGGTGCCCACCTCGCGGGCCACCCTCGTGACCTCCTCCGCGAAGGACGACAGCTGGTCGACCATCGTGTTGATGGTCGTCTTCAGCTCGAGGATCTCCCCGCGCGCATCGATGTCGATCTTCTTCGTCAGGTCGCCCTTGGCGATGGCCGTCGTCACCATGGCGATGTTGCGCACCTGACCCGTCAGGTTGGACGCCATGCCGTTCACCGAGTCGGTGAGGTCCTTCCACGTGCCCGCCACACCCGGCACATGCGCCTGACCGCCCAGAATGCCGTCCGTGCCCACCTCACGGGCCACCTTGGTGACCTGCTCGGCGAACGAGCTCAGCGTCTTCACCATCGTGTTGAAGGTGTCGGCGAGCTGCTGCACCTCGCCGCGCGCCTCGATCGTCACCGTCCGCGTCAGATCGCCGTTGGCGACGGCCGCCGCGACCTGCGAGATGTTACGCACCTGCATGGTCAGGTTCTTCGCCATCAGGTTGACGTTGTCGCTCAGGTCCTTCCAGATGCCCACCACGCCCGGCACATGCGCCTGACCGCCCAGAATGCCCTCCGTGCCCACCTCACGGGCCACCCGGGTCACCTGCTCGGCGAACGACGACAGCTGGTCCACCATCGTGTTGACGGTCGTCACCAGCTCGAGGATCTCGCCCTTGGCGTCGACGGTGATCTTCTTCGACAGGTCGCCCTTGGCGACCGCCGTGGTGACCTCGGCGATGTTGCGCACCTGGATCGTCAGGTTGTTCGCCATGAAGTTCACCGACTGCGTGAGGTCCTTCCAGGTGCCGGAGACACCCTGCACCTCGGCCTGACCGCCGAGGATGCCCTCCGTGCCCACCTCACGGGCCACCCGCGTGACCTCCTCGGCGAACGACGACAGCTGGTCCACCATCGTGTTCAGGGTGTTCTTCAGCTCCAGGATCTCCCCGCGCGCGTCCACGGTGATCTTCTGGGACAGGTCACCCCGGGCCACCGCCGTGGCCACCTGGGCGATGTTGCGCACCTGACCGGTCAGGTTGGACGCCATGCCGTTCACGGAGTCCGTCAGATCACGCCACACCCCGGCGACACCGGGCACCTGCGCCTGACCGCCGAGGCGGCCCTCCGTGCCCACCTCACGCGCCACCCGGGTCACCTGGTCGGCGAAGGCCGACAGCTGGTCCACCATCGTGTTGATGGTGTTCTTCAGCTCCAGGATCTCCCCGCGCGCGTCCACGTCGATCTTCTGCGACAGGTCGCCCCGGGCCACCGCCGTCGTCACCTGGGCGATCTGCCGCACCTGGGAGGTGAGGTTGCCGGCCATGAAGTTGACGGAGTCCGTGAGCTCCTTCCACGTCCCCGACACCCCGTCCACACGGGCCTGACCGCCGAGCCGGCCCTCCGTGCCCACGTCCCGGGCCATCCGCGTCACCTGGTCCGCGAACGACGACAGCTGGTCCACCATCGTGTTCACGGTGTTCTTCAGCTGCGCCATCTCACCGGACACGTCCACGGTGACCTTCTGCGACAGATCACCGTTGGCCACCGCCGTCGTCACCTGGGCGATGTTCCTCACCTGCCCGGTGAGGTTGCGGAACGCCGTGTTGACGGAGTCCGTCAGGTCCTTCCACGTCCCCGCCGCACCCGACACCTGCGCCTGGCCGCCCAGCTCGCCCTCGACACCGATCTCCCGCGCCACGCGCGTCACCTCGGCGCCGAACGCCGACAGCTGATCCACCATCCCGTTGACGGTGTTCTTCAGCTCCAGCATCTCGCCGGCCACGTCCACCGTGACCTTCTGCGACAGATCACCGTTGGCCACCGCCGTCGTCACCGCGGCGATGTCCCTCACCTGTGTGGTCAGATTCCGGAACACCGTGTTGACGGAGTCCGTCAGGTCCTTCCACGTCCCCGCCGCACCCGGCACGTTCGCCTGACCGCCCAGCTGCCCCGCCGCACCGACCTCGTTCGCCACCCGCGTGACCTCGTCCGCGAAGATCCGCAGCGTCTCGGTCATCTGGTTGATCGTCTCGGCGAGCTGCGCGACCTCACCCCGCGCCGGCACGGTCACCTTCCGCGACAGGTCGCCGTTCGCGACCGCCGTCGTCACCTCGGCGATCCCCCGCACCTGGGCCGTGAGGTTCCCGGCCATGGTGTTCACGGAATCCGTCAGTTCTTTCCACACACCGTCGACGCCGGACACCTGCGCCTGGCCGCCCAGGATGCCCTCGGTGCCCACCTCACGAGCCACCCGCGTCACCTCGGACGAGAACGCGGACAGCTGGTCGACCATCGTGTTGACGGTCTTCTTCAGCTCCAGCATCTCGCCTTCGACATGCACGGTGACCTTGCGTGACAGATCGCCCTTGGCCACCGCCGTCGTCACCAGCGCGATGTCCCGCACCTGCGCCGTCAGCCGCTCCGCCATCGTGTTGACGGACTCCGTGAGGTCCTTCCACGAGCCGGACATACCGCGCACCTGGGCCTGACCGCCCAGCTTGCCCTCGGTGCCCACCTCACTGGCCACACGCGTGACCTCGTCGGTGAACGTCGACAACTGGTCCACCAGGTTGTTGACGGTCCGCCCGACCTTCAGGAACTCACCGCGCAACGGATGCCCGGCGCCCTCGGAGGTGTGCGCCCGCAGCTCCATCCGCGGCGACAGATCACCCTCGGCCACCGCCGACAGGACCCGCCCGACCTCCGAGACAGGCCGCACCAGGTCGTCCACCAGCGCGTTCGAGTTGTCGATGGCCGTCGCCCAGGACCCCTCGGAGGCGCCCGTCTCCAGCCGCTCCGTGAGCTTTCCCTCACGTCCCACCACACGCCGCACCCGCGCCAGCTCACCCGTGAGGTGGAGATTGCGGTCGGCCACCTCGTTGAAGACCGCCGCGATCTCCGACATCACGCCGTCGCCGGACACCGTGAGCCGCTTGCGGAAGTTCCCGTCCCGCATCGACACCAACGCCCCGAGCAACCGGTGCAGGGCCGCCGTGTCCACCTCGGTGGTACCCGTCCGCGGTGTGCGCTGCCTGTTCAGGGACTGTCCGCCTTTCGCGCGCGCTTTCGTGCCCCGCGTCGCTGCGCCAGACTCCACTTGTCCCTCCCGCAGGGATCGACCGTCTTACTGCCCGATGTAACCAGGCAGGCCCGAGGGGGCTGCTGCCCGCCGTACACACAAGACACCCAGTCTGCCCGGACCTTCACAAGAAGCTTGCCCAGTGTTTCACCCTCACCGAACCAGGCCATAACAGTTCGGCAGCTTCGCACACGGTCCGCACACGCCGGGGGCGGAAACACCGGCGACCGGCATCCGTACGGACGGGGAAGGTAAGTAACCTTGCATGCGGCTGTCCAGCCGCACCGGTCCGTCCGGCCTGGGCGGTGGCACGAGATCGAGCGGGCATCGGAGGGGCGGCCGCACACATGACCACCGGACTGATCCCGGGGGCGCAGCCCCCGGACCCCCGGCCGACGGGCACGCTGCCACAGCAGCGGCACGAGCCGGACACCCGGGCAGCCCTGCACGTCGACAACCGGCCGAGGAGTTCTGTGATCACCGCGCGCGCGGCCGCCAGTTTCGAGCCCGTCGGACGATCCGTCGCGACCGCCCGCTCGTTCGTCCGCGACACCCTCCAGGGCTGGGGATACGCCGACATCGTCGACGACGCCGTGGTCCTCACCAGCGAACTGGTGACCAACGCCGTCGTCCACGCGGGCACCCACGCCGACGTCCTGTGCCTGCGCACCGAGGACGGCATCCGCGTGGAGGTCTCCGACCGCTATCCCGAGCGCGAGATCCCCCTCCAGGGCTCCCCGTCCACCATGGGCAGCCCCGACCGCGAAGGCGGGCGAGGCCTCCAGCTGTGCGCGGCGATCGCCGGCCGCTGGGGCGTCGACTACACACCGACCCACAAGCAGGTCTGGTTCCAACTCGATCTCCCCGACCGCCCCGTGGGCACCCGCGCCGCAGGCCCCTGCCTCCCCTCCGAGCTCCTCCCCCTCACCGACAGCCGGGTCCGCGTCGCCGTCGTCCAGATCGACCGCACCGGCGCCATCTCCGCCTGGAACGAGGACGCGGAGGAACTCTTCGGCTACCCGGCCGACCAGGTCACCGGCAAACCCCTCACCGACCTCGCCGCCTGGCCCCACACCCCCGGCACCAGCACCGGCATCGTCGAGGCGCTCCAACTCTCCCGCTGGGAGGGCAGCTACGGCATCCGCGCCGCCGACGGCCGCGTCACCCCCGTCTACGCCTCACACCTGCGCGTCCGCGACAACGACGGCGACCCCTCCACCGTCTGCCTCCTCGTCCGCGACCACGAACGCGCTGTGCTGCAGACCCCCTTGCGCCTGCCCGCCTCCGACGCGACGTCCAACGCCGACGGCTCGAGCTCCGACCCCTTCGAGGTGTTCATCGGCTCCCCGGCCCCGGACGACCTCGACGGCCTCCTCCAGCGCACGGTCGAACGCGCCCGCGACATGCTCGACGGCGACTCCGCCTTCCTCCTGCTGGCCACCGACGACGAGACGGAATTGGAGGTCCGCGCCTCCACCGGCCTGCCCTCCGCCCGCCAGCGCTTCGCGCGCGTGCCCGTCGAAGCGGGCCCCGGCCGCTACGGCTCCGCCCGCATGCCGGCCGTCCACGAGGACCTCCTCTCCGTCCCCGGAGCCGTACCCCTGCTCAGCGGCACGGGCATGCGCTCGGTGGTCACGGTCCCGCTGAAGGTCGAGGGCCGCCTCACCGGCTCCCTCGGCGTCGCCGCCGAAGGCCCCGGCAGATACTCCAACGAGGAGGCGCTGCGGCTGCAGTTCGCCGCGGACCGCATCGCGCTGGCCGTCGAGTCGGCCCGCCTCGGCGAACTGGAACGCCTGCGCCGAGGCTCCCTCAGCTTCCTCGTCGAGGCCTCCGACCTCCTGGCCGGCACCCTCGACCGCGACCAGACCCTCGCCCTGATGGCCCAGATGACGGTCCCGACCCTGGCCACCTGGTGCGCGGTCTACACGATCGCCGACCAGGCCTCCGACCCCTACCTGTCGTACGTCCTGCACGAGGACGAGGAACTCATCGACGGCATCAAGTCGTTGCTCTCGAAGGTCGCCCCGCCGGACCCTGTCCCCACCCCCGGCGCCCGTGTCTGGTCCGCCCCCGGCGAGGCCGCGCACGAGGCGGCGCTGCGCAGCTCCATGCGCAGCCTCGGCCTGTCCGGCGGCCCCGCCCACCAGCAGGTCACCTCGGGCATCGGCCCCACCCTCGCCACGGCGTCGGCGGTGGGCGGCGAGACCGTCGTCCTCCCTCTCGTCGCCCGCAACCGCGTCATCGGCATGCTCACCCTCGGCAAGCCCGCCGACGAGCACTTCCGCCAGGAGATCCTCGAACTGGCCGAGGACCTGAGCCGCCGCGCCGCCCTCGCCCTCGACAACGCCCGCCTCTACTCCGAGCGCACCGCCATCAGCCAGGCCCTCCAGCGCAGCCTGCTCCCCCCGGAGCTCCCGGAGATCGACGGCGTCGAGGTGGAGGTCATCTACCGCGCGGCCGGCGAGGGCAACGAGGTCGGCGGCGACTTCTACGACCTCTTCCCGATCAGCGACGGCGCGTACGGCTTCGCGATCGGCGACGTCTGCGGCACCGGTCCCAACGCGGCGGCGGTGACCGGCCTGGCCCGCCACGCCCTGCGCCTGCTCGCCCGGGAGGGCCTCAGCGGCCCGGCGGTCCTGGAGCGTCTGAACTCCGCGATCCTCGACGAGGGGGCCCGCAGCCGCTTCCTCACCCTCCTCTACGGCGAGATGCGCCCGCAGGACGACGGCAGCGCCGAGCTGAAGGTGGTCTGCGCCGGCCACCCCCTCCCCCTGCGCCTGCGTCAGGACGGCACCGTCGAGCCGGCCGCCGAACCGCAGCCGCTGCTCGGCGTCATGGACGACCTGGAGCTCTACGAGCAGACGGTGACACTCGATCCGGGCGATGTCCTGCTCTGCGTCACGGACGGCGTCACCGAGCGCCGCGAGGGCACCCGCATGCTGGGCGACGACGGTCTCGCCGACGTTCTCACCACCTGCACGGGCCTGACGGCCGGCGCGGTCGCGGCCCGCATCATGCGCGCGGTGGAACGCTTCGCTTCGGACGCCCCGTCCGACGACATGGCGATTCTTGCCATGCGCGTCACCTGAAAGGCACGCACAACGCAAAGAAGGCCCCCGCCCGAAAGGGCGGGGGCCTTCTTTTGTGGAGCCCCCTAACGGAATCGAACCGTTGACCTTCTCCTTACCATGGAGACGCTCTGCCGACTGAGCTAAGGGGGCTGGTCACTTTTCGAGGTTTCCCTCGCGGCAACAGAACAGATCGTACCCCGAACTTGCCGGTGTTCCCAAACTCGTTCAGAAGGCGGGTTGGAGCAGTCCGCCGAGCGCGTTGCAGGCGGACACCACGCGCTGCATGTCCCTTCTGGTGAGCAAGGCGTCAACGGGCAGAGCAAGCGTCTCGTCGGCGGCCAGCTCGGTCTGAGGCAGTGTGACGCAGCGCCGGAACTCGGGCAGTCGGTGCAGCGGAGTCTTCACCGGCACCCGGCAGTCCACTCCGCGTGCCCGCAGGGCCCTGGCGAACGCGTCCCGGTCAGGCCGGCCGTTCCCCGGCACCCGCACCACGTACTGCTGGTAGGCGTGCCCGTCCGCGCGGTCGGGCGTCCGCACCCCACGCAGCCGTGCGTCGAGGTAAGCGGCCCGCTCCCTGCGCTGTGCCACCTCGTCGTACGACGCCTCGGTCTCGCCTCTTTCGAGCACCAACAGCCCGTGCCGTCGGCCCAGTTCGTGCAGCCGCGCGAGATCGGCCGGCCGCCCGAAGCGGTGCACGACGACGACGGCCGTGGTCCGCGTGGTCATGACGGCTTCGACGGCGGCCGGATCCAGGCAGTACGTCTTCGGGTCGATGTCCGCGAAGACGGGCAGCGCACCCACCCGGGTCACCGCTTCGGCTATGTCGACGTTCCCGAAGGCCGGCACGATGACCTCGTCACCGATTCCGACGCCCGCGGCCCTGAGGAGTGCAGCAGTACCCATGTGCTGGATGCTGGACGCGCAGCGTGAACGTCAAGTGACGGAGAACAAAAAAGGGTTGGGCCCTGAACCGAAGTTCAGGGCCCAACCCTTTGAATGATTGTTCGGCGGCGTCCTACTCTCCCACAGGGTCCCCCCTGCAGTACCATCGGCGCTGTGAGGCTTAGCTTCCGGGTTCGAAATGTAACCGGGCGTTTCCCTCACGCTATAACCACCGAAACACTATGAAACTGTTTCAGCCGCACCACGCTGTGGCAGCGTGGGGCCGTTCGTGG
>NZ_JBIWPF010000007.1:0-163361 GCF_044768125.1 Streptomyces sp. NPDC101166
CCACGCTCGAACCGAACTCGCGCGGGAGGTGCCCCCATCGCCGCCGCGAGCCCCGCCCTCCGGGCGGACGACGCTACTTTCGAAACACGCCCTAGTTCCAGGCGGTGCCCGTCAGGAGCTCGTAGGCCTCGACGTACTTCGCCCGGGTGGCCTCGACGATCTCCTGGGGCAGCGCGGGCGGCGGCTGCTCGCTCGTACGGTCCCAGCCGGACTCCGCCGAGGTCAGCCAGTCGCGTACGAACTGCTTGTCGTACGACGGCTGCGCGCGGCCCGGCTGCCACCGGTCGGCCGGCCAGAAGCGGGAGGAGTCCGGGGTGAGGACCTCGTCGGCGAGCACGAGCGTCTCGTCCTCGTAGCCGAACTCGAACTTGGTGTCCGCGAGGACGATGCCCCGCTCGCGGGCGATGTCACGGGCACGGCCGTAGACGTCGAGGGTCGTGCGGCGCAGCTCGGCGGCGGTCTCCGCGCCGACCTGGCGGGCGACCTCCTCGTAGGAGACGTTCTCGTCGTGGTCGCCGACGGCGGCCTTGGTGGCCGGGGTGAAGATCGGGGCGGGCAGCTCGGATCCGTTCACCAGGCCCTCGGGGAGGGCGAGGCCGCAGACCGTGCGGGACTCCTCGTACTCGGCGAGGCCGGAGCCGGTGAGGTAGCCGCGGGCCACGCACTCGACCGGGACCATCCGCAGCGACTTGCAGACCAGCGTGCGGCCCGCCCAGTCGGCGGGGGCGCCGGCGGGGAGTTCCGTGCTCAGGACGTGGTTGGGGACCAGGTCGGCCAGCTGGTCGAACCACCACAGGGAGAGCTGGGTGAGGATGCGGCCCTTGTCGGGGATCTCCGTCGGCAGCACCCAGTCGTACGCGGACGTACGGTCGCTGGCGACCATCACGAGGTCGCCCGCCTCGTCGCGGTACAGCTCGCGCACCTTGCCGGTGTGGAGGTGCACCAGGCCCGGCACCTGAGCCGGCTCGGGCTTTTCTACGAATCCGGACACGGTTCCTCCCCGTGGTTCTGTACAGATGGCTTGATTGTCCCGTACACGGGGGCGGGCCGGGGACGGAGGGTCGGGGAGGAACGGCGGGCAGGGTGCGACGGCCTTCAGTCGCGTTTGCAGATGCGGTCCAGGAGGTTGGCCGTGGCGCGCTGGACGCGGGGGTCCGCGTGGCCGGGGCGGTCGAGGGCGGGGGACCAGGCGAAGGTGCCGGAGGCGAAGACCAGGGCGCCGGAAGGGGCCCGGTAGAGGGAGGTGTCCTGGTGGCGTGGGACGCCGCGGCTGTCGGTGTAGGGCGAGTGGGCGAGCAGGACGCGCTCCTCGTGGGGCGGGAGCGCGGTGCGCGGGTGGTAGCGGTCGGCCTCGCCCGCCACGAGGCCCTCGATCGCGTCGCCCTCGTTCGCCCCGGTCGCCTCCCACAGCCAGTGGCCGGCGTTGCGGACGATCAGCGGGTGCGGCTCGGGCACGCGGCCCGCGTACTGGATGCCCAGCAGCTGCTGCTCGGCGCGGTCGATCTCCCGCCACAGGGCCGCCTTGCCGGGTCCCCTGCGTTTGCGGCAGGTGAGCAGCCGGCCGGGGACACCGGACGGCGACGGACCCAACTCCACCTGCCAGTAGAGGCTGTTGGCGGAGAGGAAGACGAGGGAGGTGCCGCGGTCCCGGGCGAGTTCGACGGTGCGGCGCATGCTCCGCGACCAGTACTCGTCGTGTCCGGGGAAGATCAGGCCGCGGTAGCGGGCGGGATCGACCCGGCCGGCTTCCAGGTCGCGGGCGTCGGCGTAGGCGAGGTCGTAGCCGTAGCGCTCGGCCCAGCGGATGACGTCGTAGGCGTGGCCGACGTGGAGGGGCAGGCCCGCGCCCGCGTACGGGCGGTCGAAGGAGACCGTCGTCGCGGCGTCGGCCTCGCCGAGGAGACGGCCGTCCTCGTCCCAGGCGTGGTAGAAGCTGGCGCCGGTGCGGCCGTCCTCCGGATAGAGGTTGTACGCCTGCCAGGTCACGTCGGGCAGGACGATCAGCAGGTCGGCGGGCCGGTCGTCGCCGACGGTGAAGGGGATGTGCGAGCGGTGGCCGTCGACGGTGGTGAGCACGGCGACGTACGCGCCGACGTTCCAGTACGACGGCACCTGGAGCCGCCAGGAGAGCCACCAGTGGTGGCAGGAGACCGTGCGGTCGGCGGTGAGGGGCGGGGGCTGGACGATGCCGGAGAGGCGCGGGCTCGTGGTGATCTTGGCGGCGCCGTCGCCCTGGTAGTGGCCGATGCGGTAGATGTCGACGCTGAACTCCTGCGGCGGGTCGACCGTGATGTGGAAGTCGGCGGCCTCGCCGGGGGCGACCCTGCCGGTGGAGGTGAACCCCTTGATCTGCCGGCGCACGTCGTCGGCGGAACGGGGGCCTCCGGTCGCGGCGCGCGGGAGGGGGATCCGGGGGGTTGCCGCACGGGTGGCGGCCTCGGCGGGGGCGGACGGCCGGGTCGGCGTCGAGCGGGGGTACGGCGCCAGTGTGGGAGTCTGGGCGGCGCTCTGGTCGACGTACCAGGGGACGAGCCTGCCCGTGTCGTCGAAGTACGTCTCCGCGCCACGCAGCCAGGGAAGGGGCCCCTGCCCGAAGGGGTCCGTCACGGCGTGCGCGAGCGCCCCCGACTCCCATCGGCGGATGTGCGGCTGTCCTCCCATGGTGCTCCCCTCCCTATGGCCCCCCTGGTCGTGTGCGGTGCGGCATTCCTGCGGCGCTCGGACGGCGTGCGGACGGCGTTCGGTATTCAGCTGTTCGTGTGGTTGTCCTATGTCGCCCGCCCATGCCATGGGCGGGATCGGTCCCAGCACATCACATAACGCGCGCAGCCAGTCACTATTCGTTGTGAATTGGCTGAAAGTGGAACCAATCCTTCCTCACCGGTCGCCGCACCCGGGTCATCGGTCGCCGCTCGCCTCAGCCGAGCCGCACCGGCTTCTCCGGGCGTATCCCCAGCTCGACCAGCCAGGTGCGCAGCGGCACCGCGTCGCCGTCCTCGACCAGGCTGAGCACTCTGGGCGCCAGGTCGGCCACGCGCACTCCGTCCACCAGGAGGGTCGGGCCGTCGAGCCAGTCCAGGCCGGGCATGGCGCCGACGGTGTCCATCGCGGCGCAGCAGACCATCGCCGTGACGTGGTCGGCGAGCAGCTCGCGCTCGGTGCGCGGGGGCTGGAGCGGGAAGAGCGGAAGCGCCGCGTCGTCCCAGAGGGCGGCGTCGAGCCCTTGGCCTGCGGCCGCCGCGACCGCGCCCGGCACCGACGGCGCGGCCTCGGCCTCCTCCCGCGCGACCTCGGCGCCGAGCCGGACGGCCAGGGCGCTCTCCGCGCCGTCGGCCTCCGGCGCGGTCGGTCCCGCGCCCCAGCGCGCGCTCTCCGTCAGGTGGTCCAGCACACGGGCCAGCGTCGGGCCGTCGGGCGCCGGGACCGCGGGGTCGGGGGTGCGGCGGACGCCCAGTGCGTCGAGGACGCGGTGCAGCCGGGCCGCGTCGGTGCGCCACTTGCGGTCGACGACCTCGTCGGGATATTCCTGCCAGCCCACCGGCGCCCAGTCGGGGCCGGACTCCGCGGGGCCGCCGTGGAAGAGGCGGGCCGCGAGGAGGGAGGCCGCCTCGTCGATCGCGCCGGGCTCCTCGAGGAGGTCGCAGGCGGGACGCTCGCCGAGGCGGGAGGCGAACCCCTCGGCGAGACGGTCGCGCCGGGACAGCTCGGTCAGGGCGGCGACGACGCCCGCGTCCAGCCGCGACGGCCAGCGGCCCATCCGCCAGGCCGGCAGCGCCACGCGCGTGAGGAGGCGGTCCCAGCCCGCGTACGCCAGACCCACCTGCTCCTGGGCGACGATCCGCAGGCCGTAGTCCACGGCCTGCGCGCGCTCCGCCGCCGCGGCGGCCACCCCGCGCTCCATCTCGGCGGCGTGCACCTGGCAGGCGCGCAGCATCACGCGCGCGGCCCAGCCGATGCCCGCGCACACCATCCGTACGCCGAGGCAGCGCCCGCGGTCGGCGGAGACGGCCACCGCGGCGTCCAGGCCGCGCACGAACCTCCGGGCCGCCGCTATGTCGGGGTGCGCGGAGGGGCCCGTACCGGCGACGACCGGCGCGAGAACGGCACGCAGCTCGCCCACCCGCATCCACCACAGGAACGGCGAGCCGATGACGAGGACGGGTGCGGTGGCCGTACGGCGGTTCAGCCGGTGCTGGGCGCCGGCGATCTCGTCGCGCTCCCGGGGCGGGGGCGGACCGTGGGACGGGTGCGTCCGGTCCTCCAGCCAGCTGTCGCAGTCCGGGGTGAGCGCTATGGCGGACGGAACGGGCACGTCCAGCCGGTCGGCCAGGTCGCGCACCATCCGGTACAGATCGGGGGCCGCGCTCTCGGCGACCGCGACGGTCGGACTGACGGCGGGACGGGCGCGCGCGACGACCAGGGCGACGACGGCGGCGGCGAGCAGGACGAGGACCGCGAGGACGGTGACCGTCCAGCGGGCGGCGTCCCACCCCGGGCCCACGAGGTGGCCGGTGGAACCACCGGCGAGCAGGATCACGGCGGCCGCCGAGGGCAGCAGCGCGACGGCGAGCGCCCGGCTGCGGATGCGCAGCACGGCCAGCGCCCTGGCGCGCGCGGCTTGCGCGCCCGCTTCCACTCTCGTTCCGGTCACGACCGGACGTCACCCCCTCCCCGCGGTCCTGGCGGCGCTTGCCGTGGCGGCACGCCCCGTCGGCTTCGTAGTGCTCACTCCCCCACTGTGGCACCCGCCACTGACATCGCAATGCCGGTGAGCCAAGTGCCGGAACGCTTGCGCCGCACCCTAGTTGGCGCTTCGGCCCCCGTCAGCCGGATGGGGCAGCGCTCACACGATGGAATGGCTCTGGGGAGAGGTGGATGCCGCTGGGCAAAGGTCAGGCCCCGGATTCCACGGCTGTCACCGTGGGAGATCCGGGGCCTTTCCGGGAGGCGTGCGGGTTTGTTCGAAGGGGGCGCGAAGTCCCGTTCGAGGGGGCGCGGGGGGCCGCTCGAGGGGGCGTGCGGGGCGGCGCGTTCGAGCTGTGTGCGAACCCGGCGCGGGGGTGCGCGTCGTTCGCGCCGCGGTCCGTCCGGGGTCCTGGCGCGGGTCCGTCCGGGGCCCTGCCACGACGCTGGTCCGGGCGCGCGCCGCGAGGCTGGTCCGGGGTCCCGCCACGACGCTGGTCCGGGCGCGCGCCGCGAGGCGAGTCCGGGGCCCCGCCACGACGCTGGTCCGGGCGCGCGCCGTGCCGGCTCACGCCCCCGTCGGGGTCTCCGTCGCCGCCTTCGCCGCGATGTCGGTGCGGTGCTGGGAGCCGTCGAGGCCGATGCGCGCGACCGCCCGGTACGCCCGGTCGCGGGCCTCGGTGAGGTCCGTGCCGGTCGCGGTGACGGACAGGACGCGGCCGCCCGCGCTGAGCACGGCGTCGCCGTCCCGCTTGGTGCCCGCGTGCAGCACGTACGCGTGCGGGGCGTCCTCGGCGGCGACCGCGTCGAGACCGGTGATCGGGTCGCCGGTGCGCGGGGCGCCAGGGTAGTTGTGCGAGGCGACGACGACGGTCACGGCGGCCTCGTCGCTCCACCGCAGCGGCGGGAGGTCGCCGAGGTTGCCGGTGGCCGCCGCCATGAGGACGCCGGCGAGCGGGGTCTTCAGGCGGGCGAGGACGACCTGCGTCTCGGGGTCGCCGAAGCGGGCGTTGAACTCGATGACGCGGACGCCCCGGCTCGTGATCGCGAGGCCGGCGTAGAGCAGTCCGGAGAAGGGCGTGCCCCGGCGGCGCATCTCGTCCACGGTGGGCTGAAGGACGGTCCCCATGACGTCGTCGACCAGCTTCGGGTCGGCCCAGGGCAGCGGGGAGTACGCGCCCATGCCGCCGGTGTTCGGGCCCTCGTCGCCGTCGAGCGCGCGCTTGAAGTCCTGCGCGGGCTGGAGCGGGACGACCGTCTCGCCGTCGGTGATCGCGAAGAGGGAGACCTCCGGGCCGTCGAGGAACTCCTCGATGACGACCCGCTCGCAGCCCGCCGCGTGCGCCTTCGCCGCCTCGGCGTCCCCGGTCACGACGACGCCCTTGCCGGCGGCGAGACCGTCGTCCTTGACGACGTACGGGGCGCCGAACGCGTCGAGCGCCTCGGCGACCTCCTCGGGCGTCGTGCACAGGTAGGAGCGGGCGGTGGGCACGCCGGCGGCGGCCATCACGTCCTTGGCGAACGCCTTCGACCCCTCCAGCCGCGCGGCCTCGCCGGACGGGCCGAAGACCGGGATGCCCGCCGCGCGAACGGCGTCGGCGACTCCCGCGACGAGCGGGGCCTCGGGGCCCACGATCACCAGCTCGGCGCCGAGCTCCGTGGCCAGCGCGGTCACGGCCCCGCCGTCCAGGGTGTCGACCTGGTGCAGCTCGGCGACCTCGGCGATGCCGGCGTTGCCGGGGGCGCAGTGCAGCGCGGTGACGGCGGGGTCGAGGGACAGTGAGCGGCACAGGGCGTGTTCGCGGGCGCCGTTGCCGATGACGAGGACGTTCACGGGGGTCAGCCTAACGGGCTGAGGCCACGCGGGTTTGTGCGGGCTTCCGAGAGGCGGGGCGAGGGAGAGCTGTGCGTTCCTCCAAGGCGGGCTCCTGCGCGCTGCGCTGCTCCGAGCGGGCAGGTCGCCCGGCTACTCGTTGGTGAACTCCTCCACCACCGTCGCCCCCAGCTCGCGCATGATCAGGTCGTGCCCGGAGAGCGCGGACTCGTTGAGGTCGGGATCGTCGTCCTCGGGGATGTCGTCCTCGATGGACACCGGGTCCGGGGCGGAGGGCCGAGCCGCGGAGGTCGGCGGCCGCTGGGCGGGCGCGGGACCGGAGGACGAGGTGGAGCCGGAGGCGGGCGCGCCGGGGCCGGTGGAGGACCCGGCGTTCGGGGCGGAGCCGCCGCTGCCGTAGCCGCCGCGTCCGCCGGAGCCGCCCTGGCTCCCGGTGTTTCCGGGAGCGCCGGTGTTTCCAGGGCTGCCGGGGTTGCCGTATCCGCCGCCGCTGTGGGCGCCGCCTCCGCCGCCGTGGCCGGGGCCCTGACCGGACGTGCCGGGACCGCCAGGGCCGCCGGAGTAGCCGGACGGGCCGGGGCCGCCGAAGCCGCCGGACGGCGGGGCTGAGGCCGATCCGCCGCCGGACGGGTCGACGACCGCCTCGATCTTCCACTGGACGCTGAACTGCTCGGTCAACGCCTGACGCAGCACGTCCTCGCTGCCGCTGCCGGCGAAGTTGTCGCGGGCTCCGGCGCTGGCGAAGCCGAGCTGGAGTGTGGTGCCGTCGAAGCCGGTGACCTGCGCGTTCTGGCTGAGCAGGATCCAGGTGAAGCGGCGGCGGTTCTTCACCGCCTCCAGGATGTTCGGCCAGAGCATGCGGGGGTCGAGACCGCCGGCGGGGGGCGTGGAGGAGGCCGGGGCCGCGGGGGCCGCGGGGGCCGGGGACGCGGGTGCGGGCGGGGTCGGGGTCTGCGGCACGGCGGGGGCCGAGGGGGCGGAGGCGGCCGGCCCGGGGGCCGCGGGGGGCCTCCCGCCACCCGCGGGGGCGGCCGTGGGCCAGCCGCCGGGCCGACGGCCGCTGCCGGCGGCGGTGGGGGTCGGCCAGGAGCCGGGGGCGGAGGCCGACGGGGAGCCGGTGTCCGCGGGGGCGGCCGGGGCGGATTCCTGCGCGGCGGCGGGCTGCTGCTGCTGCACAGGCTGGGGCGCCGGGGCGGGCTGCGCCGCATCGGGGGCCTGGGCGGGCTGGACGGCCTGACCGCCCGAAGGACCGCCCCCACCGGGACCACGCACCGCGGCACGGGCCGCGGCCGCACCGCCGCCGGGCGGCACAGGCACGGTGTCGCCGTGGGCAGGACCGGCGGCGGTAGCGGCCCCCGACCCGAAACCGGAACCGCCGCTGTGGGCCTCCGGCCCCGGCACGTACCCCATCGAGGGCATGCCGCCGCCCCCGGCGAAGTTCACACCGCGCTCGATCCGGTCGAGGCGGGCCATGACGGACCGCTCGTCGCCGTACGCGGCGGGCAGCAGCACGCGCGCGCAGATCAGCTCGAGCTGGAGACGGGGCGAGTTGGCGCCGCGCATCTCGGTGAGGCCCTCGTTGACGAGATCGGCGGCACGGCTGAGCTCGGCCGCGCCGAAGACGCCGGCCTGAGCCTGCATGCGTTCGACGACGTCGACGGGGGCGTCCAGGAGCCCCTTGTCGGCAGCGTCCGGGACGGCGGCCAGGATGACGAGGTCGCGCAGCCGCTCCAACAGGTCGGCGACGAAGCGCCGGGGGTCGTTGCCGCCCTCGATCACCCGGTCCACGACCTCGAAGGCGGCGGCCCCGTCGCCGGTGGCGAAGGCCTCGACGACGGAGTCGAGCAGCGAGCCGTCCGTGTAGCCGAGGAGGGAGGTGGCCATGGCGTACGTCACACCGTCCTCACCGGCGCCGGCGAGGAGCTGGTCCATGACGGACATGGAGTCACGCACGGACCCCGCGCCCGCGCGCACGACGAGCGGAAGGACCCCTTCGGCGACGGGGATGGCCTCCTGCCGGCACACCTCGCCGAGGTAGTCCCGCAGGGTCCCCGGCGGCACGAGGCGGAAGGGGTAGTGATGGGTCCGCGACCTGATCGTCCCGATGACCTTCTCGGGCTCGGTGGTGGCGAAGATGAACTTCAGATGCTCCGGCGGCTCCTCGACGACCTTGAGGAGCGCGTTGAAGCCGGCCGACGTGACCATGTGGGCCTCGTCGATGATGTAGATCTTGTAGCGGCTGCGGGCCGGCCCGAAGAAGGCCTTCTCCCGCAGGTCACGCGCGTCGTCGACACCGCCGTGCGAAGCGGCGTCGATCTCGATGACGTCGATGGAGCCGGGCCCGTTGCGGGCGAGGTCCTTGCACGACTCGCACTCGCCGCAGGGCGTCGGCGTGGGCCCCTTCTCGCAGTTCAGGCACCTGGCGAGGATGCGCGCGCTGGTCGTCTTGCCACACCCGCGCGGCCCGCTGAACAGGTACGCGTGATTGACCCGGTTGTTCCGCAGCGCCTGCTGCAACGGGTCGGTGACATGCTCCTGCCCGATGACCTCGGCGAACGACTCCGGGCGATAGCGGCGGTACAGCGCGAGAGACGACACGCTTACGAGGTTATAGGCGCACACCGACAACCGGCCCCGCCGCCCGGACGCCCCCCCGGGAACGCAAAACGCCCCCCACGCACCCGCCAGAGCCGACCTACCCTTGCTGCCTTCCGGCCCTGGGGGAGTTCAGTCAGATAGCGCCGCGTGGGGAGCTGCGCTCAGGTTACCTGATCCCGGACCCGGGGATCGAGTTCGCGAGCACTCCTCTCGGTCATGTAATGTTTCCGGCGGAGGATTCGCCTAGAGGCCTAGGGCGCACGCTTGGAAAGCGTGTTGGGGGCAACCCCTCACGAGTTCGAATCTCGTATCCTCCGCCAGTGCCTCACCGGGCACGATGTCGAAGGGCCCCACCGCTTGCGGTGGGGCCCTTCGACATGTCTCAGCGCTCGTTGCCCTGATTTTCGTCCGCTCAGCCGGCCGGCTGCCCAAGGCTCCACCGATCCGACCACACCGGAACCCGACTCGTTCGGCAGCGGGGTGCCTTTCGCGACGGACACCGAGGGAAATCGTCGCCGGATGCGCGAAGCACCTGTCGTACAGCGATGTCCGCCAGGTCGCCCGCGCCATCGACACCGGTGGGGCGATCACGGTCGAGTACATCGCCACCTCGGGCAACCGAACCGTACGCACCCTCGGCGAGCTGAAACTCGACCCGCCCTACCTCGACGCCTGGTGCCACCTGCGCGAAGCGGAACGCGTCCTTCGCTGTCTCCCGCATCCATGGCGTGACGCCCGCGTAGAACTCTACGGCCGAGGCCGGGCGCCCTGATGTGCCACCTCGTAGGCACCTCGCGAGATATACTTGACTCCACATTCGATATCAGGGAGGCCAGCGTGAGTCGGACGGTTATCGACCTGGACGACGACCTTGTCGCGGATGTCGCCAAAGCCCTCGGGACGAGCACCAAGAAGGAGACGGTCAACACAGCTCTTCGCGAGGTGCTGGAGAGCCGGCGTCGCGCCCTTGCTCTCGCCCGGCTGCGGGCCGCGGCCGGGGATGGCGCATTCGATCTGGAGCTGTTCAAGAACAAGGGGAACTACCGCCGGTGAACGCGGCCCAGTTCCTGATCGACACCAGCGCGCTCGCCCGGTTCATGCACGAGGACGCGGAGCAGTACGGCTGGGACCAGGCGGCAGCCGCCGGTCTCATCGCCACCTGTCCGATCACCGAGCTCGAGTTCTTCTACAGCGCCCGGTCGGCCGCCGACCGAGCGCGCGGCACGGAGGACATGCGACTGATCTTCGGCTGGGTTCCCGTCGATGACCGCGCCTACGACCGCGCCTGGCAGGTCCAGGAAGCTCTCACCAAACAGGGAAAGCATCGCAGTGCGGGTGCGGTGGATCTCGTCGTCGCCGCGACGGCCGAGCTTCAAGGGCTCACCCTCCTGCACCGTGACCACGACTTCGCCTGCATCGCGGCAGTGACTGGCCAGGCTCTCCAGTGGTACGGCCCGGAGAGCGGCAAATAGGCGGGCGACGGTTGCAGTTCTGGTTGCATGCACCTCAGTGCAGCACCGCTCAGGAGCCCTGCCCGCCGCAGCCGCACCGCAGGTCAGAACGCTCCCGCACACCTCAGAACCCCCAGACGAGAGGTGTCCGGACCCTGCTGTCACGTCACCGGGTCCCGAACACCTTGATGCGGTCGAGGAGTGCCTCGGCGGTCGGCCCGCGTAGTTCGTCGATGATCCGGCCGTCGGCGAAGAACAGCACGCGGTCGGACCAGGCCGCCGCGAGCGGGTCGTGGGTCACCATCACCACGGTCTGGCCCAACACCTGGGCGCAGGTGCGAAACAGGCGGAGGACTTCGGCTCCCGAGCGGCTGTCGAGGCTTCCGGTCGGCTCGTCCGCGAAGACGATGGCCGGGCGGCCCGCCAGGGCGCGGGCACAGGCTACGCGCTGCTGCTGACCGCCGGAGAGTTCGGTGGGGCGGTGGGAGAGGCGCTCGGTCAGGCCGGTGGTGTGGACGACCTGGCGCAGCCAGGCGTCGTCCGGGCGGCGTACCGCGATACGCAGTGGGAGGGTGATGTTGTCCGGGACGCTGAGGGTGGGTCGGAGTCCGGTTCGGGCTCTGTGCCGGAACCGACGTGGCGAAGGGTGATCACTCCACCGGCGACGGCGAGTACCAGCAGGCCGCGGTGCCCAGCGCGGAGCTGGACTCGCCGGTGAAGAGGAGCCAGAAGGGCCGTCCCAGGCCGGGGCCGCCCGGGCGGGTCACGACCTTCCCTCCGCGAACTGCCGCTGCACGGTGCGCAGCGGACGGGCGGCCAGGGCGGCGGACACGGCTACCGTGAGCAGGGCCGCGCCGAGCACTCCGGCCGTCCACGACACGTCGACGGCGGGCAGCGGACCGTTGCCCAGGGAGAGGGCGAGCGGTGCCAGGCACACCAGCGCGGTGACCACCGACAGCACGACGCCGATGCCCGCGGCGCCGAGCACCTCATAGAGCACACAGCGCAGCAGCTGGGGCCGGGAGAGGCCGAGGGCCCTGAGATGGGCGCGCTGAGCCCGGCGGTCACGCTGCGCGAGGGCGGTGGTGTTGGCCGCGGCGAGCAGCGCGTACCCGGCTACAACGCCGACGATCAGGTGGCCGGCCAGGTCGTCCTGGGCGCTGCGCGGGGCCAGACCGGCGAGGTACTCGGCACGGTTCTGCACCTGCTGTCCCTCGCTCACCGGCCACCTGCCGGGGGCGCCGCTCAGCAGGATCCGGTCGGCGTGCGGTTCGGGGGTGTGGGCCAGTGCGGTGCGCTCCGGGAGCAGGAACTCGGGGAAGGCGAGGTCCCGGCCGTAGACCGCGGCGAGTTCGAGCGTGCGCTCGCGGCCGTCGCCGAGCGTGAGTGCGACCTTCTGGCCCACCTTCCAGTGGTGACCGTCGGCCTGGGTGACACCCGCGGCGAAGGAGTCCCCGTCCAGGTTCGCCAGGCTGCCGCGGCGTACGTCGGGATCAAGCGTGCCGCCCAGGCGGTCGGCGGGCACGCCCCACGCCGCGCCGGCCACCGATGCGGTCTCGTACGACATGGGGGGTGGTGTCACCTCGGTGGCGATGAGGGGTACGGCGGTGACTCCGGCGGTCTGGGCAGGCTGGGCAGGTAGTCGTCGTCCGGGGTCTGCGACGACCACGGCGTCCGCGCGCAGGCCCTGTTCCGCCTGCCGGTGCACAGCGTCTGCCACGGTGGCGCCCGCGCCCAGGAGGGCGACGGTCACACCGCCCGAGAGAAGCACCGGGACCGCGATCGCCGTGGTCCGCAGCGGTGCGGCACGCAGTCCGGCGGCGGCGATCGGTCCCACCCTGCGGTCACCGAGCCTCAGTAACAGGGCCACCGGCCAGGTCAGGACGGGCACGATCCAGGGGGCGAGGACGGCCAGGGTCGGGATGAGCATCAGTGCGAGACCCATGGCCAGCGCCGCCCGGTACATGCTGGGCAGGTCCATCACCGCCATCATCAGGGGGAGGGGGAGACAGAACATCACGGCCATCAGCAGGCCCGTCACCAGGCGGGCGACGCTCCGCCGGGGTGCCATCGACCGGGACTGGTCCTTCAGCAGATCCATCGCTCCCACCCGGCCCGCCGCGACCACGCTCCCCAGCGCCGACAACACCCCGATCGCAACCACGCCGGCGACGACACCCACGGCCACGCCCCATACGCTCGCTGCCGACGGCAGCTCGACCGAGGCGGGGAACAGGCCCTCCTCCAGGAGCGCCCGCCGCCCGAACGAGGCCAGCGGCAGCATGCCGACGGCAAGGCCGAATGCGGCGGCGGGCAGCGTCAGTCGTACGACGTCGCCGACGACCATGGCCCGAACCCGGCCGGCGGAGGTGCCCAGCGCCCGCAGTACGGCGAAGTGCCCCAGCCGCTGTCCGGTCCACAGGGACACCGTCGAACCGGTGACCATGACCGCGCACATCAGCAGGAGCGAGAGCAGCAGCGACAGCAGGTTGGCCGCGCTGTCGGCCGCCGCCCCTTCCACCGTCTCGGGTCGAGCCGAGACGGTGGTGACGGCCAGCATGAGTAGAAGGCAGGCACCGACACCGCACGCCGTCACCGCGCCCGCGAAAGCGGCGGCGGCGACTCTCCCCGGATGGAACCGAACTTCGGAAACGAACAGCTTTCGCGCCGCCGACGACATGAGCATTTCTCCTCAACTACGCGGTACCGTAAAGGACTTAGAGTAGGCCGCACTCATCGCGGCCCACCCGAAGTCACTGCACGCCTTCGTCAGTCAGCTCCGGTCAGGAGCAGAAGACGACGCTGTACGTGCTGACGGGTCCCGCACAGGTCCTCGGTGCACCGCGGTCACCAGCGACGAAGCCGCTCCGGCCACCAGCCCGGTCCGCCGGAGGTCCCACCGTTCCGAGACCCCGAGCGCACCACCTCCCAGGACGACCAGCGCGGGCACGGCCGCCAGCAGGCCGACCTCCCGCCAGCAGGCCGACCTCCCGCCAGCTCATGGCCACCTCGCAGGTCACCAGGAGGATTGCGGCACCGACGACGGCCCATCGGGCCCACCTCGCTGCGATCTGTGCATGCTCCGTCCACAGACCGAGATCGTGATATCGAATCCCGTTCGAAGGGCCCCACCGCTTGCGGTGGGGCCCTTCGGCGTTGTCCGTCTCAGTTCGTCTTCGAGGGCTCCCGGAGAGCCGGGAGCCCCGTCTCGCTACTGCGGTGCGACGGCTTTGACCCAGTCCTCGACGGTGGCCACGTCCGCCCACTGCGGGAACAGCTTCTCGGTGAGCATCCGGTGCACCTCGGGGTCGGTGTCGAGGCAGGCATCCGCCAGGACGGTGAGGCCGAAGTCCAGGTCGATGGCGTGCCACAGGGTCGAGAGCACCGCAGCGCTGGTGGCGATGCCGGTGAGAACGAGGCTGTCGACATCGCGAGCCCTGAGCACCGAGTCGAGGTCGCTGCCCGAGAAGGCGCTCCCCCGCCTCTTGGTGACCACGACGTCGCCCTGCCGCGGCGCGACGTCGTCATGGATCTCGGTGCCCGGGGCCCCCTCGGTGAACAGGCCGGCCCGCACGGCATTTGTCATCACCTTGTTGCGGGGGCTCACTTCCGGGTCGCCCGGCCGTAACTCCAGCACCACGTAGATCACGGTCATCCCCGCTGCCCGGGCGCCGTCGATCGCCTTGCGCAAGCGCGTCAGGTACCCGGAACCGTCATCGGCGATGGCCACGACGTCCCGTTGGACGTCCATCACCAGAAGTGCGCTGTTCGCCATACCTGCCATCCCTTCTCCGCTGCGGAACAAGAGCAAGTCTGGTGGCTCGACCGAGCTGCGGTGGAGGATTTCGATGTCCGCGCAGCGCCATCCCTGAGGAGCCCCTTGAGATCCGCGCGGAGGTGGCTCAGACGTGGGGGCCCGCGCAAAGGAGCACGGCCAGGACGATGACGACGGCCGCGGGGCCCAGCAGGGCGAGCCGGGCGGAGCGGGCGAGGCGGTCGATGCCGGGGGCGAAGTAGAGAGGCGTCAGTACGGCCGCGGTGAGGGCGACTTGGATCCCGGTCACTTTCACGGAGCCCGCCGGGATCAGCGGGTGCGCCCAGGCGACGGACAGCACGGCCAGGAGAAGGACCGGGCCGAAGGTGACCAGCGCCGCACAGCTCCAGAAGAAGACGGCCAGGCGACGACAGGCCGGCGAGTCGGCCAGGTCGCGGGGTTTGACGTTCCGGGTGACGTTCACGCCTTCAGCATGTGATCGGCGACCGGGTGACCACATGAGTACGGCTACTCATCGAGGCTTCGCCGATCACATCCCTCAGCGTTCGATGCGTACCGGGCGCGTCACGCTCACCTGGTCGATCTCCGACACCCGCACCGTCAGCTTCATCTCCCAGGTGCCGGGGAGGGGGAGGTTGACGGAGGGGGTGCTCCAGTAGCCGCCTCGGTCGGTGAGCTTGGCGTCCAGGGGGCCTATGTCCTGGCTGGGGAGGGTGAAGGACATGCGCAGTTCGGGGAGGGGCACGAGCCCTCCGTCGACGGCGTAGGCCACGGCCTGGACCGAGTTGCCGCCGACGCGGCCCGGGTCGAGGGTGACCTGGACCTTGCCGCGGGCGTTTCCGACGGCGAAGGGGACGTCGATCACGGAGGCGACCGGCAGGCCCGCGGACCGCTCGGATGCGGCCGCCTCGGCCGCCGCCCGGCCGGGGAGCGTCGCGGTGAGGATCGTCGTGAACAGCAGGACGACCACGGAGACCGCCACTTCCACGAGCACGGAGCGGCGCAGGGCACGGCGGTGCGCGTCCTCAGGCGGAGCGACACGCGTCGGGTCGGACGGGGACCCGCTGGCCGGGTCGGTGGCCGGCTGCGGTGTGCTGTCCGTCGCCGTGGGCGGTTCCGCCGTCATGGTCGCTCCCACCGCCACCGGGCTCGGTTCGGTCTTGCGCGCGGCCTCGGTCGTCGCCTCGGCCGTCGTCTCCGGCTCCGCCGCCGTCCATCGCTTCGTCCAGTGCCGCGACCACGTGCCGGCCAGGAGCAGCAGGGCCACCGCCGCCAGTTTGGCGAGCAGGACCCTGCCGTACGTCGTGGTCGTCAGAGTGTCGAGCGTGCCGAGGCCCCGCCAGGACTGGTAGACGCCGGTCGCCGCCAGGACGATCACCGAGGCGGTGGCCACACGCGAGAAACGGGCGGCCACGACGGCCGGCAGGTCGGTGCGGTGCAGCAGGGTGAGCAGGGACGCAAGTCCGCCGAGCCACGCCGCCATGGCGAGCAGGTGCAGCGCCGACGAGGCCATCGCGGCCGGGACCTGGATGCCGGCCGAGGCGTGCTCGGCGGCGGCCCAGGTCAGGGCGAGGCTCACGGCGAGCACCGCGCCGGCGGCGAGGTACGCGCGCGTGGGCTGCTCACGGTCGTCCTGTCGCCGGAGGCGCCGCAGCCGCAGGAGCAGGACGGCGGTCGCCGCGAGCAGGGCCAGCCGGGCGAGCAGGGCGAGACCCGGGCGGCCGGTCAGGGTCCGTTGCAGGCCCGTGAGATCGAACGCCCCCGCGGGGCCGGTGCCCTCCTCGTAGGGGGCGCGCAGCAGGAGCAGGAAGACCGACGTGCCGACGAGGACCCAGAAGCCGGCCAGCAGCGGCTTGCGCAGGGGGCGTACGTCCGGCGGGCGGCAGACCGCCACGAAGACGCCGATGCCGATGACGAGGGTCGCGGCGCCGTACGCGAGATAGCGGCCGATCTTGAACAGGCCGCTGGTGGCCGGGTCCTCGGTGGGTCCGGCCGACAGCACGGCCGTCGTCGGGGACGGCCGGCCGACGGAGAAGGTGAAGGCTCCGGAGACCGGGTGGCTGTCCGCCGAGACCACTCGCCAGGCCACCGTGAACGTGCCGGTGCCGAGCTTCTCGGTGAGGGGGACCTGCGCGGTCTCCGAGCGGCCGTCCGCATGCCGGGCCTCGCCGGTGTCGACCCGCTGGTTGTCCGGGTCCAGGACGCGGAAGGAGTCGTCGAGGAGGCTGACGGACTCGGTGAAGGTCAGGGTGATGCCGGCAGGGGAGCTCTTGAGGACGCTCCCGTCGGCGGGGTCGGTGGAGCGGAGGGCGGCATGGGCCGACGCCGGGCCCGCGCCTCCGAGGAGCAGGACCAGCAGGGCGCCCAGCAGCACCAGCCCTTGAAGCCGCCGGACGCCGCTTCCGTCACCGCCCGCGCTTCCCACGCTTGCCGCGCCGGCCGCCGTACCGCGCCGCCGTCCGCCATCGCGCCCTTCGCTCACGTCACCGCTCCGTACTTCGGACTCGTGTGCTCGGGGATACGTACGGAGCGGAAGGCGGTCCTGCTCACCCGAGCCCCTCGCAGGTCACCACGGGTCGAGCGTGCCGCCGCCCCGCCGCGCGAGGTCACCCGGCGGCGGCCGCCTGCCGTCACCGCCGCGCGAGGTCACCCGGGAAAGGCCACCTCTCGGCGCAGGAAGGCCAGTCGAGCCTTCTTCTCCGGCAGGAACACGTCCGGCAGGTCGATCTCCGGGAGGGTGACGACCGGCCCCGCCTCGAAGCCCTGCCGCAGGAAGCGGGCGATCGCCTTCTCGTTGCGCACGTCGGGGTCGACCACGACCCGACGCCGGTCCAGGCCCAGCAGCACATACGCCGCGAGGACGCCCATCAGCAGCGCCGACCAGCCCGACCGCGCGCCCCGGGCACCGGCGGGCGCGAGGAGCAGATGGATGCCGATGTCGCCGGGCTCGACCTGGTAGCACTCGCTGACGCGGTCCGCGGCCGGCTCGTACGTCTGGAGCAGGGCGACCGGTTCGCCGTCCAGCTCGACGAGGTGGGCGTGATGAGTGTCGAGGCCGGCCATGTGGGCGTAGACCTCGGCGACCTGGTCGCGGGTCAGGCCGTTCATGCCCCAGAACGCGGCGCGTTCCTCGCTCGTCCAGCGGTGGACGACGTCCGCGTCGCCCTCGGCGTCGAGGGGCCGGATGCCGACGGTGCCGAACCCGTCGACGGTCTGCTCGTGCGCGTACCGGTCGGACATCAGTGGTCGCTCTCCTTCGTCAGCAGCGCCCAGTCGGTGACGACCGGCGCGAGCTCGCCCGTGAGCCAGAGGGGGAGCTGGTCGTGGTGGTGGGGGCTGTCGGGGCGGCCGGACGCGCCGAAGGGCACGACCCAGCGGCTGTCCTCACGGCGGGCCAGGTCCCAGACGTAGCGGGCGGCCGGGCCGCGTGCGGCGAGGTCGGTCCAGCCGGGGACGGCGGAGGTGCACAGCACGCAGTCGTGGTCGCCGGAGAGGGCCGGGGCCTCGTACGCGGGGTCGGGCAGGGCCCGCCAGGGGGCGAGGCGATGGGTGTCGCCCCAGCGGGCGGCCGGCTGTCCGGCGACCTCCTCGACGGCCTCGCGGACGAGCGCGCGGCGGTCGACGCCGTACAGCTCGTCGGCGTCGAGCAGGTGGGGAAGGGCGAAGCCGATGCGGGGGGCGAGGGCCAGCCAGGGCAGGAGCACCTCGGGGTAGGCGGGCGGGGTGGTGAGGGCGGCGAAGGCGGGGTGGGCGGCGAGGCGGCGCACGAGGGCGCTGCGCAGGGCGGCGTAGGCGGCGGCGTCCTGGCTGCCGGCGTCCATGCGGCGGTCCCAGCGCAGCAGGCGTTCGCGCAGGCCGGCGGCCGGTCCGGTCAGGTCGTCGAGGGCGGCGAGGTGGTCGAGGAGGGGACCGGCGGACGCGAGGTGGGTGTCGGTGTGCAGGGCCGGCATGTCGGCCGCCGACCACTGCCTGCGCCCGTCCAGCAGTTCCCGGATGCGGTCGGCGCGGTACGGCGGGGCGAACTCGACGCCGAGCGGGGCTGCCGGGCCGCGCTGGTTGGCCATGACGGCGACGCCGTCGGTGAGGCCGGCGCGGGGCGTCTCGTGCCAGCCGGTCCACTCATGGCCGGGCGTCCAGGCGGGAACCAGGCGGACGCGGTTGGCCTCGGCGCGCACGGGGACGCGGCCGGCGACCCGGTGCAGCAGTCCGCCCTCGGTGTCGGCGGCCTGGACGACGTTGACCGGCTCGGCCCACCGGTCGAAGGCACGGTCCACGTCGGCGACCCGGCGGGCGCGGAGGAGCGGGAGCAGGGCGCTGAAACCGAGGTCGGCGGTGACGCGGGGCGGGTAGCGCAGGGCAAGCGCGAGCGGGGCGTCGTCGTGGCCGGGGGCCGGCGCGGTCCCCTCGGGGCCGCCCGCGACGACGACGTCGGTGCCCGCCGCGGTCCCCCCGCCCAGGCCCTCGGGGCCGCCCGCGACGACAGGCCCGCGCTCGGTCTCCAGGATCTCGACCTCGACGCTCTCCTCCCCCGCGACCCGGATCAGCTCGGTGTGCCGGGCGACCCGCCGCCAGACGCCGTCCGGGCCGAGCGCCTCGGCGCCGGCGCCGGTGCGGCGCAGGCGTTCGCGGTAGAGGTCCTGGTAGTCGGCCATGGCGTTGGTGATGGCCCAGGCGACGGTTCCGGTGTGCCCGAAGTGGGCGATGCCGGGGACCCCGGGCACGGCGAGTCCTACGACGTCGAACTCGTCGCAGGCCAGGCGGATCTGCTGGTAGACGCCGGGGTCCTCGATGAAGCGGTGCGGGTCGCCGGCGATGACGGCCTGCCCGGTGCGGGTGCGCTCGCCGGCGACCAGCCAGCCGTTGCTGCCGGAGGTGCCGGGGCCGTCGGTGGCGAACAGCCCGACCGCCTCCGGGCCGAGGTGCCGGACCGCCTCCTCGCGCCACAGCTTGGCGGGGAAGCCGGCGAACAGGATGTGGGTGGAGAGCCAGACGGCGAGGGGGGTCCAGGGCTCCCAGCGGCCAGGAGCCAGGCCGAGGCTCGCGAACTCGGGGGTGACTGCGGCGGTCCCGGTCAGGCCCTCGTTGACGCCGTCCACGTACGCGCGCACCCAGTCGGCGGTCTCCGGGTCGCGCTCCTCCAGGGAGGCGAAGCAGCGGCGGGCGGTGTCGTCGAGACGGGCGCGGCGCACGAAGCGGTCCCAGGGGAGGGCGTCGGCGCCCAGGAAGGACGCCGAGGTGCCGCGGGCGCGGTGCCGTTCGACCTCCAGCTGCCAGGCGCGGTCGCGGGCGGTGACCCGGCCCTGGAGCCGGGCGAGGTCGCGGGCGCTTCCGGCGCGCAGGTGCGGGATGCCCCAGGCGTCCCGGAAGACGCCCTCGGGTCTGTCGGTCTCGGTCGTCACCCTGTGACCCCTCTTGCTTTTAGGTTAGCCTCACCTAACGATCAGTCCAGAAATCGTACGCGAGAGGTGCAGAGGTCATGGGGCAGGGGCGGGGCTGGGAGGGCGCGGTCCTCAAGTTGATGCGGGGGAAGGACTACACGTTCACGGTCACGGACGCCGAGGACGTCACCCCGCACTACCGCCGGGTGCGTCTCACCGACGGCGGTCTGCTCGCGGCGACCGGGGTGCACCCGACGATGTGGGTCCGGCTGTGGTTCACCGACGCGGGCAAGCCGCACCAGCGGGCGTTCACCCTGGTCGACCCGGATCCGGCGACGGGCTCCTTCTCCCTGGAGTTCGCGCTGCACGAGGGCGCGGCGAGCGACTGGGCGCGGGCGGCGAAACCCGGCGACACCATCGAGGCGACCGTCCAGGGCACCGGGTTCGAGGAGCCGTCGCCGTCCCCCTCGCACGTCCTCGCGGTCGGCGACCCGGCCTCCCTGCCCGCGATCAACTCCCTGTTGGACGCGCTGGGTTCGGCGCCGGCGACCGTGTGGTTCGAGGGTGACGCGGACGGCCTGCCCTTCCGCGCCGACCCGTCCCGGCACGAGATACGGCACGTGCCCCGCCGCGACGACGGGGCGCACCTCGTGGAGCGGGTGAAGGCGGAACTCCCCGAACTCCTCCGCCTGACGCCCGACCCGTACGTCTGGATCGCCTGCGACACGCGCACCACGCGCGCGCTGTCGACGTACGTGCGCAAGGAACTGGGCGTGACGAAGGACCGCGCGCACGCTCTGGGGTACTGGCGGGCGGACTGAGCCGGAGCATGCGGCCCTGACGAGCCGACCGGGCGGGAGGGCACGGCGGGCAGTCCCGGCCGGTACGCGGGATGATCGAGGGCATGGACGTCACCCTTCACCTCGCGCAGGATCCCGACGCCGACGAACTCCTCGGGCGCTCGCCGCTCGCCGCGCTGGTCGGGATGCTGCTCGACCAGCAGGTCCCGATGGAGTGGGCGTTCAAGGGACCGCGGACGATCGCCGACCGGCTCGGCGCGGACGACCTCGACGCGCACGACATCGCGGCCCGCGACCCGGAGGCGTTCGCCTCCCTCCTCTCCGAGAAGCCGGCCGTGCACCGCTACCCGGGCTCCATGGCCAAGCGGATCCAGCAGCTCTGCCAGTACCTCGTCGAGCACTACGACGGTGACGCCGCCGCGGTCTGGAAGGACGCCGGCACCGGCAAGGAGCTGCTCAGGCGGCTGGAGGAGCTGCCGGGCTTCGGCAAGCAGAAGGCGCGGATCTTCCTCGCGCTGCTCGGCAAGCGGCTCGGCGTGCGGCCCACGGGCTGGCGTGAGGCCGCCGGCGCCTACGGCGAGCCCGATTCCTTCCGCTCGGTCGCCGACATCACGGGCCCGGAGTCGCTGGCGAAGGTACGGGCGCACAAGCAGGAGATGAAGGCGGCGGCCAAGGCCGCCAAGAAGGCGCCTTCCAGCTGACGCCACACGCCTGGGGCGTGTTTCGAAAGTCCCTCCCCCACTGTCTTGAGGGCGTGGGAGGTGCCCCCAGGCTCGCGGCGTCCGGCACGCGCGCTCGAACCGAACTCGCGCGGGAGGCGCCCCCGTCGCCGCCGCGAACCCCGCCCTCCGGGCGGACGACGCTGCTTTCGAACCACTCAGGGGACTCGCGGCCCCGGAGTGCGGGCGCTGCTCCGAACGGGCGGTTCCCGGCCCCCGCGTGCTGGGCGGCCGGTGCGTCGTGGGCAGAGCACCTCCCATGAGCACCGCACGACGTCTCCCGCGCAGCCGCCGCTGGCTGCGGGTCCTCGTGCTGTTGCTCGCCGTCGTCGTGCCGGGCGCGGCCGCCGAGGCCGCCGCCGTTCCGGCGCTCTCGGCCGCAGTCGTCGAGACCGCAGAGCTCGACGGCTTCGACGCCGCCCCGCGTCTCCCGTACGGCGGCGCCTGTCGCGCCGTCGCGCCCGCCCGGCCCTCGTCCCGTCCCGCCCGCACGCCCGCAGCGCCCCCGGGCCGCCTCCTGCCTCCTCGGGCCTGCCCGCCGTACGCCCTGGACGTGTCGGACGTCCTGCGCACCGTCGTCCTGCGCTGCTGACCGGACCGCTCCCGCGGAAAGCCCGTCAGCACCAGGTACGAACGAGGAACACAGGACTCAGCCATGCCGACAGACCCTTACGCCGTTCTGCGCGCCCTGCTGCGCGCGGAGGCGGCCCGCAGTGCGCCCAAGCCACGGTCGACGATCAAGGATCGGGAGACGTCGCGGCAGGTCCCCGAGGACCACCGGGGCGGCCGGGACCGCTGACCGACGGCCGGGACGGAGGCGGCGTCACCGTCTCCGTCCCGCGGACCGTCCGGCTCATCCACCCGAAAGGAGCCGGAGTGGCCTTCGTCACACAGGCCCCGAAGGGCGTGTCCGCGGATGTCCTGGCCCAGCCAGGCAACCGGCCCCACTGCCCGGTCGCGGCGACCAGGCTGCGCGCCTCGGCGCTGTTCGAACGGTATGCACAGGCTGTGGACAGAGGGTCGGCCCACGAGTGTGTTCCCGTCCGGGGCGCGTTCCCCGGTCACGCGAGTTCCAGGACGAGGCCGTGCCTGTTCAGCACGGAGAGGGGGCCGCGGATCAGGGCGTCCGGCAGGCAGGCCCTGCCTCCCCACGGTCCCTCGCTCCCGTTTCGCACCAGTTCAGCTTGTTTTTTCCAGCGCCGCACTCGCCGGTCATGGCTGCGCCCGGAAGGTCTGGGCCGGTAGGCTTTCCGTGTGATCTTCAAGCGCATCGGAAACGGCCGGCCGTACCCCGACCACGGCCGGGAAAGCACCCGGCAGTGGGCGGACGTCGCGCCGCGCCCGGTCCGCCTCGATCAGCTGGTGACCACCAAGCAGCAGCTCGACCTGGAAACCCTGCTCGCCGAGGACTCCACGTTCTACGGCGACCTCTTCGCGCACGTCGTGAAGTGGCAGGGCGACCTGTACCTGGAGGACGGTCTCCACCGCGCCGTGCGGGCGGCCCTGCAGCAGCGTCAGGTGCTGCACGCCCGGGTGCTCGAGCTGGACTGACGGCTCCCCCGGCCCGACTGACTCCCTGTCGGGCGGCTGTGCCGGCGTTCGCGGATTGCCCCTTTCGGGTTCTCCTGCGGGAGTCGAATGATCATCTAGTAGGCACGGCAGCCGCAGCGCACTACGCTGCGTTCATGAGCATGCTGACTCCCCCGGGCATGGGCGGCAAGTACCGGATCAAGGGGGACAAGTACCCACGTATGCGCCCGCCCCGGCGGCGCGGCCGACTGGTCGTCGTGGCCGTCGCCTGTGGCGCCGTGCTGGGCGTCGGCGGGTGGGGGACGCTGCAGCTCATCGACGTCTTCACGGGCGGCGGGGGAACGGCCTCGGCGGCGGGCTCCAAAACCGGCTGCACCACCAAGGCGACCAAGGCGAGCCCTGCGGCCGTCGCGTCGCCCGCCGTGCTGCCGGCGCCCGCGCAGATCACCGTGAACGTCTTCAACGCCACCACGCGCGGCGGCCTCGCCAAGACCACCGCGGACGAGCTAAAGAAGCGCGGCTTCAAGATCGGCCAGGTGGGCAACGCGAGCAAGGAGTACGACAAGAACGTCCCCGGGGCCGGCGTCCTGCTCGGCCCCGCGGCCTCCCTCAACACCTCGCTGCCGGTCCTCGCCACCCAGCTCACCACGGCCGAGCGCCGCACCGACGCCGCCCGCAAGGGCCCGGCGATCGACCTGATCCTGGGCAACGCCTTCACGGCGCTCACCGCCCAGCCCGAAGCCACCAGGTCCCTCACCGCCCTGACGGCCCCTCATCCCGCGGCGACGACGACCACCAAGAAGCACTGCTAGGGCCCGGCCGAGCCGCGAGCCCGTGAGTGTCCGGGCCGGGCGCGGCCGGCGAGGGCGCGGCCCGGACAGGGCGTGCGGCTCCCTGGAGGGTTACTCCGCCGCGCCGTACAGGCGGTCACCCGCGTCGCCCAGGCCCGGGACGATGTAGCCCTGGTCGTTGAGGTGGTCGTCGACCGCCGCGGTGACCACCGTGACCGGGGTGCCCGCGAGGTCGCGCTCCATGACCGCCACGCCCTCGGGGGAGGCCAGCAGCACCACGGCCGTGACGTCGTCCGCACCGCGCTTGATCAGCTCGTGGATCGCCGCGACCAGCGTGCCGCCGGTGGCCAGCATCGGGTCCAGCACGTACACCTGGCGGCCCGAGAGGTCCTCCGGCATGCGCGTGGCGTAGGTGGAGGCCTGGAGCGTCTGCTCGTCACGGATCATGCCCATGAAGCCCACCTCGGCGGTCGGCAGCAGCCGGACCATGCCGTCCAGCATGCCGAGCCCGGCCCGCAGGATCGGCACCACCAGCGGACGCGGGTGGGACAGCTTGACGCCGGTGGTCGCGGCGACCGGGGTCACGATGTCGACCTGTTCGGTGCGCACGTCACGCGTGGCCTCGTAGGCGAGGAGGGTGACCAGCTCGTCGGCCAGACGGCGGAAGGTGGCGGAGTCGGTGCGCTGGTCGCGCAGCGTGGTGAGCTTGTGGGCGACCAGGGGGTGGTCGACGACGTGAAGACGCATGTCCACAACAGTAACCGGGCCCGGCCCGCCCACCGCCCGCCCGCCCGGCGAGCCCCCCAGTGGTCCGCGCTGACGACGTCGGCCCGCATCAACCGCCCGTCGGGGGGAAACCGGACTGGACGGACCGGGGTGGTGAACAGCAATGCATGACCTGCCTGCCCACGAGGCACGAGACGCGGACGCGGCGCCGCTGACCGAGGCGCAGCGCCGTCGGCGGCGCGCCCAGTTCCTGCGTGAACTGGCCGAGGCCCGCGCGCTGCGCGACCGCGTCCAGCCGCGCCGCGCCAAGGTCGCCCGTCTGCGACACGCGATGCGCATGCGCACGTTCCGCTGGTAGCCCCGACGGCCGCCCACCCGTGGCCCGTACAGGGAGGATCGTCCGCCCCCGGCGCGAAGACCACCGGAGTCACGGGCGCCGCGAGGGGTGGTCGTGCGTGGGCCCACGGCAAACCCGCGTACGATCCCGCTCGTGACGGCAACGAGTGCGCTGGTGGGTTGCTCGTGGACGTACGTGTGCGGACGCGCACGGACCCGCGATCAAAACGACCGGACACAGGGAGCGGAAGACGTCCCCTGAACGCCTTGTTTCTGCCACGATTCCGAGTGGGCGGGGCTCGGAGCACAGCTCTCTCCGCCCGTAACCTCCGCCGGGGGGAACCCCAACCGGCACGCCTATGACCAGTGGGAGAGTCACGGTGTACTTCGCCGCACTGCTCGCGCGCACCGAAGACGGGTGGGAAGCGAGCGACACAGAGCTCGACGATGTGGAGACCCTGTCCGATCTGGCCGACCTGGCCCGGGAAGCCTCTCCCGACGAGGACACGGTTCTCGTGCTGATCGAGCAGGAGGACTCCTGGTTCGGGGTCGTCCGCATCGACGGCGAGGAGGACCCTCGCATCTACGTCTCCGACGCCGCTGCCGCCGCCCGCAGTTCGTACGGCGAGATCCTGCTCACCGACGAACTGCTCGGCCGGGATTCCGACGCCGACGACGATCTGGACGCCCTCGACCTCGACGGCACCGAGGACGGTGAGGACGACTCCGACGAGGAGGACGGCTCCGCCGCCGAGGCGGTGCCGCACGGCCCGGTCGGTGACCCCGGCATCCTCGACGACCTCGGCGTCGGCACTAAGGAGCTGAAGTCGCTGTCCGCGGACGCGGTCACGGAGATCGCCGAGGCCCTCGGCGCCTCGGAGGTCCTGGAGACCGTCCGCTGAGCGCACCGGATCCCGTACGCGACCCCTGGCGGGCCGCCATGCGGCTCGCGTTGACGGAGGCCGCGCTGGCCGCCCGGGGCGGGGACGTCCCGGTCGGGGCCGTCGTGCTGGCCCCCGACGGCGCCACCGTCCTCGCGGCCGGTCACAACGAACGCGAGGCCGGCGGCGATCCGACGGCGCACGCGGAGGTCCTCGCCCTGCGGCGGGCGGCCGCCGAGAGGGGCGAGTGGCGGCTGACGGGCTGCACGCTCGTCGTGACATTGGAGCCCTGCACGATGTGCGCGGGCGCGCTCGTGCAGTCCCGCGTGGACCGTGTCGTCTACGGCGCCCGCGACGACAAGGCGGGCGCGGCCGGCTCCCTCTGGGACGTCGTCCGCGACCGGCGGCTCAACCACCGGCCCGAGGTGATCGAGGGCGTCCTCGCCGACGAGTGCGCGGGCCTCCTCACGGAGTTCTTCCGCACCCGCTGACCCGGGCGCTCCCCGGCCCCGGACATCGATTTCGGAGCACGCCCCGGCGTGCTGTAAGGTCTCCCTCGGTAGCGTGTCCGAGCGGCCGAAGGAGCTCGCCTCGAAAGCGAGTGTGGCGCAAGTCACCGAGGGTTCAAATCCCTCCGCTACCGCTTGAGAAGGGCCTCGTCGTGAGACGGGGCCCTTCGTGCGATCATGTGCGCTCATTGGGCCCATCAGTGACAGGGGAGGCCGCGGTGGCGGTGAACGCCAAGAAGATCGCCGTCTACGTGCTCGTGGTCTTCGCGCTGTACGTGATCATCACGGACCCGGCCAAGGCCGCCGACTACGTCCAGATAGGGTTCGAGGGCATATCGGACGCCGCCAAGGCCATCGGCGACTTCTTCACCTGGCTCGCCGACGGGGCGAAGTAGCACGCATCGGGAGTGCCCATGATCCGCCACCTGGTCCTCTTCAAGCTCCACGACGGCGTCCGGCGCGACGACCCCCGCGTGGTGGCGGGCGAGGCCGCCTTCCGGGCCCTGGGCGGGCAGATCGAGGAGCTTCGCTTCTGGGAACTGGGCTGGAACGTCAGCGAGCGCCCCGTCGCCTACGACTTCGCCATCAACTCGGCGGTGGAGGACGCGGGCGCCCTGAAGCGGTATCTCGAGCACCCGGCGCACCAGGCGGGCGTCGCCCTGTGGCGGGAGTTCGCCACTTGGGTGGTCGCCGACTACGAGTTCTGAGCCGCGCGCCCGCGACAGGGCCACAGGACCCCGGGAAGCCCTCCGCCGGAACGGCGGGGGGCTTTCGCATGCTTCGGGCGGTCGGACCACCTCTCAACTTGTCCCTCAACACGGCGTTATGGGGTGCTTGCACACAGTGCACATGTCTTGTGATGCTATGACCGCTTTTGACGGATGATTGACCGATGAAGAGGTGGCGTTGACCGTGTCGGCCAGTACTGCGCCGCCCCAGGTGGAGGCATCCGCCGCTCCGGCCCCCGACCCCGCCGCCCCCGACCCGGGCGCCGACCCGGCTCCCGCACCCGAGAAACGCCGGGGCGCCGACACCCGGGCCCTCACCCAGGTGCTCTTCGGCCAGCTGAAGGAGCTCTCCCCGGGCTCACCGGAGCACAACCGCGTGCGCGGGGCGCTCATCGAGGCGAACCTCCCGCTCGTGCGCTACGCGGCGGCCCGGTTCCGCTCCCGCAACGAGCCGATGGAGGACGTCGTCCAGGTCGGCACCATCGGCCTGATCAACGCCATCGACCGCTTCGATCCCGACCGCGGCGTGCAGTTCCCGACCTTCGCGATGCCGACGGTCGTCGGGGAGATCAAGCGGTACTTCCGCGACAACGTACGCACCGTCCATGTCCCCCGCAGACTCCACGAGTTGTGGGTGCAGGTCAACAGCGCCACGGAGGACCTGACCACCTGCTTCGGCCGCACGCCGACCACCGCCGAGATCGCCGAGCGGCTGCGGATCGGCGAGGACGAGGTGCTGTCCTGCATCGAGGCGGGACGCTCGTACCACGCCACCTCCCTCGAGGCGGCGCAGGAGGGCGACGGACTGCCCGGACTGCTGGACCGCCTCGGCTACGAGGATCCCGCGCTGGACGGGGTGGAGCACCGCGACCTGGTCCGCCACCTCCTCGTCCAGCTCCCGGAGCGGGAGCAGCGCATCCTGCTGCTGCGCTACTACAGCAACCTGACCCAGTCCCAGATCAGCGCGGAGCTCGGCGTCTCCCAGATGCACGTGTCCCGGCTGCTGGCGCGCAGCTTCCAGCGGCTGCGCTCCGCGAACCGGATCGACGCCTGACCGGACCGAGGCGCCTGACGGACGGAGGCCCGACCGGACGGAGGCCCGACCGGACGGAACGCCGGCCGGGCGGCGGCCCGACCCCGACGGACGCGGGACTGGGTCGGCGTCCGGCGGACAGAAGACTGACGGACCGACACCCGACCGGACAAAGGATCGATCGGTCACCGTCATGAGCGAATCGCTCACCAGGGCGGATCCCGACAGATTCTTGCTGATACCCCGTCACACCCCCTGTTTCCAGGGCTGTTTCGTCACTCAGATGTCGACATGTCACTACAGCGTGTTGCCGACATGTGACATTCTGCGGGAAGAGCGTTTGCCGGGGCTTCGGCTCCGGTATTCAGGTGAAGGCTGACCTTCCTCTCCGGAAGCGTCCGCCGCGACCGTCCCGCGACCCAAAGGGGGTGGCATGTCCGCAGACCAGGGCAGCTCGAAGGTGCTCACGCTCACGCCGAGCGAAATCGCGCCCGCCGAGCCCGTCACGCCGGTCGAGCCCGACGTGCTCGACGACGTCACGGCCCTCGAGGCCGCGCCCGCCCCGGCCCTCCCGGCCACCGGGGCCATCGACACCCGCACCCTGTCCCGCTCCCTGTTCCTGCGGCTCGCCGCCCTGGACGAGAACAGCCCCGAGCGCGCCTACGTCCGGGACACCCTCATCGAGCTCAACCTCCCGCTCGTGCGCTACGCGGCGGCTCGCTTCCGCTCCCGCAACGAGCCGATGGAGGACATCGTCCAGGTCGGCACCATCGGCCTGATCAAGGCGATCGACCGCTTCGACTGCGAGCGCGGCGTCGAGTTCCCGACGTTCGCGATGCCGACGGTCGTCGGTGAGATCAAGCGCTTCTTCCGCGACACCTCGTGGTCGGTGCGCGTGCCGCGCCGGCTCCAGGAGCTGCGCCTGGCCCTCACCAAGGCCAGCGACGAGCTCTCCCAGAAGCTGGACCGCTCGCCCACGGTCGCCGAACTGGCCGCCGTGCTGGGCGTGTCCGAGGAGGACGTCGTCGACGGCCTCGCGGTCGGCAACGCGTACACGGCCTCCTCGCTGGACTCCCCGGCCCCCGAGGACGACGGCGGCGAGGGCTCCCTGGCCGACCGCCTCGGCTACGAGGACACGGCCCTGGAGGGCGTCGAGTACCGCGAGTCGCTGAAGCCGCTGCTGGCCAAGCTCCCGCCGCGCGAGCGCCGCATCATCATGCTGCGCTTCTTCGCGAACATGACGCAGTCGCAGATCGGCGAGGAGGTCGGCATCTCCCAGATGCACGTCTCCCGCCTGCTGACCCGCACGCTTTCCCAGCTGCGCGAGGGTCTGATCTCCGACTAGGGCGTGTTTCAGAAGTCCCGTCGGGCTCCCGCCGGCCGTCCGGCGGATCGGGCCGCAGTCACGGGACGATCACGGCGGCGTGAGGTACGCGCCGGCCAGGTGACATGACATGGCCGCCGGGGCGCCTTTGAGGGCGCGTCGGCGGCCGTCGTCGTGTGTGCGGGGAGGTGCCTGAGGCGGCGTACGGGGCGGCAGCGGGCGAGGGAAGGCCCCGGCCCGCCGGGTGGGCAGGCAGGCGCGCCCGACCGGCGGTGCGGTGCCCGCGGGGTGAAGTGCGGTGCGGCGAGGACTACTTGAGCGCCAGCCAGGCGACCGCCGCGACGATCGCCACCGCCACCACGACACCCACGATCAGACCGATGCGGGGGCCGGCCGGAGCGGGGGCCTGGCGGGAGGACTGGGGCGCGCCCTCGTCGACGAACGCGCGGAACATCTGGGTGCTGCCGGCGGGGTCGTGGTTGCCCTGGGGGCCCTGGGTGTTAGCCATGCCCCGAGACCCTAGCGAAAACGCCGGTGCCGCCCCAAGCGGGCCCCCTTCCCGACGGTCATCCGTCCCGCCTCTCCACGCTGCCCTCGAACTCCCCGCGCAGCCTCCACACCTGCTTCCACCGGGCTTCCCGAACCGCCCCCAGGGCCGGATCCTGTTCGGCCGGACGGTGGGCCAGGCTGACCCCGCATCGCCCGCACAGCGTGTGGTCCCACAGGAAGCCGTCGGACCAGGACACGGTGCCGCCGTCGCCGTCGCACGCCCGGCACGTCGGCTCGCCGGGGCCGTCGAGCGGGACCGAGGAGCGCAGAACCCGCCTGACGACCACGGGGAGCGGTTCGGCCGGGTGGAAGGCGGGGTCGGGGCACAGGGCGATGTGCCCCGACTCCCGCAGCCGGCCACGCCATGACATGTCGCGGGGCGGTCGCCGGCGGCCGAGCGCCTTCTCCGCCCGCCGCCAGGCGGCGTGGGAACGCTCGTCCGCGAGCCAGAGCAGCCGGGCCCGGTGCAGTTCCTCCACCGCCTGCACGAGTGCGGCAGGGGGGTGTTCAGGGTGCCTCGGGATGCCCGCGGCGGTGCAGAGATGGTGATAGGTGGCGCGGAAGCCGTAGGGCGCGAAGGCGACCACGCAGGCGCGGAGATTCGCGTGCCGGACGCGGGGCGTGAGGCTCTCGTCGTGCACGCGTCTTCGGTGGGTGGCGAAGCTGCTCATGGCGTCGAAGCTAACGCCGCCACCGGCGCACCGGGCCGGCGAGCGGATCAGGATTGGCCTGCCCGGCTCCAGCCTGCCCCACCTGCGTGTTTACTGCCGCAATACTTGCCTTTGCCAAGTTTTTGCGGCACCCCTCGCCCATTTATTTGCCTGTAGCAACCAAGCTCTCCTATGGTTGCCCTAAGCAACAAACACGGGAGGTGTGATGGCCGAGCAGACGCAGTACGCGCGCTACCCCCAGTACGCAGAACTCGCGCGTCAGCTCAGCGGCGTAGGGGCCGTGAAGCGGGACCTCGGGCGGATCCTGCCCGCCGACTGCTCCGCGGGCTCCGCGGCGGTGCTGACGCTGCTCGGACGCCACGGCGACCTCCGGATGAGCGCGCTCGCCGAGCTGCTCGCCGTCGACATGTCGGTGACCAGCAGGCACGCCGCACACCTCGCCGAGCGGGGCTGGATCGAACGCTCCCCCGACCCCGCCGACAAGCGCTCCCGCATCCTGCGCCTGACCCCCGAGGGCACCGCGATGCTCCTCGAACTGTCCCGCCGCAGCACCGACCTCCTGGCCGAGCGGCTGAGCGACTGGACCGAGGACGAGGTGGGCCAGCTCATCCTGCTGATGACCCGCCTGCGCGCCAGCTTCGGCGACTGCCGTACGACAGCGCACCGGCCGCCGCCCGCACCGCCCTCGCCCCCTCCCGTTCCCGGGAGCGAACCGACCACCCGTACACCCGCACAAGCGACGTAAGAGAAGGAAGCCCATGGCAACGACCACACCAGCCGGTGTGCGGGCGCACGCGAAGCACGCCGGAGGGCACGGCGACGACGCTCCGATGACGCACCGGCAGATCATGGAGGCCCTGTCGGGCCTGCTGCTCGGGATGTTCGTGGCGATCCTGTCGTCCACGATCGTCTCCAACGCCCTCCCGGAGATCATCGGCGACCTCGGCGGCGGCCAGTCCGCCTACACCTGGGTCGTCACCGCCACGCTGCTGGCGATGACCGCGGCGACCCCCCTGTGGGGCAAGCTCGCAGACCTCTACAACAAGAAGGCGCTCGTCCAGATAGCGCTGGTCATCTATGTGCTCGGCTCGATGGCCGCCGGTCTCTCGCAGAACTCCGGCATGCTGATCGCCTGCCGCGTGGTGCAGGGCGTCGGCGTCGGCGGCCTGTCCGCCCTCGCGCAGATCGTGATGGCCGCGATGATCTCCCCGCGTGAGCGCGGGCGCTACTCCGGCTACCTCGGCGCGACGTTCGCGGTCGCGACCGTCGGCGGCCCGCTGCTCGGCGGCGTCATCACCGACACCAGCTGGCTCGGCTGGCGCTGGTGCTTCTACGTCGGCGTGCCCTTCGCCGTCATCGCGCTGATCGTGCTGCAGAAGACCCTGCACCTGCCGGTCGTGAAGCGGGACGTCAAGGTCGACTGGGCCGGCGCGTTCTTCATCTCGGCGGCCGTCTCGCTGCTGCTGGTCTGGGTCACCTTCGCGGGCGACAAGTACGACTGGCTGTCCTGGCAGACCTACGCGATGGTCGCGGGCTCGGTCGCGCTGACGCTGATCTTCCTGCTCGTGGAGACCAAGGCCAGCGAGCCCATCATCCCGCTGCGGCTGTTCCGCAACCGCACCATCACCCTGTCGTCGATCGCCTCGCTGTTCGTGGGCGTCGCGATGTTCTCCGGCACGGTGTTCTTCGCCCAGTACTTCCAGCTGGCCCGGGACGAGTCCCCCACCATGTCCGGCGTGCTGACGATCCCCATGATCGGCGGTCTGTTCGTCTCCTCGACGGTCTCCGGCCAGCTCATCACCCGCACCGGCAAGTGGAAGGCCTGGCTGGTCAGCGGCGGTGTCCTCATCACGGCCGGCCTCGGCCTCCTGGGCACGATCCGCTACGACACCGACTACTGGAAGACCGCCGTCTTCATGGCGCTGCTGGGTCTCGGCATCGGCATGATGATGCAGAACCTGGTGCTGTCCACGCAGAACCAGGTCGACCCGGGCGACCTCGGCGCCGCCAGCTCGACCGTCACCTTCTTCCGCTCCCTCGGCGGTGCGATGGGCGTCTCGGCGCTGGGCGCCGTCATGGCCCACCGGATCACCGACTACGCCAAGGACGGCATCGCCGACCTCGGTCCCAAGTACGCCTCCCTCGCCTCCGGCTCCAGCTCCACCGGCGAGATCCCGGACATGGACAAGCTGCCCGCGCCGCTGCGCACGGTGATGGAGAGCGCGTACGGCCACGGCATCGCCGACGTCTTCCTGATCGCGTCGGCCCTGGCCCTGCTCGCCTTCCTCATCACGCTGTTCATCAAGGAGGTTCCGTTGCGGACCAAGGGCGCGCTGGCGCAGGCGGCTGCCGGAGCCGCGGAGGAGACCGCCCCCGCGCAGACCGAGACCGCCGTCGAGGCCCCGGCCGGGGCCGTCGCCGAGGAGAAGGTCCCGAGCTGGGCCGTCGCCGACGGCGAGAGCGACGGCACGGCGAACGCCACCGAGCCGATCCCGGCCGTCGCGGCCGCTGCCGACGCCACCGCCGGCACCGGTGCGGGCGTCCCCGTCCACGGTCACGTCCGCGGCGCGGAGAACACTCCCGTCCCCCGGGCCGCCGTCACGCTGATCTCCCTCGCGGGCCGGCAGCTCGGCCGGTCGGTCGCCCAGGCCGACGGCTCCTACGCGCTGGACGCGCCGGGCGCGGGCTCGTACGTCCTGATCGCCTCCGCCGACGGGTTCCAGCCGCAGGCGTCCACCGTCGTGGTGAACGGCGACCCGGTCGCTTACGACATCGTGCTCAGCGGCACCAGCGGACTGCGCGGTGTCGTGCGGGCCGCGGTGACCGGGGAGCCGGTCGAGTCGGCGATGGTGATCGTGACCGATGTGCGCGGGGACCTGCTGGCCACCGGCACCACCGGTGAGCAGGGCGACTTCTCCTTCGCCGAGCTGGTGCCGGGCGCCGTGACCGTCGCGGTGAACGCCGCCGGGTTCCGGCCGCGCGCCCTGCCCGTCGAGATCGGCGTCACCGGGGTGACCCGTACGGAGGTCGTCCTCGACGCCGGGGCGCGGCTCCAGGGCGTCGTGCGGGCGCCGCACGGTCCGCTGGCCGACGCGCGCGTCACCCTCGTCGACGCGGCGGGCAACGTGGCCGGCACGGCGACCACCGGCGAGGACGGGGCGTACGCCTTCACCGACCTCGACGGCGGCGAGTACACGGTCATCGCGACCGGCTACCCGCCGGCGGCCACCTCGCTCACCGTGAGCGGCCCGGGCGTCGACGACCACGACATCGAGCTCGCCCACCCCGGCGAGTAAGGGGTCCGTCCCCTCCGGGGCGGACCAGAACGACCGGAACGAGCAGGACACACGGCCCGTGGCGGGGCGATCCCCCGCCACGGGCCGTGCCTTCAGGAGGAGTTGCCCGAGATGGGACTGACCGCCAGGATCCGCACCAGGGACGGATGGGCCGTGTCGCACGCGATCGTCACGGTGACCGACATGACGGGCACGCAGGTGCTGCGCGCCGAGGCCGACGCCGAGGGCGTCGTACGGGACACGACGGCGCTGGCCCCCGGGGCGTACACGGTGATCGTCACCGCGGTCGGGTACGCGCCCGTCGCCTCCAGCGCCCTCGTCACGGCGAGCGGACGGGCCGAGGTGGGCACGGTGACCCTCGCCCGGCAGGGCGGGGCCGAGCTGCCGCCGCCCGGCCCGTGGACCGTCGACCCGGCGCACTCCACGGTCGGCGCGGTCGCCCAGCACCTGGGGATCTCCAGCGTGCGCGGCCGGTTCACCGACTTCTCGGCGCGAGTGGAGATCGCGCCGCACGACGTCACCGAGTCCCGCGTGGAGGCCGTGATCCGGGCCGCCTCCATCGACACCGGCAACAGCATGCGGGACACCCACCTGCGCTCCGCCGACTTCCTGGACGTGGAGACGTACCCGGAGATCACCTACCGGTCGACCGGGGTGACGGCCGCGGGACCCGACCGCTGGACGGTCCACGGCGACCTCACCCTGCGCGGGATCGTCCGCCCCGTCGACCTCGACCTCGCCTACCTGGGCACCGGCGCCGACCCGTGGGGCGGCACCCGTGCGGCCTTCCGCGCCACGGCCGACCTGGACCGCGAGGACTTCGCCATGAACTACAACCAGATCCTCCAGGCGGGCATCGCGGCCATCGGCACCACACTGAAGGTCGAGCTGGACGTGCAGGCCGTCCAGGGCGCCTCCCTGCCGCAGGCGTAGGACCGACAGGGTCAGTCCCGCGGCCCCCGCTGCGCCTACGCTGACGGCATGGCACCGAACATCGCGACCAACACCTCCGTCACCCTCGACGAGCTGCTGGACTTCGTACGCCCCCGGCACCGCGCGATCCTGCTGACCAGGCGGGCCGACGGAAGCCCTCAGGGGTCGCCGCTGACCTGCGGCGTCGACGACTCGGGCCGGATCGTCGTCTCCACGTACCCGGAGCGGGCCAAGACGCGCAACGCCAAGCGGGACGAGCGGGTGAGCTTGATCGTGCTCAGCGACGACTGGAACGGCCCCTGGGTCCAGATCGACGGCACCGCCGAGGTCCTCGACTCACCGGACTCCGTCGAGCCGCTGGTGGAGTACTTCCGCAACATCTCAGGCGAGCATCCGGACTGGGACGAGTATCGGGCGGCGATGGTCAAGCAGGGCAAGTCGATCATCCGGGTCACCCCGCAGAAGTGGGGCCCGGTCGCCACGGGCGGCTTCCCCGCACGACTGGCCCCGGACCAGTAGCCCCTCCCCGCCCGGCCCTCCCCGACGGACGGAGTCCGACGCAGCGCTCCGAAGCCTGCGCCGCAGGCTTCCCCGCGTGGCTGGGTGTGCGGGAGCAGGGGCGCAGGTCCCTCAGTCCCGGTTCACCATCGCCTCGATGCCCGCCACCAGCAGGTCCAGGGCGAAGGTGAAGTCGCGGTCCAGCATCTCCGCGACCGTGTCGCCCCCTCGGGCCGCCATGATGTCCTTCGACTGCTCCACCAGCTCGGCCGTCTCCGGCGCCCGGGTCACCGATGCCATGGCGTTGTGGAAGTACTCGTCCGCGCTCATGCCCGTGTCCGCCGCCCGGCCGAGGAAGTGGCTCTCGATCGTGCCGTAGCCGTACACGAACTGGAAGACGGCCGAGATCGCGCCGGTGATGCGGTGGGCGGCCAGGCCGGTGCCGCGGACGACCTGCTGGACCGTCCGCGAGAACGCCAGGGAGTTCGGGCCGATGTTCAGGTACCGTCCGGCCAGCGGGGACAGCCAGGGGTGGCGCACCAGCAGCGCGCGGTATCTGGTGGCCAGCGTGCGCAGCTGCCCGCGCCAGTCCTCGCCCACGGCGTCCAGGTCGGGCAGCTCCATCTCGCCGAAGGCCGCGTCCAGGGCGAGTTCGAGGAGGTCGTCCTTGGTGTCGACGTACCAGTAGACCGACATCGCCGTCACGTTCAGCTCGGACGCCAGCCGCCGCATGGAGAACTTGTCCAGCCCTTCGGCGTCCAGCAGCCGCACGGTGGCCTCGATGATGCGGTCCCGGTCCAGCCCGGAGGGCTGCCCGCCGCCGCGACGCCGGTGCGCCTTGCCCTCCAGCCAGACACTGGCCCGCACCGCCTTCCCGGCATCGGCCTTCGTCATGGGCGCAACCTTCCGACGTCCCTGTTCCTGGGGAGAATGCTAGGGCGTGCCGCGAACGCCCCGCCCGACCCGTATCCCCTGGTCCCGCCCCTGTCACTCCGGCGGAGCCACCCGCTCCGCCCGGCGCAGCAGGGCCGCCGCGACCAGACCGCCGAGGAGGACGGCGACCGCCCCGACCAACTGGCTGGTCTCCAGCCCGGAGGCGAACGCGTCGGCGATCCGCTCCCGCTCACTCGCTCCGTCGGCCGCGGCCAGCGCCGCCGGCAGCGACGCTGCGGACACCGCGACCAGGGACGCGAAGCGGGAGTTGAGCACGGCGCCCAGGACCGCGACGCCGAGCCCGTTGCCGAACTCGGCGAGCGTGCCGTTGATCCCCGCCCCCACGCCCGCCTTCTCCGGCGGGATCGCGCTCATGATGGCGTTGGCCATGGCCGGCATCGAGAGCGCCACGCCCGCGCCCATGACGACCAGCCCGAGCAACGTCCCGCCGTACCCGTGCCCGCCGAGCAGCGCGATCGCCGCCAGCCCGGCCGACACCAGCGTCATCCCGAGCGCGATGGCTCCTGGGGCGCCGGCCCTCAGCACCAGCTTCGCCCCGACGCCGGTGAAGTTGAGGACGACGACCGTCAGCGCCAGCGGCGCGGTCCGCAGCCCGGCGTCCAGCGGCTCGTAGCCCAGCACGAACTGCAGGTGCTGGGTGAGCAGGAACAGGGAGCCCGTCATGCCGAACGCCACCAGGATCGCGCCCGCGACCGCGCCCACGAACCTCTGGTCGCGGAAGAAGTGCATGTCCAGCATCGGGTGCTCGGTGCGCAGCTCCCACAGCACGAAGAGGCCCAGCACCGCCACGCCGGCCGCGGCCGGGATCAGCACCCGCGCCGAGGTCCAGCCGTGCTCGGGGCCGGTGATGATGGCGTACACGACGGCTGTCATACCGACGGTCGACAGCACTGCGCCGACCAGGTCGGGCCGGTCGCCGGCCTTGTGCCTGGACTCGGGTACGAGCGCGGCGACCGCGGCCAGGCCGAGCAGGGCGACCGGGATGTTGATCAGGAAGATCGCGCCCCACCAGAAGTGGTTCAGCATCACCCCGCCGATCAGCGGCCCGGCCGCGAACCCGAGCGAACTGACCGTCGACCACAGCGCGATGGCCTTCACCCGCTCCCGGTCGTCGAAGATCTGCACGACGACGGCGAGGGTCGTGGTCATCAGCAGCGCGCCGCCGACGCCCATGCCCGCGCGGGCCGCGATCAGCTGGGCCGGGCTCTGCGACAGCCCGGCCGCCAGCGAGCCCAGGCCGAAGACGGCGAGGCCCGACATCAGCATCAGCTTGCGGCCGTAGCGGTCGGCGGCGTTGCCCGCCGTGAGCAGCAGACCGGACTGCACCAGGGAGTAGGCGTTCATCATCCACTGGACGTCGGCGGTGGTCGCGTCCATCTCGCGGGTGAGCGAGGGGATCGCCACGTTCAGGATCGTGTTGTCGAGCAGCACGGTGAGCTGCGCGAGGCAGATGACGCCGAGGATCAGCCAGCGTTGGGGGTGACCGCCCGGCGCCGTCTCGGGCGGGGCGGTTTCCTGGGGGGACGTCGTCATGCTGTACACCGTAGAACGACTCTCGTACGGTGTACAACGAGGTTTTCGGGCACGGAAGCTCGGGCACGGCGAAGGGCGGTGGCAAGCGGCCACCGCCCTTCGCCGTGTCGTGCGCGTTTCCCTCGGAGCGTCAGCCGCTCGCCTTCTGCGTCAGGTCGTAGAAGGTGGCCGAACCCACCGTGACCTGCTTGAAGTTGACCTGCACCCATGCGGTGATCTGCGCGGACGTGCCGTTGCCGTCGCCGCTGCCGCGCATACCGCCGCCGGAGCCGCCCGAGATGAAGTAGTGGATCTTCCCGTCGGTCACGTACTGCTTGAACTGGGCCAGCGTCGGGGACGGGTCGGTGCCGTTGAAGCCGCCGATCGCCATGACGGGGTCGCCGGTGGCGAGCTGGTAACTCGCGGCGTTCTGGGCGCCAATGGCCGCCGCGGCCCAGGTGTAGTCGCCCGAGTCGGTCTCCAGCAGCTTCTTCGCCTCGTCGGAGACGCTGGCGCCGTTGATCAGACCGCCCATGCCGCCACCGCCACCCATGCGGCCGCCCGTGCCGTTCTGCTGGTTCTGCCGGCCGTTCTGCGAACCGTTCTGCTGGTTCTGCTGGTTCTGCTGGCCGGGCGTTCCGCCGCCGAAGCCGCCGCCGGGGAAGCCGTTGCCGTTCTGCTGCCCCTGCTGCCCCTGCTGCCCCTGCTGCCCCTGCTGACCGTTCTGCTGCCCCTGCTGGTTCTGGCCGTTCTGGCCCCCGCCCGGGAAGCCGCCCATCCCGCGACCGCCGGGGAAGCCCCCGCCGCCCGGGCCGCCGCGACCGCCCGCGACCGCCGGGCCGGCGGTGACGATCGAGCCGGTGTGACCCTCGTTCACCGTGGTCAGCGTGTACGCCGTCGGCCCCGCCAGCGCGGCGACGACACTGAGGCCGGCGACGCCCAGGGCCAGCCCGCGCCCCAGCCTGCTGACGAAGATCAGGCCGAGCGCCGCGGTCAGGCCGCCCACCAGCACGAGCCACTTCAGCCAGGGCAGGTAGTCGGAGGAGCGGTTGAGGAGGACGTACCCCCACACCGCGGTGGCCGTCGTCGCGCCGGCCAGGGTCAGCGACGCCCACGCCCTGCCCCGCAGCTCCCAGAGCGTGACCGCGCCCATGCCGATCAGCGGCGCGATGTAGGGGGCGAGGGCGACGGTGTAGTACTCGTGGAAGATCCCCTGCATGTAGCTGAAGACCACCATGGTGATCAGCAGCGCGCCGCCCCACACCAGGAACGAACCGCGGGTGACGGACGTCCGCCGGGCCCTCGCCGTGGCCACCAGACCCGCGACCAGCAGGATGAGCGCGGCCGGGATCAGCCAGGAGATCTGGCCGCCGATGCTGGAGCCGAACAACCGGTCCCAGCCGGTCTCGCCCCAGTTGCCGCCGCCGTTGCCTCCGCCGCCACCGCCGCCGACGCTGCCGGTCTCCTCGCCGTTGAGGCGGCCGAGACCGTTGTAGCCGAAGGTCAGCTCCAGGAACGAGTTGTTCTGGGAGCCGCCGATGTACGGGCGGGAGGAGGCGGGCCACAGCTCGACGATCGCGACCCACCAGCCGCCGGAGAGGACCAGCGCGCCGGTAGCGGCGGCCAGCTGTCCGAACCGCTTCCTCACGCTCACCGGCGCGCAGACCGCGTACACGATCGCCAGCGGCGGCAGGATGAGGAAGGCCTGCAGGGTCTTGGCGAGGAACGCGAAGCCGATCGCGGCTCCGGCCCACATCAGCCACTTCGTCCGGCCGTCCTCCAGGGCGCGGATCACGAAGGAGCAGGCCACGGCCATCAGCAGGGCGAGCATCGCGTCCGGGTTGTTGAACCGGAACATCAGCGCGGCGACGGGGGTGAGCGCGAGCACGGCGCCCGCGATCAGGCCGGCCGCGGCGCTGAACCGGCGGCGCACCGCCGCGTACACCACGGCGACCGTGCCGACGCCCATGAGGACCTCGGGGGCCAGGATCGCCCAGGAGCTCAGGCCGAAGACCCTCACGGACAGCGCCATCGGCCACAGGGACGCCGGCGGCTTGTCGACGGTGATGGCGTTCGCCGCGTCCAGGGAGCCGAAGAAGAAGGCCTTCCAGGACTGGCTGCCGGCCTGGACGGCCGCGGAGTAGAACGAGTTGGCGTAACCGGAGGCACTGAGGCCGTAGAGATAGAGGACGAGGGTGGCGGCCAGCAGGCCGAGGAAGGCGGGGCGGGCCCAGCGGGGGTCCTCCGGGCGGCCGCGCCACAGCCTGCGCACGAAGGGCTGCTTCGGCTCACCCGACTCGGGGGCCGGGGCGAGCGGTTCGCGTCCGGCGTCCGAGGGGTTCTCCCCCGCGGGCGTCTCCGGCGGACTCCAGGCGGTCGTCGCGGACGTGGTCGGGTCGAGGTGCGTGGTCATCGGGCGTCCCCCGGGTCGGTGTCGTGGGGGCGCACAGGCTGCAGCCGCACGGTGGCGTCGTCGGCGTCTTTCCAGGTGCCGGCCGCGGATTCTCCGGCGCGGAACCGGGAGGCGGGGTCGTACGGGCCCCGCGGGCCGTGCTGGTCGTACGGGCCGTCGTGCCGGCCGGGGGAGGCGGCCGGCGTCGGCTGTGCGTCGTCCCCCCGCCGGTCGGCGAACACCCACGCGCGGAAGAGCAGGAAGCGCAGGACCGTCGCCGCGAGGTTGGCGGCGACGAGGACCGCCAGTTCGGTGGCGTGAGCGGGGTCGGAGGTCGCCGCGTTCAGGGCCAGGAGCGAACCGCTGGTCAGCGCGAGGCCGATGCCGAAGACGACCAGCCCCTGCGCCTGGTGGCGGACCGCCCCGCCGGGGCCGCGCACCCCGAAGGTGAGCCGGCGGTTGGCGGCCGTGTTGGCGATCGCCGACACCAGCAGGGCGAGCGCGTTCGCGCTCTGGGAGCCGGCGAACAGCCGGAAGCCGCTGTAGAGCAGCAGGTAGAACAGTGTGGAGAGGCCGCCGACGACGCAGAAGCCGACGAGCTGGCGGGCCAGGCCCTTGGGTACGTCCATGATGTCGCGGTCGCGGGGGTCGTCGCCGAACGGCCTGGTCAGCCGGTCCAGGGGAAGCGAACCGGAGGCCAGGGCCTTCCCTACGCGCCATACCCCCTTCAGGTCGTCGGTCGCCGTCTTGACGATGTGCACCGTGGAGTCCGGGTCGTCGACCCAGTCGACCGGCACCTCGTGGATACGCAGGCCGGCCCGCTCGGCGAGCACCAGCATCTCAGTGTCGAAGAACCAGCCGGTGTCTTCCACCAGGGGGAGCAGAATCCGGGCGACGTCACGGCGGATCGCCTTGAAGCCGCACTGGGCGTCGGAGAAGCGGGCCTGGAGGGAGCCGCGCAGGATCAGGTTGTAGGAGCGGGAGATGAACTCCCGCTTCGCGCCGCGCACGACGCGTGAGCTGCGGGACAGCCGGGAGCCGATCGCCAGGTCGGAGTGGCCGGAGATGAGCGGCGCCACCAGCGGCAGCAGCGCGTTGAGGTCGGTGGACAGGTCGACGTCCATGTACGCGAGGATCGGGGCGTCCGAGGCGGACCAGACGGTCCGCAGCGCACGGCCGCGGCCCTTCTGCGCCAGCCGGAAGGACCTCACCTCGGGGATCCGCGTCTCCAGCAGCCGCGCCACGTCGGGCGTGGCGTCCGTGGACGCGTTGTCCGCGATCGTGATGCGGAAGGAGTAGGGGAACGTCCGCGTCAGGTGGTCGTGCAGTCTCCGGACGCACGGCTGGAGGTCCTTCTCCTCGTTGTAGACGGGGATCACTACGTCCAGGACAGGCGTACCGGCGGTGGCGGCCGGGAGGTGCTCCCGCGCCGGCAGGGTGCCGGGAGAAGAGTCGGTTCGCATGAGGACGACTTTCGTCAGGCGCCCTGTCGCACCCGTGTGCCGGCCCTGTGCTGGTCCTGTGAGTCCAGTTGCCAGTTCGTTTCGGGCGCGGGCTGGGGCAGGGCGGGGCCGAGGACGGGCAGGTGCATGGTGAAGACGGTCCGGCCCGGCACGCTGTCGACGGTCACGGCGCCGCCGTGCGCGGCCGCCACGGCCTGCACGATGGCGAGGCCCAGACCGGTCGAGCCGGAGGCGCGGGAGCGCGAGGAGTCTCCGCGGGCGAACCGTTCGAAGACGTGCGGGAGCAGGTCCTGCGGGATGCCCTGGCCGTCGTCCTGGACGTCCACGCACAGCCAGGGGCCGCGCCGCTGCACCCGTGCGGTGACGGTCGTGCCGGGCGGGGTGTGCGTGCGGGCGTTGGCGAGGAGGTTGACCAGCACCTGCTGCAGCCTGGCGGAGTCCGCCGACACCATGGCCGGCTCGTCGGGGAGGTCGAGCCGCCAGACGTGCTCGCGGCCTGCGGCGCGGGCGTCGCTGACGGTGTCGACGACCAGGGGGACGAGGTCGGTCTGCTCGAACTGCAGCGGGCGGCCCGCGTCGAGGCGGGCCAGCAGGAGGAGGTCCTCGACGAGGAGGGTCATGCGTCCGGCCTCGGACTCGATGCGGCCCAGCGCGTGCCGGGTGTCGGGGCCGACCTCCTCGCGTCCGCGGCGGGTGAGTTCGGCGTAGCCCCGGATGGAGGCGAGCGGGGTGCGCAGCTCGTGGCTGGCGTCCGCGACGAACTGCCTCACCCGCGTCTCGCTCTCCTGACGCGCGTGCAGCGCGCCGTGGACGTGGTTCAGCATCCGGTTGAGCGCCGCGCCGACCTGCCCGACCTCGGTGTGCGGATCGGTCTCGGACTCCGGGACCCGCTCGCTGAGGTTCACCTCTCCGGTGTGCAGGGGCAGTTCGGAGACACGGGTGGCGGTGGCGGCGACCTTGCGGAGGGGGCGGGTGGCCACGCCGACCATGACGGTGCCAGCGAGTCCGGCGGCGATGAGGCCGGCGGCGGTGAGGCTGATCTCGACGAGGATCAGGGTGTTGATGGTGTTGTCGACGTCCTTCGTGGGGATGGCGACGTAGTAGCCGGAATCGTCGTTGAACGCGTACTTGACGCGGTACGAGCCGAGGCCGGGGAGTTCCACGGTGTGCGGCTTTCCGTCCCGGGAGACGGAACTGAGCGCCTTGATCTGGGCCTTGTCGAGATTCGCGGCGGTCATCGTGGGGGCGTCGGCGGACGCCACGCCCCGCTTGGACTCGGTGACGGAGCCGTCGACGACCTTGGCGGCGACCGTCCCGGGGGGCTGCGGCCCCTTGGTGACGAAGTCGGAGAGGTCGGTCACTCTCGGCCTGCCCTGCGTGGGCGCGGCGGAGGTGTTCGTGGGCCGGCCGGGCAGCGCCCCGAAGTCGCGCGGCGCCACCCGCGCCGCGGCCTCGGCGAGCCGTCCGTTGAGCTGGCCGTAGAGATGGTCCCGCAGCACGATCGTGGTGACGGTGCCGATGACCGCGCAGATCACGGCGATCAGGGTCACGGAGACGACGACGAGCCGCGTCCGCAGGGTGCGCGGCTGCCCGGCCCGTCTCTTCGGCGTCCTCTGCGTGCGCGGTCGCCGTCGCCCGCTCATGACGCGGCGGGCTTGATCAGGTATCCCGCGCCACGCCGGGTGTGGATCATCGGCTCGCGCCCCGCGTCTATCTTGCGCCGCAGGTAGGAGATGTACAGCTCGACCACGTTGGCCTGCCCGCCGAAGTCGTACGACCACACGCGGTCCAGGATCTGCGCCTTGCTGAGCACGCGCCGAGGGTTGCGCATCAGGAACCGCAGCAGCTCGAACTCGGTGGCGGTGAGGTGGATGTCCGCGCCGGCGCGGGAGACCTCGTGGCTGTCCTCGTCGAGGGTGAGGTCCCCGACGACGAGCATGGAGTCGGAGCGGCGGTCGGCGGCGCCGGAACGCCGGATGAGCCCGCGCAGCCTCGCCACGACCTCTTCGAGGGAGAACGGCTTGGTGACGTAGTCGTCGCCGCCGGCGGTGAGACCCGCGATCCGGTCCTCGACCGCGTCCTTGGCGGTCAGGAACAGCACCGGGACGTCCGGCAGCTCACGCCGCAGCCGGCCCAGCACGGTCAGACCGTCCATGTCGGGCAGCATCATGTCGAGGACGACCGCGTCCGGCCGGAACTCCCGGGCGGTCTGGACCGCGCCGGTGCCGTCGCCGGCGCTGCGGATCTGCCAGCCCTCGTAGCGCAGTGCCATGGACAGCAGTTCGGTGATCGACAGCTCGTCGTCCACCACAAGCACTCGGACGGGGCTCCCGTCCGGCCTCAGCAGTTCGGTACGCCCCTGGGGCGAGGTCGTGGTCATACGGCACACGATGTCGAGGACCTCTGAGAACACGCTTTCGGCTGTCTGTGATTTCCCTGAGAAACGCACAGCCGGCTCTCAGCCGAGCCGCCGACGCGGGGCGGAATCTGCGCCTGTGCCCCCTTTCCTCCCCGCGGGCGGACGCCGGAAGCCATGGCCTTCCCGATGAAGATCCTTTGCGTGGGCTGTCACCCCCTCAGAACAAGCCGTCCTGGAGACGGGCCCTGGCGAACTCCTTGACCGGCAGGGTGACTTCGGGACCCCCCTCCAGCGGGACGAGCCGCCAGCCCCGCATCAGCCGGGTGTCGAGCACGACCGCTCCCGCCGGGGACCCCAGATGGAGGTCGGGGCCCGCGGCCGCCAGGAGTTCGCCGTTCAGCATGCCGCCGGGGACCAGTTCGCTCACCTGACCCAGCGGTGCCGGTGTGCCCTCGAGCCCGAAAGCGCGGACATGGTCGACGGGGAGGAAGGGCTCGCGCCGCAAGGACTCGGGCCAAGCCGCCAGTTCGACGGCCCGTGAGTGCAACTCGCTGATCTCTGCTGCCCTTTCCTCGCAACTCGCAGCCAGCTCGGCGCGCACGGCACGCTTGTCGGCGTACGGGATCCGGTCCGGGACGCGGAGGGCGGCCCGCAGCAGCTCCTCCGTGCGCCGGGCGGCCATCAGCGGGCCGGCGCCGAGCCAGCTGAAGCAGACAGCGCCCTGCTCCAGCAGCCGGGCCGGGCCCCGCTCGACCGCCGTGATCCCGACCTTGACCATGCCGGGCCCGAACCACGCGAGATACACCCGGTACGGCCTGGGGTCGTCGGCGATCCCGTCGGCAGCCACCGAGTGCGCCCGGTCCAGCCGCGCGCACTCCTCGCACCGGCCCCCCGTACTCCGCCCCGGCACCGCCGCCCGCACCGGACACGGATGCCCCCGCGCCCCGGCGCACTCCCGCACACCCCCCTCGACGACCCCGAAGGCCACCCTCTTCCCCCAGGACAGCGGGCTACGACGCCCCCCGTCCCACATCAGCACGGGCCCCCGCTCCGACCACCGCAGCCCCGCGCACTTCCATGCCTGTGCCATCGCTCACCACCGTAGGCCCTGCCACTGACAACGCCCCCGCGCTCCCGCCGGCCCGCCGACGCCCGGCGAGGCGGCACCCCAGGCACTCCGGGTGGCCGCCCCGGGCATGCGGGTCGCGCACCCGCATCCCCCACTCCTCCCGGGGCCGCACCCCCGGCGGCTTGCCCCACCCCGTCAGGTGCAACGCCCAGGTGACCAGCGCGGCCAGGGCGACGATCACCAGCCCGACCGAGATCAGCGCGCCGGAGGAGACGCACACCCCGGCGCCCGCCACCGAGCCGCCGACGGCCGTGACGGCGACCCCGGTCCAGCCGGCGATCGTGTGCCCTTCGTCGTACAGAGACATAGAACCCTCACGCTCTAAGAAGTTGCGTTGCTTAACCTCTTACAAGGTAAGAGAAACCGAAAGCGGATAACAAGGAGCCAGCACCGAGAACCGGAAGGAAGCGAACCCCCGCGATGACAGCCGCCCAGCCCCCTCGCCCCACCGCGACCCCAGCCGAGGCGCTGACCGCGATGGACGACCTCATCGCGGCCCACCTGGTCGGCCAGCAGGAGATGGCCCAGCGCCTGGGCCTGAACGTCAGCGACCTCACCTGCCTCGGCTACGTCCTCCAGGCCGGCGAGGACCTCCTCACCGCGGGCGACCTCGCGACCCGGGTCCATGTCACGACCGGCGCGGTCACCGGCATCATCAACCGCCTCGAACGCGCCGGCTACGTCACCCGCCGCCCCGACCCCCGGGACCGCCGCCGCGTCCGCGTGGCCCCCCAGCCCGACGCGGCGGCACGCGTCCACGCCCTCTACGAGCCGTACTACGCCCGCCTGAACGCCCTCTTCACCGACTACGCCCCCGAAGAGATCGCCGTCCTCTCCGACTGGTTCACCCGCGCGACGGGCCTGGCCCACGCCTACCGCGAGGAACTGCGCGGTCAGACCGGCGAGACCCCCTGACCACGGGAAGCCGCCGGTTCCCGCCCCGCCCCGCGCACGGCGAAGCCCCCTCCGGGACGACCCGGAGGGGGCTTCGACCTGCTGCGGAGGATGTCCTCCGTCGCACCGGCGGTCCGTCGCCGGATCCGGTCAGCCGACGAGCCCGACGGACACCAGCCCACCGCCCGCGGCGACCGCACAGGCGATCCCGCGCTGCCACCACGTGACGGTCTCGGGGCGTCCGCGTGTCGCCAGGACCATGACGGAGTTGGCGGCGAACGCCGGGAGCAGGATGCCGAACAGCGCGAACGTCCCGACCGCGGACAGGGACAGCTCCACCCGCGCCATCAGAGCGCCGACAGCCATGGCGACGGCGGCGAGCGCGTACAGAGCACCCGACGCGAGCGTGATGTCGTCCCTCTTCAGCGGCACGGGACCGCGCCGCTTGTAGTGGTTCCAGTGACGCCGCTCGGTGCCGAGCCGGGCCAGCACCATGATCACCACCTCGACCGCGAGGGCGGTCACCGCCACATGCTCGATCGTCATGCCGTCACCTCACTTGCTGCAGGCCTGGGAGATGGCCGAGATCCCGATGAACGCCTTCACTGCCTCACGCTCCGCGGAACCGACCCGCTTGCCGTTCACGAAGCGCCAGATGATGTTCGCGGTCTTCTTCGCGCCGTACCTCTTGAACAGCGCCACGGCCCGGACGACCTTGATGCTGGAACCGGCCGGCGCGAAGCTGATCAGGACGGCCGCGATGGCCGCACCGCACTTGACGACGAACTTGGTCTTGTCCCACCACCCGAAGGCGGCGCCCGGGTGGCTCCCCTTGTTGCCGGTGAGCTGGGCGAGGACGGTGTCGCGCACCTCCGCGTTGGCGAAGACGGGCAGCAGCGCGGCCTGCGCCTCGGCGTCGCCGGGGTAGGCGGCCCGCACCAACTGCTGGGCGGTCGGCTTGGCGGGCAGCGCGGCCAGACGGGCGCGGAAGGCGTCCGCGTCCGGGGCGGGGCGGGTCAGCGCTATGTCCAGCGCGGCGGCGAACTGCTCCTCGGTCACGCCGAGTGCGGCCACGCTCTCCGTGAGCGCCGCGCCCTGTGCCTTCTCCGCGGGCGTGAGGTCCGAATCGTCCGCGGCCACAGTGGCGCTGACGACGGCCTGCGGCGCCGGCTCGGCGGCATGGGCGCCGGTGGCGGTGGCGAAGAGAGCACCGGCGGTCACCGCAGCGACGATCATGGCGCTGGTGCGGTGGAACGTGCTGCGCGGCCTGGTACTGGTGGTCATGCTCAAGTCCCCGTGTTTCATGTTCACTTGTATGAGGCGGTGTGTGCCTCGGTGGTCGAAATGAACGTATGACGTCGGTGATGACACGTAAAGGATCTTGAGGAAGATCAGAGCTGACGACGAGCGACTTTCGGCTCCGCCTGTCGGAGCGGTACGGCAGGATGCGGGCAGGAGCGTGGGAGGAGATCGGCGTGGGCTTCGGCTACAAGACGGCCTGGCTGGCCGTGCCCGGTGCCGGCAGCGGCGAAGTCGCCGACGCGCTGGGGCTGATCGGTCGCGTGGCCATGGACTGGGAGACGGGCACGGAGGCGGCCTACCGGCGGGGCGTGTTCGTGGCCTCCCCGGTGGACGGCTGGACCATGGCCCACGGCCGGATCCACCTCGCCGACGGACTCGAAGCCGACGGCCCCGCCCTCCTGTCCTGGCTCGGGTCACTCGGCCTGCGCCTGGGCGACCTTCAGTACTTCCACACCGACCGCATCGGCGAACTCCACGCCTGGGCGAGGGTGGAGGCCGGCCGGGTCGTCCGGGCCTACTGCTACGACGGCTCACGCGGCGACGTGCCCCTGCACCTCGGTGAGCCCACCGGGATCGAGCGCCAACTCGGCGTCGGGCTCAGAGGACTGGAGGACGGCACGGAGCACTGGACCGACTCCGACTGGGATGACTGGCATGCCGCCATGCCGCACGAACAGCACGTCATGACCATCGCCCGGCACTGGGGAATCTGCCCTCTGGACCTCCCCGAGCCGCCACCGACGCCCCACGGCATCCACGGTTTCCCACCCGGCACGGAGTAACGACCACAGCCACCGAGCCCACGAACCCCGGCGACGTCCCCCACCTCTCGCCCCGCCGCCGCCCACGCCGGAAACACAAGAGGCCCCGGATCTCTCCGGGGCCTCTCGCCTGTGTGCACTCGGCAGGATTCGAACCTGCAACCTTCTGATCCGTAGGATCGGGCAGGCTGCTTGGCGGGGGCTCCGCCTTCCTCCCGGATGATTTCTAATGATCGTGATCGACAGCCCTTGCGTGCCGTCGTTGCCGTCAGGGTTGCCGTCGGTTCCTGGACACAGCGGCCGCACCGCAGATGCCTGCCAACCTGGGGCTACGCCGGGAACCACGTGAGTGTCCAACTGCGTGACAACGCCGACGCACAGCGGCGGACAACCGCGCACACCTGCGGACCGTCACAGCAGGCGGGAGGAACACCAGCCCGAGGTCAAGCGCCCACCCAAGTTGCTTCGGGACGACAGGTTTGCACCCAAGGTCTACCCGCCACGCTTCCGCCGGCGCGGCTTGCTCTGGTCGACGACATGGCAGCGTGGCTGATGCCGGTGGGGGTGAAGCGAGGCACACACGGGCGAGGTCGGTCGGCGCATCCGCCGTTGTGGCTGGCTGTCGTCGGCTGGGGTTTCGTGCCACTGCTGTGCCAGATGCAGCGGTCAGCCACAGTCAACGAGGACATCAGACAGTGGAGTCGCTGGGCCTCTCACCCGTCATCGAAGCACCAGGTCAGCGGCACAATGCCCCAACCTCTCACCTAAGGCGGTGCTAGCAACCTGGCGCCTCGGGGCTCAACGCCCACCAGCGCTCGTCCCAAGTGCAGGGCCCGATGTCACTAGCGGGTGGCATGCTGCCGGTAGCAGCCAGAGGGAGGCCTATGTCCGTACCGAGCAAGTGGAAGATTGCACAACATTGGGAGAAGAGTCCGAGACGGCAGGATTTTGCACCGCACCTGCGTCTTGACGAGCCGTGTTGTTTCGCCTGCGGGTGGCTCTCTGAGCGATGGAACCGGGCGACTCTTCAAGCCTCATGGCAGCGGGCCAACCTCGAACGAGCCCACATCATCCCCAGGAGTCTCGGTGGACCGGACGACGCGAGCAACCTGCTCCTACTCTGTCGGCCTTGCCATCAGGAATCCCCAGACTGGGTAGACCCAGAGCAGATGGCTCGCTGGATCGCGACCAGAGAAGAGCGCCCCAGTAGGGAAGTTGAGACCTTCATGGCGTGGCTTGCTGCCGCCGAGAGGGCTCCGGATTTCAAAGACGCTTTGGCATCTGTTGTCGCGGAGGAGGGTGCAGCTGAGCGAGTATCCGAGCTCCTTCGAAGCCTCCTAGACCAAGCGGGAACGCACTTCGGCATTGGGGTCAGCCAAGGCACCCGCGTGGCTGTGCTTCAGGCGGCTGCAAATCAGCTCACCAGGCATGCACAGCAAGCAAGCTACAAGCCCGAAAAGTCCTAATCAGTTGACATCCAAGAGTGACATCAATGACTGCGTATAGCAGGTGCCTCGCGCGATCTCGCTCAGCCGAGCGGACCCTTGCGAACCATCAACCGAGATAGGGCCGCTCACGTTGCTCCAAGAAGTGCCGGATTCGTAGCCGTTGCGTGTGGTGCATGGGCAGTTGATCAATCTCCCCGGGCTGGACGAACCTCAGCTCCGTGGACTCATCCGATATAGCCAGCCGCCCGCCGATCACACGGGCGGTGAAGCAGACGTTGAACTGTCGACGCACCTCGCCGTCCGTGTAAGCGATGACGTGGCGCGGGTCGGTGTAGGTCCCGACGAGCCCCGTGATCTCCACGTCCAGGCCCGTTTCCTCCTTCACCTCGCGGACGGCGGTTCCTGGCAGGGAGTCAGTCATCTCCATGCCGCCGCCGGGCAGTGCCCAGAGATCGTTGTCTCGCCGGCGCTGTAGGAGGATGCGTCCCTCGTCGTCAGTGACCACCGCGGACGCGGCGACGACCAGATTGTTGGGCTTGGGGGCGTCCGGGTCGTCGTAGTACTCGGTGCGTGCCATGATCACTTCTCTCGTACCGGCGTCGCGGTCGCCCACACCGCGTCGAAGCTGTCGGCGTAGGTGTCGAACATGCCGCCTTTCCCGTTTCGGCGCAGGTGCCAGACAGGGGCGCTGTAGGCGTTCACTCCCCAGACATGGGCGTTGACGAGTGCCTGATCGTCAGCCCTGTAGATCGAGTTGTAGAGCGTCGTGGCGTGAGTCCGTACCTCGATGCCTGGTATTCCGATGAGGGGGCGGTAGTGCATCAGCGCGAGGCGGCATCGGGACTGGATCCCGTGGCCGAACTTCTCCTCGTCACCGCGCTGTTGGACGTGGGGGCTATCCGCGTCACCGACGGCGATGCGGACTGCGCAGCCCTCGGCCGCCCGCTCCCTCAAGAGCTCGTTGAGCCGCGGGTACGCCTCGTGCAGGAACACGGCCGCGTACACCAACACGTCGATCTGCTCGCGTGCCTGGGTCAGCATGTCCACGAAGGTGGAGACGGGGATGTCCGCCCGCTGGTCGTAGAGGGCCACAAGTTCCGGACTGACGGCGCGGGCGGGGCGTGCCTGCCTGAGCGATGGCCATAGAGCGTGCACGTCTTCTCCTAGCGTCTCTGCTGCCAACATGGCCGTGGCACGACGTGGCGTACGCCCCAGGTTGACCCATCGTTCGACGGACTTGGGGTCGACTTCGACCTTGTCCGCGAGGGCGTTGTACGTCCAGCCGCCGGCCGCCATGGCCGCACGTAACCTCTCGTTTGCCATTTCAATCTCTCCTACCAACCAGGGACGGCACTAGGGACGTTCTACCCGACGCAGGACGTCCCGAAGTGGGGTTTGTCCGTGGTTCCAGCGTCCTGGCGATCGGCAGGAAGCTCGTCGGCATGGCGAGCAACCAGCAGACCAGGCCAGGCATCGGCGAACTGGCGAAGGACAGTGCCAGCGGACGCATCGGCGTCGTCATGGGCAAGATCGGCGGTCGTGTGCAGATGCGGCCCGTCCGTGGTGGCAAAGAGTGGGATGCCATGCCGGGCAGCGTCGTCGCGCTCAGCGCTCGGGAAGAGCTGAGCGCGCGTCTGGGCGCCAGGAACGGCAACAGTCGGGCCGGGCTGTGATGCGCGCCGTCGGCCGGTACGCCGGGGCCCTGTTCATCATCTGCATCAGCGGTTCGTGCGGCTTGGTGATCGGCATGGCCCTCGGCACCGGCCAGTACTGACCGGCCGCCCCGAGCGGGTGCCACACACGGCTCCCCGTCCCCGCTCGGGGCCGGCCTCCAATCCGCTGTCGATCACCTTCGAGTCGGACTCGGCGATCTAAGCGGCAAGTAAGTGCCCTGCACCACTTCCACACGAGGAGACGGCACATGACAGCAACGGCGAACGTGCAGAAGACCGGTCGCGCGGTCGCGGGTGAGGAGCTGTTCGAGAGCCTCGCCCACTTCGTGGTCACCCACGACGGCGAGTCGGCCGAACGTGCCGAGCGCATCGCCGACCAGGCGGTGGCCTTCGTGGTCACGGCGGCCACCGCGACCGTTCCCATGGCCCCGTCGGACGACGTGGACCTCGGCCTCCACGCGCTCATCCTGCACACCAAGGAGTACGCCCAGCTGTGCGAGCGGTACGCGGGGCGCTTCCTCCACCACAACCCCAAGCCGGGTGGCGGGGCCCGTGACCCGGAGAAGGTCGCGACCTCGGCTCGTGCCATGAAGGCCGCCGGGTTCGCGGTCTTCGACGACCTGTGGACCGTCGACGGTACGAAGCTCGCGCAGTGCGACTCGGACTGCGGCCGTCCCTACGGTCAGAACTAGGACCTGACATCAGCGGCGCGGCCGGCCCGGACTCAGGGGCGGCCGCGTTCGTCCGGAAGGAGAACAACGACGTTGTCCTGCTCGATCCATGAAGTGCCGACCGTGGTGCTCGATGCGCTCGTGCCCAACGCGCGCCGCCTGGTCGTCAACCGGCGCGGCTCCACCGTGTGGGAAGTGTTCGGCCCCCGGGGTCACTACGCCGTGAAGGTCGGCTATCCGATCGAGGCCACAGCTGAATGGCCCGCACAGCCCTGGACCGCCCTCGCGCCGGCACGCGAGGGTGCCGTGCTCCATCGCCTCGGCCTCGACGAGATCGCCTACGGCGAGTGGGAACACGGCACCTGGAACTTCCAGCCCTGGCATGAAGGACCGGATCTCTACCGGCTGTGGGAAGCCTGCCGTGAACCGGACCCGCTCATCGCACCCCACACCAGTGTCGCCCTGGGGTGCGTCGAAGCCCTGGCCGAACTCCACCGCAAGGGCTGGGCTCACGGAGACGTGCAGCCCGCCCACTTCATCATCGGTGTGGAACGAACGCACCTCATCGATCTTGCCCTGGCCCATGGCGGACACGTGCCCCAGGGGTACGACTTCCCGTTCCGCGGTTGCCTCGTCCACTACGAGGCCCCGGAGATCGCCCGCAGTGTGCTCGCCACCGGAAAGGCTGAGCCGACGCAGGCTGCCGACGTCTACGCCCTCGGCGCTTCGCTGCTCATCTCCGCCACTGGTTGGCGTGCTGTCGAGTACCCGGACGACGCCCCCCGCCCCGTACAGAGAGAAGCCGTGGCGGACGGTCGGCGTCGTTCCGTGAAGGTGCCGGGTGAGCTGGGTGACCTGATCGAGGCGATGCTCAGTCATGCCCCCGAGGACCGGCCGACGATCTACGAGGTGGGCAATGCCCTGAGCTGATCTCGAAGCCTGCTCGTCGTTGGGTTGCTCATCGGCCGGAGATCAGCAAGAACGTGGCCTCCCTGGTCAAGGTCCCCAAGCCTCGCCGGAAGCGGATCAAGCCGTGGTCCGTCGTCGAGGCGGGCGCTTCCTCGCTGACGCGCTCACTCGCGAAGATCCGCTCTCCGGTGCCTGGGTCCTGGTGCTCTGCCTCGGACTCCGCCGAGGTGAAGTCCTCGGGCTCACCTGGAAGTCGATCGACTTCGAGACGGGGGAGTTGTACGTGGATCACCAGATTCAGCGGGCGGGCCGTCAGATCCTCCACCGGGAGACGAAGACCGAGGAGTCGGACGGCTTCCTTCCCCTGCCCGCGTTCTGCCTCAAGGCGCTGCGCATGCGCCACGCCCAGCAGACCGGGGACCGGAAGGCAGCCGGGGAGCTCTGGCAGGACACCCGCGGCCTGGTCTTCACCACGAAGTACGGGACACCCATCGAGCCGGGGAACCTCACACGCATGTTCGCCCTGCGGGCCCGCCGCGCCGGCCTCCGTGTGATCCCGCTGCGGAACACCCGGCACACGTGCAGCTCACTGCTCGTCGCCCTCAAGGTCCACCCGAAGGTGGCTCAGCGGATCCTCCGGCACTCGCAGATCGCGATGACGATGGAGGTCTACGCGGAAGCGAGCGAGGAAGAGGTGCGTGCCGCACTCGGCAAGCTGTCGGCAGCGATGGGCGGCAGCGAAGCGGGCTGACGTCAAGACCTGACATCAACCGTTGCTGTACTTCGCTGCTGTACGGCACGACAAAGCCCCCTCCGGGATGATCCCGAGGGGGCTTTGACCTGTGTGCACTCGGCAGGATTCGAACCTGCAACCTTCTGATCCGTAGTCAGATGCTCTATCCGTTAAGCTACGAGTGCTTGTCTGTTTTCAGTTTTTGTCTTCGCTCCCGGTCCTTTCGGCCCGCTCGCGGCGACAGGAAGAACATTACATGACTGCCGCCGCCATGTGAAATCCGATTCGCATACCCCTTGTGACCTGCGAAAACGCCCGGATCGTGGGGTAACGACGAAGCCCCGGTCGCGGGGACCGGGGCTTCAGGATCAGCGGAGGCGGAGGGATTTGAACCCTCGATGGGCCGTAAAGCCCAAACCGCATTAGCAGTGCGGCGCCATAGACCGGACTAGGCGACGCCTCCAGCACAGCCGCTCGCTCGTGTGCGAGTGGTGCGTGCAGATGATGACACAGTCGAGCGTCGTGTCACCAATCGGCCTCCACGGTACTAGGCAGGCGGGTCGCAGGGCAAAGCCATTGGGCGGCGCAACGTCCGCGCGCCGGTCGCGTTGGTCAGGTCATGTCGCAGGTCATCTCACGAGTCGTGTCACCGGGCGCGCCGCTGCGGCGGCTCGCCGTCACCGCCCTCGTCCTCGCCGTCTCCCTCACGTCGTCCGCCGTCTCCGCCGCCTCCGCCGGGCCCCTCGTACCGCCGCCTCCGTCTGAAGAGGACCGGGTGTTCGGCGATCACCTCACCGTCACCGTGCGCGACGCGGGCGCGGCAGCGGACGGGACGTTCGAGTTGTACTGCCATCCCGCCGGCGGCACTCACCCGGACGCCTCGGAGGCGTGCGGGGCTCTGGAGCGGAACGCCCGGTGGGGGACGGACACCTTCGCCCCGGTCCCGGACGACGGCGTGTGCACCATGCGGTACGGCGGCCCCGCCACCGCCCATGTCACCGGCCGCTGGGCCGGTCGTCCCGTCGACGCGACCTTCGACCGCGCCGACGGCTGCCGGATCGAGCGGTGGGACCGCTTCGTACCGCTGCTGCCCGCAGTGGGCGCGGACTGACGCCCGCGATGGCTGTCGGGGCGGGCGGTCGGGTTCCGTAAGGGAGGCCGGGGCGGGGTGTGGACGTCGCGGGGGGGTCACGCGGAGTCGTCGGGGGCGGTCACATGTTCTCCGTCACTTCGTCGTGCGAGCTCCCTCGCATCCGGCACCGGGAGCCCGATCCGAGCCCTTAGACTCCCTCGCGTGACACGCTGCGGGACGGTTGGCAAGATGGCCCGAGCGGTCGGCAAGGTGCGGTAACAGGGAGGAAGCGACTCGTGAGCAGCAGGCCATCCCGAGGCGCTGCTCGCCTCGCAGCCATACTGGACGCCCTTCCCGACGCGTTGTTGCTGGTCAACGCGAACGGGACCGTCGTCAACGCGAACACCATCGCGCTTGAGGCCTTCGAGACGCCCGGGACCGCCCTCGTCGGACGGGGCCTGCTCGATCTGCTGCCGCAGTTCGACTCCAAGCTCATCCCCGGCTCCATGCGACGCCCCGACCACATGGATCCGCGCGGACGCACCAAGCCGACCCGGATGGTCGCCCGGCGCACCGACGGCGCCGAGTTCCCCGTCGAGGTCACCAGCGCCAACCTGGAGAACGCCCAGCAGGCCTACGACAACCAGGGCTACGCCGGCGACGAGCTGCTGATGCTCGTCGTGCGCGACCTGTCGGGCACCGTCGACACCGAGGCCGAACTCGCGCGCTCGCAGCGGCAAACCGAGATGATCCTCCGGGCCGCCGCCGAGGGCGTCGTCGGCACGGACACCGACGGGCGGATCGTGCTCGTCAACCCCGCCGCCGCGCAGATCCTCGGCTACCGGGCGAGCGACCTCGGCGGCAAGGAGCTGCACGGCCTCGTCCTGCACTCGCGCACCGACGGCACTCCCTTCCCGTACGACGAGTCGCCGCTCGCCGACACCCTGCGCTCGGGGCGCAAGCACCGGGTGCGCGGCCAGGTGCTGTGGTCCAAGGGCGGGGACAAGGTCTCCGTCGACCTGACGACCGCGCCCGTACGCGACGGCGACCAGCTCGTGGGCGCCGTCATGACCTTCACCGACCGCCGGCCGTTCGACTCGCTCGCCGAGGAGAAGGCCGCCGTCGAGAAGCGGCACGCGGAGGCGCTGGAGAAGCTCTCCGAGGAGCACGCCTCCGATCTCACCGCGCTGCGCCAGCAGCACGTCGCCGAGCTGGAGGAGCTGCGCGACCAGCACGAGGAGGAGCTCGCCGCCGGCGAGGAGCGCTACGCCGCGCTGGGCGAGCGGGAGAAGGACCGCTACGAGGCCCTCGCCGCCCGGCACGAGCAGCTCCTCACCCTGCTGGGCCGTTCGCTGCGCGGGCCGCTGGACGAACTGCGCCGTGAGCTGTCCGCGCTCGCCGCCGACGACGCCGGGCAGCTGTGGCCCGAGGCCAACCAGGTGCTGCACCATCTGTCGGCGGGGTACGCGCGCATCACCACCCTCATCGACAACGTCCTCGGCTACCAGCGGCTCGACGCCGGCGGCGAGGGGATCAGCCGTACGAAGGTGATGCTCGACGCGGTGGTCGCCGCCGGTGTGGACGGGGCAGTCGAACTCGTCGGACCGGGGCGGGTGCAGTTCGCCGTGCACGCGCCGCCCATCGAGGCCGAGGTCGACGCGCGGCTCCTCGCGACCGCGCTCGCGCACCTGGTGGCCGACGTCGCCGGTGTGGACGCCACGGGCAACGCGCCCGTCTCGTCGGGCGGTTACATGGACAACACGGTCGTCGTGGCGGCCGCCCAGCGCGGCGAGGTCGTCCGGATCGAGGTGCGCGGGCCGTACACGGGCGGCGACCCGGTGCACGAGCCGATCGTGCGCGGGATCGTGCGGGCGCACGGCGGTGTGCTCCAGACCCACGAAGTGCCGGGCATGAGCGGCAACGCCTACGTCCTCGAAGTCCCGTTGGGCGGCGGGGCCGGCGCGGTGGTCGCCGCCCCGGTCGCCGCCGTGGGGTCCGCGCTCGCGCTGCCGGCGCAGGCGGGGCACGACGGTATGGCGGCGGGTGCGGGGGCGCTGGAGGCGGTGGCGCCCGACGGCATGGCCGCGGGCGCGCCGGAGTCCGGCGCGGGGCGGCGGCGGGCCCGGCGGTCCTCCGTGGACGCCTTCCTGGACAGCGACCTTCCCGGCGCGGCCGCGGACGGCGGCGAGGCGGAGGCCGCCACGCCGACCGGACGGCGGCGTCGGCGGGGGCCTGCCGCCGAGGAGCCGCAGGCCGAGACGCCGGAGGACCGGACGGACGCCTCCGGGGGCACCGGGCGGCGACGCGGACGGCCCGCCGAGCCCGCGGGCGACGACGCGGAGAACGCCGTCCCGGGCGCCGGTTCGGGAGTCTCGGAGGGCGCGGTCGTCACGGCCGCCGAGCACGCGGCGGGGACCGCGGCCTCGGGCACGGGGCTCGGCGGCACCGTTCCGCCGCAGGGCGTGCCCGCGCCGGCCGGACGCCGGGCCCGGCGCGCCGGTGACGAACAGCACGCGCTGCCGCCCGCCCTGCCGGCGGTGGCGGGAGCGTCCGCGTCGGGCGAGGCGGCGGACGGTGAGGCCGGCTCGCAGCCGACCGGACGCCGTCGGCGTGCCCTGGCCGCCGCGAACGAGCGCGCCGCCGCACAGGAGGCCGGGCCCCGCACGGTGTTCGCCCTGCCGCCGGCCGAGGCGGACCGGACGGCCGGGGACGAGGCCGAGGGAGCTGCGGGGGCGGTCGCCGGAGCCGACGGCGGTGCGGGAGCTCAGGCCGTGGGACAGGTGCCGGGGCCTGACGCCCAGGCCCCCATGCCGATGCCGATGCCCATGCCGGTTCCCGTTCCTGTGGTTCCGGTTCCTGCCCCGGGCCAGCAGGTTCCTGCCCCGGGCCCGCAGGTACCGGTGCCCGGTCAGCAGGTCCCGGTGCCGGGGCAGTCGGTGCGGATTCCCGTGCCCGGACAGCCGGGTCCGATCCCGGTTCCCGTGGCGGGACAGCAGGTTCCGGCGCCCGCTCAGGCGGTCCAGCAGCCGACGCCCGTTCAGGTTCCGGCGCAGGGCACGTCCGAGGACGCCCTGCTCGACCACGCTCGCCATGACGCCGCCCCGCTCGACCAGGCCGACGACCACACCCCTCCGCAGCCGCACCCGACGAGCGCGCCCACGGGACGTCGTCGGCGTGCCGTGGGTCAGCCGGCGGCGGAGGCCGCCGAGACGCCCGGCGTCGTGCCGCCCGGTGCCGTGCCGGCGCAGGCGCAGGCACCGGAGAACGGCGGGGCGTCGGCGCCGGCCGCGGGACAGCCCGTCGCGCAGGCCCAGCCGGATCCGAACGGGCAGCAGCCGGGGGGCGTCGTACCCGCGCAGGGCGCGGCAGGACAGCCCGAGCAGGCGGCGCAGCCGGCACAGGCCGCCCCTGCCGCGCAAGGCGGCCAGGGCGCCGTGGCACCCGGTCAGGCCGGTCCCGGCCGGCCGGCTCAGCCGCTGCCGGGCCCGCCGAACGCAGGGCAGCCGGCTCCCGCGCAACCGCCCGCCCCCGGGCAGCCGACCGCCGGCCGGCCCGCCGCCGCAGCCGGCCAGGACGCCGCCCCGGGTCAGCCGCTCCCGACGCAGACGGCCCCCGCCCCGGCAGCGCCCGCGGCGCCGGCCCCCGCGCCTGCGAGCGAGGCCGCGCCGACGTCCACTCCGAGCACCGGCACCCCGTTGCCCCCTGAGGCCGCCGTGGACCAGCCGCGGGTCGCGCAGCCGCTGCCGGCGGAGGCCGCCGCCCGGCCCGAGGACCCCAACTCCACGCAGGGACGGGCGATCAGCGTGCGGACGCTCGGGCAGGGCGTGCCGTTCACCCGGCAGGCCGCCCAGGTGCAGCAGGCGGCGCGTCAGGCGGCGCAGCCGCTCCAGCCCTCGGGCACGCCCGCGCCGAACGCGCCGGGCGGTTCCGGCCGGCGCCGCAAACTGGGCACGCCGCCCGACCCGGCCGCGCGACCGGAGCAGACGGCACGTCCGCACCCTCAGAACGAGCAGCCCGCCGTAGCGAAGGCCCCCGTTCCTAAGGCGCCGGCGGCCGCTCCGCAGGCCGCGCCCGCGCCGCAGCCGTCCCTCGCGGGCCAGCCGCTGCCCGGGCAGTCGATGGCCGGGCAGTCGATGGCCGGGCAGACGCGGCTCGCGCCCGGGACCGAGGGGATCGGCCGGTCGTACGCCATAGGCGCCCCGGACGAGAACGCCGCCGAGGGGCCCGAGCCGCTCGACGGGCCGGGCGGGGCCGTCGAGGTGGCGGACCCGCCGCGTCCGCAGCCGCTGGACGACGAACTGCCGCCGGAGCCCCTGGACAACCCGCGTCGGCTGCTGGTCTGGCCGGCCCCGGACGTCAACACCCAGCAGGCGCTCAGCGACCGCGGGTACCGGCCGGTGATCGTGCACTCCCGCGAGGAGGTCGACGCGCAGATCGCCGCCTTCCCTGCCGCGCTGTTCGTCGACCCGCTGACCGGGCCCATCACGCGCACCGCGCTGCAGTCGCTGCGTCAGGCGGCGGTCGCGGCCGAGGTGCCGGTGCTGGTGACGGCCGGTCTCGGACAGGCGACGCGTGAGGCGGCGTACGGCGCCGATCCCGCCGTGCTGCTGAAGGCGCTCGCCCCGCGTGACAGCGAGCAGCATCCGCCGCGGGTGCTGCTCATCGAGGAGCACGCGGAGATCGCGCTGGCGCTGACGTCGACGCTGGAGCGGCGCGGGATGCAGGTGGCCCGTGCGGCGAGCGACGCGGACGCGGTCACGCTGGCCTCGCAGCTGCGGCCGAACCTGGTGGTGATGGACCTGATGCAGGTGCACCGCGGCCGGGCCGGGATCGTCGACTGGCTGCGGGCGAACCAGCAGCTCAACCGCACCCCGCTGGTCGTCTACACCGCCGCCGTCGACCAGGCCGACCTGCCCCGGCTGGCCTCCGGCGAGACGGTGCTGTTCCTCGCGGAACGGTCCACCAGCACGGAGGTCCAGGACCGGATCGTGGACCTGCTGGCCCGCATCGGCACCAACTGACGGGCCGGCCCGCGCTCCGGGCGCGCGCGACGGACACGTGCCTCCACAACGCGTACGCCGGCCAGGGGCCCCGAGGGGTCCCGGCCGGCGTACGGCGCACGACCGCGAGGGTCAGAGCTGGGTGACGTCCAGCGCGCCCTCCGCGTACTGCCGGCGCAGCACCTTCTTGTCGAACTTGCCCACGCTCGTCTTCGGGACCGTCTCGACGATCGTCCAGCGCTCCGGGAGCTGCCACTTGGCGATCTTGCCCTCCTCGGCGAGGAAGGCGCGCAGGGCCTCGAAGTCGGCGGTCGCGCCCTCCCTGAGGACGACGGTGGCCAGCGGGCGCTCGCCCCACTTGGTGTCGGGGACCGCGACGACGGCGGCCTCGGCGACGTCGGGGTGGGACATCAGCGCGTTCTCCAGGTCCACCGACGAGATCCACTCGCCGCCGGACTTGATGACGTCCTTGGCGCGGTCGGTGAGGGTGAGGAAGCCCTCGGGGGAGATGGTGCCGACGTCGCCGGTCTTGAGCCAGCCGTCCTCGCTGAACTTGTCGGCGGGGCGCAGCGGTTCGGCGTCGGGGCCGTTGTAGTAGGCGCCGGCGATCCACGGGCCGCGCACCTCCAGCTCGCCCGCGGACTCGCCGTCCCAGGCGAGGCGTTCGCCGCCGGGGCCGGTGAGGCGGGCCTCGACGCCGGCCGGGAAGCGGCCCTGGGTGAGGCGGTAGGCGAACTCCTCGTCGGTGCCGACCGCGGCGGCCGGCGGGCGGGCGATGGTGCCGAGCGGGGAGGTCTCCGTCATGCCCCAGGCGTGGCAGACCCGCATGCCCAGGTTGTCGAAGGCCGTCATCAGGGAGGGCGGACACGCGGAGCCGCCGATGGTGACCTGGGTGAGGGAGGCGACGTCGCGGGGCTTGGCGGTGAGCTCCGCCAGCAGGCCCTGCCAGATGGTGGGGACGGCGGCCGCGTGGGTCGGCTTCTCGCTCTCGATCATCTCGGCGAGCGGGCCGGGCTGGAGGAAGCGGTCCGGCATCAGCATGTTGACGCCGGTCATGAAGGTGGCGTGCGGCAGGCCCCAGGCGTTGACGTGGAACTGGGGGACCACGACGAGCGAGGTGTCCTGGTCGGTGAGGCCCATCGACTGGGCCATGTTGACCTGCATGGAGTGCAGGTAGATGGAGCGGTGGCTGTAGACCACGCCCTTGGGGTCGCCCGTGGTGCCGGAGGTGTAGCACATGGCGGCGGCCCGGCGTTCGTCCAGCTCGGGCCAGTCGTAGGCGGTGGGCTTCCCGGCGATCAGGTCCTCGTACTCGTGGACCTGCGCGCTCGCGCCGGCGAGGAGGGAGCGGTCGCCGGGGCCGGTGACGACCACGTGCTCGACCGTCTTCAGGTGCGGGAGCAGCGGTGCCAGCAGCGGCAGCAGCGAGCCGTTGGCGATCACGACCTTGTCGGCGGCGTGGTTGACGATCCAGACGAGCTGCTCGGGGGGCAGACGCAGGTTCAGGGTGTGGAGGACGGCGCCCATGGAGGGGATCGCGAAGTAGGCCTCGACGTGTTCGGCGTTGTTCCAGGCGAGCGTCGCCACCCGGTCGTCGCCGGTCACCCCGAGGTCGTCGCGCAGGGCGTGCGCGAGCTGGGCGGCCCGGGCGCCGATCTCGGCGAAGGAGCGGCGGTGGGGTTCGCCCTCGCCGGTCCAGGTGGTCACCTGGGATGTGCCGTGGATCGTGGATCCGTGAGTCAGGATCCTCGAGATCAGCAGCGGTACATCCTGCATGGTGCTCAGCACGGCGTCCTCCCAGGGCGGCGACTTTGCCTACGCGGTGGTAACGGTTGCGCTGATTCTGCGCACATACCGCGCGGTATGTCACTAGGAGAGCGATGATCGATCAGGACTCGTCAAGGATCGGTCCCCGGATCGCTCAAGATCCGTTGAAGCGCGTCCCGAATCCCCAGTTCAGCGCGCTATCGAACAACGTCCAGCTCAGGGTCCTCCCGGAGCTTGCCGAGGGCCCGGGACACCGCCGACTTCACCGTGCCGACCGAGACGCCGAGCACCTCCGCCGTCTGTGCCTCGCTCAGATCCTCGTAGTACCTGAGGACTACCATCGCCCGCTGCCGTGCCGGCAGTCGCAGGATCGCCCGCCACATCGCGTCGTGCAGCGCCTGCTGCTCGGCCGGATCGGCGCCGTCCGGCAGCGGCTCCGGTTCGGGCAGCTCCTCGCACGCGAACTCGTCGACCCGGCGCTTGCGCCACTGCGACGTGCGCGTGTTGACCAGGGCCCGGCGGACGTACCCGTCGACCGCCCGGTGGTCCTCGATCCGCTCCCACGCGACATAGGTCTTGGCCAGCGCGGTCTGCAGCAGGTCCTCCGCGTCGCTCGGGTTCGCGGTCAGCGACCGGGCGGTGCGCAGCAGCACCGGCTGACGGGCCCTGACGTACGACGCGAACGAGGGGTACGGCACGGGCCGCCTCACGCCGTTCGACGCGCTGGTGCAGACGGGTGTGGTCATGGCTCCACGCTAGGTTCGCGCCCCGCCCGGCGGATCGGCCGCAGGTGCCGAAGCCGGGTCCGCCTCAGGTTGTAGGGGTGGAGTCGGCTCGACCTCCTGAAGGTGGACGGGAAGCTGACCGTCCCTGAGGGGGCGCGGTCCTCCCCCGCGCGGCCGGTCAGCCGTCGGCGACGAGCACCAGCCCCGAGGTCGGCACACCCGTCCCCGCCGTCACCAGGGCGCGCGCCGCGCCCGGCACCTGGTTCACCGACGTGCCCCGCAACTGACGTACCGCCTCCGCTATGCCGTTCATACCGTGGAGGTACGCCTCGCCGAGCTGGCCCCCGTGGGTGTTGAGCGGGAGACGGTCCTCGGCCACGAAGGCGGCGGCCTCACCGGGCGGGCAGAACCCGAACTCCTCCAGCTGCGCCAGCACGAACGGCGTGAAGTGGTCGTACAGGATCCCCACATCGATGTCGGCGGGCGCGAGGCCCGAGGTCCGCCACAGTTGGCGGGCGACCACGCCCATCTCCGGCAGGCCGGTCAGGTCGTCCCGGTAGAAGCTGGTCATCTGCTCCTGGGCCCGGCCCGCGCCCTGGGCCGCGGCGGCCACGACGGCGGGCGGATGCCGCAGCTCCCGGGCGCGCTCCACGGAGGTGACGACCAGCGCCTGCCCGCCGTCGGTCTCCTGGCAGCAGTCCAGCAGCCGCAGCGGCTCGACGATCCAGCGGGAGGCAGCGTGCTCGGCGAGGGTGATCGGCCTGCCGTGGAAGTACGCCGCCGGATTCGCCGCCGCGTGCCGGCGCGCGGTGACGGCCACATGCCCGAACGCCTCCGGGGTCAGACCGTACGCGTGCAGGTAGCGCTGCGCCGCCATCGCCACCCAGGAGGCGGGGGTGAGCAGCCCGAACGGCAGCGTCCAGCCGAGTGCCGTGCCCTCCGCCGACGGCTCCCGCTGCCGTACGCCCGAGCCGAAGCGGCGGCCCGAACGCTCGTTGAAGGCGCGGTAGCAGACGACGACCTCGGCGACCCCGGCGGCGACGGCGAGCGCTGCCTGCTGGACGGTCGCGCAGGCCGCGCCGCCGCCGTAGTGGACGCGGGAGAAGAAGGACAGCTCGCCCATGCCGCACGCCTGGGCCACGGTGATCTCCGGGCTGGTGTCCATCGTGAACGTCACCAGGCCGTCCACGTCCGCCGCCGTGAGCCCGGCGTCGTCCAGCGCCGCCCGCACCGCCTCCACCGCCAGCCGCAGCTCGCTGCGCCCGGAGTCCTTGGAGAATTCGGTCGCCCCGATGCCGGCGACGGCGGCCCGTCCGCCGAGGAAGTCCCGCGCACGGACGCTCATACGACGCCTCCGGCCGGCTGCTCGTCCCCGCCGCCGGGGACGGTGACCGTGACCGTGCCGGTGACGTGCCGCCCGAGACCGTTCTCACCCAGGACCCGCACCACCGCCGTGCGGCCGTCGACCTCCGCCACCGTCCCCCGCAACACCATCGTGTCCCCCGGATAGTTGGGCGCCCCGAGCCGGATGGCGACCCTGCGCAGCACCGCCGTCGGACCGAAGTGGTCGGTGACGAAGCGGCCGACCAGGCCGTTGGTGGTGAGGATGTTCATGAAGACGTCGGGGGAGCCCTTCGCCCGGGCGGCCTCCGGGTCGTGGTGCACGTCCTGGAAGTCGCGCGAGGCGACGGCCCCGGCGACGATCAGCGTGCGGGTGACGGGCACTTCCAGCGGCCCCAGCTCGTCCCCCGGCCTCACATCGCCACCGCCTCGAAGACCGGCAGCACCAACTCATCGTCGTAGCGCCTGAATTCGAGCCGTACGGGCATCCCGACGCGCACCTTGTCACAGGGCACGCCGACCACGTCGCTGACGATCCGCACGCCTTCGGCGAGTTCGATCAGGCCTACCGCGTAGGGCGGGTCGAAGGCCGGGAAGGGCGGGTGGTGCATCACGACGTAGGAGAAGACGGCGCCCTCGCCGCTCGCCTCGACGGTGTCCCACTCCTGCCCGCCGCAGGCGTTGCAGCCGGGCAGCCAGGGGAAACGCAGGGTGTCGCAGGCGGTGCAGCGCTGGATGAGGAGGCGGTGCTCGCGGACGCCCTCCCAGAAGCCGGCGTTGTCCCGGTTGATCACCGGGCGGGGGCGGCGCTCTCTCGGTTTCCGTCGCGCCGGCGCGTACTTGAGGATGCGGAAGCGGTGCGTGCCGACCAGCTCACCGGCCACGTGGACGTCCGTCCGGGTGGTGACGAAGTGCCCGGCCCCGAGGGCGGTCGTCTTGCGGGCGGACACCGACTCGATCACCGTGTCGAAGGCGACCTCGTCGCCCGGCCGCAGGGGGCGGACGTACTCCTGCTCGCAGTCGGTGGCGACGACGGCGGTGCAGCCGGCCTCGTCGAGGAGGGCCAGCAGTTCCTCGTACTCCCGCGCCCGGCCCGGACGACCGGCGCCCGCACGGTCGCCGCCTCCCAGCCCGTGCATGATCCACGCCTGGAGCATGGTGGCCGGCGCGACGGCCTCCGGTCCGGTGTACGCGGGGTTGGCGTCGCCCATCGCCTCGCACCAGTGCCGGATCATCGGCAGGTTGACCGGGTCCCGGCCGACGCCGGCGACCGCGGCGGGCCGGCCCTCGTACGCCTTCAGCCGCGCCTGAAGCCCGTCCGCCCCGTCACTCATCCTCGCCACCGCCCCCTCGCGTCGCAGAACCGTGCCGCGGAGGTTTCTGACTGTCCGTCAGATGACTTGCGCTGTCAAGGCCGTTCGCTTCCGCACGCGCGTCTGCGCGGCGACGCCGAAGCACCGCCGCGCAGACGCTGGACCCCCCTCATTCCCCGCCCGGCACGACGAGCGAGGGCCGGACCGACCGTGAGCGGCGACGCCGGGCCCGGCCCCCGGCTCACCACCACAAGGGCGGGAAGGCGATCGCCACACTCCTGTTGCCCTGATTGACGGCTGTGGAGGCTGAGCCCCTGATCTGCGCGGAGTTGCTCTGGTTCGAGGCGCCCGAACCGACGGCGTTCTGCTGCGAGGTCGAGGAGTTGCCGTTGTTGTCCCGCCCGACGCCACTGCCGACGACGTTCGCGACCCCCGCGTTCGACCCGTCGTCCGCGAAGCCGCCGTTGTCCGCCGCCGCGGTGCCGGTGAACAGCGCGGCTGCCAACGGGAGGGCGGAGACGGCGGCGACGACGCGGGCGGTGCGGATGCTTGCCATGGGGTTCCTCCAGAACAGGGGCTGCGTACCGGCTCGCGACCGGTACGTCGGCTGTCCGTCGTCGGCCGGCTGCCCGGCGTGGTGACGACGTCGCGTGACCAGAGTTGCCCAGCCGATCCGCCGGCAGCCCGCCGGACGCCGCGATTAGCACGCAAGCATGAGGACAAGTCGATAAACCCTCATTGACTCTGTTCTGCTCATCAAGCTCACAATCCCCGGCAACTCGGGCATGGGACCGCCGTCGCCACCAAGCGAAGAACCGTTCCGGCGCGACGCACCCCGCTCCCGCCTCCCCGCTTCCCCCTCGGCGCGTCGCAGCACGAACCCTCTTGCCTTGTTCGAACACACATACGAAAATGAACGCATGGCCACCACCGACCGGTACCCCCGGCAGGCCACCACGCTGGCCCTCGCCCACGCCCTGTCGGCCGCCGAACGCGGCTTGGCCGTCATCCCCCTGTCCCCGACGAAGCTCCCCGCCCTGCGCTCCCCGCACCGCGCCGACGCCCCGACGGCCCCGCCCTGCCACGGCGAGTGCGGTCGCCCCGGCCACGGAGTCCACGACGCCTCCACCGACCCGGCCCGCGTCCGCGACCTCTTCGCCCGCGCCCCCTGGGCCACGGGCTACGGCATCGCCTGCGGCCTGCCCCCGCACCACCTCATCGGCGTCGACCTCGACACCAAGTCCGGCACGGACGCCACGTCGGCCCTGCGGGAGCTGGCCCTGCGCCACCTGTTCACGGTCCCGCCCACCGTCGTCGTACGCACCCCCTCCGGCGGCCGCCACCTCTGGCTCACCGGCCCACCGGACGTCGCCGTCCCCAACTCGGCCGGCCGCTTGGCTCCCGGCATCGACATCCGCGGCGCCGGCGGCTACCTGGTGGGCCCCGGCTCCCGAACCGCCCACGGCGTCTACACCACGGCTCCGGGCACGGCCCACCTCCCCCCTGCGCCCTGCCCCCGCGCCCTGCTGCGCCTCCTCCTGCCCCCGCCGCGCCCGCAGACGTCCCAGGCGCAGGGGGACGCACGGGGCGACGGCCTGATCAACTTCGTCCTCACCGCGCACGAGGGCCAGCGCAACACCCGCCTCTTCTGGGCAGCCTGCCGCGCCTACGAATCCGGCCTGGGCCCGGCTCTGAGCGCCCCCCTGATCGCCGCGGCGGTGCGGGCGGGCCTGTCGCCCCAGGAGGCACGGGCCACGGTGACTTCGGCGGCCCGGATGACGGGCCGCGCGAGGTGACGGTGTCCCCCGCCCGGGGTTCTCAGCGGGCGGGGGCGCGGTTCACACGGTGAGGGGGACGGGGTGGATCTCGTCGGCCGGGTGCCCGGTGCGTTCGTGAATGCGCTGGACCGCTTCGGCCGAGGGAGCCTCGGACAGGCAGTAGACCGTCCCGGACTCGGGGTCCGCCCAGGCCTTCTCGAAGTGGACGCCTTCTTGCCCTTCTATGGCGACGTCGTCCTGATGAGCCTCCCTCAGCCGCTCGGCCGTGATGTCCTTCATCCCGTGGTGGACGTCCATGAACTTGGGCATGCCGCCACACCTCCTTCCGCAGCTCGACCCCGGCACCGAGGGGTGCCGGACCCGCTTGCAGGGCATCACTTCCATCCTGTGCCCGCGGGCTCACGGCGTCGACCGCAGCCTCGGTCATGGCCGGAGCGAGGGAGTTGAGTGAGTCCCCCGGCCCACTTGAGTACTCGTACTCAAGTGGGGGCGGTGGCTTGCCCGCAGACTCGGCGCATGAGACGAACTCCTGCCCCGACCAGCACGGCCACCCGCTCCCCGCACCGCCTGCGGCCCCTGCTCGCGGTGGCAGCTCTCGCCGCAGTGACGCTCACTGCCTGCGGCACCGAGAAGACAGCCGTCGGCGGACCGCGGAGCAGCCCCGCCGACACCGCCGGGCCCCGTCCCGACGCGGCCTTCACGGAAACGCTGAGCGAGATCGCGCAGCGGTGTCCCCCGAGCGCTTCGCCGGAGGCGCCGCCGACCGGTCCGGCGCGGACGTTGCCGTCCGGGGAGACACCACCCGGCGACGCGATCGAGCCGATCGCCCCCACGGCGGGGCCGGAGGTGGAGTTGAACGCCCGCGACTGGTGCGCGGGCAATCTCCATGAAGAGCGCATCACCCAGGCGCTGGGGAAGCTGGCGGACCCCACCCCCACCGAGGTCAGGGCGGTCCTGAACGACCTCGGTTACATCGACGAGCGCATCCACGGCCTCAAGCGGTCCGGTACGACCACGCGGTTCCTTCTCGACCTGCGCGAGCGGGGCGGACGGCTCTGCCTGAACGGCTCGGCGGCCGGCGAGAAGACCGTCGTCGACAAGTGCGTAGCCCCCGCGACCGGCCCGTTCAAGGCTGGAGGACGGGAAGCGTGAGGACCGGCTCCGGTCTCCTGGGCGACGATGACGACGGCTAGGAGAATTGCCCCGCGCCACGGTCGTTCCGCTGACCCGGTGCCGGACGGGCTCGGACAAGGCGACGGCCCCCGACCGTGTCGCCTGGTCAGGGGCCGTTCACCTGCGGTGGGTGTGGGATTTGAACCCACGGTGACATCGCTGCCACGACGGTTTTCAAGACCGTTCCCTTAGGCCGCTCGGGCAACCCACCTGTGCCCGCCCACCAGGGGCGGAGCGGGTACAGCGTACCGGGCTCAGGCGCTGCTCGGGGGCATGGTCCACACAGGGTCCCGCCTGAGATCGAGTTGCTCATGTCACGGGACCATGACGGCGTCGTCCTGGATCAAAGACCGAGGCATCCGCTCGGGTCCTGGACCCCTCATAATGATCAAGCACATGCCGAGGAACGCCCGCACCTCAGCCCCAACCCATCGATCACGCAGGGGAATTGACCCATGATCCGCAACCGCCGCAAGGCCTTCCTTGTCTCCGCCGCACTCCTGGGCGGCACCCTGCTGATGACGGCGTGCAACCAGAGCGACGAAGCCGCCGGCAGTTCCTCCGGCAAGGCCGACGCGTCTGCGGCGACGGGCAAGTCCGGCGCCACAGGCGTCAGCGGCGCCTCCGCGTCCCCCTCCGATTCCGCGAAAACGTCCGGCGGCGGCACGTCCGGGTCCGGGAGCGCGTCCGGCGGCAGCACGTCCGGCGGCAGCACGTCCGGGTCCGGGAAGACGTCCGGCGGTGGCACGTCCGGGTCCGGGAGCACTTCCGACTCCGGCGAGACCGTCGTGGAGGGCCTCAACAAGGGCAAGGGCGTCAACGGCACCTGGTACGGCATCGTGCGGTATGTGGCACCCGGCAAGTACCTGGTCGACGGTCCTGCGGCCCAGGGCTCCGGCGGTGAGCAGCAGGCCTTCTTCCTCGCCGAGGACACCGTGATCCTGGGCGGGGGACAGATCTGCGGCACCGCCGGCTCGAAGGTGGACGCCCCCTGCGAGGAGGCCGACCTGGAAAAGGCCGCCAAGAAGGGCGTGGAGGCCGAGGTCGTGGTCAAGAACGGCATAGCCACTCAGATCACCGACGGTGCGCTGACCCGATAGCTCGCAGCGAGCAGAGGCGGTCTGCCGGAAGCCACGCTCCCGGCAGACCGCCTCACTCATTGCCGTTGCAGAGCCTGATCGAGGTGAGACGGCTCGCACGCGGAAGGGGTGCCCCTCAGTGAGGGGCACCCCTTCTGCCGTACGTCTATGACCTGCGGTGCGCGCGGGCCTCGTGCGTGGTCAGCTGTCGCCCTTGCGGGAGCCGAGGGTGAGGTCGACCGTCTGCGTCTTGCCGCCCCGCTCGTAGGTGATGGTCACCTTGTCGCCGGGCTCGTGGGTCCAGATCTCGCCGATGAGGGTGGGGCCGCTGTCGATCACCCTGTCGTCGAGCTTGGTGATGACGTCGCCGGGCTTGAGGCCCGCCTTGGCCGCGGGACCGCCGGCCTCGACGGCGGCCGAGCCGCCCGCGCCCTGGTCGGTGATCTTCGCGCCGTCGGTCGACTCCTCCAGGGAGACGGACGCGCCGATCTTGGCGTACACCGGCTCACCTGTCTTGATCAGCTGCTTGGCGACGTACTCGGCCTGGTTGATCGGGATGGCGAAGCCGAGGCCGATCGAGCCGGACTGGCTGGTGCCGCCCATGCCGCCGCTGCCGGTGGACTGGATCGCGGAGTTGATGCCGATGACGTTGCCCTGGGCGTCCAGCAGCGGACCGCCGGAGTTGCCCGGGTTGATCGAGGCGTCGGTCTGCAGGGCGCTCATGTAGGAGGAGGAGCTGCCGGAGCCGTCGGACGACGCCACCGGGCGGTTCTTGGCGCTGATGATGCCGGTGGTCACCGTGTTGGAGAGGCCGAAGGGCGCGCCGATCGCGATCGTCGAGTCGCCGACGGCCACCTTCTCGGAGTCGCCGAGGGTCAGCGGCTTGAGGTCCGAGGGCGCGTTCTTCAGCTTGATCACCGCGACGTCGTAGCCCTTGGCGTGTCCGACGACCTCGGCGTCGTACTTCTTGCCGGTCGGGAACGTGGCGGTCACCTTGCCGCCGTCGACCGCCTCCGCGACGACGTGGTTGTTGGTGACGATGTGGCCCTGGGTGTCGAAGACGAAGCCGGTGCCCGTGCCGCCCTCGCCGTTGCTGGACTCGGCCTCGATGGTGACCGTGCTCGGCAGGGCCTTGGCGGCGACGGCCGCGACCGTGCCGGGGTCGCGCTTGATGGAGCCCCCGCTGTCGGAGGCGGAGACCGTGGTGGAGCCGGAGTTGTCGTCGTTCCTGGCCAGGGTGTAGCCGAGACCGCCGCCCAGGCCGCCGGCGACCAGCGCGGCCGCCAGGACCGCCGCGAGGAGTCCACCGCGCCCGCGGCGGGCCTTGGGCTCGGGCTGCTGGTAGGAGGAGCCCCACCCGTCGCCGCCGGAGTTCCCGCCGAAACCGCCGTCGTACGACGCGGTCGTGGCCGGCGGCGGGGGAGGCCACCCGCCCTCGGCCGCGGTGGCGGGCTGCGGGGCGGGGTACTGGGGCGCGCCGTGCGCGGGCGCGGCGTACTGGGAGCCCGGGCCCTGCGGGGCGGCGGGCGGGGGCCAGTCACCCTCGGGTGCGCCGCCGGAGCCGGGCGCGGGCGCGGCGCCGTACGGGGCGCCGGTGGCGTAGGGACCTGCCGGCGCCGCCGCCGGGGGCGGGGGCGTGGACGGCATCGGGGTGGTCGGGGCGCCCGCGTCCGCCGGGGGCGCCTGGGGTGTGGGGGAGGCCGAGGGAGATTCCACCGGCACGGGGGGTGCGGACGGGGCCGGGGGGACCGTGGCGCCCTCGTTGGTGCCCTCGTTCTCGGTGCTCACAGCTCTTCTCCTCGATCCACGGCTGTTGTCCTCGGTCGCACTTCGATCACGCTCGTTCGCGCTTGTCGACGACCCGGCGCGCTGCAGCTGTGCATGTGCTTTTGTACATCTCAGCTTTTCCCACGGGCCGTCAGAGCACCATAAGCGGTTGCTGTGGGTCCATGGCCATTCTTTACATAGGACATTTTCCAGTATTCCGGGCAGTTCTCCGGAACATTCAGACGGTTCTCAGACGACCGGTCCGACGGCTCGGCATTCGGCTTTCCCACCGGCCGGACGCGTACCCCTCGCCGGTGGCACCATGACGCGGTGACCCAAGCACGGCAGCACCGTATTCAAGTCGTCGCCCACCGCGGGGCCTCCGAGGAAGCCCCCGAGCACACCCTCGCCGCGTACCGGAAGGCGATCGAGGACGGCGCGGACGCCCTCGAGTGCGACGTACGGCTCACCGCGGACGGCCATCTCGTCTGTGTGCACGACCGACGTGTCAACCGTACGTCCAACGGCCGCGGCGCCGTCTCCGCGCTGGAGCTCGCCGACCTCGCCGCCCTGGACTTCGGCTCCTGGAAGACGGGGGAGGCACGGGAGGCATGGAGCACGCGCGACGAGGAGCCCGACTGGGAGGTACGGCCCGAGGACCGCGAGGCGACCTCCGTCCTCACCCTGGAGCGCCTGCTGGAACTCGTCGCGGACGCGGGGCGCCGGGTGGAGCTGGCGATCGAGACGAAGCACCCGACGCGCTGGGCGGGGCAGGTGGAGGAGCGGCTGTTGGAGCTGCTGGGAAGGTTCGGACTGGACGCGCCCGCCACGGCCGCCGACTCGGCGGTGCGGATCATGAGCTTCTCCGCGCGCTCGCTGCACCGCGTGCACGCCGCCGCGCCCACGCTGCCCACGGTCTACCTGACGCAGTTCGTCTCACCCCGCCTGCGGGACGGGCGACTCCCGGCCGGGGTGGGCATCGTCGGCCCCTCGATCCGGGTGGTGCGCGCCCACCCCGCCTACATCGAGCGGTGGAAGCGGGCGGGTCACCAGGTGCACGTCTGGACGGTGAACGAGGTGGAGGACGTCGACCGCTGCGTCGGGCTCGGCGTCGACGCCATCATCACCAACCGCCCCCGCGCGGTGCTCCACCGCCTGGGCCGCTGACCGGCGGAGCCGGCGGGACCGAAAGCGCGGGCACGGCTGGACCGAAAGCACGACACGGCGGGACCGAAAGCACGGGTGGGAACGGCGGCGTCGAATCGGCCGGGCGGACAGAGCGGTTCCGAAAGGCGATCGGCCGGGCGGACGGCGTGGTCCCGAAAGGCGAAAGATCCATACGGAATCACAGAAGTCACAGAAGTCCCATCCACACCTCTTGACCGCACCGTCCCCCTGCAGCATCCTCCATTCCCGGCCACACCGAAGAAATCAAGCCACACGAGGACCGCCTCGTCACGGGGAGTGCTCCGGCGCGTTCGGTCCGTATTCGATCGTTGTGAATGCGTCCCTGGACCTGGATTGGCCGGTTTCCGGTACAGGCCAATGGGGCATCCACACCGTGGCGTGGGGCGAAGGAGGTCTCGGGGGTGGCGTTGGTGGTGGCACAGGAGGTGCCCACGTCGTCGAGCATGGCCGTACCCCATGGCCCTGCGGGCGTGGGCAAGGCGCGGCACCGTATGCGTGACCAACTGCGCAGCGGTGGGGTCGCCGAAGCGGTCATCGACGACGCGCTGCTGATCCTTTCCGAACTGTTGAGCAACGCGTGCAAACACGGCCGGCCGCTGGGCGACGCCCTGGCGGGAGACGGTGACGTGCGTGCCGCATGGTGCGTGGATCCCGCCGGCCGGCTGGTCGTCGAGGTCACCGACGGCGGCGGCCCGACCCGCCCGGCACCAGCCACCCCCTCTGTCACCGCGCACGGCGGTCGGGGGCTCAACATCATCACGGCGCTGTCGGACGACTGGGGCGTGCGGGACGACGCCCGCGGCGAGGTCACCGTCTGGGTGGTGGTCCACGCCGACGTCCACGATCCCGACGCCGGCTGCCGGCGCGACGACTTCGCCTCCCGGGTCGCGGCCCCGGCGGTGTCGACGATCCCGGGCCTGGGCTTCGCGGACGCGTTCGACGACTTGGACTGAGGGGCCGACGGGCGGGTCCGGTGGGCGGGTCCGTCGGGCGGGGCGGTTTCGCCGGAGGCACGGCGGGGGCGCCCCGGCCCGTCCGTCCGTGTCCACAGGTCCCCCTGACTCCCCGTACGAACGGCTAGGCTCCCGCCCGTACCAGACGAGCCGTACCCGGGAGACACCCAGATGGCCAAGAAGCGACACCAGACGACGGCCAGGCGGCCGCAGCTCACCGACGGCGAGATCCCGGTCGTCGGCGCGCGGGAGCCCTGCCCCTGCGGCAGCGGCCGGCGCTACAAGGCCTGCCACGGCCGGGCCGCCGCGCACGCCGCGACCGAGCTGGTGCAGCGCCCCTTCGAGGGCCTGCCGGGCGAGTGCGACTGGGTGGCGCTGCGCGAACTGGTCCCCGCCGCAACGGTCGAGCTGCCGCTGAAGGGCGGCCTGCCCGAGGGCGTCCCCTCGGTCACCCTCGCCACGGTGCTGCCGATGGCCTGGCCCGCCCTGCGCCGCGACGACGGCTCGGTCATGCTCGGTCTGCAGAACGACACGGCGTCCGGGGACATCAGCCGCGACATGGCCGACACCCTCCAGCGCGCCCTGGAGGCGGAGCCGGGCACGCCGATCCAGGCCCGCCGCGCCCCCGCCGACGGTCCGCGGATGCAGGATCTGCTGGACGCCGAAGGCGCCTTCGAGCCAGTTGTGCACAGCGGTTTCGAGTTCTGGGTGCCGGACTCGGAGAACGCGGCCCCGGAGGTGGCGGCCTCCCTGGAGCGCGCCAACGCGGCGGCGATCCCGACCGTGAAGCTCACCGGCGTGGACGCGGCGTACTGGTGCGAGACCCCGGAGAAGAATCACCTGCGCTGGGTCATGCCGCACCCGGAGGAGCGGCTTCTGGACGCTCTCGCGCGGCTGCACGCGGCGGGCCGTTCCAGCCTCGGGGAGGGCACGCGTCTGGTGGGCTCGTTCCGTGCGCACGGCCTGACGGTGCCGGTCTGGGACCTGCCGAGCGGGGTGTCGGCGGACGACGTGGAGAAGCCGGCCGCCGAGTTCGCCGAGCGGCTCGCCGCCGCCCTGGCCACCGACGCGCCGCTCACCCCCGAGGAGCGACGCGCGCGCGGCGGACTGACCAATCGGCAGGTCACGCTCAGCTGAAAAGCAGGTCCAGGGCCCGGTCCGGCTGACCCACGGGTCAACGCCCCGGACCGGGCGGCCCTCGCGGCCCGCCTCACAACTGCCTTGTGAGAAAGGTGAGTCGGCTACGGACGTGCCGCCGTGCGGGTGTCCGGAAAGCCGAGGAAAACAGGAGATCGAATTTGCTTGGAGCCGATCTCTTGTTACCGTTCGAGTAGCCCGGTTGCTGGTGCATCCCCCGTCGCCAGCAACCGGGTCTTTCCATGTCCGGCCCCGTTCACGCGTCGATGCCGGGCGTCAACTGCCTTTTTGCTCCTCGGAGTTGCTGCCCGACCGCAACAACAGCGGCCCGCCACCGACTCCTCCGGCCGCTCCCGCGTCCCCGCCGGCCCTCGCGTCTGTGCCCGCCGTGGATCCGCCGGCGCCCGCGGCGCCCGAGAACTCCGCGACCGCCGTGTACGCCCCCGCATCGCCCTGCGCGCGCTCACGGGGCGTCTCGCAGGCGCCCGGCTCGTCGTCCGCGCCCACCGCGCAGCGCGTCTGCACCGTGCGCCCGTGCGGCCCCATGAAGCTCAGTACGGCGTTCAGGGCCCGGCCCGTGGAGTTGCGGTAGTAGGTGCGCGCCCAGGTGTCCTCGCCCTGGGTCAGCACACAGGTCTGCGCCTCGACACCCTCGGGGGAGCTGAGTTCGGGGCCGCAGCGGGCGCCGGTCGCCAGCCCGAGGCCCAGCAGACGCGGGGACGCGGAGGGCGTGGCGACGGGCGGCCGCGCGTCGTCGGGACTGTGCGCGTCACGCGTACCGTGCGCACCGGCGGGGCCCGCGCCCGAGCGGCTCCCCTCCGCCGCGCCGACGGCGCCGCCGCCCGCGTGGCCGTCGGTCACAGGGTCGTCGGCCAGGGGCAGCGGACTCACCGCGAACTCCCTTTCATCGTCCACGGACCCCGCGGACGCCACGGCCAGGGGAAGCACGATCGCGCACACCACAGCGCCCCCGAGGGCGAAGAGACGCAAGCTCATGAAGCGGAAGATAACGAGCGAACGCCTCCGTTCCGTCCGGCGCGCGCCCGACACCCTCACAACTCGGGCGCGCTCACACCCGTACGAGTGAGGGCGTCGACGACCGCGTCCACCACGGCCTCCACGTCGGGCACCCATGGAGTGGCCGAGCCGGGCAGCGGGGCCCGCTCCCAGCGGATCTCCCCCTGGCCGGTCCCGGACGGGGGCAGGGCGAGGTAGCCGCCGTCGCCGTGGAAGCGCAGCGAGCCGGGCACGTGGTCCTTGGCGTACAGCAGTTCACCCAACTGCTCCATGCCGTAAGGGCGGACGAGGATCGCCCAGCGACTGGGCGAGGCGACGACCGGACCGAGTCGCATGCCGTCGCGGTCGAGCGCGGCGAGCGCGCGGGAGGCCGCGAGGGCGGGCAGGCTGACCGCGCAGGGCGCGCTGCCGCCGGTGGCCAGGACGATCGGGGCGTCCGGCCGGTCGGTCCACCACCAGCGCACCATGCGCGCGTCGGTGGTGGCCGCGAGGAGGCCGGGGTCGAAGGGGTGAGCGCCGGGGACCGGGCACTCGGGGTCGGGGCAGCCGCAGCGGGACGCCGCCTGCGGGTCCGCCGTCACGCCCGGGAGCACGGGCCACTGCCATTCCGTCGCGAAGGTAAGGGCCGCGTCGATCGCCTCAGGCCCCCCGTCGCTGCGCTGGGACAGGAGCCTGCGTCGCCTTCCGAGGATCTCGCGCATGAGCGCTCGTTCCTTTCCGTTGCACCGCTGGCAACACCGTGGGCCACATCACATCGTGTGTCGATCACTTCACTGTGCGTACCTGTTGGCGCATCACACCCCTGCCGGAGACAAGGGGAACCCCTGGGGGCCGAACATCGGCTGCTTCCGCGGCCACTGGCATCCATACTGCGCCCATCGTGAACATGGGCCTGGCGTAGGGGTGGCGAAGTCTGGCGTTTTTGCGCTCCGCGTACTGCTCTCCGCCTCCGCCACGGGAGGATGGGGCACGGTCGTCGGTGGCTAAGACGCCCGGGTCGGTCACCAGGTTCCGGGTGGCTCCCGACGACCCCTGGTCCTTACCGAGTACGTACCCATCACGACCGCTGTGACGCTCCGTCGAGCAAGCCCAGTCGACCGCAGTCACCCGTCACCCCAGGCAGTTTCAAGCCAACTTCGTTGTTTCGCAAGGGAGCCGGAGGAAGCGTGCCCGACGAACCCGCCGACCCCACTGACACCGGCGATCCCAGCAGGACAATGCTGGACATCCCCTCTCGAGTGCGTGTACATGTGGAGACACTGCTAGCGGCGCAGAACGACATGGGGGTTTGCGATGCTTCCCAGCAATACGCACCGGTCCGAGAGCCGGAAGCCATGAACGCCCCCCATCCTTCGAAAGTGGCCGGAATCGATTCAACGGTTCCCCCTCCCGCACACACTGTCGCGCCCGCGCCCGCAGCCACGCCGGCCCCACTGGCCCCGCCCGCCGCGGGAGCGGTCCTCCAGGACCGTCTGGCCGGCTGGGTCTCGGATCTGACCACCCTCCACGAACTCACCGAGCGTCTGGCCCGCACCGACTGCCTCGCGGACGCCCTCCAGGAACTGCTGCGCGCCGGGTCCGCCCTCGTGGGCGCCCGGCGCGGTCTGGTCGTGCTGGAGCCCGCCGACGGGCTCGGCCCGGACACCACGATCGGCCTGGGCCTCGGCCGCGCGGACCTCGGGCACATCGAGACCGTCCCGCGCAGTTCCACGGCGTACGGGCGCATCCTCGACGGACTGCCCGGCGGGGACGGCGACATCGCCCAGCCCGACCTGTTCGCCGAGGACGGCCTCGACCCCCGCCACCGCGAGGTGGCCGCCCGCCTCGGCTACGCCGCCAGCTACGCCCTGCCGCTCGCCGGTGAACGCGCCGGCCGGCTGGGCGCCGCGGTCTGGCTCTACGACGAGCCCGCCGAGCCGGACGAGCGCAGACGCCATCTGGTCGGCCTGTACGTCCGGCACGCCGCCGAACACCTCGCCCGGCTCCTGGAGGTCGAGCGCACGCGCGCGTCCATGGCCACGATGACCGAGGAGCTGTTGCCCTCCCGGCTGCCGAGGGTGGCCGGCGTGCAGCTCGCCGCGCGCCACCGCACCGGGCCGCGCGGGGGCGGCGACTGGTACGACGCGCTGCCGCTGCCCGACGCGGCCCTCGGGCTGGCGGTCGGCTCGGTCACCGGGTCCGGGCCCAGCGCCGTCGCCGCGATGGGCCGGCTGCGCGCCTCGCTGCGGGCGTACGCCGTGATGGAGGGCGAGGACCCGGTCGCTGTCCTGTCCGACCTGGAGCTGTTGCTGCGGCTGACCGAGCCCGCCCGCTCCGCCACCGCCCTGTTCGCCTACTGCGAGCCCGCGCTGCGCAAGATCACCCTGGCCGGCGCAGGACACTGCCCGCCGCTGCTGGTCGGCGAGCGGCGCACCGAGTTCGTCGAGACGTCCGTCTCCGCCCCGCTCGGCATGCTCGCCTGCTGGGAGGCGCCCAGCGTCGAGGTGGAGGCCGGAGCCGGCGAGACGGTCCTGCTCTACAGCGACGGTCTGCTGCACCGCACCGGCGACTGCGTCGACCGCGCCTTCTCCCGGCTGCACGCCGCGGCGGCCGGGGTGCCGCGGGCGCTGCGCCACGACCCCGGCGCGATCGCCGACCACGTGCTGCGCACGGTGCTGCCGGACGGCGCGGCCGACCAGGACAGCGAGGAGGACGTGGTGGTGCTGGCGGCGCGCTTCGAGTGACGACGGCTGAGGTTCTTCCTCCCCCGGGCCCCCTTCCGTACGACCGTACGATGGACGGGGTCCAGTGCCTTACCTAGGAGGATGACCGTGGCCGAAGAGCTCAACCCGGAGACCCCGGAAGCTGAGTCCGAGGAGCCCGTCAAGCAGCGCAAGAACGGCCTGTACCCGGGGGTCTCCGACGAGCTCGCCGAGAACATGAAGTCGGGCTGGGCCGACACCGAGCTGCACGGACTGGAGCCCATCGCCCAGGCCGCCGAGACCGCCGCCCGCCGGGCCGCGCTCTCCGCGCGCTTCCCCGGCGAGCGCCTGGTGATCCCGGCGGGCAACCTCAAGACCCGCTCGAACGACACGGAGTACCCCTTCCGGGCCTCCGTGGAGTACGCCTACCTCACGGGCAACCAGACGGAGGACGGCGTCCTGGTCCTGGAGCCCCAGGGCGAGGGCCACTCCGCGACGATCTACCTGCTGCCGCGCTCCGACCGCGAGAACGGCGAGTTCTGGCTCTCCGGCCAGGGCGAGCTGTGGGTCGGCCGCCGTCACTCCCTCGCCGAGGCGGAGCAGCTGTACGGCCTCCCCGCCTCCGACGTGCGCGAACTGGCGGAGGCGCTGCGCGAGGCGAGCGGCCCGGTGCGCGTCGTGCGCGGCCACGACGCGGGCATCGAGGCGGCGCTGACCGACAAGGTCACCGGCGAGCGCGACGAGGAGCTGCGCGTCTTCCTCTCCGAGGCCCGGCTGGTCAAGGACGAGTTCGAGATCAGCGAGCTCCAGAAGGCCGTCGACTCCACCGTGCGCGGCTTCGAGGACGTCGTGCGCGTGCTGGACAAGGCGAAGGCCACCTCCGAGCGCTACATCGAGGGCACGTTCTTCCTCCGCGCGCGTGTGGAGGGCAACGACGTCGGCTACGGCACCATCGCCGCGGCCGGCCCGCACGCCTGCACGCTGCACTGGGTGCGCAACGACGGGCCCGTGCGCTCGGGCGACCTGCTGCTGCTGGACGCGGGCGTCGAGACGCAGACGTACTACACCGCCGACGTCACGCGCACGCTGCCGGTCGACGGGCGGTTCAGCGAGATCCAGAAGAAGATCTACGACGCGGTGTACGACGCCCAGGAGGCCGGCATCGCTGCGGTGCAGCCGGGCGGCAAGTACCGCGACTTCCACGACGCGGCGCAGCGGGTGCTGGCCGAGCGGCTCGTGGAGTGGGGGCTCGTCGAGGGTCCGGTGGAGCGGGTGCTGGAGCTCGGCCTCCAGCGGCGCTGGACGCTGCACGGCACCGGGCACATGCTCGGCATGGACGTCCACGACTGCGCCGCCGCACGCGTGGAGTCCTATGTCGACGGGACGCTGGAGCCGGGCATGGTCCTGACCGTCGAGCCGGGGCTGTACTTCCAGGCCGACGACCTGACCGTCCCGCAGGAGTACCGGGGCATCGGCGTGCGCATCGAGGACGACATCCTGGTCACCGAGGACGGCAATCGCAACCTGTCCGCCGGGCTGCCCCGCGGGTCGGACGAGGTCGAGGCGTGGATGGCCGCGCTGCGGGGGGCGCAGGGCTGAGGGCCGGTGCGGACAGTCCGTGGCTGATCGCGCCGTCCGCGCCCTCGGGGGCGCCGGCGTGGATCTGCACCTGGAGGCGGACCCCGCCGAGGGGCGTCGCGCCGGGCTCGAGCGGGCCCTGCGCGACGCCGTGCGCGACGGCAGGCTGGCACCCGGGACACGGCTGCCGGCCACCCGGCTGCTCGCGGCCGAGACCGGCATCTCGCGCAACACCGTGAAGGCCGCCTACGACCAGCTCGTCGCCGAGGGCTACCTGATCGCGCGGCAGGGCTCCGGCACGCAGGTCGCCGCGCTGCCCCACCGCGCCACCGAGCCGTCCGGCGCCGCCGCACACGTGAGTGCGCCGCGTTTCGACCTGCGGCCCGGCAGCCCGGACGTCGGTACGTTCCCGACGGCGGTCTGGCTGCGTTCCCTGCGCCGGGCGATCGCCGCGGCGCCTTCGACGGCGTACGACTACGGCGACCCGCGCGGGCGCGCGGAGCTGCGTGCCGCGCTGTCGGGGTATCTGGGGCGGGCGCGGGGGGTGATCGCGCCGCCGGAGCGGATCGTGATCACCTCCGGGTATGTGCAGGGCCTCGCGCTGCTCACGCGCGTGCTGGACGGCGGGCCGGTGGCCATGGAGGACCCCGGGCTGCCCTTCCACCGGGAGGTCGTGCGGCGCAACGGCGGGCGGGTGACCGCGGCGCCGGTCGACGACCTCGGGGTGCGCACGGAGGAGCTGGGGGCCGACGTGAGGGCCGTCGTCGTCACGCCCGCGCACCAGTACCCGACGGGTGTGACCCTGCACCCGGCGCGCCGGCGGGCCCTGACGGACTGGGCACGCGAGTGCGGCGCGTTGATCGTCGAGGACGACTACGACGGTGAGTTCCGTTACGACCGGCAGCCCGTCGGGGCGCTCCAGGGGATGGCGCCGGGACAGGTCGTCTACCTCGGCACCGCCTCCAAGACCCTCGGGCCCGCGTTGCGGCTCGGCTGGATGGTGCTGCCGCCGCCGCTGGTCGACGCGGTCGCCGACGCCAAGCTGTACAGCGACCACCAGACCGAGTCCATCGGCCAGCTCGCACTCGCCGACCTCATCGCCGGCCACGCCTACGACCGTCACATCCGCGCGTGCCGGTTGCGCTACCGGCGCCGCCGGGACCTGCTCCTGGACCGGCTCGGCGAGCGCCGAGGCGTGCGCGGGGTCGCCGCGGGGCTGCACGCGCTGGTGGAGGTCGACGACGAGGCGGAGGTGCTGGCGCGCGCGGAGGCGGAGGGCCTGGCGATCGGCCGGCTCGGTGAGCACTGGCACGCCGCACGCGGCGCGGGCCGCCCGCAGGGGCTGGTGGTCGGCTACGGGACGCCCCGCGAGCGGGTCTATCCGGAGGCGCTGGGGGTGCTGGCGAGGGTGCTGGACGGGGGCTGACGGGGCCGGGGCTGACGGGAGATGGCTGACCTACTGGGGAGGGGCGCCGTTGGGTGGATTGGGCCAGTGAGATGTCGTCGGATTGGTGCTGTCGAGAGGCCCACCCGGCTTCTAGCGTCGTCGGCATGAAGACCCCTCGCCCGCAACGCCTTCTCGCCTTCGCCCAGTTGAGCAATTCGGTCGGGGACGGCGCCTACTACACGACGTCGGCCCTCTACTTCACGCAGATCGCCGGACTCTCTCCCGCCCGGGTGGGGCTCGGGCTGACCGTCGGGTGGGCTGTCGGCTCGCTGGCCGGCGTGCCGCTCGGACGGCTCGCCGACCGGCGGGGGCCGCGCGGTACGGCGGTGCTGCTGGCGCTGGCGACCGCGCTGGCGGTGGCGTCCTTCACGCTGGTGCGGGACTTCCTGCCGTTCGTGCTGGTGGCGTGCGGGTACGCGGCGGCGCAGTCCGGGCTGGCGGCGGCGCGTCAGGCGCTGCTGGCCGGGCTGGTGCCCGCCGGGGAGCGGACCGGGCTGCTGGCGCGGTTGCAGGCGACACTCAACGCCGGTCTGGCGGTCGGGGCCGGTCTCGGTGGGCTCGCCCTGCACGCCGGGAGCAGATCGGCGTACGTCGCGGTGTTCGCGGTGGACGCGGTGAGCTTCCTGGTGTGCGCACTGCTGCTGCTCGGGCTGCCCAGAGTGCCGTCCTCGGCGGTGCCTGCGGTGTCTGCGGCTGAGGGGCGTGGGCGGCTGGGCGGTGTGCTGCGGGACCGGCCGTACGCGGTGGTCGCCCTCCTCAACACCGTGCTGCTGCTGCGGCTTCCGCTGCTCAGTCTCGTGCTGCCGCTGTGGATCACGTCGCGGACCGGGGCGCCGGCGTGGCTGGTCTCCGCGCTGTTCGTGCTCAACACCGCCGTGGTGACGCTCTTCCAGGTGCGGGCGGCGCGCGGGGTGACCGGCCTGGACAGCGCCACACGCGTGTTGCGCCGCTCGGGGTGGGTGATGTGCGCGGCCTGCGCGGTGTTCGCCCTGTCCGCGGGGGCCTCGCCGTGGGTCGCGGCGGGCGTGCTGGTGCTGGGGTCGTTGCTGCAGGTCGTGGCGGAGATGGGGCAGTCGGCGGGTTCCTGGCAGCTCTCCTTCGACCTGGCCCCCGCCGACCGCGTCGGCGAGTACCAGGGCCTCTTCGGCACCGGAGTCACCGTGGCCCGTACCCTGGGCCCCCTCCTCCTGACCTGGCTCCTGGTCGAATGGGGCGCCCCGGGCTGGCTCCTCCTGGGCACGGCCATACTCGCGGCGTCCTACGCCATGGTCCCGGCGTCCCACCACGCGGCGAAGCGGGGCGAGGTGACGCGCACGCGGAGTCTGACGCCGATGAGCACGGCGACGCCCCGCTGCTGAACTTCCCGACAGCGGCGGGGGATCGCTACCGCCGGGACCTCCGTAGTTGCGGGCGCTGGGGGCGATGCCGGGGGTCACAACGGAGCGTTTCACGTGAAACAACACAAGAAGCCCCTCCGCCGCTGCTCGGTCCCCGCTGGCGCGCTCGCGGCGTCCGCACACCCGCCAGCGCCGGGCTCCGTTCACACCCCCCGCGCACCGGCCGGCAGCGCGTCCACGAACAGCGCCCCCGCCAGCAGCCCCGCGCTCCCCCGCGGACTCCACCCCCGCGCCGCCAGATCCGCGTCGAGCACCGCCAACGCCTCCCACCCCTGCCCCGAACCCGCACCGCCCGCCTCCAGCACGCCCCGGGCGCCCGCCTGCACATGCCGCAGCCCCGCCGGCCCGGCGACATGCAGCAGCTCCGTGTCCTGAAGCGTGGACATCACCGTCAGCAGGGCGTTCAGGCGGGCCCGCGTCTCCGTGGCCCCGGCCGACCGAGCCGACCCGAGCGCGCCCAACGCCCGCCGCACATGCGGAAACCCTGCCCGCGCCTCCCCCCGCGCCCCCGCCGCCCCGTACTTCGCCGACACCGTCGAACCCCGCGACGGCCGGCGCGGAGCGCCCCGGTCGGGGTGGGCGGCGATCCGCTTCGCGATCGCGGCGACCTCGTCCCCCCGCGCGCGTGGGTCGAGGGCGGCCGCCGCGACCAGCAGGCCGAGCGTCCACAGCGCGCCCCGGTGGCCGCCGCCGGTCAGCCCCACCGCGTGCTCGGCGCACCGCCCGATCGCGCCCAGCTCGGCACGCAGCGCGGGCGAGGGCTCGCCGGTGCGGCGGGCGGCGGCGGCCATCGCCGTGAGGCCTGGAGCGAGCGCCTTGGCCGACCAGCGCAGCCCGCGGTGGTCCCGCCGGGTCGCGCGGGCGGCGAGGTCGCGCGGGTCGGGCAGCCCGGGCTTGGGGGCCAGGGCCAGCTGTCCGATCAGCGCGGCCACCGCGGCCTGCGCGAGCGTCTCGTCCTCACGGCTGGTCATCGGCGGCGCCTCAGGAGGACGCCGAGGCCGAGGGAGCGCCGCTGGGCGGCGTACCGATGGGCGCCCCGCTCGGGGGTGCGCCGGTCGGTGTCCCGCTCGGAGGCGTACCCCCGGCGCCACCGCCGCCGCCCGCGCCGGTGTTCTCCGCGTCCGGGTCGACCCCGAGCGTGAGGAAACCCTTGTAACCGCGCGACGGATCGGCCTTCTTGACCGGTTCCAGGGTGAGCAGGCCGCTGGAGGCGCCGCCGCCGTCGTAGACCATGTCGTCGGCGAGCCGGGTGTAGCTGCCGGAGTGCTTGGAGTACGGCTCCAGCGTGAAGACCTGCTCGGCGATGTCGTCGGCGAAGAACAGCTGGCCTGTGTGGTTGACCTTGCCGCCTTCGTAGGTGCCGTCCTCCTTCTGGCCGCCGGTGTGAACCTTGAGGTGGATGTGACAGGTGCGCGGCGTGTACCAGCCAGGGAAGATCGTCTCGAACTTGACGACCCCGTTGGCGTTGGCGATCTGGTAACCGCGCAGGTAGGTGCTGTCGTTCGCGGTGGAGCCGTCCTCGCTCTCGGCGGGCGCCGAGCCGCCGGGGTTGGCGGTGGTGTAGCCGGAGTAGTAGCCCCAGGCGTCGCAGTGCCAGATCTCCACGGCGGCCCCGGCGACCGGCGTGCAGCCGTCGGTGGCGTCGACGACGGTGAGGCGCAGGGTGAGCGGGACACCGCTCTTGCCCTCGGTGATGTCCTTGCGCACCAGCGCGCCGTCGAGGTAGTACGGCCCTTGCGTGACGCTCGACATCAACGTCATGCAACTGCCGCTGCTGGAACTCGCCGAAGTCGCCGCCGAGTTCGAGGTCGAAGCCGCTGCGGAGGTCGAGGTCGACGCCGACCCGGTCGTGTCGGCGAAGGCCGTCCGGTAGCCGGCGACCGCGAGCCCGCCGGCCGCGACCGTGCCGCCGGTCACGGTGAGGGCGCGGCGCCGGGTGAGCGTTGTGTCCTTGTGGTTTCCCGTCATGAACACGCAACGTAGAAACACTGTCCGTCAGGGGCATGGGCCGCCGCTGTGGGACGCCTGTGAGTGCTGTCTCGGATCTGCCCGCGCACCCCTCAGACCGCCATCAGCGGCGCGTCCTTCCGCCACTTGAGGATCTTGTCGAAGCTCACCACGGCCCCGGCCCGGCCCGGCTTGTTGCCGATGTGGACGTGGTCGGCGAGCTCCCGGATCAGGAAGAGGCCGCGGCCGTGCTCGGCGTCGGCGCTCACCGGCACGGGGTTCGGAGCGGGCGCCGGCGCCGGGACGGGAGTGGGGACCGCGGCGAGGGGAGAGGCGGGACGTTCGGGCGTGAAGCCCGGACCGGAGTCGGCGACCTCGATGCGGCACTTCTCGCCGTCGAGATAGGCGGTCACGCTGTACGCCTGCGAACAGCCGTCCGGAGCGGTGTCCCCGCCGTGCTCGACCGCGTTGGCGCAGGCCTCGCTCAGCGCGACGGAGAGGTCGTAGGAGATGTCGGGATCGACGCCCGCCGTCTCCATGGTGCCGAGCAGCAGGCGCCGGGCGAGCGGCACGCTCGCGGCCTCGCGCCGCAGATGGAGTGACCACCAGATGCTCATGCTCCAGCCTCCAGGCCGCGGCTCGACATACCCCTACGTATTGCCGCCATGGGCGGTGAGTAAGCGCGGATTCCGAGTGATGCCGCCCATACGGTGGATGCGCGGGCCACCGGATTCGGTGTATGTGGGAACCCGGGGAAACAGGGGGCGGCTGTCACACCAGAGGGTGATCTTCCGCGTGCCCCGGAACCTTGTGGACCTGCCGTGTGGCCGCGGTGAGGCCAGTGCGATGATGAGCCCGCCATGTTCCACCGCCACCTGCGCACGACGCGCCCCGGAGACGATCTCCGGCTGCTGCGGGCCGCGATGTTCGCCGCGGTCTGCGTCGTGCTGGCCGCGGCCGGTCACACCATGGCCTCCTGCGCGACGGTCCCGCTGTGGACGCTGGGCGCCGGGTTCCTGGGGGCCCTCCTCGTCGTGGCGCCGTTCGCCGGGCGCGAGCGCTCGCTGCCGGGCATCGCCGCGCTGCTCGCCGTCGGACAGACCGTGCTGCACTCGCTGTTCGGACTGGGCCAGCACGCGACGACGGCCGCCGCGTCCACGCCGAAGGCCCTCTCCGACGCCGCGCTGGTCGAACAGGCCGCCCGCCTGGTGTGCGGGAGCACCGCGGCGGCGATCACGCCCTCGCAGGCGCTGAGGATCCTCACCGAGGCGCGGGTCCGCCCGGCCGGCGGCGTCGACGCCGACAGCGGCGGCACGGTCATGAGCGGCGGCGGCAGCGGTGGCATGAGCTCCGCGCATCACGCCGCGGACGCCCTGTCCACCGCCGGTTCGACGACGTCGCTGCTGCCGTCCCTGCCGATGCTGCTCGCGCACGTTCTCGCGGCCCTCGCCGCGGGCTGGATGCTGCGGCGGGGCGACACCGCCCTGCTGCGCCTGATGGAACTGTCGGCGCAGGGCGTCGCCGAGGGAGCTCTCATACGGTCCCTGCGCGGGGCGTTCGCCCTGGCGCGCGCCCTGTACGCGGGGCTGGCCGCCGCGCCGGAAGAAGGCCCGCGCACCCCGCGCCCCGCCGCGTCCACGCTTCCCAAGCCGCCGGCCGACGCACTCCAGCACACGGTGATCAGGCGCGGCCCGCCGGCCGCCGCCGCTCTCGTCCTCGCTGCCTGACACGACGCGACCAGCACTCCACCACACGGGGAGGCGGCCGCCGTTCGTCGCGGCACGCGTGCGTGCGCACCTTCTCGTGCTCACGTCCCACCACCGTCACCTCTCACTCAGAGTGGAGTGCTTCGCTGTCATGAAGGCTTCTCGTCTCGCCGCCGTCGCCGCCGGCTCGGCCGTCGTCGTGCTCGCCCTGTCGTCGCCCGCCTTCGCGCACGTCACCGTGCAGCCGGAGGGCACGGCCGCCAAGGGCGGCTACGCCGTCGTCAACTTCCGCGTCCCCAATGAGCGCGACAACGCCTCGACGGTCAAGCTGGAGGTCAACTTCCCGACCGACACCCCGCTCGCCTCGGTGCTGCCGCAGGACGTCCCGGGCTGGAAGATCGCCGTCACCAAGAGCAAGCTCGCCAAGCCGCTCGACATGCACGGCCGGCAGATCTCGGAGGTCGTCTCCAAGGTCACCTGGACCGCCGACGGCAAGGGCATCGAGCCCGGCCGCCTCCAGCAGTTCCCGGTCTCCATGGGCGCGCTGCCCGAGAAGGCCGACCAGGTCGTCTTCAAGGCGATCCAGACGTACTCCAACAAGGAAGTCGTGCGCTGGATCGAGGTCCAGGAGAAGGGCAAGGAGGAGCCCGACACCCCGGCCCCGGCGCTCACCCTGTCCGACGCCGCCGACGGCCACTCCCACGGCGCGTCCGCCGGTGACGACGCCGACGACGCCAAGCCGGCCGCCGCCGACACCGAGGCCTCCGACTCCTCGGGCGGCAGCGACACCACCGCCCGCGTCCTCGGCGTCGTGGGCATCGTCGTCGGCGCCGCCGGTGTGGCGTACGGCGTGCTCGCCGGCCGTCGCCGCGCCGACTCCTCCGCCTCCTGACGCCAGGCCGTCCGCGGCGTGTGCCGGGCCCGCGCGGCCCGGCACGCGCCGGACTCCACCACACCCAGGACTTCTCTCCATGCGCAAGACGAAGCTCGCCGCGGCCGCTCTGCTCGCCGCGGCCACCCTGACCCTCTCCGCCTGCGGAAGCGAGAACAACGACGCAGGCCCGGCCGCCGTCGTCTCCCAGGAAGGTCGCAAGCAGGCCGCGACCGTCCTCGACCAGCCCTTCACCAAGCCGAACCTGGTCCTGACCGACACCCAGGGCAAGAAGTACGACCTCCGCAAGGAGACCGCCGGGCGCCCGACGCTGGTGTACTTCGGCTACACCCACTGCCCCGACGTCTGCCCGCTGACGATGAGCAACATCGCCGTGGCGAAGAAGCAGCTGCCCAAGGCGGAACAGGACCGGCTGCGCGTCGTGTTCGTCACCACCGACCCCGAGCGGGACACCCCGGCCGCGCTCGGGGCCTGGCTCAAGGGCATCGACCCGCAGAGCGTCGGTCTCACCGGCGACTTCGCCACCATCCAGGCCGCCGCGCGCACCCTCGGCATCTCCATCGAGCCGCCGCACAAGGACAAGAACGGCAAGACGGTCTCGACGCACGGCACCCAGGTCATCGCCTTCTCCCCGAAGACGAACGGCGGATACCTCCTCTACGGCGAGGGCGTCACCGTCGACCAGTACGCCAAGGACCTGCCCAAGATCATCAAGGGACAGAACCCGTGAAACGGTTCGCCACCGCCACCGCCACCGCCGCCGTCACCGCTCTGACCGGCGCCCTGGTCCTCACAGGCTGCGCCTCCGGCGCGTCCGCCGCCGAACTGTCCGTGAGCGCCGCCTACATGCCGCAGCCGATCTCGGACGGCATGGCGGCCGGCTTCCTCACCATCACCAACGAGGGCGGCGCCAAGGACGAGCTGACCTCCGTCACCAGTGACGTCGCCGGCAGCGTCACCGTCCACGAGACGGTCGACGGCGCCATGCAGGAGGTCGACTCCCTCGACGTCCCCGCCCACGGGCGGGTGGTGCTCGCCAGCGGCGGGAACCACCTGATGTTCGAGAAGCTGAAGCGCAAGCCGAGGCAGGGCGAGAAGGTGAGCCTGAAACTGCACTTCGCCGAGTCCGGGACCGTCGAGGTCGCGATGCCGGTGGAATCCGCCACCTACACCCCGAAGACCGGGCACTGAAGGGCTCCGAGGGCCCCTGAGCGCCCCTGAGGGAAGGACCGCCTTGACCCACCAGACCACCGCTCCCCGAGTCCGGACGCTGGTGCTGCTGCTCCTGGCCGTCGCCGGCGCGCTCCTCGCCGCCGCCGGGCCGGCCTCCGCGCACGCCGCGCTGACCGGCAGCGACCCCGCGCAGGGGGCGGTGGTCGACAAGGCGCCCACCCAGGTGTCGCTCACCTTCTCCGAACAGGTCGCGATGAGCGGCACGTCGCTGCGCGTGCTCGACCCCAAGGGCACACGCGTCGACACCGGCGAGCCGTCCAACGTCAGCGGCACCACGTACGCCGTGCGGTTGCACCCAGGGCTGCCCGACGGCACGTACACGGTGACCTACCAGGTGGTGTCCGCCGACAGCCATCCCGTCGCCGGCGCCTACACCTTCTCCGTCGGAGCCCCCTCCGCGACCACCGTCCCGGCGTCCGCGCAGGAGGCCGGCGGCGGGGTCGTCGGCGGGCTGTACGGGTTCGGACGGTACGCGTCCTACGCCGGGTTCATCGTCATGGTCGGCGGCGCCGCGTTCGTGCTGGCCTGCTGGCCGGCCGGCACCGGGGTGCGCGCGCTGCAGCGGCTCGTCGTCTCCGGCTGGCTCGCGCTCACCTCGGCCACCCTGTTCCTGCTGCTCCTGCGCGGCTCCTACACCGGTTCCGGCGAGCTCGGCGACGTCTTCGACCTCGACCTGCTCGGGCAGGTCCTCCAGACCAAGACCGGCGCCGCCCTCGTCTCCCGGCTGCTGCTGCTCGCGGCGGCCGCGCTCTTCATCGCCGTGCTGTTCGGCGCGTACGACAAGCGCGAGGACGAGGAGAAGCGGGATCTGACCTTCGGGCTCGCGATCGGGGGGACGGTCGTGGCCGGCGGGCTCGCGGCGAGCTGGGCGATGGCCGAGCACGCCTCCACCGGGCTCCAGCCGGGCATCGCGATGCCGGTGGACATCGTCCACCTGCTGGCCGTCGCCGCCTGGCTGGGCGGACTGTGCGCACTGCTCACGGCGCTGTACCGGGCGGAGAACCCGGTGGAGCCGTCGGCTGTCCGCCGGTTCTCCAGGGTCGCCTTCGGCAGCGTGATCGCTCTGCTCGCGACCGGCGTCTACCAGTCGTGGCGCCAGCTCGGCTCCTGGTCGGCCTTCACCGAGACCCGCTACGGGCAGCTCCTGCTCGTCAAGATCGGCCTGGTGGCCCTGCTCGTCGGCATCGCCTGGATCTCCCGCCGCTGGACGGCCCGGCTGGCCGGACCGCCGACCTCGCGGCAGCAGGAGGCGCAGACGGCTGAGGAGACCGCGGGGACGGCGACGCTTGAGAAGCAGGCGGCGACGGCTGCGGGGCGGGCCGGAGCGACGACGGCCGAGCGCACCGACTCTCCCGGACGGGAGAGGCCGGCGGCGGAGGAACAGCCGGCCGACCTCACCGAGGCCGCCTCCCCCGAGGCTGTTGAGGAGGCGTCGAGCGAGGAGGCCGGGACGGCCGAGCGGGACGGGGCGCCCCAGGGGACCAAGGCGGCCGAGCCGGCGGGAGCCGCCACGCAGACGCCCGCCGCCGACGCCCCGGCACAGGCCGAGAACCCCGCCCCCGTGAGCACGGGTGCGGCAAAGGCGTCCCCGGGCGAGGCGGAGGCCGGTTCCGGTGCGGGTGGTGCCGGCACCGGCGATACCGGCACGACCGATTCCCGGCGGGCCGCCCAGCTCGCTCGGCAGCGGGCCGCCGTCGACGCCGCACGGCAGAAGCGGCTGCGGGACGCAGACCCGAACCGTTCCGGGCTGCGCCGCTCGGTGCTGGCCGAGGCGGGCGTCGCCGTGGTGCTGCTCGCCGTGACCACCGCGCTGACGTCCACCGAGCCCGGCCGTACCGAACTGGACGCGAAGGCCGCCACAGCCGCCGTCGCGTCGGCGGACACCGCGGGCGCCGTGACCCTCGACATGTCCTTCGACACCGGCGGCGTCAACGGCAAGGGCGTCGTCAGCGTCGACATCGACCCCGCGCGGACCGGCGCCAACGAGATGCACGTCTACGTCACCCGCCCCGACGGCCGCGCCTTCGACGTCCCCGAAGTGAAGGTCGCCTTCACCCTCGAAGCCAAGAGCATCGGGCCGCTCCCCGTCACCCCCGACCACATCACCACCGGCCACTGGTCGGCCGACGGAGTGCAGATTCCCGTGAGCGGCGAATGGCAGGTCGCCGTGACCGTCCGGACCTCCGACATCGACCAGGTGACCGTCTCCAAGAACGCGCAGATCGGCTGAACCCCACCATGCCCGAACAGACCAGCCCGGTGACCCCCGCCCCCGAGACCAAGGCGTCCGCCGAGAAGACGCCCTCCCCCGAGGGTCTGACCCGGCGCAGGCTGCTCGGCACCGCCGGCGCCACCGGGCTCGTGCTCGGTGCCGCGGGCGGCGCCGCCGGCTACGCCGCAGCGCCGGCGCAGGCGGCCCCGCTCTCCTCGATCGGGTCGGAGCAGGCACTGTTTCACGTGAAACACCAGCCCGGCATCACCCAGGGACTCCAGGCACGGGGCCATCTCGTCGCCTTCGACCTCACGGCGGGCGCGGGCCGCAAGGAGGCCGCCGCGCTGATGCGCCGCTGGTCGCAGACGGCGCAGCGGCTGATGGCGGGCGAAGCCGCACCGCACGACGACACCGACGTGGCCCGGGATGCCGGCCCGTCCTCGCTGACGATCACCTTCGGCTTCGGCCACAGCTTCTTCACCCGCACCGGTCTGGAGAAGCAGCGCCCTGTCTCCCTGGACCCCCTGCCCGCCTTCTCCTCCGACCAGCTCGACCCGTCCCGCAGCAACGGCGACCTGTGGGTGCAGATCGGCGCGAACGACGCCCTCGTCGCCTTCCACGCCCTGCGCGCGATCCAGAAGGACGCGGGCAGCGCGGCCCGTGTGCGCTGGCAGATGAACGGCTTCAACCGCACGCCGGGCGCGACCGCCCACCCCATGACGGCCCGCAACCTGATGGGCCAGCTGGACGGCACGCGCAATCCGAAGCCGGCCGAGGCCGACTTCGAGAAGCGGATCTTCGTGCCGGCCGAGGGATCGACCGACCCGGCCTGGATGGCCCACGGCTCCTACGCCGTCGTACGCCGGATCCGGATGCTCCTCGACGACTGGGAGAAGCTGTCGGTCCCGGCGCAGGAGCAGGTCATCGGGCGCCGCAAGTCCGACGGGGCGCCGCTGACCGGGGGCTCCGAGACGACCGGGATGGACCTGGAGAAGACCGACGCCAAGGGCGATCTGGTGGTCCCCCTCAACGCGCACGCGCGCATCACCCGGCCCGACCAGAACGGTGGGGCGGCGATGCTGCGCCGGCCGTTCTCGTACCACGACGGCATCGACCGGGACGGCACACCGGACGCGGGCCTGCTCTTCGTCTGCTGGCAGGCCGACCCGCTGCGCGGTTTCGTCACCGTGCAGCGCAAGCTGGACCGCGGGGACGCCCTGTCGAAGTACATCCGGCACGAGACCAGCGGGCTGTTCGCCGTGCCCGGCGGGGCGGCCGAGGGCGAGTACGTGGGGCAGCGGCTGCTGGACGCGTGAGGAGCCCCGCGAACCGCCGGGGCCGGTGAGGGGTTACGCGGGTTCACTCCCCTGAGGGGTCGGTGCTAGAGACAGGTCCACCCGAGCACACAAGGCCCATTAGGGTGAGGTCATGCCAGCGAGCTATGCCTATCTCGGCCCCGAGGGCACCTTCACGGAGGTCGCCCTGCGCACGCTTCCCGAAACGGCCACCCGGCAGTTGGTCCCCTACGTGTCCGTGCAGTCCGCGCTGGACGCGGTGCGCACCGGCGAGGCCGAGGCCGCGTTCGTGCCGATCGAGAACTCCGTCGAGGGCGGGATCACCACGACCCTCGACGAGCTCGTCGCGGGCACACCGCTGATGATCTACCGCGAGGTCCTGCTGTCGATCACCTTCGCGCTGCTGGTCCGTCCCGGCACGAAGCTCACGGACATCAAGACGGTCACCGCTCATCCGGCTGCCCAGCCGCAGGTGCGCAACTGGCTTAAGGCCCATCTCCCGGACGTCACTTGGGAGTCGGCCGCCTCCAACGCCGACGGCGCCCGTCTCGTCCAGGAGGGCCGCTACGACGCGGCCTTCGCGGGCGAGTTCGCGGCCGCCCGGTACGGCCTGGAGGCGCTGGAGACGGAGATCCACGACGCGGAGAACGCCCAGACGCGGTTCGTGCTGGTGGGCCGTCCGGCCCGGCCCGCCGCGCCGACCGGGGCGGACAAGACCTCCGTCGTGCTCTGGCAGCGCGACGACCATCCGGGAGGGCTGCGCGACCTGCTCGGGGAGTTCGCGACCCGTGGCATCAACCTCATGGTGCTGCAGTCCCGGCCGACGGGCGCCGGCATCGGCAACTACTGCTTCTGCATCGACGCCGCCGGCCACATCGCCGACCGGCGGATGGCCGAGGCGCTGATGGGGCTGAAGCGGATCTGCCGCGATGTGCGGTTCCTCGGCTCGTACCCGCGCGCGGACGCGGTGGCGGCGGACATTCCCGCGCCGCTGCCCGGGACCTCGGAGGGCGAGTTCGTCGCGGCGGCGGACTGGGTGGCACGCTGCCAGGACGGCCGGTTCTAGGTCCTTTCTGCATATCTTCGTTATCCACAGGCGTTATCCACAGGGCGGCATCTCGACCTGGGGACAAGTCGACATCGAAGGGTCGTCCGGTCGACAAATCGCCCTACAGGCCCCACACGCGGCCAGGGCGGCGCACGTCACCCTTAGTCCACCTGTTTCCTGTGAACAATCCTTTGGGGCTACCCATTTCCACTCGAAAGTGGGGGTGCAGTCGGCGCGGAACGGGAATTCCGCACCACTCGACCACCACTCGGAATGATCAATTCCAGTATCCACAGATCTTTCGCACACCCTGTGGATAACTTTCCCCCACCCCGGAATCCCTGTGGACAACGCCGGCCCAAGTCACCCCCTCCGCAAGGAAGTCGGGTCAACGCACCGTGCGCGGCCTGCCCCGTCCCAGGGAGTGAGACACTTTTCCTTGACTCGTTCCGCAATTGCCCCATAGTCGCCCGTAAGCCGCGAATCGCCACACGGGGAATAGTGAGTCGTGAGCGCTCACGCCGCACCGGTAGCCTGGACCGCGTGATTGACCTTCGCCTGCTCCGTGAGGACCCCGACCGTGTGCGCGCGTCCCAGCGCGCCCGTGGAGAGGACGTCGCGCTCGTCGACGCTCTCCTGTCCGCCGACGAGCGGCGCAGGTCGTCCGGCGTCCGCTTCGACGAGCTCCGCGCCGAGCAGAAGCAGCTCGGCAAGCTCATCCCCAAGGCCTCCGCCGAGGAGAAGGCCGAGCTGCTCAAGCGCGCCGAACAGCTCAAGGCCGACGTCAAGGCCGCCGACACCGAGCGTGACGCCGCCGACGCCGAGACCCAGGACCTGCTGCTGCGGCTCGGCAACCTCGTCCACCCCGACGTGCCCGTCGGCGGCGAGGAGGACTTCGTCACGCTGGAGACGCACGGCGAGATCCGCGACTTCACCGCCGAGGGCTTCGAGGCGAAGGACCACCTCGAGCTCGGCCAGATCCTCGGCGCGATCGACGTCGAGCGCGGCGCGAAGGTCTCCGGCTCCCGCTTCTACTTCCTCACGGGCGTGGGCGCCCTCCTGGAGCTCGCCCTGGTGAACGCGGCGATCGCGCAGGCGACGGCGGCCGGCTTCACGCCGATGCTGACGCCCGCCCTGGTGCGCCCGCAGTCCATGGCCGGCACCGGTTTCCTCGGCCAGGCGGCCCAGGACGTCTACCACCTCGACAAGGACGACCTCTACCTCGTCGGTACCTCCGAGGTCCCCCTCGCCGCGTACCACATGGACGAGATCATCGACGCCGAGCGGCTGCCGCTGCGCTACGCGGGCTTCTCCCCCTGCTTCCGGCGCGAGGCCGGCTCGCACGGCAAGGACACCCGGGGCATCTTCCGCGTGCACCAGTTCGACAAGGTCGAGATGTTCACGTACGTCACTCCCGAGGACTCGCAGGCCGAGCACCAGCGCCTGCTGGAGTGGGAGAAGCAGTGGCTGACCTCGCTGGAACTGCCGTTCCGCGTGATCGACGTCGCCTCCGCCGACCTGGGCTCCTCGGCCTCCCGCAAGTTCGACTGCGAGGCGTGGATCCCCACCCAGGGCAAGTACCGCGAGCTGACCTCGACCTCGGACTGCACCGAGTTCCAGTCCCGCCGCCTGTCGATCCGCTACCGCGAGGGCAAGCAGGTTCGCCCGCTGGCCACGCTCAACGGCACGCTGTGCGCCGTCCCGCGCACCATCGTGGCGATCCTGGAGAACCACCAGCAGGCCGACGGCTCCGTGCGCGTGCCCGAGGTGTTGCGGCCCTACCTCGGCGGGCGTGAGGTGCTGGAGCCGGTGTCCAAGTGAGCGAGGGCTTCCCCCATCGGCTCATCGCCACCGATCTCGACGGGACGCTCCTGCGCTCCGACGAGTCGATCTCGCGGCGCACCCGCGACGCTCTCGCCGCGGCCACCGCGGCGGGGGCGGCCCACATCGTCGTCACCGGCCGCGCGGTTCCCTGGACCCGGCACATCCTCGACGAACTCGGCTACGACGGTCTGGCCGTCTGCGGCCAGGGAGCCCAGGTCTACGACGCCGGCGCGCACCGCCTGCTGACCTCGGTGACTCTGGACCGGCAGCTCGCCGGGGTGGCGCTCGCCAAGATCGAGGCGGAGGTCGGTCCGCTGTACCTGGCGGCCAGCCGCGACGGACTCGACGGGGACGTGCTGGTCGGACCCGGTTACTCGGTCACCGGCAAGCTCCCCTCGACGCCGTTCACCGACGCGTCGGACCTCTGGTCGGCGCCGCTGAACAAGATCTACATCCAGCATCCCGAGCTCTCGGACGACGACCTCGCCGAGGCGGCCCGCCGCGCCGCCGGCGGCTTCGTCACCGTCGCCCTGGCCGGCGCGGGCATCGTGGAGCTGCTCCCCCTCGGCCTCTCCAAGGCCACGGGGCTCTCCCTCGCCGCCCGCCGCCTCGGCCTCAAGGCCGCCGACACGATCGCCTTCGGCGACATGCCCAACGACATCCCGATGTTCGCCTGGGCGTCCCGAGGCGTGGCCATGGCCAACGCCCACCCGGAACTGAAGGCGGTGGCGACCGAGGTGACGGCTTCGAACGAGGACGACGGCATCGCCCTGGTGCTGGAGAAGCTGCTTCCCTGAGGGGTCTGAGCAGCGCTCGCCCCGAGCCCCGGGACACCGCCGAGGATCAGGCCCGGGGTGGGGCGGCCTCACGCGGCAGTGGTGCCGCGTGCTCGAAGCGGCCGCCCCCGGGCAGCGCCCCTTGCGGGGCGGGCTCGGACGGAGCGTGTGACCGCTCCGGAGCCCTCCGCGGGCTGCCCTGCCGGGAGCCGGACGTCCTGCCGTGCATGGGCATCGTCCCGCTCCTCCCCGGTTCCTGACACCGGCCTCCGCCGGCGTTGCGGACATCACCACTGTGCCGGGCGGACGAGTGGGACGCCACCGAATAAAACGACCGTTCGACACGAGGTCGGGGACCCGCCGGAGGCGACTCCGCGGATCCTCCGAGTGCCTACCGGCGCCGCCATCTCCGTCGGCGCGCCTTACTGAAGAACCAGCCGGCCGGCGGCTCGTCGGACCGCCACGGCTGCGGCTCGGGCCGCTCGGCCCGCCAGCGGGCCGCGAGCATCCGGGCGCGGGCGGAGGGCTCGGACGTATCGGCGGCCCGTATGAACTCCTCGTCCAGCACCAGGCCGTCCCAAGCCGCGTCGAAGGGCCCGCCCCCGGCCGGCCCGTCGGCCGGTCCGTGCTCTCCCTGCTCCCGGCTGCCGTGCCCCGCCGTCTCGTCCGCCACAGCAGTCCTCCCCTCCGCCGGTGTCCTCTTCGCGCTCCTTGACGCCGCTCGGCGTCTCTAGGTGCCTCTCGGCATCTGCTGACGCCTGTTCGCGTCGTTCGCGTTTCTTCGCCCAGTGTGCCGGGGCGGAGGTGAAGCCCCCGTCAAAAAGGGGCCCCGCCCCTCGGCACGCGCGGACTGCGTCCCGCCGGCCTACTCCTCGCCGGCCAGCGTCAGCGCCCGCAGCTTCTGCCCCGCGAACCAGGTGGCCAGCACGGTCACCGCGGCCAGCAGGACGGTCGCCGTGGTCAGTCCGACGTCGGAGCTGATCAGATCACCGCCGGCCACCTTGTCGGCGACGGCCAGCGACCACTGCTGGACACTGAGCGTGCGCGCACCAGGCACCAGGGAGCCGAACAGGGCCTCCCACACGAGGGCGTAGACCAGCCCGAACACCACCGCGTGCCGCGACACCGTGCCGAGCAGCAGGAAGAGCGCGGCGTAGGCGATGGAGGAGACCAGCGCGGCCACCGTGTAGGCGACGGCGACCTGCTGGCCGTTGCCGTTGAGGATGAAGCCCGCGATCAGCGTCGGCAGCGCCGAGAACACCATCGTCACCGCGATCGCCACGATCAGCTTGGTGAAGATGATCGTCGACCGCTTCAGCGGCTTGGACAGCAGGTAGACGACGGAGCCGTCGTCGATCTCCGGGCCGATGGCGCCCGTGCCGGCGATGACGCCGATGATCGGCACCATGGTGGCGAGCCCGAGCCCGCCCAGCAGATCGGCCGCGGTCTGGTCGTCGGCGCCCGCGAGGGCGCGCACCAGCACCGAGATCACGATCAGCAGCAGCGGCAGCGAGCCGAGGATGAGGGCCCGGCGACGGCCGAGCAGGGCCCGGTAGGTGAGCCGGGCGACGGTGGGGTCGTACATCTTCGGCCTCCTACGCCGCGACAAGATACGAGAAGACGGACTCGAGGGACTCGTCGGACGGCGACACCGTGAGCAAGCGGATGCCGTTGTCGCGTGCCACTCTCGGCAGCAGCGTCGTGAAACGCCCGAAGTCGACGGCCTGGATGCGCAACGCCCCCTCGGCGACGTCCACTTCGATGCCCGATGTCGACGGGTCGGCGATCAGCGCGGCCGCGAGAGCGCGGTCGTCGCTGGAACGCACCAGGTAGCGGTGCGGGCGGTCGGTCATCAGACGGCGGATCTTGCGGAAGTCGCCGCTGGCCGCGTGCCGTCCGGCGACCACGACCTCGATGTGCCAGGCGAGCTGCTCGACCTCTTCGAGGATGTGCGACGAGAACAGCACCGTGCGTCCCTCGTCGCCCATGCGCCGCAGCAGGTCCATGAGCTGCATCCGCTGGCGCGGGTCCATTCCGTTGAACGGCTCGTCGAGCAGGAGCAGGGAGGGGTCGTGCACCAGGGCGGACGCCATCTTCACGCGCTGCCGCATGCCCTTGGAGTACGTCTGGATCTTGCGGTCCTGCGCGTACTCCATCTCCACCGTGGCCAGGGCCTTCTGGGCGGCCTTGGCGCCCAGTCCGTGCAATTCGGCGTTGGCGACGACGAATTCGCGGCCGGTGAGGAAGTCGTACATCGCCTCGCGTTCGGGGACGACGCCGATGTGCTTGTAGATGGCCTCGTTGCGCCAGACCTGCTGTCCGTCGAGCGTGACGGTGCCGGTGGAAGGGGCGAGGAAGCCGCCCATCATGTTGATCAGGGTCGACTTTCCGGCGCCGTTGGGGCCGAGCAGCCCGGTGACGCCGGGACCGATGGTCATGGTGATGTCGTTGACGGCGACCACGTTGCCGAACCAGCGGGAGACGTGATCGAGGGAGAGCGTGGTCACAGTCCCACCTTCCGGTAGCGGCGCATCAGGAGCCCGTAGCAGGCGGCGATGAGGCCCAGGGCGAACAGGACGTACACCGCGCCCTCGCCCGTGGAGGGGCCGATCCCGCCCGGGAAGGCGGAGGAGGCGCCGAGGAACGCCGACTGCACCCCGTCGATCAGCGTGATCGGCGAGAACAGGCCTATCCAGCGGATAGCGTCGGTGCTGCCCTGGGCCTCGGCGATGGCCTGGAGGGTGGAGACCGCGCCGTAGGAGATGGTCAGGACGGCGATGACGGCGGCGATGCCGAACCCGCGGCGCGGAGTGACCGCGGCGACGACCAGGCCGAGGCCGGCGAAGAGCAGGGAGAGCAGGGTCACGGAGACCAGTCCCTGGGCGAATCCCTTGGTCTGGTCGGCGAAGTCGAGCTTGGCCAGCAGGGCGCCCACGTAGAGCACCAGCAGGGGTGCGGCGGTGAGGATGAACAGCGCCGAGGCGAGCGCGGCGAACTTGGCGCGCACGTAGTCGGCGGTCTCTATCGGCCGGGAGAAGTACAGCGGCACGGTCTTGAAGCGCAGGTCGCGCGAGACGGACTGGGGTGCCTGCGAGGCGACGTACAGGCTGATGACGGCCTGCATGACGACGGCGTAGCGGGTGTACTCCAGCGGGAGCGCGGTCGCCTTGGTGGCGACCGCGACGGCGACCATGATGGCCGCGGGCACGCACATCACCACGAACAGCAGCATGGGCAGCACCTTGGACTTCACCGAGCGGCCGAGGCCGTAGGCGCCGCGCAGGGACTGCGAGTAGAGGGAGCGGCGGGCGTAGGCGCGGCCCAGGCGGGGGCCGTCGTAGCTGCGGTAGCCGATGTTGTGGATGCGGGTCTGGTCACCCGGGAGGGTGGGTGCGGGGTGCTCAACCGCCATGGCCGACGGCCTCCTTCCGTTGTGCGTCGCCGTCCTTGAAGACCTCGGAGATGTGGTGCCGGCGCTGTTCCATGCGCACCAGCCCGAGGCCCAGCTCGGCCACGAGGTCGCGCACCACGTCGTAGGTCTCCTCGCCCCGGGCGGTGAGCAGCAGGATGTGGCCGGCGCCCGGCAGGCCGCTGTCGCCGTCGAGGACGTCCACTCCGCGCGCGTGGAGCGCCTCGCGGACGGCGCGCGTGCCGTCGGGGTGCTCGTCGGTGTCGGTGACCTCGATCGCGAGGGTGGTGGTGGTCTGGGTGAAGTCGGTGGTGGAGCTGGAGCGCAGGAGCTTTCCGCCGTCGACGACGACGACGTGGTCGCAGGTGCGTTCCAGTTCGCCCAGGAGGTGGGAGGTGACCAGGACCGAGATGCCGAAGTCGGTGTGGATGCGGCGGATCAGGCCCAGCATCTCGTCGCGGCCAACCGGGTCGAGGCCGTTGGTGGGCTCGTCCAGGAAGACCAGCTGGGGGTCGTGGACGAGGGCCTGGGCGAGCTTCACCCGCTGCTTCATGCCGGTGGAGTAGCCGCCGATGGGGCGGTAGCGCTCCTCGTACAGACCGACGTGGCGCAGCGTGTCAGCGGTGCGTTCGCGGGCGGCGGTGGGCGGCAGGCCGGACATGCGGGCCATGTGCACGACGAACTCGGTGGCCGAGACGTCGGGCGGCAGGCAGTCGTGCTCCGGCATGTAGCCGACGCGCTCGCGAATTTCGGCGCCCTTGGTGGCGACGTCCAGGCCGAGCACCGAGGCGCGGCCCTCCGAGGCGGGGGACAGACCCAGCAGGATCTTGATCAGGGTGGACTTGCCGGCTCCGTTGGCGCCGACGAGTCCGGTGACACCGGGCCCGACGTCGACGGACAGCCGGTCGAGCGCGGTCACCCGGGGGAACCGCTTGCTCAGGCTTTCGGTAGCGATCACAGTCACGTCTTCGACATTAGTGACGCGCGCCACGTCGGTCGTCAGACCGGAGAGCCGTCTTCGCATCAGCCTTCAGAAGTAGGGGACCGTAGGGGGCCCCCTGCCTGAGAGTTACGGGAGAGGTGGCTCCGGCGCGGGAGCCGCCCTATTGACGATGCGTCTAACGACTGTCAGATTCGGCGGCGTCACCTCACGGACACGCGGAGCGGCGGAGGGGGAGCGGCGATGCTCGAGGGTGCGCGCGAGCGCAGGGTGCGAACCGGCGGGGTCGAGCTGTGCGTGGTCGAGCTGGGAGACGCCGGACGGCCGACGGTCGTCCTGGTGCACGGCTACCCGGACAGCAAGGAGGTGTGGTCCGAGGTCGCGGCCCGGCTGGCCGGCGCCTTGCGTTTCCATGTGGTGCTGTACGACGTCCGGGGGCACGGCCGGTCCACCGCGCCCGAGCCGCTGCGGGGCGGGTTCACCCTGGAGAAGCTGACGAACGACTTCCTGGCCGTGGCGGACGCCGTCAGCCCGGACCGCCCTGTGCACCTGGTGGGACACGACTGGGGCTCGGTGCAGTCGTGGGAGTTCGTCACCGTCGCACGCGCCAGGGACCGGATCGCCTCCTTCACGTCGATGTCCGGCCCGTCCCTGGACCACTTCGGCCACTGGATCAACGAGCGTCTCTCCAGACCGAGTCCGCGCCGGGTGGGCCAACTCCTCGGCCAGGGAGCGAGATCCTGGTACGTCGGTCTGCTGCACACCCCCGCACTGCCCGAACTGGCGTGGCGGGGGCCGCTCGGCAGGCGGTGGCCTGGCGTCCTGCGACGGCTGGAGCGGGTTCCGGACGGTGATTACCCGACGCCCTCGCTTCCTTCCGACGCGGCCAACGGCGCCTGGCTGTACCGGGACAACGTGCGCGAACGGCTGAGTCGGCCGCGCACCGACGCCCGCACGACCGTGCCCGTGCAGCTCATCACGCCCTCGGGCGACGTGTATCTCTCAGAGCGCCTTTACGACGGACTGGAGCGGTGGGCACCGCGGTTGACACGACGGACGCTGCCGGCGAAGCACTGGCTCCCGCGGACGCGGCCCGACCAGGTGTCGACCTGGATCGCCGACTTCGTCATGTCGGTGGAGTCGACAGCGGGTGGCAGGGCCGTCCCGGCCGAAGAGTCCCGGCGCCGGACCCCGTCCGCCTACGCCCAACGCTTCGGCGGACAGCTCGTGTTGGTCACCGGAGCGGGCAGCGGCATCGGGCGGGCCACGGCACTCGCGTTCGCCGGGGCCGGGGCGCGGGTGATCGCTGTGGACCGGGACGCGGAGAGTGCCGCCCGCACCGCGGAGGCGGCCTTGTCGGCCGGCGCGACACAGGCGTGGGCGGAGACGGTGGACGTCTCCGACGAGCCGGCGATGGAGAAGCTCGCGGCGAGGGTCCACGGTGAACTGGGCGTGGTGGACGTGCTGGTGAACAACGCGGGCATCGGCCTGTCGGGCTCCTTCTTCGACACGACGTCCGACGACTGGCACAGGGTGCTGGACGTCAATCTGTGGGGCGTCATCCACGGCTGTCGTCTCTTCGGGCGGCAGATGGCGCAGCGTGGACAGGGCGGCCATATCGTCAACATCGCCTCCGCCGCGGCCTTTCAGCCGGTGAGGTCCCTGCCCGCCTACGGCACGTCCAAGGCGGCGGTCCTCATGCTCAGCGAGTGCCTGCGGGCCGAACTGGCCGGGCGGGACATCGGAGTCACGGCGATCTGCCCCGGCGTGGTGAACACCGGCATCACGACGACGGCCACGTTCGTCGGGGTCGGCCCGGAGGAGGAGAAGCGCCGCCGGAAGAGGGCCGCCCGGGCCTACCGTCTGCGCAACTACCCTCCGGAGAAGGCAGCGCAAGCGATCTTGAGAGCGGTCGTCCGCAACGAGGCGGTGGTCGCGGTGACACCGGAGGCCAAGGCAGCGCGTGCGCTGTCCCGTTTCGCTCCTGGTGTGTTGAGGACGCTGGCGCGTATCGAGCCGCTTCCGTAGAAACGTTGGCGCACATGAGCCCAAGTGATGAGCTCACACGTGTGCTTGCCCAACAGGTCGTATCTGGAGTCGAGTTGTCCACAGGATCGCCAATACTTCTGTGGATAAGCGGAGTTGGCTGTGGACCAAACATCCGGGCGCAAAACGAAATGCGTGATCCACGTCTCACGCGTCATGCTGGACGAATGGACGAAAGACGCACCGTGAAGGTGTCGAAGTACCTCTCGAAACACCTGCGGCACCAGCCGGAGCGGATCGGCCTTACCCTCGACGAAGGGGGCTGGGTCGAGATCGAGGCGCTGATCGCGGCGGCCGGCGCCCACGGGTTCCGGTTCACCCGGGACGAGCTGGACCATGTGGTCGCCGCCAACGACAAGAAGCGCTTCGCGATCGAGGGCGCCCGCATCCGTGCCAGCCAGGGGCACAGCATCGAGGTCGATCTCGGCCTGCCTCCGGCGACCCCACCGCCGTACCTGTACCACGGCACCGTCGCCCGCTCCCTGGACGCGATCCGCGCCGAGGGACTGCTGCCCATGAACCGGCACGACGTGCACCTCTCGGCCGACCGGGAGACGGCGACCCGGGTCGGGGCCCGCCGCGGCCGCCCGGTGGTCCTCTCCGTGGACTCAGGGGCCATGCACCGCGACGGCCATGTCTTCCACGTCAGCGCGAACGGGGTGTGGCTGGCGAAGGCCGTCCCGCCGCGGTATCTGCGGTTCCCCGAGGCCCACTGACACCGTGACCTGTGGCGAGACACACACAGGGTGACTGTTTCACGTGAAACAGTGCGTCCGCATAGGCTCAATGCCATGAGTCTGCGTCTGAGCACTGTGATCCTGCCGTACCGCCGCTGGCGGGAAGGCAGCCGTTCGGCGTGGATGCGCGCCGAGCAACTCGGCTTCCACACCGCGTACACCTACGACCACCTGTCCTGGCGCGCCTTCCGCGACGGCCCCTGGTTCGGCGCGATCCCGACGCTGACCGCCGCCGCGTCCGTCACCGACCGGATCCGCCTCGGCACGCTGGTCACCTCCCCGAACTTCCGGCACCCGGTGACCCTCGCCAAGGAACTGATCTCCCTCGACGACTTCTCCGACGGCCGTGTCACCCTCGGCATCGGAGCGGGTGGCACCGGCTTCGACGCCACCGCCCTCGGCCAGGAACCATGGACGCCGCGCGAGCGGGCAGACCGCTTCGCCGAGTTCGTGCCCCTTCTCGACCGGCTGCTCACCGAGGACTCCGTCTCCTTCGAAGGCGACTTCTACTCGGCGCACGAGGCCCGCAACATCCCCGGCTGCGTCCAGCGGCCCCGACTGCCGTTCGCCGTCGCCGCGACTGGGCCGCGCGGGCTGAAGCTGGCGGCCCGGCACGGACAGGCCTGGGTGACCACCGGCGACCCCCGGCTGTTCGAGAACGGCACGTCCGAACAGTCCGTCCAGGCGGTCCACGGCCAGATCGAGAAGCTGACGGACGCCTGTGTGGCTCTCGGGCGCGATGTGCACTCGCTCGACAAGATCCTGCTCACCGGCTTCACTCCCGACCGCGCCCGCCCGCTGGAGTCCCTGGACGCGTTCGTCGACTTCGCGGGGCGCTACAAGGAGCTCGGCTTCACGGAACTCGTTCTGCACTGGCCCATCCCGGACTCCGACTTCGCCGCGGACCAGAAGGTCTTCGAGCAGATCGCCATGGAGGCGCCGGCGCAGCTGCGCTGACCTCGGCGGCCCCTGCGCCGGCCTCACCCGTGCGGACCGTCGCACGACCGCGCAGGCATATGCGCGAGAATGGCGCGGTGACCTCAGCGACTCGACAGCCCGAGACCCCGGCCGCCGCCACCCCGCCCCGGCTGATCGCCACCGACCTGGACGGCACTCTCCTGCGCGACGACAAGTCGGTCTCGCCACGGACGGTCGCGGCCCTCGCCGCCGCCGAGGAGGCCGGCATCGAGGTCTTCTTCGTCACCGGCCGCCCGGCCCGCTGGATGGACGTCGTCAGCGACCACGTCCACGGGCACGGCCTGGCGATCTGCGGCAACGGCGCCGCCGTGGTCGACCTGCACGGCGGCCCGGGCGCCCACCGGTTCGTGAAGGTGCGCGAGCTGGCCCGGGAGAACGCTCTGGACGCCGTACGGCTGTTGCGCGAGGCGGCGCCGGGAACCATGTACGCGGTCGAGCAGACGTACGGCTTCTACCAGGAGCCGGAGTACCCCAAGATGCACATGGAGGTTCCCGACGCCCTGGCTCCCGCCGAGCGGCTGCTCGCGCCGGACGCGCCGGGCGCCGACGAACCCGTGCTGAAGATCCTCGCGTTCCACCCCACGCTCGACCCGGACGCGTTCCTCACCGTGGCCCGGCTGGCCATCGGCGACCGCGCCAACGTCACCCGCTCCAGCCCCAGCGCCCTGCTGGAGATCAGCGGCCCCGACGTCTCCAAGGCCAGCACGCTCGCCCTGTGCTGCGCGGAACGCGGCATCTCCCACGAGGAGGTCGTCGCCTTCGGGGACATGCCCAACGACGTCGAGATGCTCACCTGGGCGGGCCGGTCGTACGCGATGGGCAACGCGCACCCGGACGTGGTCGCGGCGGCCTCCGGGCAGACCGTCGCCAACAACGACGACGGCGTCGCCGTGATCATCGAAGAGCTGCTCGCGGAGCGACTCCGCGCAGAGGGCCGCGACCGGTAGGCGCCTCGGCCGTCACTGGCCGACAGGAGCCCCGCGTGCCGCCAGCCAGGGCACCGGGTCCACCGCGGAGTCCGCCTCCGGGGTGACCCGTGCCTCGAAGTGCAGATGCGGCCCTGTGGAGTTGCCGCCGGTGCCGGACTGGCCGATCAACTGTCCGGGGCCCACGCTCTCACCCTGGTCCACCGCGACGGCCGCGAGATGGGCGTACTGGGTGCAGTAGCCGTCGTCGTGCTCCAGCACGATCTCGATGCCGAACGCGCCCCCGCAGGACACCCGCGCCACCCTGCCCGCGCCCACCGCCCGCACCGGCGTCCCGATGGGCACCGCGAAGCCCTGCCCGTGTGCCGGTTCGCCCAGTGCCCATCTGCGCTGCCGAAGCCCGCCGACAGGGTGTACCCCTCGACGGACGTGACCCATGCGCCGGAGCAGGACGCCGGTTCCTGGTCCAGCCGCACGGCGCCGCGGCACGCACCGGCGGCGACCGAGGCGTCGGCCTCCCCCCTGCAACTGCCCGCGCGCCTGTTCCAGCTTCTGCTCGATGTCCGCCTTGAGGGAGGCGAGTTCGAGCGTGCGCTGCTCCATCGCCTGCCAGCCGTCGGCCGCCTTCGCCTCGTCCGCCGCGAGCCGCGCCTCCGCCCGCCTGCTCTCCCCGATGGCCTTGTCCACGTCCAGGCTCATCCGCGCGAAGGAGTGCTGCCGGCGGGACACCGCGTCGGGACGGCCGGCCAGGAGGCCCTGCGCCGCGGCGGACAGTTCGCCGCCGGTGCGGTACTGGGCGCGCGCGATCCGGCCGAGTTCCTCCCGCAGCGCGGCGATCTTCTGACGCCGACCCGTGAGCAACGCCTCCAGCCGCTCGACCTCCGCCCGCTGGGCCTCCGCCTCGACCCGCCCGGCCTCGTACATCCGGCCGGCCACGGGCGCGTCCTCGTACAGACGCGCCACCGGCACGCCGGCCCCACCTCCGCACCGGCGCCCTCGCCGCCGGACTCCTCGCCGGCGGATATCGGCGCTGCCGCCAGCAGCGCGGGCACACACAGCAGAACCGGGACGAGCAGCGGGCGGCGGCGAGATGAGCGCATGTCAGCGATCGTGGCCCGGCGGGTCCGCCCGGGTCCTGTTCACGTCGTACGCCCGGGGGACCGGACAGCACGAACGGCCCAGCCGCGTGGTGAGCGCGCTACCGCGCCCCCGCCGGCGTCCGCGCCGCCGTCTCCCGCTCGATCATCGTGCGCAGCGGCCCCTCTTCGGAGGCCAGCTCCGCGTACGCGCCTCGCTGCACGACGCGCCCCTCGTCCAGGACGATCACTTCGTCCACGGCGTCCAGTCCGGCCAGCCGGTGCGTGATGAGCAGCGTCGTCCGCCCCTCGGTGGCGGCCAGCAGGTCCGCGGTGAGGGCGTCGGCGGTGGCCAGGTCGAGGTGTTCCGCGGGCTCGTCCAGCACCAGCACCGGGAAGTCGGCGAGGAGGGCGCGCGCGAGGGCGAGCCGCTGCCGTTGCCCGCCGGAGAGCTTGGCCCCGTGCTCGCCGACGAGCGTGTCGAGGCCGTCGGGCAGGCTGTCGGTCCACTCCAGCAGCCGGGCCCGCCCCAGCGCGTCCCGCAGCCGGTCCTCGGTCGCGTCCTTCCTCGCCAGCAACAGGTTCTCGCGGACCGAGCTGTCGAAGAGATGCGCGTCCTGCGCGCACAGCCCGACGAGCCGCCGCACGTCGTCGCCGTCCAGGGCTCGAGCGTCGACCCCGCCGAGCGTGTACCCGCCCGTGTCCGCGGCGAGGAACCGCAGGAGCACCTGGGCGAGCGTCGTCTTGCCAGAACCGGAGGCGCCCACGACGGCGATCCGGCGTCCCTGGTCCAGGGTCAGGTCGACCCCGGCGAGAGCGTCCCGGCCCTGCCCGGTGTGCCGGGCGCTCAGTCCCTGGAGGACGAGCGGGAACGGCGACGCGGGCGCCTGCCGGGGCCGCTCCGGTTCCCGCACCGGCTCGGGGGTGTCCAGCACCTCGAACACCCGCTCCGCGCTCCTGAGCGATCGCTGACGGTACTGGACGGCCGTGGGCAGCCCGAGGACGGCCTCGAACGCGGCCAGCGGGGTGAGGACGACGACGGCCATGGTCACGCCGCTCAGCCGCCCCGCGCCGACGGCCTGCGCGCCCACGAGCGCGGAGGCGGCGACGGTCAGCCCGGACACCAACGCGGTCAGTCCTGCTCCGAGGGCCGTGGCGGTGGCGGCATGTGAGGCGATCCGCGTGAGCACCGAGTCCGCCGCGCGGACCTCGGCGGTCCGGGCCGGCAGGGCGCCGGCGACGGCCAGTTCGGCGGTGCCGGTGAGGAGGTCGGCCGCGCGGGTGGCGAGTTCGCCGCGGGCCGGGGCGAGCCGGCGCTCGGCCCGGCGCGCCACAGCCGCGGTGACCAGCGGGACGGCCACTCCGGCAGCGAGCAGACCCGCCGCGAGGACCGCACCGGCCTCGGGCAGCAGCCACGCCGTGAAGGCCACGGACCCGGCCGAGACGACGACGGCCGCGCCCGCAGGCAGCAGCCAGCGCAGCCAGTAGTCCTGCAGCGCGTCCACATCGGCGACGATTCGGGACAGCAGGTCCCCCCGGCGCGTGGCGCGCAGCCCAGCGGGCGCCAGCCGCTCCAGCCGCCGGTACACCGCGACCCGGGTGTCGGCGAGCATCCGGAGCACGGCGTCGTGCGAGACGAGCCGCTCCGCGTACCGGAACACCGCCCGCCCGATGCCGAAGGCCCGCGTCGCCGTGACCGCGACCATCAGGTACAGCACCGGCGGCTGCTGCGAGGCCCGGGAGATGAGCCACCCGGAGGTGGCCATGAGTCCGACCGCGCTGCCGAGGGCGAGGCTGCCGAGCAGCAGTGCGAGGGCCAGCCGGCCGCGCCGGGCGCCCGCCATGTCCCGGACCCGGGCGAGGACCGCACCCCCGGAGGGGAGCCGGCTTTCGGGCTCGTACGTCCCTGCAGGCGGCACATCCGCCTCGTGGCCTCCGGGCAGGTCGTCCACCCGGCGGACCGCCGCGACCCGTACCGGTCCCGTGGCCGGCTCCACGGTGTCCAGGCGCACCACGCGGTCCGCCACCGCCAGCAGCGCCGGCCGGTGCACGACGAGCAGCACCGTCCGCCCGGCCGCCAGCCGCCGCACGGCCGCCACGACCTCCGCCTCGGTCTCCCCGTCGAGCGCGGCCGTCGGCTCGTCGAGCAGCAGGACGGGCCGGTCGGCGAGGAACGCCCGGGCCAGCGCGAGCCGCTGGCGCTGCCCGGCGGAGAGTCCGGAGCCCGCCTCACCGAGCACCGTCCGCTCCCCCTCGGGCAGCGCGTCCACGAACTGAAGGGCCCCCGCGTCGGCCAGCGCACGGCGCACGGCCGCGTCGTCGGCGTCGGGGCGCGCCAGCCGCACGTTCTCGGCGATCGTCCCGGCGTACAGGTGCGGGTGCTGCGGCACCCAGGCGACCCGGGACCGCCACTGCTCCAGGTCGATGTCCGCGAGGTCGGTTCCCCCGACCCGGATCCGGCCTTCCGCGGGCCGGACGAAGCCCAGCAGCGCGTACAGCAGGGTCGACTTGCCCGCGCCGCTGGCGCCGACGAGGGCGACCGTCTCGCCCGGCCCGGCGGTGAAGGACACATCGGACACCGCGGCGGCGGACCGTCCGGGATAGCGGACGGTCACGGCGTCGAAGGCGATGCCGCCCGCCGGCGCCGCGCTCGTGCCCGACGCCGGAACCGGGGCCTGCAGCACCTCGAAGATCTCCTCGGCAGCCGCGAGTCCCTCGGCGGCCGCGTGGTACTGCGCTCCCACCTGCCGCAACGGCAGATACGCCTCCGGTGCCAGCACCAGGATGACCAGCCCGATGTACAGGTCCATCTCGCCGTGGACGAGCCGCATACCGATGGTCACGGCGACCAGGGCCACCGACAGGGTCGACAACAGCTCCAGGGCGAACGACGAGATGAAGGCGATCCGCAACGTCCGCAGAGTCGCTCGCCGGTACTCGCCGGTGATGCGCCGGATCGACTCGGCCTGGGCCTTGGCCCGACCGAACACCTTCAGCGTGGGAAGTCCCGCGACGACGTCGAGGAAGTGCCCGGACAGCCGGGACAGCAGCCGCCACTGACGGTCCATCCGCGACTGTGTCGCCCAGCCGATCAGCACCATGAACACCGGGATCAGCGGCAACGTGGCCACGATGATCGCGGCGGACACCCAGTCCTCGGTGACGATCCGCGCCAGCACCGCCACCGGCACGACGACCGCGAGGCCCAACTGCGGGAGATAGCGGGCGAAGTAGTCGTCTAGGGCGTCCACCCCTCGCGTGGCGAGGGCGACGAGTGAGCCGGTGCGCTGTCCGCTGAGCCAGCCGGGGCCGAGCAGGGTCGCCCGCTCCAGCAGACGTCCCCGCAGCTCCGACTTCACGGCGGCGCTCGCGCGGTGCGCCGAGAGTTCGGTGAGCCAGGCAACCAGTGCCCGGCCGACCGCCACGGCCGCCAACGACATGAGAGGAGTGCGAAGTTCGGTGATCGGCAACCCGTGCTGGAACGCGCCGACCACGATCTCGGCGATGAGCATCGCCTGGGCGATGACCAGCGCCGCTCCGACGACGCCCAGTGCGACGACCGCCACGAGGAAGAGGCGAGTGGCGCGGGCGTAGTGGAGCAGTCGCGGGTCGATCGGTTTCACGTGAAACACACCCTCTTCTCAAGGGGCGTGTTCCACGTGGAACACGCCCCGGCTCGGACTCAGTGCACCGACTCGGCGATGTGCTGCGTACCGATCCGCTTGCGGAACACCCAGTACGTCCACCCCTGGTAGAGCATCACGATCGGTGTGGCGATGACCGCGCACCAGGTCATGATCTTCAGGGTGTACGGGCTCGACGAGGCGTTGGTCACCGTGAGGCTCCATTCCTCGTTGAGGGTGGACGGCATGACGTTCGGGAAGAGCGTCAGGAACAGCATGGCCACGGCGGCCACAATGGTGAGGCCGGACAGCGCGAACGACCAGCCTTCGCGACCCGCCTGGTTCGCCACGAGCGCCGCGACCAGAGCGGCCACCGCCACGACCATCGCCACCAGGCTCTTGGCGTCACCGCTGTCGATCTGCGTCCACAGCAGGAAGAGCAGCGCGAGGACGGCGGTCGCCAGACCGACCTTGAGGGCCAGTTTCCGTGCCCGTTCGCGGATCTCGCCGACGGTCTTGAGCGCCGTGAACACCGCGCCGTGGAAGGTGAACAGGGTCAGGGTCACCAGACCGCCGAGCAGCGCGTACGGGTTGAGCAGGTCCCACAGGTTGCCGACGTACTCGAAGTCACGGTCGAGCTTCACGCCGTGGACGATGTTGCCGAAGGCCACCCCCCACAGGAACGCGGGCAGCAGCGAGGTCCAGAAGATCGCGTTCTCCCAGTTGCGCTGCCAGTTCTCCTCGGGCCGCTTGGCCCGGTACTCGAAGGCGACGCCCCGGACGATCAGACAGACCAGGATGAGCAGCAACGGCAGATAGAACCCGGAGAAGAGCGTGGCGTACCACTCCGGGAAGGCGGCGAAGGTCGCGCCGCCCGCCGAGAGCAGCCACACCTCGTTGCCGTCCCAGACCGGCCCGATGGTGTTGATGAGCACCCGCTTCTCGGGCCGGTCGCGAGCGAGCAGCTTGGTGAGGACGCCGACCCCGAAGTCGAAGCCCTCCAGGAAGAAATAGCCGATCCACAGGACGGCGATCAGGACGAACCAGACGTCGTGCAGTTCCATGACTGTGCAGCTCCCTCGGCCTAGTACGAGAAGGCCATCGGCTTGTCGGCGTCAGGGGAGTCGCCGCCGATCTTCGTGGGCGGGTTGAGGTCGGCCTCGGTGAGCTCGGGCGGGCCGGCCTTCACGTACTTCACCAGCAGCTTGACCTCGACGACGGCGAGGATCGCGTACAGGGCGGTGAAGACGATCATCGAGGTGAGGACCTCGCCCTGGGACACACCGGGGGAGACCGCGTCCCGGGTGCGCAGGACGCCGTAGACGACCCAGGGCTGGCGGCCCATCTCGGTGAAGATCCAGCCCCACGAGTTGGCGATCAGAGGGAAGCCCAGGGTCCAGATCGCCGCGAGCCAGTACAGCTTGGTGAGCTTGGGGCTGAGCGCCTTGTCCCGGAAGAGCACCACGTGCGGCACCTCGTCGTCGCCGACCCGCAGGTGCTGCGGCAACATGAACTTCTTGCGGGTCAGCCACAGTCCGGCCGCACCGATGGCGAAGGACGTCATGCCGAAACCGATCATCCAGCGGAAGCCCCAGTAGGCGACGGGGATGTTGGGCCGGTAGTCGCCGGGGCCGAACTTCTCCTGCTCGGCCTTGTTGACGTCGTTGATGCCCGGCACGTACGAGCTGAAGTCGTCGTTGGCGAGGAAGGACAGCAGACCGGGGATCTCGACGGCGACCTTGTTGTGGCCCTTGTCGACGTCGCCGTAGGCGAAGACGGAGAACGGGGCGGGCGCCTCGCCGTCCCACAGGGCCTCGGCCGCTGCCATCTTCATCGGCTGCTGCTCGAACATGATCTTGCCGAGCACATCGCCGCTGACCGCGGTGAGCAGGCCGCCGACGGCCACGGTGACCAGGCCGAGCCGCAGCGAGGTCTTCATCTCCCGGATGTGCTTCTTGCGCAGCAGATGGAAGGCGGAGATGCCCACCATGAACGCGCCGCCGGTGAGGAAGGCCGCCGAGAGGGTGTGGAAGGCCTGGGCGAGTGCGGTGTTCTGCGTCAGCACGAGCCAGAAGTCGGTGAGCTCGGCCCGGCCCTTCGCGCCGTTGATCCGGTAGCCGACCGGGTGCTGCATCCAGGAGTTGGCCGCCAGGATGAAGTAGGCCGACAGGACGGTGCCGATGGAGACCATCCAGATGCAGGCCAGGTGGATCCTCTTGGGCAGCTTGTCCCAGCCGAAGATCCACAGGCCGATGAAGGTCGACTCGAAGAAGAAGGCGATGAGCGCCTCGAAGGCGAGCGGGGCGCCGAAGACGTCGCCGACGAACCGTGAGTAGTCGGACCAGTTCATGCCGAACTGGAACTCCTGCACGATGCCGGTGACGACACCCATCGCGATGTTGATCAGGAAGAGCTTGCCCCAGAACTTCGTCGCCTTGAGGTATTTCTCCTTCTCCGTGCGTACCCAGGCGGTCTGCAGGCCGGCCGTGAGTGCGGCCAGCGAGATCGTCAGGGGCACGAACAGAAAGTGGTAGACGGTCGTGATGCCGAACTGCCAGCGCGCCAGGGTCTCCGGCGCCAACGCCAGGTCCACGTCACCGCTCCTAACTCCACGCTTGTGAAAGCGTTCACATTCACAAGCAATTATGACGCATGCCCGTTCGACACTCGGACAGCGGGGGTACCCAAACCCCGCTTCATGCCCGTGACCAGCAACGAAGGGCTCTCTGGCGGGAGGGCCGGGGTCCGGGACGGGAGGGCCGGGGTCCGGGGCGGGGGGCGGGACGCGCGCCTCCGGGGCATGCGGAAGGGCGCCTCGGTTCCACGTGAAACCAAGACGCCCCGACGGTCGGCCGACTCGCGGCCGTGCCTACATCTCCTTGCGGAAGCCCTCCGCGGCCTTGAGGAAGATGTCGTTCGCCTCGGTCTCCCCGATCGTCACCCGCACGCCCTCACCCTGGAACGGCCGGATCACGACGCCGGCCTGCTCGCACGCCGCCGCGAAGTCGCCGGTGCGCTCGCCCAGCCGCAGCCACACGAAGTTCGCCTGCGTCTCGGGCACCGTCCAGCCCTGCGCCCGCAGACCCTCGACCACCCGGGTGCGCTCGCACACCAGCGAGCCGACCCTCCCGAACAGCTCGTCCTCAGCCCGCAGCGACGCGATCGCCGCTTCCTGGGCGAGCTGGCTCACTCCGAACGGCACCGCCGTCTTGCGCAGCGCCGCCGCCACCGGCTCATGGGCGATCGCGAAACCCACCCGCAGACCGGCGAGCCCGTAGGCCTTGGAGAACGTCCGCAGGACGCACACGTTCGGCCGCTCGCGGTACAGCTCACAGCCGTCCGGCACCTCGGGGTCACGGATGAACTCGCGGTAGGCCTCGTCCAAAACGACCAGCACGTCAGCCGGCACCCTGTCGAGGAACCGTTCCAGCTCGGCCCGCTTCACGACGGTTCCGGTGGGGTTGTTGGGGTTGCAGACGAAGATCAGACGGGTCCGCTCGGTGATCGCGTCCGCCATGGCGTCCAGGTCGTGCACATCGCCCGGCGTGAGCGGCACCTGCACGGCGGTCGCGCCGCTGATCCGCGTGATGATCGGGTACGCCTCGAAGGAACGCCAGGCGTAGATGACCTCGTCGCCGGGGCCGGCGGTCGACTGCACCAGCTGCTGGGCGACGCCCACCGATCCGGTACCGGTGGCGACATGCGAGGCGGGCACGCCGAAGCGCTCGGCGATCTCGTTCACCAGCCCCGTGCAGGCCATGTCCGGGTAGCGGTTGAACGACGCGACGGCGGCCGAGACGCTCTCCAGCACACCGGGCAGCGGCGGATAGGGATTCTCGTTGGAGGACAGTTTGTAGGCCACGGGACCGCCGGGCGCGGCCGGCTTGCCCGGCTTGTAGGTGGGGATACCCTCCAGCTCGGCGCGCAGCTTGGGGCTCGTCTCGCTCACCGCAGTCCTCCTCGTGACCACCACCGGCTTCAATACTGCTCACCTTATGAGGATTGAGCCCGCTTGCGACAGGTGCGGAAGCCCTGATGGCCGGACCGCCTCCGCCGGCCGGTGAGCGCGATCCCCCACCGATACACCCCTCGGCAGTCGCATTTGTGTGCGAAGGTGTACGAGTCGGGGGCGCGCTTCACATATATCTACGCGCCGGTGGTTCGCGCCGTGGCGCGCATCCCTCGTGCAGGTGAGTTGAGACCTCTTCGAGACATCGGTGCCTCGACAGGCTCATCCGCACGCGCACCACACGTACCGGCGCATGGCCTCTCAACTACCTTCTTTTCCAAGGCAATTGCCCCCTGGCGACCGTGCAGAAACGTGCCTGTCAACGAGCGCATATGCGTCCGCCCTACCCCACCCGATGAGCCCTACTATCGGCTCGCCATGACAGCAGCAGGGAAGCACCAGGTGAGCCGCGCGGAAACCTCACGCCGAGGCAGCCGGCCGGGCCGGGCGGGCATCAGGGACGTGGCCGCCGCCGCCGGCGTCTCCATCACGACCGTCTCCGACGCCCTCAACGGCAAGGGCAGGCTCCCCGACGCCACCCGACGCCATGTCCGTGAAGTCGCCGACCGGCTGGGCTACCGCCCATCGGCCGCGGCCCGAACCCTCCGCACGGGCAGGTCCGGCCTCATCGGCCTGACCGTGACCACGTACGGGGATGAACCTTTCACCTTCACCGAGTTCGCGTACTTCGCCGAGATGGCGCGCGCCGCCACCTCGGCCGCTCTCGCCCGCGGCTACGCGCTCGTCATCCTGCCCGCGACCTCGCGCCACGACGTGTGGTCGAACGTGGCCCTGGACGGCACGGTGGTCATCGACCCCTCCGACCAGGACCCGGTGGTCAGCGAACTCGTCAGGCAGGGGTTACCCGTCGTCTCCGACGGCCGCCCGGCCGGCACGCTCCCGGTCACCGCCTGGGTGGACAACGACCACGAGGCCGCCGTCCTCGACCTCCTCGACCATCTCGCCGACGCCGGCGCCCGCCGCATCGGCCTGCTCACAGGCACCTCCACCGACACGTACACCCACCTGTCGACCAGCGCGTACCTGCGCTGGTGCGAACGTGTCGGCCAGGACCCGGTCTACGAGGCCTACCCCGCCCACGACCCGTGCGCGGGCGCCGTCGCCGCCGACCGGCTGCTGGCCCGCCCCGACCGCCCCGACGCCGTCTACGGCCTGTTCGACCCCAACGGCACCGATCTGCTGGCCGCCGCCCGCCGCTACGGGCTGCGCGTCCCCGAGGACCTGCTGCTGGTGTGCTGCAGCGAGTCCACCGTCTACGCCGGCACCGATCCGCCGATCACCACGCTCTCCCTGAAACCGCGCCGCATCGGGACGGCGGTCGTCCAGCTCCTCATCGACGCGATCGAGGGCGTGGAATCCGACCACCCGGTCGAGCAGGTGATACCGACCGAGCTGATCGTGCGCACCTCGTCCCAGCGTCGTCCGCCGCGGACGACGGTGAGTCCGCCCCGGGCGCCCGAGAAGACCTAGTGCCACGCGGCCCCCGTTTTCGTCGAGGCGTGCGCGGCGAGGGTGAGATCACGGTGTTCGCGGGGTGAGCGCGGGGCCGCCGATCCCACCTCAACCGGGGCGAAAGCCGCGCGGAAACGGAACCTCTCTCCGATTCACCACCCCTGGGTCATCACACGACAGGATCCGCATTCCTATGATGGGCGCACGGCACCGCGGGCCGTTACGACCAGACAGTCCGAAGCGGTGCAGATGCGGCGCGATGGTGGAGGGGTCTGATGACTCAGGGGGCCGGTCAGGGACCCGAGGTGGAGCGTACGGCGACGTTGCGCGACTTCCGGGTGCCCGCTTACGTGCACGAGACCGGCCCGTACGCCGAGAGCACGCATCCCGGAAACGCCGCGCCGCCGCTCGAGGACGCGACGGAGTACCCCGACGGCTACACGCCCACCCAGCGCGACCTGCCGGTCATCAACCGGGGCGACACCCTCCAGGTGACCGTCGACCCCGCCGCCGCCCCGGCGCCGCCGCAGGCCGCCCGGCAGGGCCCGCTGTTCGTCGTCGGCGACGTGCACGGCTACCTCGACGAACTGCTGGCCGCGCTCCAGGACAAGGGGCTGATCGACGCGGCCGGCCAGTGGTGCGCGGGCACCGCCCGGCTGTGGTTCCTCGGCGACTTCACCGACCGCGGACCCGACGGCATCGGCGTCATCGACCTCGTGATGAGGCTGTCCGCGGAGGCGGCCGCGGCAGGCGGCTACTGCAAGGCCCTCATGGGCAACCACGAGCTGCTGCTGCTCGGCGCCAAGCGGTTCGGCGACACCCCCGTCAACTCCGGCGCGGGCACCGCCACCTTCCAGGCCGCCTGGCTGCTGAACGGCGGCCAGAAGGCGGACATGGACCGCCTCCAGGACCATCACCTCCAGTGGATGGCCCGCCTCGACGCCGTCGAGGAAGTCGACGGCCACCTGCTCGTGCACTCGGACACCACGGCCTACCTCGACTACGGCGACTCGATCGAAGCGGTCAACGACACCATCCGCGAGACGATCACCCGCAACGACGCGGACGAGGTGTGGGACCTGTTCCGCAAGTTCACCAAGCGCTTCGCCTTCCGCGACGAGGGCGGAGCCGACGCCGCCCGCTCCCTGCTCGACACCTACGGCGGACACCGCGTCGTCCACGGCCACAGCCCCATCCCGTACCTGCTGGGCGAGGTCGGCTCCGAGGAAGGCGACGATCCGGCACCCGCGGTCGAGGGACCGCACGTCTACGCCGACGGACTGGCCATCGCCATGGACGGCGGAGTGACGATGGCCGGGAAGCTGCTGGTCCAGCAACTGCCGCTCGACGTCTGACCGTTCACGGGACCCGGCGCACCCCGCGCCGGACCCGCCGACGACACCGCAGGCCAGGGGCCAATTTCCGCGAACCCCCTGTTACCCCGGGCCGTCGCCGCTCTACCATCGGTTCATCCGTAGCAGGCTCCCCTCCGTTTCTGCCCGACGGCTCGTTGGCATGCGAGCCCCAAGCCCTACGGAGCATCGGGGGATGCACATGAACAGCGTTCCGCAGCACCTGCACAGCGAGGACCGCCAGGAGTACGAGCGGATCCTCGATGAGGCGCTGCGCTCCGCACCACACCACCCGGAACTGACCGCCGTCGGACAACGGCTCAACGCCGAGCAACTGCGCACCATGGCGCTCAACGCCACCGTCCTCATCACGGCGGCCGCGGCGACCGAGTACCAGCACTATGTGAAGGTCCGCGAGGAACTGCGCCATCCCTCCTCGTCCGCCCCCTCCGCCTCCGGCCAGGACGCCGGCGCGGGCGAGCCGGGCATGGGCGGGCTGGGTCTCGCCACCGTGGGCGAGGCGGCCCAGGTGGCGGAGGCCGCCGGGGCGGGTGCCGTCGCCATCGCGGCCGTCCTCACCCCGGTGCTCGCCGGAACCGCCGCGGCGATCTTCCTGCTCGTCGGATACGTGCTCAGGATGCTCGACCCCGGCGCGACGGCCGCCGAGGCCATGGTCAACGTGGGGTGGGCGTTCGGCGCCGTCGCCGCGGCCGCGATTCTGGTCGCCACCGTCGGGCTCCTGCTCACCGCCCTGCGCAACCGGCCCTCCCTGGAGGCGGGCCCGTACGGCGAGCGCAGCGAGGAGGTGGACCGCGCCAAGGAGGCCTGGCGGGAAGCCCTGCTGGCACGGGGCATCGTGCCGTTCCTGCGCGAGGCTCTCGCCGATCCCGGCGCGACCGACGCCGTGCGTCCCACAGCGGCCCCGCCGGCCCCCGGCGGTCGCCTGCCGAAGATCGGTTACGACCGCCCGGGCTTCACCAGTCCCGACGACGGCCCCGCGGCCGGCCCGCGCCCGAGCTACTCCAGCCCGGACTACACCAGCCCGGACTTCGGAGGACCGGAGCACCAGCCGGAATAGGCCTCCGGCTTGCGCCCCGACGGGAGCGCAAGCCGCCTGGCGGGGCGCGAGCCGCCCCGCGTCGGCCTGTGCTGCCTCAGTCCGCCATGGGGAGGTACACCCGGTTGCCGCTCGCCGCGAACTCCTTCGATTTCTGGAGCATCCCCTCCGTTATCTCCTCCGGTGTCGCTCCCTCCGCCGACGCGCCGCCGAACCGCTCGGTGATGCTCTGGCTGATCTTCATCGAGCAGAACTTCGGCCCGCACATCGAGCAGAAGTGAGCCGTCTTGGCCGGCTCCGCCGGCAGCGTCTCGTCGTGGAACTCACGGGCGGTGTCCGGGTCGAGGGCCAGGTTGAACTGGTCCTCCCAGCGGAACTCGAAACGGGCGTCGGACAAGGCGTCGTCCCATTCCTGGGCTCCGGGGTGCCCCTTGGCGAGGTCGGCCGCATGGGCGGCGATCTTGTACGTGATGACGCCGGTCTTGACGTCGTCCCGGTTGGGCAGGCCCAGGTGCTCCTTGGGCGTGACGTAGCAGAGCATGGCCGTGCCCCACCAGGCGATCATGGCGGCGCCGATGCCTGAGGTGATGTGGTCGTACGCCGGGGCGACGTCCGTCGTCAGCGGGCCGAGCGTATAGAACGGAGCTTCATCACAGATCTCCTGCTGAAGGTCGATGTTCTCCTTGATCTTGTGCATCGGGACATGGCCCGGGCCCTCGATCATCGTCTGTACATGGAAACGCTTCGCGATCCGGTTGAGTTCCCCGAGCGTCCTCAACTCCGCGAACTGCGCTGCATCGTTGGCGTCCGCGATCGAGCCGGGACGCAGACCGTCGCCCAGCGAGTACGTGACGTCGTAGGCCGCGAGGATCTCGCAGAGTTCCTCGAAGTTCTCGTAGAGAAACGATTCCTTGTGGTGCGCCAGACACCACGCGGCCATGATCGATCCACCGCGGGAGACGATCCCGGTCTTGCGGTTCGCCGTCAGGGGGACGTACGGGAGACGGACGCCCGCGTGGACGGTCATGTAGTCCACGCCCTGCTCGGCCTGCTCGATGACCGTGTCCTTGTAGATCTCCCAGGTCAGTTCCTCGGCCTTGCCGTCGACCTTCTCCAGCGCCTGGTAGAGCGGCACCGTGCCGATCGGAACGGGGGAGTTGCGCAGCACCCACTCGCGCGTGGTGTGGATGTTCCGGCCGGTGGACAGGTCCATGACCGTGTCGGCGCCCCACCGGGTCGCCCAGGTCATCTTCTCGACCTCTTCCTCGATGGAGGACGTCACCGCCGAGTTGCCGATGTTGGCGTTGACCTTCACCAGGAACCTCTTGCCGATGATCATCGGCTCGATCTCCGGGTGGTTGACATTGGCGGGCAGCACCGCGCGGCCCGCTGCGATCTCCTCGCGGACGATCTCCGGCGCCACGTTCTCCCGGATGGCCACATACTCCATCTCGGGCGTGATCTCCCCCCGCCGGGCGTAGGCGAGTTGGGTGGCCGCCTCGCCGGCCCGGGCGCGACGCGGAAGCCGCGGTCGCCCGGGGAAGACCGCGTCGAGGTTGCGCAGGCCACCGCGCGGCGAGGTGTGCTTCACGCCGTCGTCCTCGAGACGGACGGGGCGGCCCGCGTACTCCTCGGTGTCGCCTCGGGCGATGATCCAGTTCTCCCGCAGCGGGGGCAGCCCGCGGCGGACGTCGGTGTCGACGAGCGGATCGGTGTACGGACCGGAGGTGTCGTACAGCGTGACCGAATCGCCGTTGGTGAGGTGCACTTGACGGACCGGTACCCGCAGGTCGGGGCGGCTGCCCTCGACATACGCCTTGTGCCAGCCGATGGACTTCCCGGCCTCCCCGTCGACGGAGACCTCGGAGGAGATCTGCGTGGAGGCAGGCGTGCGTGCGTCCTTGTTGGTCATGAGACCTACTCCCTACGCCGGCATTACCCGGTAACAGGTTCAGCGGTCGACGCAGCGATTGCCGTCTGCCGACGTTTCGTGTGACACATCACTCGTGGTGGTGACGTTCCACGTGAAACATCGCGAAGACGGAGGTCAGCGCCCTCTCAGCCCGGTGCTCCGAGCTCCCGCGTGTACAAAAGGTGCCTCCACGCTAGCGGCATGTGTGGCGCGGTGAACAGTGGGCCCCAGTGGTTCTTGCGATGATCGGTCGGTGACCACGACGCACCAGCCTCCGTATCCGCCACCGGAGCCGTCTCGCCGGCCGGGCGGCCGTAACGGCACCGGGCCCGGCAACGGCCCTGGTCCTGGCGACGACCGCGACTTCGGCAACGGGCGGGATCAGGGGTACGGACACGGCAGAGGGGGCCCCGACTTCGGCGAGTCGCACCCGCCGGGCGGCCGCGGGCCGGGGACGGACGACGACCGCGGACCGGACCGTCACCGTCAGGACGACCACCGTCACGGCCCTGGCGGCCACGGGCCGGGGGATCACGGTCCCGGCGGCCACGGGCCGGGTGATCATGGCGCGGGCGGTCGCGGTCCGGGTGATCACGGCGCGGGCGGCCACGGGCCGGGCGGTGGGCATGGGCATTCGCACAGTCACAGCCACGGGCCGGCTGCCCCCGTCTCCCGGCATCTGCGCAAGGTCATCGCCGCCGTCCTGATCCCGTTCGCGGTGGCCGTGCTCGCCGGGCTGGTCGTGCTGTGGCCCGGCGGCGCCCCGCCGCACGAGCGCACCGGGGTGGGCTTCGACCGGCAGACCCACCAGGCGACGGTCACCAGGATCGAGAGCGTGAGCTGTTCCTCGGTGAACGCCTCGGGCGAGGCCCCGACCGGAGACACCTCCACGGCCGAGGGCTCCTCCGCGCAACAACAGGCGAAGGGAACCTGCAAACGGGCCACGATCCGGGTGGACACCGGCAAGGACAAGGGCCGTACCTTCACGGAGATCGTCCAACCGGACCAGACACGGCAGCTGGAACAGGGTCAGAAGGTCGTGGTCGCCTACGAACCCTCCGCGCCGAAGGACCTGCAGTACTCGGTAACCGACGTCAACCGCATGCTGCCGATGGGACTGCTGGCCGGGATCTTCGCGGTCGCCGTCGTGGTGGTCGGGCGACTGCGGGGCGTCATGGCGCTGGTCGCGTTGGCCATCAGCTTCCTGGTGCTCAACTTCTTCGTCCTGCCCGCCATCCTTCAGGGGTCGAACCCCCTGGCCGTCGCGGTGGTCGGGTCGAGCGCCATCATGCTGATCGCCCTCTACCTGTGCCACGGTCTGTCGGCCCGCACCTCCGTGGCCGTGCTCGGCACGCTCATCTCCCTGCTGCTGATCGGCGTGCTCGGGTCCTGGTTCGTCGACTGGGCGGCGCTGACGGGCAACACGGACGACAACACCGGGTTGATCCACGGCCTGTACCCGTCGATCGACATGAGCGGTCTGCTGCTCGCCGGCATCATCATCGGTTCGCTCGGCGTTCTGGACGACGTGACGGTCACCCAGACCTCCGCGGTCTGGGAACTGCACGAGGCCAACCCCTCGATGGGATGGCGCGGGCTGTACCGGGCCGGCATCCGCATCGGCCGTGACCACATCGCGTCCGTGGTCAACACCCTCGTCCTCGCCTACGCCGGTGCCGCGCTGCCGCTGCTGCTGCTCTTCTCGATCGCGCAGAGCAGCGTCGGCACGGTCGCCAACAGTGAGCTGGTCGCCGAGGAGATCGTGCGCACGCTGGTGGGCTCGATCGGCCTGGTCGCCTCGGTCCCGGTGACGACGGCGCTCGCGGCCCTCGTGGTCTCGGCCGACCGGCCCGGGCCGGGTTCGGCGGGCGCGGCGGTCCCGGAGGCGAGGCCTTCAGAGGCGGCCACCGCGGCCGCGGGAACGGCGCCCGCGCCTGCTCGGAGCGGCAGGGGCCGGCGCCGCAAGCGCTGACCGGGGCCGGCCGCCCGACGCCGTCGTCCACGTGCCTCGGGCGCCCGCGCCCCCCCATCGCCCCGAGGGAACGTTCCTGCACAACCCCTCCCCGCGCTGAAGCGTCCGTCGCCCTCCCCGGCGCGACGCTTCAGCCGGCGCTCTGTTCCTCCGCCAGGATCCGGTCCAGAGCCTCGTCGAGATGGGCGTCGAAGTCGGCGAGCGCGCCTTCCTGGCCCAGCGGGACGAGCTTGTCGGTGCGGTCGAGGAAGGCCACGAGCGGGGCGGTGGACGAACGGAACACCGCCTGGTCACTGCCCACCTGAAGCCGGATCAGGACCTCGCCGAGCGATCCGGGGTCGAGGGGCGAGACCCGCACATCGCCCTCACCGCATGGTCTGCCCACCCCGTCGACCAGCAGCTCCCGCCCGAACGCCCAGGTCACCGGGGCATCACCGGGCAGGTGAAAGGTGAGCCGCACGGCGTAGGGATCGCAGGTCTCGTAACCCAGCTCGACCGGGATACGGAACGAGAGCTCCTCGGAGACGAGGAAGCTCATCATGACCTCTGCCTGTACTGCCTGCACGGACTCGCGCATCGCCTTATCCCGTCATTGCCTTGGATGGCTGGGAATCAACCCCTGACACTGGAGGCATCTTGCTGAACGTGCACGACAGATCACAAGGAGTGAGTTTTCAGATACTGATAGAGAGCGCGAGTGATCCCAGCATGCGTCCGACCTCGCGTTGCAGTTGCTGTGCTGCCGAGAGCAGCCGGTCCGACTGATGGGCGGGCAGTGAGATCGCCATCGTCGCCGCCGAGGTGCCCACGGTGATCGGGATCGCCGCGCAGACCGTGCCCAGCGCGTACTCCTGGCGTTCGACGACCGCCTCCATCCGCCGCACTCGGGCCAGCCGCCGCATCAGCGTGTGATCGTCACGGACGGTGTAAGGGGTGATCGACTGAACGGGGTAGCGGGTCAGGTGGTCACGGCGCGAGTCCTCGTCCAACTGGGCCAGCAGACATTGGCCGATGGCATGCGCGTGCCCTGTCTCGCGGAAGTCCGCCCACTCCTCGACCGCCGGGTTGCCCGGGGTGTCGGAGACGCACATGACCTCGATCTCACCCTCCCGGTAGACGGCGTAGTAGACCGGCACACCGATCGAATCGCGCCAGTGGGCGAGAGTGTCGACCACCGTGCTGCGACGTTTCTGCGCCGCCCCGCTGGCGCCCAGCCGCACGGCCGCCTCCCCCAGGAAGAACAGCCCCTTGTCGCGGCGCAGATACCCCTCGTGGACGAGGGTCCGCAGCAGGTGGTAGGCGGTGGGAAGCGCGAGGCCGGTCTCGCGGGCCAGTTGTTTGGCCGGTGCGCCGCACTCGTGCTCGGCGACGGATTCCAGCAGACGCATCGCGCGCTGGACGGAGCTGATGAGGGTCGTCGCGGAATGCGGCTGCTCGGGAACGCCCCTGGCCGGCGGGCGCTGGAGCGGGGGTGTGGTGGAAGGCGGCCGGGCGGGGGGTCCGTACGGTTCCGCTGATGCGGTGTCAACCGTGGCCAAGGATTACTCCCGAAGCGCGAGGGGGCGGTCCGTGCGGGAACACGGGAAGGGGATACGCCGCTCGCGGGGTCGTCCCCGCGTCGGGTTCCGGACTTTAACCGTCCGCCACCGCTCACAGTCAGGCTGTCGGGGAAACTTCCCCCGGCCGAGGTAACAGGCGATTCCTGTTACCGTCTCCGGCCGTCCGCGCCGCTCACCAGTCCCCGCGCGAGGAGGAAGTCGACGTGAACTTCCGCACCACGTAGACCAGTCCGGCGACCAGCGCCACGAACACCAGCAACTTGAAGAGCAGTCCGATGACGAAGCCCACCACGCTCGCTATCAGGCCGCCGAACACGACCAGCGCGATGACCGGCACGGCCACCCACTTCACCCACCACGGCAGTCCCGCGAAGATCTCTCGCATCGCTCTCGTCCTCCTCTCGTCGGATGTCCGAGCCCCGACGGGCCGGATCTTCGATGTCCTGCCGTCGATGCTAGGGCGCGAGGAACGCCGACGGAGGCCTCGCGCCCCTTGTCCTCCCCTGATCGTCCCCCTAGGGAACCCTGAGACTGCGTATCCCCTGCCGGTCGGAGACGGTCACCCCTCCGGTGGCGAGAACACGACCAGAACGCGCAGGTCCTCGCTGATGTGGTGGAACTTGTGGGCGACCCCGGCGGGCACGTACACCACGCTGCCCCGTGCCACCTGGGTGGTCTCCATCCCGACCGTGATGGAGGCGCGCCCGCTCACGACGAAGTACACCTCGTCCTGATTGTGCGGGTTCTGTGGATCATTCTCCCCGGCATCGAGCGCGTACAGCCCGACCGACATGTTCCGCTCCCGCAGAAACTGCAGGTAGGCACCGTCGTTGGCGGCTCTCTCCGCCTCCAGTTCGTCCAGCCGGAATGCCTTCATCGTCCTCGCCCACGCTCGTCGCCGATCTCGTCTGCCACGATCAGACACATGAAGAATTTCGTAGTCAAGACGATCGCCAACGCGGGCGCCCTGGCGGTCGCCGTCTGGCTGCTCGACAAGATCACTCTGACCGGCGACAGCACCGGCAAGGAAATCGGCACCCTGATCGCGGTGGCGCTGCTCTTCGGCCTCGTCAACTTCCTGGTGAAGCCGGTCGTGAAGGTGCTGACCTTCCCGCTGTTCGTCCTCACGCTCGGCCTGATAACCCTCGTGGTCAACGCGTTGATGCTGCTGCTCACCTCATGGCTGGCCGACAAGCTCGACCTCAGCTTCCACGTCGACGGTTTCTGGACCGCCGTGCTCGGCGGCCTGGTCGTCTCCGTCGTCTCCTGGGCGCTCAACGTCGTCCTGCCCGACAAGGACTGACCACGCGATGACCTACCGCGTCTGCTTCGTCTGCACCGGCAACATCTGCCGCTCCCCGATGGCCGAGTCGGTCTTCCGCGCACGCGTCGCGGAGGCCGGACTCGACGCACTGGTCGAGATCGACAGCGCCGGCACAGGCGACTGGCACGTGGGCGAGGACGCCGACCCGCGCACCGTCGCGGTCCTCGAGCGGAGCGGTTACGCCACCGCGCACACGGCCCGCGTCTTCGACCAGTCCTGGTTCGCCCGGCGCGACCTGGTGATCGCCCTGGACTCCAGCCACCTCAGGGCCCTGCGTCTCCTCGCTCCCACCCCTGACGACGCCCAGAAGGTCCGTCTGTTGCGTTCGTACGCCCCCTCGGCAGGTGACGACCTCGACGTCCCCGACCCCTACTACGGGGGCCCGGACGGCTTCGACGAGTGCCTTGAGAGGGTGGAGGAGGCGAGCGTCGGTCTGCTCGCCTCGGTACGCCAGGCCGTGGAAGGACGGGTGACATGAGCGATTCCGCTGCGACCGGAGGCTTCTCCGCGGGCGCCGGCGAGGGCACACGCGCGGTGCGGGCGGGCCTGCCCGACCCGGTGAAGTACGAGCCGACCCTGCCCGGTCCCGTGTTCGCCGCGCACTTCCACCTGCCGGGCGAGCCGACCGGCCCTTACACCTACGGCCGCGACGAGAACCCGACCTGGACGCACCTGGAGCACGCCATCGGCGAGCTCGAGGCGCCGGGGCACGACGACGTCGAGACCCTCGCGTTCGCCTCGGGCATGGCCGCCGTCTCGGCGGTCCTCTTCTCCCAGCTGCGCACCGGTGACACCGTCGTGCTGCCGAGCGACGGTTACCAGGCGCTGCCTCTGGTCCGTGCCCAGCTGGAGGCGTACGGGATCGTGGCGCGGACCGCTCCCACCGGTGGGGACGCCCAGCTCGACGTCCTCGACGGCGCGAAGCTGCTGTGGATCGAGTCGCCGTCGAACCCCGGGCTCGACGTGTGCGACATCCGCCGGCTCGTCGAGGCGGCACACACGCGTGGCGCTCTGGTGGCGGTGGACAACACCCTGGCGACGCCGCTGGGGCAGCGTCCCCTGGAACTGGGCGCCGACTTCTCGGTGGCCAGCGGCACCAAGCAGCTCACCGGGCACGGCGACGTCCTCCTCGGTTACGTCACCGGGCGCGCCGGTGAGCCCATGACGGCGGTACGCCGCTGGCGCAAGATCGTCGGCGCGATTCCCGGCCCGATGGAGGCCTGGCTCGCCCACCGGTCGATCGCCACCCTGCAGATGCGCGTCGACCGGCAGACCGCCGGCGCGCTGGCCGTGGCCGAGGCGCTGCGGAGCAGAAGCGAGGTGAGCGGGCTGCGGTACCCGGGACTGCCGGACGACCCGTCCCATCAGATCGCCTCGCGACAGATGCGGCGCTTCGGATGCGTGGTGTCCTTCACGTTGCCCACGCGCGCGCGAGCGGAGCGCTTCCTCGACGCGCTGCGGCTCGTGGACGACGCGACCAGCTTCGGCGGAGTGCGTTCCACGGCTGAGCGGCGGGGTCGCTGGGGCGGGGACGCGGTGCCGGAGGGCTTCATCCGGCTGTCGGTCGGCGCCGAGGATCCCGAGGACCTGGTGGCGGATGTGCTGCGTGCGCTGGACGAGTCGGGCCGGTGACGGGTCGGCGGACGCCGTCCGGTGGAGCGCCGGGCGCACCGGACGGTCCGAACCTCCCCCCTCGTGGCTCGGACCGTCCACGGTTCCACGCGCGAAGAACCGCCTGATCCAGGCTAGTTGACTCTGTGTCAGTGTCCAATCACTGTAGCGGCAGGGGCCTATCGACTTTTTTATAGTTGACCCCTGCCTCGGGGCCCGGAAAGGCCGGGAAGGGAGAGCACGCTCCATGGATCTGGCCTTGCTGCGCACCTTCGTGACCGTGCACCGGGCCGGTTCCTTCACCCGTGCCGCCGCCCTGCTGGGATTGTCCCAGCCGGCCGTCACCTCCCAGATCCGCACGCTGGAACGGCAGCTCGGGCGCCCGCTGTTCCTGCGCCAGGCCCGCGGGGTCACCCCGACCTCCATCGGCGACGAGCTCGCGCACAAGGCCGCTCCGCACCTCGACGCCCTGGTGGAGATCACCGAGACCGACCTCGACGACGAATCCGCGGTACGGACGCTGCACCTCGCCGGCCCTCCGGAGTTCACCGCCGCACGCGCTCTGCCGGCTCTCACCGAACTGGCCGGCGAGGACGGGCATTCCCTTTCCTTACGCGCCTCTTTCGGGACCGCCGAGGAGGTGCTGGAGGGGCTGGCCGCCGGGCACCACGATGTGGCGATCAGTACGGTCCGGCCGCGCGGCGCACTGCTCACGGCGACCCCGCTGTGCGACGAGGAGCACGTTCTGGTCGCCGCTCCGGACCGGGCCGAACTGATCAGTGCCCGGCAGCCATGGCGCAAGGGCGCTGCCGCGCTGGAGCACCTGCCGGTGATCGAAGTGCACGAGTCACTCCCCCTCGTCTCCCGCTACTGGGCCTCCGTCTTCGACGCGCGTCCCACCGCCTCGGGCACCGTGATCGTCCCCGATCTGCGGGCGGTGCTGGCGTGCGCTGTCGCGGGCGCGGGGCTGGCGGTGCTGCCGCGCTACCTCTGCGCGGCCGCCCTGGCCGGCGGTGATCTGGTGGCACTGCATGAGCCCACGGTGCCGCCGCTGCGGACATACGTCCTGGTGGTGCGCAGTGGCACCCTGGCGATGCCGCACATAGCGCGGGCGCACGACTGGCTGCTGAGCGCGGCCTCCGAGTGGTGCTGAGCGTGTTCGTGCCCGCGGTCACGGTGAAGGCCCGACCGGTGACGATGCGGGATGTTTCACGTGGAACCAGCCGGGCCACATTTCTCCCATGACCGTCCGACCTGTGGTCAAGCGCACCGCACGCGCCGTTCTGCTGGACGGTGACGACCTGATCCTGATCAAGCGCACCAAGCCCGGCATGGATCCCTACTGGCTCACCCCCGGAGGCGGCGTCGAGCCGGAGGACGCGACCGTCGTCGAGGCCCTGCACCGGGAGGTGTACGAGGAGCTCGGCGCCAAGATCACCGACGTGGTGCCCTGCTTCGTCGACACCGTCGAGCACATCGGCGAGGACGGCGGCGCGACCGGCGTGAAGGTGCAGCACTTCTTCGTCTGCCGGCTCGGCTCCATGGACCCGGCCCTGCGGCACGGTCCCGAGGTCGACGAACCCGTCGGCGAGTACGAGATCGTCCGCGTGCCGTTCACCCGGGTCGGGATCGCCTCCGTCCACCTCGTCCCGCTGTCCCTGCGGCACTACCTCGACGGCAACATCGAGGGCGTCCGTGCCATGCATGCCCCGGACCTGGGGTGATGCCCGGGAAGCGAGGTCAGGACCTGGTGCCGGCGAGTTCCTCGACCGCGTCGTGACGTATGCGCTCCGTGGGGATGCCTGAGGCGCTCAGGGAGTCCACTCCCCTGCGGATCAGTCCGGGCGGCCCTGACACGTAGGCGTCGTATCCGGCCCATGGGCCGAAGCCGCGCACGGCCTCGGGGAGCCGCATGAGGCCGTCCCGGTCGTCGACCACGGGCCGTACCTGCAGCCAGGAATGGGACTCCTGGAGCCCGAGCAACGCCTCGATGGCGTACAGGTCCTGATCGCTGCGGGCGCCGTAGAAGACCTCGACCGGGCGGCGTGCGCCGCGATCGGCGACGTCCTCGACCAGCGCCTTGACGGGCGCTATTCCGGTGCCGCCGCCCAGGCAGAGCAGCCCGCTGTCGTGGGTGTGGTCGACGGTCATCGAGCCGGCGGGCGGACCGAGCCTGACGATGTCGCCGGGGCGGGCACGGTGCACCAGCGCGTTGGACACCCAACCCGCCGGGACGGCTTTCACATGGAACGTCAGCAGTCCGTCGGAGCGGGGGGCCGAGGCGAAGGAGTAATGCCGCCAGATCCGCGGCCACCACGGTGTCTCCAGGCTCGCGTACTGCCCGGCGAGGAACGGATAGGGCTGGTCGGGCCGGACAGTGAGGACGGCGACGTCCGGGGTTCTCAGCTCGTGGGAGACGACCTCCGCGTTCCACCAGGCCGGGGCCCGCAGTTCGTCGGCGGCCGCCGCGTCGATCATGACCTGGGAGATCCTGGTGTAGGTCCGGACCCAGGCCGCCTCGGTCTCGGCGTCCCAGACGGAGCCGGCGTAGGCGCCGAGGGCCTCGATCAGGCACTCGCCGACAGCCGGGTAGTGCTCGGGGCGGGTGCCGAACCTGCGGTGACCACGGCCCAGGTTCTGCAGGTACTCGTCCAGCATCGAGGTGTCGTCGAGGCGCTCGGCGGTGATCAGCAGGGCCTTCAGCAACCGGTCCCGCTGAACGTCCATCGCGGGCGGGAAGAGCGAGCGCAGCTCGGGGTGGCGGACGAAGAGCAGCGCGTAGAAGTACGACGTGACGTCGTCGGCCACGGGAGTCACCTCGGCCATGGTCCGGCGGATGCGGACGGCGTCCGAGGAAGCGTTCGGGCTGGGCGCAGGCGGTTCGGCGGGGCCCCGGGGCCATGAGGCGACGCCGGGCCGGGCGGGAGCCGAGAGCTGCGAAGGCTCGGAGGGCGGACCGGCGGCCCTCTGCGGAGCGGGAGGAGCTGGGGCCGCATGGTCGGGTTCGGTGGGCGGATCAGGCTGCTTGTGCGGCGTGAACCATCCCTCCTCGCCGTCGGACGTGTCCTTGTCGGCCGACCTGGTGGTCGGAGCGTCCATGGTGTGCCTCGCCTCGCACGTCTTTCGGTCGGTCTGCGCGCCTCCCGTCGGAAGGCGCCTGCTTCCCCTCGCGGACAGCCGGCTTCTGCGTCCCGTCGCACGGCCGCCATGGCCGCGGTCCCCTCGTTCCGGCCGCCTGAGACCCGTCGGCTCGCGCGGGACGCATGCACCGCGCCTCGCAGATCACGTTCCGGACACGAACCGGACTCGACCATACCGGGCATCGCTCCTCGCTCACACGCCCCCCTTCCCCGGCCGAGGGGGCCCGAGCCGGGGCAAAGCGGCGCGGCGGCGGCGAGCGCGACGGTGTTTCACGTGAAACAGCCCCGCACAGTGCCGGTCCCGGGTACTCAGGGGCGCATGGCCTAAAGCACGTACGTGTCCTGGGAATGAGGTGGACGACCGAGCCGCCGATCGGACAGCCTGACCCGCGTGCCGATTCCTTCCCCCGCCACCCTCCCCATCCGCCGCCTGACGCACCGTGACCTCACGGCATGCGCCGACCTGTCAGAGGACCGGGGGTGGCCACGCGAGGAACACAAATGGGGCCTCCTCCTGACCGCCGGGACGGGCTACGGCGTCGACGACCCCGACGGTGGCCTCGTCAGCGCCTGCGTGGTCACCGAGTACGGTCCGCACGGCCGGCCGGTCCTCGGTGCCGTCGGCATGGTGCTGGTAGCCGAACGGCACGCCAGGCAGGGCGTCGGCCGACGGCTGATGCAGCACGTCGTCTGCGCCATGGGCACCACTCCGCTGACCCTTCACGCCACCGAGTACGGGCGACCCCTCTACGAGGAGCTGGGCTTCAAGACCACGGGGCGCGCGGAGATGGTGCGCGGCCGCTTCACCGGGGGCGACGTGCGTCCCGACGACGTGACCCGCGCGGCCACGGCCGAGGACCTCGCCACGATCGTCAGGCTCGACGAGCAGGTGTTCGGCGCCGACCGCACCCACATCCTCGCCCGGCTTCCCGCCTTCGCCGACCAGGTACGGGTGGCCGAGGAGGGCGGCCGGATCATCGGTTACGCCGCCGCATGGCCCAACATGGACACCCAGGTCGTAGGCCCGCTGATCGCCCGGGACACGGAGACCGCGAAGGCGCTGGTGACCTCCCTGGCCGCCCGGACGGACCGTCCCCTGCGCACCGACATCGACGTACGGCACGAGGATCTGCTGCTGTGGCTGAAGGCTCGGGGCCTGGCGTCCGCCGGCTTCAACGCCGTCATGACCTACGGGATCGCCGAACTGCCCGGTGACTGGAGCCGGCGGTTCGCGCCGCTCACCGTGGCGGCCGGCTGACGGTGCGGCCACACGGATGCCGGGCCCCGCGACGTGCGGTACCCGGCATGCCGCCCTCGAGGAACGGCAGCGGGCGGCCGAGCGCGGTCGGGGCGTTCAGCTGAAGCGCCGTGTACCGCCGGAGAGCAACCCGGCACCGCCCGCGTGTCCGGCCGCTCTCAGTGGTGAACGGTGGCCCGCTGCTCGGTAGGCACGCCGCCGGCGACGACGGCGCTCGGGGCGTCGGCGGCCCTCTCCCGGCGTTCCAGGGCGGAGGAGACGAAGGCGAGGAGCAGAGCGGCGGCGGCGAGGGCGGCGCCCACCCAGTTGGGAGCGGTGTAGCCCAGTCCGGCCGCGATGACCATGCCGCCGAGCCATGCGGACAGGGCGTTGCCGAGGTTGAAGGCGCCGATGTTGACCGCCGAGGCCAGCGTCGGCGCGCCGTGCGCCTGGTCCAGAACGCGCTTCTGCAGCGGCGGGACGGTGGCGAAGCCCAGGGCGCCGATCAGAGCGATCGTGACGGCCGCCAGGACCTTGTCGTGCGCGGTGAGCGTGAAGAGCGCCAGGACGACGGCCAGGGCGCCCAGGGAGACGTAGAGCATCGGCATCAGGGCGCGGTCGGCGTACCTGCCGCCGACGAGGTTGCCGGCGACCATCCCGAGCCCGAAGAGGACCAGCAGCCAGGTGACGGAGCCGTCGGCGAAGCCGGCCACGCGAGTCATCATCGGTGCGATGTAGGTGATGGCGGCGAAGACACCGCCGAAGCCGAGGACGGTCATCGCCATGGCGAGAAGGACCTGTGCGTTCTTGAAGGCGGCGAACTCGTGGCGCAGACGCACTCCCTGCGGCCGGGGCATGTCGGGCACCAGTTTGGCGATGCCGGCCAGCCCCACCACGCCGAGCGCCGCGACGACGGCGAAGGTGACGCGCCAGCCGGCGCTCTGGCCGACCAGGGTGCCCAGCGGGACGCCGACGACGTTGGCGACGGTCAGACCGGTGAACATCATCGCGATGGCGCCGGCCTTCTTGTCGGGAGCGACCAGATCGGCCGCGACGACCGAGCCGATGCCGAAGAAGGCACCGTGCGCCAGCGAGGCGACGACTCGGCCGGCCAGCATGAGGGCGAACGCGGGGGCGACGGCGGACAGCAGGTTGCCGACGATGAACAGGCCCATCAGCAGCATCAGCATCCGCTTGCGGGGGAGCCTGGTGCCGAGGACGGTCATCAGAGGGGCGCCGAACATGACGCCCAGCGCGTAGCCGGTCACAAGGAAGCCCGCGGTGGGGATGGACACCCCGAAGTCGCCTGCGACCTCGGGCAGCAGGCCCATGATCACGAACTCGGTGGTCCCGATCCCGAAGGCTCCGATCGCGAGGGCAAGGAGCGCGAGAGGCATGGGTGGTACGCCTTCCAAAATAATTGCAGGTGCGCTTTACGTGCCTCGACAATACTTGCAGACGCTTGATACATGCAAACGCCGTATATCGCGGTGCTGCATTACCCTGGTGTTCAGCCGCTCCGTGACGGAGGAAGGACGCTCATGACCGCGACGGACCCCGCACTCACCGCGCTCGCCCAGGGCTGGTGCGCCCTCTCTCTGCTGCACGGAAGGATCGAGGCGCACATCGAGCGTGCGCTGCAGACCCGTCACGACCTGAGCGTGCGCGAGTACTCCCTGCTCGACGTGCTCAGCCGTCAGCACGACGGCGAGGGCGGCCATCTGCAGATGAAACAGGTCGCCGACGCGGTCGTCCTCAGCCAGAGCGCCACCACCCGGCTGGTGACCCGGCTGGAGGACCGGGGCCTCCTAGAGCGCTACCTCTGCCCCACCGATCGTCGCGGCATCTACACCAACGTCACCGCAGCGGGCCTCAGCCTGCTCGGCGCGGCCCGCCCGACCAACGACACCGCACTGCGCGAAGCCCTCGACGAGGCGGCGAGGAACCCCGAACTGGCCCCGCTGGTCCGGGCCGTGGAGACACTGAAGGCGACAGCCGCGGCTGCGTAGGCTGCAGTCATGGGAGATCTTGAAATACGCCCCGCCGTCGCCGACGACATCCCCGCGATCGTCGCCATGCTCGCCGACGACCCCTTGGGGGCTCAGCGAGAGTCACCGGACGACCTGACCCCTTACGCCTCCGCGCTGGAACGGCTCAGCTCCGACCCGAACCAACGCGTCGTCGTCGCCGTGAGGGAAGGCCGGGTCGTCGGCACGCTCCAATTGACGATCATCCCGGGACTGTCCCGGCGCGGAGCCACCCGGTCGATCGTCGAGGGTGTCCGCGTCCACGCCGACGAACGCGGCAGCGGCTTGGGAACGCGGTTCATCGAATGGGCGGTCGAGGAGTCCCGGCGGGCGGACTGCCAGTTGGTGCAGCTGACGTCCGACGTCACGCGCACCGACGCCCATCGCTTCTACGAGCGGCTCGGCTTCGTGGCCTCGCACGTCGGCTTCAAGCTCCACCTCTGAGACCGCGGAACGAAAAGGTGGCAGCGCCCTGTTTCACGTGAAACAGGGCGCTTCCTCAACTACCGCTGTCCGAGGGCGACTAGCCGATTCCCCGCCACCCCTCCGCGTCGACACCACCAGGTACGGCGGCACCCTCGTCATAGGGCTGACGGGTGAACACGAACGAGCCGAGGTCCAGATGGTCCACCGAGCCGCCCGGTCGTCGAACGGCCTGAAGGATCTCGCCCGCGAAGTAGCCCTCCAAGCCTGTCCAGGTGCCGTCGCCGTTGGTCCGGAACCTTGAACGCCTGCCGTTGCCGGAGAGCGGCGCAAGGCAGAGGAGGTCGCCCTCGGTGATCCGCAGCGTGTACGGGCTGGTCCCCCAGTACCAAGGACCGGTCAGTTCCAGCAGAGAACGGTCGACGTGCGGCGACGGCCGCCACGGCTCGGGAATGCGGGGCTCCGTCTCGGCGACGATGCGCACGAGGTCGGCGGCCACCTGGGTCACGGTCGGACCGGAGGTGCAGTTGGCGAGCACCACCGCCGCGACGTCGTCCGACACGCTCAGGGCAAGGCTCGCCAGGAACCCCGGAACCGACCCGGAATGGCCCACGAGCACGCGGCCGCCCTGGTTCTCGATCCGCAGACCGAGCCCATAGGAACCGCCGTCCGTGAAATCCGCCGGGTCGGTCGGCGCTGCGGGCGTTCGCATCTCCCGCAGCGTCCGAGCACACAGCACCCGGTCGTCCCCGTGCGCGAGGAAGGCCGCGAACCGGGCCAGATCCCCTGACGTGGACCAGAGTTGACCCGCCGCGGCCATTCGACCGAAGTCCTCGGCGGGCTCGGGCAGCAGGACATCGGCCCACGGATGCACCGCCCAGCCGCCCGCATGGGGGTGCCGGGGTCGTGTACTCGTGCGATCAAGGCCCAGGGGTTCGAGCACTTCACGCCGTAGGACCTCGTCCCACGACGCTCCTCGGAGCTCCTCCACCAGGGCTCCGAGGAGGCTGTAGCCGGGGTTGGAGTAGTGGAACCGGCGGCCTGCCGGATGCAGGACAGGGCGGTCGCCGAGGACGTCTGCGAGGTCGGGGCGCAACGCGCCCGGTGTCCGCTCCCACCAAGGACCGGGCGATTCCGCTGCCAGTCCGCCGGTGTGGGCGAGCAGTTGAGCGATCGTCGCCCCGCCGGCATCCGTGCCCGGCAGGTGCTTCTCCAACGGGTCCCCGAGGTCGAGCGCCCCCTCGTCACGCAGCCGCATCACAAGCACCGCGGTGAACGTCTTGGTGATCGAACCGATGCGGTACTGCACGTTCTCATCGGGTCCGTGTCCGTCGACCGAGGTACGCGCCCCGTGCCACACGGCCCGTCCGTCGCGCACGACCGCGGCGACGAGCGACGGGGACCGGCCCTCGGCCTGGGCCACGGCGATACTGTGCAGCAGCGCACGCCGGGTGCCGGGGAGCAGTTCTTCGTGAAATGTCGTCATGGGGCCAGTCCACCTGGCCCGACCGCGTGAGTCGAGCCCATTGCCTCGGGGCCCGCCGACCTCATGTTGTGGCCGGTCGGATCCTTGCGCCCTGCCTGCCTCACCTCGCCAAACGTCCTGCGATGCCGTCGAGCAGGAGGTCGAGACCCATCCGGAAGGTGTGGTCGGCGTCCAGGTGGGCGGCATCGCGCACCACCGTGGCCAGCGCGGGGAACCGCCCGGTGGCGAAGGTTCGCTCCAGATAGGGCCCGAGCGAGGCCTGCCAACGCTTCTCGTCCATCCCGGTGGCCCTCTCGGCACGCCGCTCGGCGATCTCCCGGCGCACCGCGCCGATCACGTACGCGTTGACCGCGGCGACCACCGGCATGACGGCGTCCACGTCGACGTCGCCCAGTGCGGCCATCACGCTCTCCCCGCTGGCCAGCGCGTGCGGCCCGAGCTGCGGGCGGCCGCCCAGGAGATCGGCGAGCCACTCATGCTCGTGAACGGCGTGCCGGGTGGTTTCGGCGAGGGAGCGGAGCACCTCCCGCCAGCCGTCACCGACCGGCCGGATCTCGGCGTACGCGGCGTCGACCATCAGATCGAGCAGCTCCTCCTTGCCGGCGATGTAGCCGTAGAGCCGCATCGGCCGGACGTCGAGCGCGCCGGCCACCTTGCGCAGCGACACAGCGTCCAGGCCGTCCGCGTCGGCCAGCCGGATCGCCGCTCGCACGATCCGCTCCCGGCTCAAAGCGGCCGGTACGGGGCGATTCGGCGGCTCCGGCCTCTCCCACACCAACATGCCGCCCACGATACATCGCATCAGGCGATACAGTGTATCGACTCATACAGCGTATCGAGGAGACGTCCATGACCATCGCCATCGTCGGAGCAGGCCTGGGCGGCCTGGCCCTCGCCCGGCTGCTGCACATGAACGGCATCGACGCCGTCGTGTACGAACGTGAAACGTCCCGCGCTGCTCGCGGTCAGGGCGGCATGCTCGACATCCACTCCGGCCAGCGGGCGCTGCGCGAGGCCGGACTGATCGACCGGTTCCACGCGATAGCCCGTGGCGAAGGCCAGGACATGCGCCTGCTGGAACCGGACGGCACCCTGCTGCTCCAGGAGGACACGCCCGACGACGCCCCACTGGAGCGACCCGAGGTCGACCGCGCCGACCTGCGCGACCTGCTGTTGGACTCCCTCCCCGAAGACATGGTGCGCTGGGGGCACGCGTTCACATCCGCCGGCGACGGCCTCCTGCACTTCGCCGACGGCAGCGGTGCGAGGTACGACCTTCTGGTCGGCGCGGACGGCGCGCGCTCCCGGGTCCGTCCGCTGCTCACCGGCGCCCGCCCGGCGCACATCGGCCAGAACATCGTCGAGATCGGCATTCCCAACATCGACCGCACGCATCCCGACCTCGCGGCGATGGTCGGGCGCGGCAACTACTGGGTTCTCGGCGACGGAGTGTCCCTGGCGGCACAGCGCAACGGCGACGGCCGCGTACGCATCGGCCTCAGCTTCTACGGCACCGGCGAGGACTGGATCGCCGCCAGCGGCATCCCGTTCGACGATCCGGCGGCCGCCAAGGCACGGCTGATCGACCTGCTCCCCGGCTGGGACTCACGGTTCACCGCGCTGATCGCGGCCTGTGACGACACGGTGGTGCCGCGGCCGATCACCGCTCTCCCGGTCGGACTGACCTGGCCGTCGCGACCGGACGTCACACTGATCGGCGACGCCGCGCATCTGATGCCGCCGGTCGGGGAGGGCGCCAACATGGCGCTGCTGGACGGCGCCCTGCTGGGTCTCGCGCTGGCCTCGCACCAGGATGACCTTCCCGCGGCCGTCGAAGAATACGAACGCGAGATGTTCGAACGCACCGGCGCCGCCGCCCGGATGTCCGCGGACATCCAGGCTCTGCTGACGTCGCCGGACGCCGCCCGGAAGATGCTCGCGTTCTTCCAGCCCGGCTGAAGGCCCCCAGGACGACCGGCCGACAGCCCGCCGGCTCAGGTCTGGGCCATGTCCACGAAGCGTGAGTAGTGGCCCTGGAAGGCGACGGTGATCGTCGCCGTGGGGCCGTTACGGTGCTTGGCCACGATCAGGTCGGCCTCGCCCGCCCGCGGCGACTCCTTCTCGTACGCGTCCTCACGGTGCAGCAGGATCACCATGTCGGCGTCCTGCTCGATGGAGCCCGACTCACGCAGGTCGGAGACCATGGGCTTCTTGTCGGTGCGCTGCTCGGGGCCACGGTTGAGCTGGGACAGCGCGATCACCGGGATCTCCAGCTCCTTGGCGAGGAGCTTGAGGTTACGGGACATGTCCGAGACCTCCTGCTGGCGGTTCTCTGCACGCTTGGAGCCGCCGGACTGCATCAGCTGGAGGTAGTCGATGACGACCAGCCTGATGTCGTTGCGCTGCTTGAGGCGGCGGCACTTGGCCCGGATCTCCATCATCGACAGGTTCGGGGAGTCGTCGATGAAAAGCGGGGCGGCCGAGACGTCCGGCATCCGGCGGGCGAGCCGGGTCCAGTCCTCGTCGGTCATCGTCCCGGAACGCATGTGGTGCAGGGCGACCCGCGCCTCGGCGGACAGCAGGCGCATCGCGATCTCGTTTCGCCCCATCTCCAGGGAGAAGATGACGCTGGGCAGGTTGTTCTTGATCGACGCGGCTCGCGCGAAGTCCAGTGCCAGCGTGGACTTTCCCATGGCGGGACGGGCCGCGATGACGATCATCTGACCGGGATGCAGTCCGTTGGTGAGCGAGTCGAAGTCGGTGAATCCGGTCGGCACACCGGTCATCTCGCCGCTGCGCGAGCCGATCGCCTCGATCTCGTCGAGGGCGCCTTCCATGATGTCGCCGAGGGGGAGGTAGTCCTCGCTGGTGCGCTGCTCGGTGACGGCGTAGATCTCCGCCTGGGCACGGTTGACGATCTCGTCGACGTCGTCGTCGGCCGCGTATCCCATCTGGGTGATGCGGGTGCCGGCCTCGACCAGGCGGCGCAGCACCGCCCGCTCGTGGACGATCTCCGCGTAGTACTCGGCGTTGGCCGCCGTGGGCACCGTCTGGACGAGCGTGTGCAGGTACGACGCGCCGCCGACCTTGTTGATCTCGCCGCGCTTGGTGAGCTCGGCGGCGATGGTGATGGGGTCGGCCGGCTCGCCCTTGGCGTAGACGTCGAGGATCGCCTGGTAGATCGTCTCGTGGGCGGGCTTGTAGAAGTCGTGGCCCTTGAGGATCTCGACCACGTCGGCGATGGCGTCCTTGGACAGGAGCATGCCGCCGAGCACCGACTGTTCGGCGTCCAGATCCTGTGGCGGCACTCGCTCGAAGGCCGTGCCGCCGCTGTCCCACTCGCCGCTGTCCCGGCCGCGGTCGTGCTGTTCGTCCCGGCCGCGGCCCACGTCGCCGCGCCGCCGGGAGGAGGGCAGACGATCGCTGGGGCCACTGTCGGCCCAGGGATCGTCCAAGGGCTCGGAAATGCTCACCGAGCCACCTCCTCCCGTCCGCGGAGCGGACCTCGCCGGGCACGTCATTTCTACGCCACGGCACTGACAACTGAGAGGCCCAACTCCGGTCCGGGCGGGTGGGTTCCGCAGGGGTTCCCCAGCCGGTGGACGGAGCGGGCGCCGGACCACGGTAGGCCCGCGAGCGGCGTCAGCCAATCTGGTTATCCACAGGCCATGTGGACGACGGGCCCGATGCTGTGGAGAACCCGGCGAAACCTGTGCACGACCCGGTGGACAGCCCTGTGAACAAGCCCTCGTATTTCTCTCGACGACCGCCGTGACCTGCACTTTCACCATCCACCGGCTGTGCAGAAGAAAAAGTTTCCCGGTCGGGCCAAGATCGCCTCGAACGGTGCGCGAGAAGCGGCCCGGCCAGAAGCCGAGTAAGGGTCACTGCACTATTGCATCACTTACCTGTGGAAGATTACATTGGTGCACATGACACAGGCTCCCGCGACCGCCAAGGCCACCCGCCGACAACACGATCGGGAGATCGTCTCCCTGGCAGTTCCGGCCTTCGGCGCTCTCGTCGCCGAGCCGCTCTTCGTCATGGTGGACAGCGCGATCGTGGGCCACCTCGGCACAGCTCAGCTGGCGGGCCTGGGAATCGCCTCCGCACTCCTCATGACCGCCGTGAGCGTCTTCGTCTTCCTCGCCTACGCCACCACGGCGGCCGTCGCCCGCCGCGTGGGCGCCGGCGACCTCCCGGCAGCCATCCGCCAGGGCATGGACGGCATCTGGCTGGCGCTGCTGCTCGGCGCTGCCGTGATCGCCGTCGTCCTGCCCGCGGCACCCGCACTCGTCGAGGCGTTCGGCGCCTCCGACACGGCCGCTCCCTACGCGATCACCTATCTGCGCATCTCGGCGCTCGGCATTCCGGCCATGCTCGTCGTGCTGGCCGCGACCGGCGTTCTGCGCGGACTTCAGGACACGAGGACACCGCTCTACGTCGCCATCTCGGGCTTCGTCGCCAACGCCCTCTTCAACGTCGGTCTCGTCTACGGGGCGGGGCTCGGCATCGCCGGATCCGCCTGGGGCACCGTCGTCGCTCAGTGCGGCATGGCCGTGGTCTACCTCGTCGTGGTGGTCCGGGGCGCCCGCCGTCATGGCGCCTCGCTGCGTCCCGACTCCGCCGGGATCCGGGCGTCGGCCCAGGCCGGAGTGCCGCTGCTGGTGCGCACCCTCTCCCTGCGCGCCGTCCTCATGATCGCCACGGCGGTGGCAGCGCGTCTCGGCGACGCCGACATCGCGGCGCATCAGATCATCCTGTCGCTGTGGAGCCTGCTCGCCTTCGCCCTCGACGCCATCGCCATCGCAGGTCAGGCGATCATCGGGCGCTGTCTCGGCGCCGGCGACGCCCAGGGGGCCCGGGCCGCCTGTCGCCGCATGGTCGAGTGGGGCATCGCCGTGGGCGTGGCGCTCGGAGTGCTCGTCGTGGTCTCACGGCCGCTCTTCCTCCCCCTGTTCAGCAGCGATCCGATCGTGAAGGACACCGCGCTGCCGGCTCTGCTCGTGGTGGCGCTCTCCCAGCCGATCTGCGGCGTCGTCTTCGTCCTCGACGGCGTGCTGATGGGCGCCGGTGACGGCCCCTATCTCGCCTGGGCGATGGTGCTCACGCTGGCCGTCTTCGCCCCGGTGGCCGTGCTCGTACCGGTGCTCGGCGGGGGGCTGACCGCCCTGTGGGGCGCGATGACGTTGATGATGGCGACGCGATGGCTGACCCTCTGGCTTCGCGCCCGGTCGGGTCGCTGGGTAGTGATCGGCGCAACGCGCTGACACGGGCCAGGGCCTCTCCCACCGACTGCGAGCCGACTCGTTTCACGTGAAACCCTGACTCGCTTTCGAACACGCGGAAGGGGCCGCACCTCGGAAGGTGCGGCCCCTTCTCAGCTCTTCGAGCCGAGCACGGCGATCAGGCCGAGACGACCTCGATGTTGACCTTGGCGGCAACCTCGGGGTGCAGACGCACGGACGTCTCGTGAGCGCCCAGGGTCTTGATCGGCGAACCGAGCTCGATGCGGCGCTTGTCGACCTCGGGGCCACCGGCAGCCTTGATCGCCGAGGCGACGTCGGCCGGGGTGACGGAACCGAAGAGACGACCGGCGTCGCCGGAGCGGACGGCCAGGCGGACCTTCACACCCTCGAGCTGGGCCTTCACGGAGTTGGCCTGCTCGATGGTCTGGATCTCGTGGATCTTGCGAGCGCGACGGATCTGCTCGACGTCCTTCTCGCCACCCTTGGTCCAGCGGATAGCGAAATTCCGCGGGATCAGGTAGTTGCGAGCGTAACCGTCCTTGACGTCGACGACGTCGCCCGCGGCACCGAGGCCGGAGACCTCGTGGGTGAGGATGATCTTCATTAGTCGGTCACCCTTCCCTTATCGCGCCTGGGCGGTGTAGGGCAGCAGCGCCATCTCACGGCTGTTCTTGACGGCCGTGGCGACGTCACGCTGGTGCTGCGTGCAGTTGCCGGTCACGCGGCGGGCACGGATCTTGCCGCGGTCGGAAATGAACTTCCGCAGCATGTTCGTGTCCTTGTAGTCCACGTACGTGACCTTGTCCTTGCAGAAAGCGCAGACCTTCTTCTTAGGCTTGCGCACAGGCGGCTTCGCCATGGTGTTTCTCCTGTGTGATCAAGAAGTTGGGATGCGAACCCGCCCTTAGAAGGGGGGCTCGTCCGAGTAGCCGCCGCCGCTGCCGCTGCCGCCGCCGGAGTTCCCACCCCAGCCGCCGCCACCGCCGCCGCCGGAGTTTCCACCGGCGGGAGCGCTGGTCGCCCACGGGTCGTCGGAGGGAGCTCCGCCGCCCTGCTGGCCGCCGCCGGAGCCACCGCCCCAGCCGCCGCCACCGCCCTGGCCGCCGCCGTAACCGCCGCCGCCACCCTGGCCACCGCGACCGGTGGTCTTGGTGACCTTGGCCGTGGCGTTGCGCAGGCTGGGGCCGACCTCCTCGACGTCCAGCTCGAAGACCGTGCGCTTGACGCCCTCGCGGTCCTCGTAGGACCGCTGCTTCAGCCGGCCCTGCACGACGACGCGCATGCCTCGCTGGAGCGACTCGGCGACGTTCTCCGCCGCCTGACGCCAGACCGAGCAGGTCAGGAAGAGGCTTTCGCCGTCCTTCCACTCGTTCGTCTGGCGGTCGAAGGTGCGGGGGGTGGACGCGACACGGAACTTCGCGACCGCCGCACCGGAGGGGGTGAAGCGCAGCTCGGGGTCATCGACGAGATTGCCGATGACCGTGATGACGGTCTCGCCTGCCATGGGGAACCTCTCGGCGGGTTTGCTGCTGCTGGCTGCTGGTGCTGCTACTCAGATTCCCGAGATCAGCTGAGCGGGAGAGCTCAGTGGGTCTCGGGACGGAGGACCTTGGTCCGGAGGACCGACTCGTTCAGGTTCATCTGGCGGTCGAGCTCCTTGACGACCGCAGGCTCGGCCTGCAGGTCGATGACCGAGTAGATGCCCTCGGGCTTCTTCTTGATCTCGTACGCGAGACGACGACGGCCCCAGGTGTCGACCTTCTCCACCTTTCCGTTGCCCTCACGGACGACGGAGAGGAAGTTCTCGATCAGCGGGGAGACAGCGCGCTCCTCGAGATCGGGGTCGAGGATGACCATCACCTCGTAGTGACGCATGTGGAACCCACCTCCTTCGGACTCAGCGGCCACGGTCGTTCCGTGGCAGGAGGGTTGTGATGCGTTCGCAACGGTATCGGCCGCCACTGACAGTCGGGGGCGGCTTGCGACGTCCCCGCGCCGAGCTGGGCGGACGCCCTGGCTGTGCCTGGACAGACACCGGTGCAGACGGTACAGACTACCTGCATGCGTGCTTGCGGTTGAAATCCGCCCGGGAGGACCCTCAGTCTGTACGCATCGGGTGTGTACGGCGCTACTATGCGCCGCCTTCCGCAGGAGGTGCCCTATGGCACAGGCATTGCGACCCAACACCGCCGGCTCTCTCTTCGCCACCGACGGCCGACCCCATCCCGTGCAGCACGCCTTGATGGCGGCAGCCCTGCTGCTCGGAGCGGTGTCCTTCGTCACGGCGATGTTCGACAACCTCCACCTGCTCAGCTCGTGGGCCGGCCTGGTGGGGATCTTCACCGGCGCCTACGGACAGTGGATCTCCGAGACCACCCGTGAGCGCTTCTTCCTGATCCTGGGCCTCGGCGCCTCCGGCGTCGGCTTCTTCCTCGGCATGGCGCACGGCGGCCTCTTCGGCGGCCTCTGGTGAGCTGAGCGACGCCGACCCCGGCACCGCGGCACCGTCCGCACCCTCATGAACAACTGACGACCGCTCGACCCGCGAACCGCCCCTGCCGCCCCGCCGGCCGGGGCGAAGGTCCCGTGCGCCCAGTCGGGCCGCTCTCCAGGCGCAGTAGGCTTCGCGCGAGAGCCGGAGCCCCTGTACCCATGGGGACACACCAGCCCGAGGAGCGCCCCGAATGAGCCTGACCCTGAGGACGATCAGCCGCGAGCAGCATCTGGCGTACATCCAGAGCCTGCCGTCGGCGAGCCACATGCAGGTTCCGGCCTGGGCCGACGTCAAGGCCGAGTGGCGGTCGGAGAACCTCGGCTGGTTCGACGACAGGACCGGCGAACTCGTCGGCGCCGGCCTCGTCCTCTACCGTCAACTCCCCAAGATCAAGCGCTACTTGGCCTATCTGCCCGAGGGTCCGGTCATCAACTGGTACGCGCCGAACCTGACCGAGTGGCTGGAGCCGATGCTCGCGCACCTGCGGCAACAGGGCGCGTTCTCCGTGAAGATGGGCCCGCCGGTGATCATCCGCCGCTGGGAGGCCACCTCCATCAAGGCGGGCATCCAGAACCCGGACGTCAAGCGGCTGCGCGACATCGAGGCGGACTTCATCGAGCCGCGTGCCTTCGAGGTGGCCGACAAGCTGCGCCGCATGGGCTGGCAGCAGGGCGAGGACGGCGGCGCCGGCTTCGGCGACGTCCAGCCCCGTTACGTCTACCAGGTGCCGCTGGCGAACCGTTCCCTCGAAGAGGTGCACAAGAACTTCAACCAGCTGTGGCGCCGCAACATCAAGAAGGCCGAGAAGGCCGGCGTCGAGGTCGTCCAGGGCGGTTACCACGACCTGGAGGAATGGCAGCGGCTGTACGAGATCACGGCCGTGCGCGACCACTTCCGGCCGCGCCCGCTGTCGTACTTCCAGCGCATGTGGACGGCTCTCAACACCGAGGACCCGAACCGCATGCGGCTGTACTTCGCCCGCCACAACGGGGTGAACCTGTCGGCGGCGACCATGCTGATCGTCGGCGGGCACGTCTGGTACTCCTACGGGGCCTCCGACAACATCGGCCGCGAGTTCCGGCCCTCGAACGCCATGCAGTGGCGGATGCTGCGCGACGCCTACGCGCTCGGCGCGACCGTCTACGACCTGCGCGGCATCTCCGACTCGCTGGACGAGTCGGACCACCTGTTCGGCCTGATCCAGTTCAAGGTGGGCACGGGCGGACAGGCCGCCGAGTACCTCGGCGAGTGGGACTTCCCGCTGAACAAGCTGCTCCACAAGGCGCTCGACATCTACATGTCGCGCCGCTGACAGGCTCTCCTCCCCTCCGAGCTTCGCTCACCTCCACACCACCGCAGCCACAAGAAAGGTTCCGGGTCCGGCCATGGCGCTCACGCTTTACGTCGACACCGCGCGCTGGCGGGCGCACCACAAGCACGTGCAGGAGCAGTTCCCGGGACTCGTCCCGGTCTGCAAGGGCAACGGCTACGGGTTCGGGCACGAGCGGCTCGCGGAGGAGGCCACACGGCTGGGCTCCGACGTCCTGGCCGTCGGCACCACGTACGAGGCCGCGCGCGTCAAGGACTTCTTCAGCGGCGACCTGCTGGTGCTGACCCCCTACCGGCGCGGCGAGGAGCCCGTCCCGCTGCCCGACCGCGTCGTGCGCTCGGTGTCGTCGATCGACGGCGTGTACGGCCTCGTGGGCGCCCGCGTGGTCATCGAGGTGATGTCCTCGATGAAGCGGCACGGCATCAGCGAGCAGGACCTGTCCCAACTGCACGCCGCCATAGAGAACGTCCGCCTCGAAGGGTTCGCGATCCACCTGCCGCTGGACCGCACCGACGGCTCCGACGCCGTCGAGGAGGTCATCGGCTGGATGGACCGGCTGCGCGCGGCCCGGCTGCCGCTGCACACGATGTTCGTCAGCCACCTGAAGGCCGAGGACCTCGCCCGGCTGCAGCAGCAGTTCCCGCAGACCCGGTTCCGCGCCCGTATCGGCACGCGGCTGTGGCTGGGGGATCACGAGGCCACGGAGTACCGGGGCGCCGTTCTGGACGTCACCCGTGTCGCCAAGGGCGACCGGTTCGGCTACCGCCAGCAGAAGGCCGCCTCCGACGGCTTTCTGGTGGTCGTGGCGGGCGGTACGTCGCACGGCGTGGGTCTGGAGGCGCCCAAGGCCCTGCACGGCGTGATGCCGCGCGCCAAGGGCGTCGCCAGGGCCGGCCTCGCCACGGTGAACCGGAACCTCTCGCCGTTCGTCTGGGGCGGCAAACAGCGCTGGTTCGCCGAGCCGCCGCACATGCAGGTGTCGATCCTGTTCGTGCCCTCGGACGCCCCCGAGCCCCAGGTCGGCGAGGAGCTCGTGGCCCATCTGCGGCACACCACCACGCAGTTCGACCGGATTCTGGACCGCTGAGCACCGGTCTCGGGCATTCACCCAGAGACAGCGAAGGCCGTCCACGGAGGCTCCGTGGACGGCCTTTCGTCCGCTCGGACGACAGCCTGTTCGCTCAGGGCGAACTGTCGGCCGCCGGCTTCCTGCCCCAGTCCGATCCGGGGTCGTCGAAGTGGGCCTCCTGCTTCGGCGGAGGAGTCGGCGCGCCGAAGACGAAGACGTCCTCCGCCCCGTCGAGCACTCCCCCCGAGGGATCGTCCTCACCAGCCTGACGGACCACGTCCCGCTCCGGCGTGAGGATGTCCCGCACCACCATGACGCAGAGATAGAACGTGCCCAGGAGGTGCACGGCGACCGCCCAGTGGTAGCCGTCGGTCGGCAGACCCTTGTGGGCGTCTCCGCTGGTCGTGTAGGCGAGGTACATCCAGATCCCGAGGAAGTACACGACCTCGGAGACCTGCCAGATCAGGAAGTCCCGCCACTTGGGCCGGGCCAGGACCGCCAGCGGCACCAGCCACAGGACGTACTGCGGGGAGTAGACCTTGTTGGTGAGGATGAAGGCGGCGACCATCAGGAAGGCGAGCTGGGCGAAGCGAGGGCGGCGCGTGGCGGTCAGCGTCAGCCACGCGACACCGAGGAAGCTCACCCCTACCAGGGCGGTGGCCAGGGTGTTGACGCTGCCGGTGGTGAGGGGATCGCTGGAGTTCTGGGCCAGGACCAGCCAGAAGGACCCGAAGTCGACGCCACGCTCCTGGCTGAAGGTGTAGAACTTCGACCAGCCGTCGAAGGCGAAGAGCATCACCGGCAGGTTGACCACGAGCCAAGCTGCGAGCGCGCCCGCGACGGCGGTCACGTAGGCCCGCCACTTCCCCGCGCGCCAGCACAGCACCAGCAGCGGTCCCAGCAGGAAGACGGGATAGAGCTTGGCGGCCGTGGCGAGCCCCAGGAGGACGCCGAAGGCGAGGGGACGGCTCCGGGACCACATCAGCATCGCCGCGGCCGTCAGAGCGACCGCCAGCAGGTCCCAGTTGATCGTCGCGGTCAGCGCGAAGGCCGGCGCCAGGGCGACCAGCAGACCGTCCCAGGGGCGACGGGCATGCGTCCGGGTCACGCAGACGGCGATGACCGCCGCGCACACCATCAGCATCCCGGCGTTGACCATCCAGTACCACTGCTCCTGGTGCTGGACGGTGCCGCTCCCCGGCGTCAGCCAGCTGGCCACCTCCATGAACACACCGGTCAGCACCGGGTATTCGAGGTAGGCCATGTCGCCGGGGAGCTTGTCGAAGTACGGCACCAGCCCGTCGGCGAAGCCGCGCCCTGCATAGAGGTGCGGGATGTCCGAATAACAGGCGTGCGTGTACTGGGAGCTGGCTCCGTAGAACCAACCGCCGTCGTAGCAGGGCGCCTTTTGGACCAGACCGAGGGCGAACATTCCGATCGCCACGAGCGCGATGACCCGTACGGGAGTCAGCCAGGACGTTCCGGTCAGGGCGTGCCGTCCCAGAGGGCCGCCGATCAGTTCGCTGCCGGCCTTGGCGATCTCGTCGTCCTGGGTGGGCCGTACCGGCTCCGGGTCGTGCACGCGCGCTGGCGTCGATTCTGCACTGGGCATGGGCGACATCCTGCCGTACCCACCTAGGAAAACGCCGAGGACCGCCCCACCTGGTCGGATGGGACGGTCCTCGTTTCACGTGAAACACGGACATGTTTCACGTGAAACAGCCTTGCGGGACGTTACGGGCTAACCGTTCGGGCCGCCGAAGAAGCCTCCGCCGTCACTGCCTCTGCTGGTGCCCGGTGACTCCGAGGGACTGGGCGACGGACTGATTTCCCCGCCCGGCCCACCGTTGGCGCCTCCGTTGTTGTTCGCTCCGCCCGTCACGTCGTCGTCACAGCCGAAGAACTTGGTGCAGGTGTCGCTCGGCGAGGGCGAGGGCTCGACCTCCGTCTTGCTGGGACTCGGCGACGGGGACGGCGACTCCTCTTCCTCGCTCTCGGTGACCGACGGGGTGGGAGACGGGATCGGGTCCTTGTTGAGGACCTCACCGATCTCCTCCGGAGCGGGGAAGTCCTTCACCGGCAAGCCGTCCATGGCCTCGGCCATGTAGTCGTGCCAGATCTCGGCCGGGAACGAGGCGCCGTGGATCTTCTTCTGACCGCCCGTCCCGAACATCTCCAGGAACGTGCGGTTCTTGTTCGACTCGTTGTCGTCGTAACGGAACATGGTGACGGCGGTCGACAGCTGCGGCGTGTAGCCGACGAACCAGGCCGACTTGTTGCCGTCGGTGGTGCCGGTCTTGCCGGCCACATCGCGGCCGGGCAGCTGGGCGGCGGTGCCGGTGCCGTCATCGACCACGGTCTTCAGGATGTCCGTGACGTTGTCGGCGACCTTCTTGGTGAACGCCTGGTTCGTGACGGTCTTGTGCGTGAAGACCGCGCCGTCCTTGCTCGTGACCTTCTCGACGGAGTAGGGCTCACGCTGCTTGCCGCTGGCCGCGAAGGTGGCGTAGGCGCCGGCCATCCGGATCGCGCTCGGGTCGGAGATACCGATCGAGAACGAGGGGAAGCCGGAGCCCGTGAGGCTGCCCTTCTTCAGGCCGGCGTTGAGCGCGGCCTCCTTCACCTTGTCCAGACCGACGTCCATGCCCAGCTGCACGAAGGCGGAGTTCACCGACTCGCGCATCGCCTCACGCAGGTCGATCTTGAAGTTGGGCGGTTCGCCGTAGGAGGCCTGGCCGTCATTGGTCTGGAGCCACTCCTGGCCCTTCTCGTTCTTCCAGACCGATCCGTCGTACTCCTTGATCTTGAGCTTGTTCTTGCCGCTGAACATGCTCTTGGGGGAGACGACCGTGCGTTCGTCCTGAGCCTGTGACGAGCCCAGCTCCGGGTCACGGACGCCCCAGGTCATCGCTGCCGCGAGCACGAACGGCTTGAAGGTCGAACCCACCTGGGCGCCGGTCTGGTCGGAGTTGTTGGTGAAGTGCTTGGTGGCGTCCTCACCGCCGTAGATCGCCTCGATGGCGCCGCTCGCCGGGTTCACGGAGGCCCCGCCGAACTGGACATGGGTGTCCGTCTCCGGACGCTGGTCCGGCTTGATGTTCGCCTTCTTGACCTTCGCGACCGACGTCTCGAGCTCCTTGACCTTCTTTTTGTCGAAGGTCGTGCGGATCGAGTAGCCGCCCTTCTGGAGCTTGTCAGCGGTGATCCCGGTTTCTTCGCTGTGCGTGACCAGGTAGCTGTTGGCGAGGTCGACGAGGTAGCCGACCTGTCCGCCCAGCGCGGTGTTCGAGCGCGGGTTCTGCCACTTCGGCAGGGTCGTGTACTTGACCCGCTCGGCGAGCGGCAGATGCTTGTACTCGACCATCTTGTCGAGGGTGTCCTGCATCTGGCGGAGCGCCCGCCTGGAGTTGTTCTGCGGCGTGGCGGCCGGGTCGATCGACGTCGCGCCCGCCGGGTCGTAGTACGTGGCGCCCTTCAGCATGGCGGACAGGAAGGCGCACTCACCGGGCTTGAGGTCGATGGCGTCCTTGTTGAAGTACGCGCGGGCGGCGGCCTGGATCCCGTAGGCGCCGCGGCCGTAGTACGCCGAGTTCAGGTAGCCGGCCAGGATCTGGTCCTTGTCGACCTCGGCCCCGACCTTGACGGCGACGAAGATCTCCTTGACCTTGCGGGAGATCGTCTGGGACTGGTCGTTGAGCATGGCGTTCTTGACGTACTGCTGGGTGATGGTGGAGCCACCCTGCGTCTGCCCGCCCCGGGCCATGTTGAACACGGCTCGGGCGATGCCCTTGGGGTCGATGCCGGCGTCGTCGTAGAAGGTCTTGTTCTCCTGCGAGATCACCGCCCAGCGCATCGCCTCCGGGATCTGCGAGAGATCGACGATCTGCCGGTTCGTCTCCCCACCGGTGGCGACCATCTGGCTGCCGTCTTTCCAGTAGTAGACGTTGTTCTGCGCCTCCGCCGTCTTGTCGACGTCGGGGATGCCGACCATGGCGTACCCGATGCCCGCGGCGGCCACCATGCTGCCGAAGAAGGCGACGCACAGGCCGGCGACGAGCTTCCAGGACGGCGTCCAGCGACGCCAGCCGTCCTTGTCGGCGCGCGGGTAGTCGACCAGGCGCTTGCGGCCGGGCGGCCTGGACGAACCGCCGCGGCGGCCTGCCGCGGGTTCGGCTGCTCTGCGCCGGCCACCGCCCGCGCTTCTCTGGGCCGCGCGCCGGGCATCGGCCCGGCCGCCGGGCGCTCCGTCGCCTCCCAACCCGTAGTAGCCCGACCCATGGGAGTCGGAGGGAGACCCGGTGGCGTCTCGCGGTGCCGCGCGGCGGCCGGAGGGCGAGCCGGGCTGGCCGCGTCGGGCCGCGGCACGTCCGCCCTCCTGCGGCTGCGGCGGTTTGCGACGGTGCTCGCTCATCGAACGGTTACTCCTCGGGCAGGCGCATCCGTGCGCGCCTGGAAACGGCGGCTGGTTTCCTGTCCCCCCGAAGTACGGACGCGGTCGGTCGCGCATTCATCCGTACGGCACCGAGGACCTCGACGCCCCCCGGCGTCTCCTGGGTCCCGGTGGTGTGCATGGCGCACAGACTACGCACCGCCAAAACCTGCCCAGCTCCGAAGTTCACCCCAAACCCGGCAACTCGCCCTCAACTCATGGCGGATGTGATTCCGCTCACGATCCCCGCGCTTGTCGCATCCCGGAGGCCGTTCTATCGTGCTGATGTATCGAGTCGATACATCGGCGCGACATAAACCGTCCCGGGGAGCCCGCCACAGCGGGCCGAGGCAGAGAGGAGGCGACCCATGAGCCGGCGTTCCGGGATCCTGGAGTTCGCCGTACTCGGTCTCCTCCGCGAATCCCCGATGCACGGTTACGAGCTGCGCAAACGGCTCAACACGTCGCTGGGCGTGTTCCGGGCGTTCAGCTACGGGACCCTCTATCCCTGCCTCAAGACGCTGGTCGCCAACGGCTGGTTGATCGAAGAGGCGGGCAGCACCCCGGAGGACGCCCTCGCCGCATCCCTCACCGGCCGCCGTGCCAAGATCGTCTACCGGCTGACGGCGGAAGGTAAGGACCACTTCGAGGACCTGCTCTCCCAGACCGGGCCCGACGCGTACGAGGACGAGCACTTCGCCGCTCGCTTCGCCTTCTTCGGGCAGACCTCCCGTGATGTGCGCATGCGCGTCCTGGAGGGCCGCCGCAGCCGGCTGGAGGAGCGGCTGGAGAAGATGCGCGCCTCCTTCGCGCGCACCCGGGAGCGCCTCGACGACTACACGCTCGAACTCCAGCGCCACGGAATGGAGTCCGTGGAGCGCGAAGTGCGCTGGCTGAACGAGCTCATCGAGAGCGAGCGGGCCGGACGGGACCTGAGAAGTCCCGCTGCCGGGGGATCCGCTCAGCAGGACACCACTCATGGAGCGTCGGGCGGCCTGCCCCGTACCGGGGACACCCCCCGGACGGATACGCCCGACGACACCGCCACGTGAGCGCCCAGTCAGGGCCTCACTCGTACACACAGGGAGCAACCGGAATGGGTTCGGTTCGCGTAGCCATCGTCGGCGTGGGCAACTGCGCCGCGTCGCTGGTGCAGGGCGTCGAGTACTACAAGGACGCCGACCCGGCGTCCAAGGTCCCGGGCCTGATGCACGTCCAGTTCGGCGACTACCACGTCAGCGACGTCGAGTTCGTCGCCGCGTTCGACGTCGACGCGAAGAAGGTCGGCCTGGACCTCTCGGACGCCATCGGCGCTTCCGAGAACAACACCATCAAGATCTGCGACGTCCCCACCACCGGTGTCACCGTGCAGCGCGGCCACACCCTGGACGGTCTCGGCAAGTACTACCGCGAGACCATCGAGGAGTCCGCCGAGGAGCCGGTCGACATCGTCCAGACCCTCAAGGACCAGCAGGTCGACGTCCTCGTCTGCTACCTGCCCGTCGGCTCCGAGGACGCGGCGAAGTACTACGCGCAGTGCGCCATCGACGCCAAGGTCGCCTTCGTCAACGCCCTCCCGGTCTTCATCGCCGGCACCAAGGAGTGGGCGGACAAGTTCACCGCGGCGGGCGTGCCGATCGTCGGCGACGACATCAAGTCCCAGGTGGGCGCCACCATCACGCACCGCGTCATGGCGAAGCTGTTCGAGGACCGCGGCGTCATCCTGGACCGCACGATGCAGCTGAACGTCGGCGGCAACATGGACTTCAAGAACATGCTGGAGCGCGACCGCCTGGAGTCCAAGAAGATCTCCAAGACGCAGGCCGTCACCTCGCAGATCCCCGACCGTGAGCTCGGCGAGAAGAACGTCCACATCGGCCCGTCCGACTACGTCGCCTGGCTCGACGACCGCAAGTGGGCCTACGTCCGCCTCGAAGGCCGCGCCTTCGGCGACGTCCCGCTGAACCTGGAGTACAAGCTCGAGGTCTGGGACTCCCCGAACTCCGCCGGCGTCATCATCGACGCGCTCCGCGCCGCGAAGATCGCCAAGGACCGCGGCATCGGCGGCCCGATCCTCTCCGCGTCGAGCTACTTCATGAAGTCCCCGCCGGTCCAGTACTTCGACGACGTGGCCCGTGAGAACGTCGAGAAGTTCATCAAGGGCGAGGTCGAGCGCTAGCCGAGCCGCTGCGCGCTCCGACTCTCGCTGAGTCGCTCCTGCCAGGGCCGGAGAGGGCCCCGGGTCGTCGACCCGGGGCCCTCTCCGTATGTGAGGCTGTGCCCCATGCCCGTCGTCCGTGATCTGCGCCTCCTGCTGCGATTCGGCAACTTCCGGCGCCTGCTCGCCGTCAGGCTGCTCTCTCAGTGCGCCGACGGCGTCTACCAGGTGGCGCTGGCGGCGTACGTCGTCTTCTCCCCGGAGAAGCAGACCTCGGCCGCGGCGATCGCTTCGGCGATGGCAGTGCTGCTGCTGCCGTACTCCCTGGTCGGCCCCTTCGCCGGCGTTCTGCTGGACCGCTGGCGCCGCCGGCAGGTCTTCCTCTACGGCAACCTGCTGCGCGCCCTGCTGGCGTCGGCGACCGCCGTCCTGATGATCGCGCCGGTTCCCGACTGGCTCTTCTACGTCTCCGCGCTGTGCGTCACCGCGGTCAACCGCTTCGTCCTCGCCGGTCTCTCCGCGGCGCTGCCCCGGGTCGTCGACCCCGAGCGCCTGGTGATGGCCAACTCCCTCTCGCCGACGGCCGGCACCCTGGCGGCGACCGCGGGCGGGGGTCTCGCCTTCGTCGTACGGCTCGTGGTCGCGGACTCCGACGCGGCAGTCGTCCTGCTGGGCGCCGCTCTGTATCTGTGTGGGGCGCTCGCCGCACTGCGCATGCCACGGGACCTGCTCGGGCCGGACTCCGCGTCGGTGCAGCCCCGGTTCACGGCGGCGCTCGCCGGGACCGCCCGCGACCTGGCGGCCGGCGTGCGGCACCTAGCCGAACCGCCCCGCCGGGGAGCCGCGATGGCGCTCGGCGCGATGACGCTGATGCGGTTCTGCTACGGCGCGCTGCTGGTCATGCTGCTGATGCTGTGCCGGTACGCCCTGACCTCCGACACCGGCGACGGCCTGGCGCTTCTGGGGCTGGCCCTGGGCGTCTCCGGCGCCGGCTTCTTCGCCGCGGCCGTCGTGACGCCGGGGGCGGTGGGGCGGCTCGGGCCGGGACGCTGGATCGTCGTGTGCGCGGGAGCAGCGGCGGTCCTGGAACCCGCGCTGGGCCTTCCCTTCACCACGGCCCCTCTGCTGGCCGCGACCTTCGTCCTGGGGCTGACCACCCAGGGCGCGAAGATCGCGACGGACACGATCGTGCAGTCCTCGGTCGACGACGGCTTCCGTGGCCGGATCTTTGCCGTGTACGACGTGCTCTTCAACGTCTCCTTCGTGGGCGCCGCCGGGGTGGCCGCACTGATGCTGCCGCCGGACGGGCGCTCGGCGGCCCTCGTGATCACGGTGTCCGTGATCTACGGAGCGGTTGCGGTGTCTATGGCCCGCTTTGCTCATAGGTCAGGGTCACATCAACGCCACAGACTGATCTAGGAAGAGCAAAGTGGCCTGTGGTGGCCGGTAACTTACGTGGGTCTTACTTTGCGCCAAGCGCGCCCATGTCCAGGGGGGACAAGCCACCATGACCACGCCGCCGCCTCAGGGCCAGAACCCGTACGCCCAGGCGCCCACCGACCCCGCGGTGCAGCAGCCCGGCCTGCCGGCGGTTCCCGCCCAGGGCACTCCCGCTCCCTACGCCCCCTTCCCCAACCAGGGCGCCCCGCTGCCCCCGCCGGCCCCGCAGAAGCAGGCCGGCAAGAAGGTGGCGCGTGTCCTCGGCTTCATCGCCGTCGCCGTCATCATCGGTGTCGTCAAGTGGGGCATCGGCTGGTGGGCCACCTCGACGGACGCGGAGACGACCTCGGTCGGCGCCTGCCTGCACAACGACGGCAACGAATCCTCGCCCGACCTCAACGAGGTCGACTGCTCCTCGGGCGACGCGCAGTTCAAGGTCGTCGAGAAGTTCGACGGAACGAGCGACGACAAGAAGTGCGAGTCCGTCACCAAGGACTGGACGATCTCCTACATCCAGTCCGGCGGCGGCCACGACGTCGTGCTCTGCCTGGCGGAAACGAAGAAGTAAAGAGGTACAAGCGGAGAGCGCGGCAGCGCAAAGGGGCGGTGTTTCACGTGAAACACCGCCCCTCCCGTCTGTGGAGCGGGGTTGTGTTTCACGTGAAACACAACCCCGCTCCCTGCGGTCAGCTTTGCTCGGCCCACCACTCCTTGAGCGCAGCCACCGCGGCGTCCCGCTCCATGGGCCCGTTCTCCAGGCGCAGCTCCAGCAGGTGCTTGTACGCGTGGCCGATGACCGGGCCCGGTCCGACGCCGAGGATCTCCATGATCTGGTTGCCGTCCAGGTCGGGACGGATCGCGTCCAGCTCCTCCTGCTCCTGCAGCTGGGCGATCCGCTCCTCCAGACCGTCGTACGCCCGCGAGAGCGCCGTCGCCTTGCGCTTGTTGCGCGTGGTGCAGTCCGAGCGCGTCAGCTTGTGGAGACGGTCGAGCAGTGGCCCCGCGTCCCGCACGTAGCGCCGCACCGCGGAGTCCGTCCACTCTCCGGTGCCGTACCCGTGGAAGCGCAGGTGGAGTTCGACCAGACGTGAGACGTCCTTCACCAGCTCGTTGGAGTACTTCAACGCGGTCATGCGTTTCTTCGTCATCTTCGCCCCGACCACCTCGTGGTGGTGGAACGAGACCCGGCCGTCCTTCTCGAAGCGACGGGTGCGCGGCTTGCCGATGTCGTGCAGGAGCGCTGCCAGCCGGAGGGTGAGGTCGGGACCGTTCTCCTCCAGCGCGATCGCCTGTTCCAGGACGATCAGAGTGTGCTCGTAGACGTCCTTGTGCCGGTGGTGCTCGTCACTCTCCAGCCGCAGCGCGGGCAGCTCGGGCAGGACATGCTCGGCGAGTCCGGTCTCCGCCAGCAGGGTCAGGCCCTTGCGCGGATGCGCGGACAGGACGAGCTTGTTCAACTCGTCCCGGACCCGCTCTGCGGAGACGATCTCCAGACGGCCCGACATCTCCTTCATCGCCGTGACGACTTCGGGGGCGACCTCGAAGTCGAGCTGGGCGGCGAAGCGGGCGGCGCGCATCATGCGCAGGGGGTCGTCCGAGAACGACGCCTCGGGAGTACCCGGGGTGCGCAGCACGCCCGCCGCGAGATCGCCGATGCCGCCGTGGGGGTCGATGAACTCCTTCTCGGGAAGCGCGACGGCCATCGCGTTCACGGTGAAGTCCCGCCGGACCAGGTCCTGCTCGATGGAGTCGCCGTAGGAGACCTCCGGCTTGCGGGAGGTGCGGTCGTAGGCCTCCGACCGGTAGGTGGTCACCTCGATCTGGAAGCTTCGCTCGACGTCCCCGACGCGGGCGTTCTTCTGCGCCCCGACGGTGCCGAAGGCGATCCCGACCTCCCAGACGGCGTCCGCCCAGGGCCGGACGATCTTGAGAACGTCCTCGGGGCGGGCGTCCGTCGTGAAGTCGAGGTCGTTGCCGAGCCGGCCGAGCAACGCGTCCCGCACCGAGCCGCCGACCAGGGCGAGGGAGAACCCGGCCTCCCGGAAGCGGCGGGCGAGATCGTCGGCCACAGGGGCGACCCGCAGCAGCTCGTCGACCGCGCGGTGCTGCACCTGGCTCAGGGCACTGAGGTTGTCTTCGTTGGCGTTCGGCACAACAGAAGAGGGTACGTGGCCCGGCGATCCCGAAGCGCCCGCATTACGGCGAGGGACAACTCGCCCGGACCGACGCAAGATCGGCTTCCCCGGCGTACACTCCCACCCCTCTCCCTTCATACGCACAGCGGACACCCGCCGGTTGTTCCCGATCTTGTGGAGCGGTCCGCGGCACTTCCCCTCAGCGCGCATCGTTACCATGCGTGGACGCACTTTCCGACGACCACTGACGACCACTGACGACGAGGGACGGACGAGCACGTGGCCGAGGCGGCAGACTTCCCGGGGATGACTCCCTCACCTGCCCGTCGGTGGCTGCGCCGCACCGGAGCACTGCTCGCGGCGGCGCCTCTGCTGGCCGGTCTTGTCCAGCTGCCCGCTCCCGCCGCACACGCGGCCGCACAGGACTCCGCGAAGGACGCCTCCGGCGCTGGATCGGTCGCCGTCGCCGTGGACTCGCTCACACCCAGCGCGCCCACCGCCGACGACACGGTGACCGTGTCCGGCACCGTCACCAACAACGGCAAGCAGGCGGTCACCGAAGCTCAGGTCGATCTGCGGGTGGGATCCCCGCTGGCGACCCGCTCGGCCGTCGACACCACCGCCGGCCGGGCCGACGACCTCGCCGGCGCGGACGCCGGAGCCGCGGTGGGCGGTAAGTACGTCGCCGAGTTCGACCGGCTGACCCCCGGCGTCGCAGAGCCGTTCAGCATCTCGGTGCCGGTCGCCGCGCTCAAGCTCAAGGCCGACGGTGTCTACCCGCTGAGCGTCTCCCTCTCGGGTGAGACCTCCGCGAGGCCGTGGGGGCAGGTCCTGGGCGTCCAGCGGACGTTCCTGCCCTGGCACCCCGAAGACGCCGCCACCGCGACCCGGACGACCGTGCTCTGGCCGTTGCTGTCCTCCGTCCACATGACCGCGGAGACCGGTTCCGACGAACAGCAGACCCCGGTCTTCCTCGACGACGACCTCGCCAAGGAGATCTCTCCCGGCGGCCGGCTCGACCAGCTCGTGAGCCTGGGCAAGTCTCTCGACGTCACCTGGGTGATCGACCCGGACCTGCTGGCGTCCGTCGACGCCATGGCCGACCGCTACAACGTGCAGAACGGTCTCGACGCCCCCACGGCCGGCACCCACCAGGCGATCGCCAAGCGATGGCTCGCCGAGTTGCAGGACGCGGTGCGGGGCAAGGAGGTCGTCGCCCTTCCCTTCGGCGATCCCGACCTGGCCTCCCTCGCGCACGACGGCACAGGCGTCAGCGGCTCGCTGAACCAGCTCAAGGCGGCCACCGACGTCGCGGCCACCACCGTGGAGACCGTGCTCCACACGACTCCGAGCACGGACTTCGCCTGGCCCGCGGAGGGAGCCGTCGACCCGTCGATCGTGAAGGTCGCCACCTCCGCCGGCGCCGACAAGGTGATCGCCCGCAGCGACAGCCTGCGGGAGACCAATGGCCTCTCGTACACCCCTTCCGCCGCCCGGCCGATCGGAGGCGGCACCACGGCGGTCGTCGCGGACGCACAGCTGTCGACGGCGTTCCAGGGTGATCTGACGCGGGCCTCCACGTCCACGCTCGCCGTGCAGAGATTCCTCGCGCAAAGCCTCGCGCTGAGCCTGCAGACGGGAAAGCAGCGCAGCATCGTCGTCGCCCCGCCCCGTATGCCCAGCGCGAGCCAGGCGCAGGCGATGGCGGCAGCGGTGACCGCGCTCCAGGGCGGCACCTGGTCCGAGCCCCAGCAGCTGGCGGCGGCGGCCTCGGCCAAGCCTGACCCGGCCGCCACCACCAGGGTTCCGGCACAGTCCCAGTACCCCTCCGCGCTGCGCAAGCAGGAGCTGCCCCGCGCCGCCTTCGAGCGGATGGCGGCCACCCAGGCCAAGCTCGACAACTTCGAGTTGATCCTCACCGACGAGTCGCGGGTGGTGACGCCCTTCGGGCGGGCGATCAACCGCGAGATGGCCACGTCGTGGCGGGGCCGGCCCACCGCGGCCCGCTCCTTCCGCAAGGACGTGCAGACGTACCTGACCACTCTCACCAGCCAGGTCAAGCTGATCCAGAAGTCGGAGACCAAGCTCTCCGGGCGCAGCGCCACCATCCCCGTGACGGTGCAGAACAATCTGGTGCAGGGTGTCGACCACCTGGTGCTGCGGCTCACTTCGACCAACGCGACCCGTCTGGAGATCGGCGGCGAGGACTACTCCGAGCAGCGCATCGAGGTCTCCGGCGGGCACAGCACGACGGTGAAGTTCACCACGTCCGCCAACGTGAACGGCAAGACGTCCGTGGTCGCCCAGCTCTACACGGAGGACGGCCGGCAGTACGGCGCCCCCGTGAGGTTCGACGTGCGGGTCACCGAGATCACGCCGACCGTCATGCTGGTCATCGGCGGCGGTGTGCTGCTGCTCGTGCTGGCCGGCTTCCGTATGTACACCCAGCGCAAGCGCGCCGCGGCCCGGGAGGCCGAGGAGGACGCCCGCGACGGGGAAGAAGCACCCGAGGAGCCCGGTACCCCGGCCGTTCCTGGAGACCGTGAGGCCGATGAGACGGGTGTACGGTCCGGGGCGGACGACCCGGTGCAGCCGAGTGACGGGACGCTGGACACCGCAGCGGAAAGCACCGACCCGTCCGGGACGGGTGAGAGAGTGGACCGTTGAGGATGTCGTGGCCGGTCGGCCCGGGACGATGAGGTGGGGTAACCATGAACGCGCCGTACGACGGTGACCGCGGCCAGGCCGCGGGCAGCTCGGGTCACCCCGAGGGCCCGCCGCCCGAGCACGGCCAGGTGCCGCCGCAGCACCCCGCGGACATGTACCTTCAGGACGCCTTCGACCAGGACCCGTACCGCTCTCAGGACCTCAGCGCGCAGGATCCGGTGGCCGAGGCGCTCTACGACCGGGCCGCCCACCCCCCGCCGCCGCCCGGCGCCCACGAGCCTCAGCAGCCGCTGTACGGGCAGCCGCAGCAGTCCCCGTACGCACCCGACCCCCGCGTATGGGCCCAGACGCCGGCGCCCGAACCTGCGAGTGCCACCCAGTACCTGCCCTACGGCGAGGACCCCCGCACCACACAGTTCGTGGGGGTGGACGACCTGGTCACCCACTCCGGCGAGGAACGGCACGAACCCGACGCGTTCGCACATCTCTTCCGGGACCAGCAGCAGAGCGGCGCCCGCCCGTTCACGGACTCTCCTGCCGTCCCCGGCCCTGCCGCGGCGCCGGGCGGCTCCGGACCGGCGGCTCCTCCCGCGCCGGCGGCGGCGGAGCCCTCGCTCGCGGTCGAGGAGACCATGAACCTCACCGCCACCCCCGCCGCGGACCCGGCGCCGTCGCCTGCCCCGGCCGCCCCGGCCGGAAAGAAGGGCGGCCGCGCCGCGGGACTGCTGAAGTCCAGCGCGGTGATGGCGGCGGGCACGATGGTCTCGCGTCTCACCGGGTTCATCCGGTCGGCCCTGATCGTCTCGGCGCTCGGCGTCGGCCTCCTCGGCGACACGTTCCAGGTGGCCTACCAGCTGCCGACCATGATCTACATCCTGACCGTCGGCGGCGGCCTCAACTCCGTCTTCGTGCCACAGCTGGTGCGCGCCATGAAGGAGGACGATGACGGCGGTGAGGCGTTCGCCAACCGTCTGCTGACCCTGGTCATGGTGACGCTGGGCGGGCTCACGGTCGCCGCTGTCGCCGCCGCTCCCTTGCTCATCCGCGCTCTGTCCGACCCGGTCGCCAGCGACCCGGCGGCCAACGCGGTCGGCGTCACCTTCGTCCGTTACTTCCTGCCCTCGATCTTCTTCATGGGCGTCCATGTCGTGATGGGCCAGATCCTCAACGCCCGCGGCAAGTTCGGCGCGATGATGTGGACGCCGGTGCTGAACAACATCGTCATCATCGTGACGTTGGGCATGTTCATCTGGGTCTACGGCACCGCGGCCGACTCCGGCATGAAGGTCACGTCGATCCCGCCCGAGGGGCAGCGACTTCTCGGCGTCGGCGTCCTGCTGGGCCTGGTCGTCCAGGCGCTGGCCATGATCCCCTACCTGCGCGAAACCGGCTTCCGGCTGCGCCTGCGGTTCGACTGGCGGGGCCACGGCCTCGGCAAGGCCGTGACGCTCGCGAAGTGGACCTTCCTGTTCGTCCTCGCCAACCAGGCCGGAGCGATCGTCGTCTCCCAGCTGTCCACCGCGGCCGGAAAGGCCTCGCCCGTGGACGGCACCGGCTTCGCCGCCTACGCCAATGCCCAGCTGATCTGGGGGCTGCCGCAAGCCATCATCACCGTCTCGCTGATGGCCGCACTGCTGCCGCGCATCTCGCGCTCGGCAGCCGAGGGCGACGGCGGCGCGGTCCGCGACGACATCTCGCAGGGCCTGCGCACCACAGCCGTCGCCATCGTGCCGATCGCCTTCGGCTTCCTCGCCCTCGGCATCCCGATGTGCACCCTGATCTTCGGCTCGTCCGGCACCGGCGAAGCCACCAACATGGGCTTCATGCTGATGGCCTTCGGCCTCGGCCTGATCCCCTACTCCGTGCAGTACGTCGTCCTGCGTGCGTTCTACGCGTATGAAGACACCCGCACCCCCTTCTACAACACGGTCATCGTGGCCGCGGTGAACGCGTGCGCCTCGGCCGTCTGCTACTTCGTCCTGCCTGCCCGATGGGCGGTGGCCGGCATGGCCGCCGCCTACGGCCTGGCGTACGCGATCGGTGTCGGGGTCGCGTGGAACCGCCTGCGCAAGCGGCTCGGCGGTGACCTCGACGGCTCCCACGTTCTGCGCACCTACGCCCGGCTGTGCATCGCCTCCGTTCCGGCGGCGCTGCTCAGCGGAGCGGCCTGCTATGGGATCATCCAGACGCTCGGCAAGGGCGTCCTCGGCTCCCTCGCCTCGCTGCTGGCCGGCGGGGCCGTCCTGCTCGTCGTCTTCTTCGTCGCGGCCCGCCGCATGCGCATCGAGGAGCTCAACTCCCTCGTCGGCATGGTGCGCGGACGCCTGGGACGCTGAAGCCGGGGGTAGGCGCACAACCATCGTCCGCCGCCGCGTGTCGTGCATAGCGCCGGACTGTGGGCACAATTGGGTTCGGCGTCGGACGGCGCGCACGAGGTCGCACGGCGCGCAATGGATGGGGAGGCAGGAACGACGGTGGCGGAACGGACTACGGCTGCCGTCGACGTGGCAGACAACAGCGGTGACGAGCCGCTGACCGCGCAGGCGGACCAGTCCACGGCCGACGGGGTGGCCAAGAACCGGGAGCGGGACACGGACAGGGACGAGGCACAGGGAAGCGACGGGGCGGAGCGTCCCGAGGAGGCCTCACCGCTGGAGCTGCACAGCGGCCACAAACTCGCCAGACGCTACCGTCTCGAGGACTGCGTCACCCGCCTGGACGGGTTCAGCAGCTGGCGCGCGGTGGACGAGAAGCTCCGGCGTGCCGTCGGCGTGCACGTCCTGCCCGCGAACCACGCCCGGGCCCGTTCCGTGCTGGCGGCGGCTCGCTCCTCCGCGCTGCTCGGCGATCCTCGCTTCGTCCAGGTGCTGGACGCGGTGGAGGAGAACTCCCTCGTCTACGTCGTCCACGAGTGGCTGCCCGACGCCACCGAGCTGACCACGCTCCTCGCCTCCGGGCCGCTGGAGCCGCACGACGCCTACCAGATGGTCAGCCAGATCTCCTCCGCCATGGCCGCCGCGCACCGCGAGGGCCTGGCCCATCTCCGGCTGAACCCCAACGCCGTGCTGCGCACCTCCACGGGCCAGTGGCGTATCCGGGGTCTCGCCGTGAACGCGGCGCTACGGGGTGTCTCCTCCGACAGCCCTCAGCGCACCGACACCGAAGCGATCGGCGCTCTGCTGTACGCGGCGCTCACCCAGCGCTGGCCGTACGAGGACGACGCCTTCGGCCTGTCCGGGCTCCCCAAGGACGTCGGGCTCATCGCCCCCGACCAGGTGCGGGCCGGCGTCCACCGGGGTCTGTCGGAACTCGCGATGCGTGCCTTCGCCAACGACGGCGCGACCGCGTCCCGGCACGAGGCCGCGTGCACCACTCCGGAGGAGCTGGTGAAGGCGATCGGCGAGATGCCCCGCATCCGCCCGCCGGAGCCCTCGTTCACCGCGCCGCCGGACTACCAGCGCACGACGTACCAGCAGGGAACCTACGGTCGCTCCGCGCCGCACCCGGGCGTCACCCAGGCTGTGACCGCCCTGCCGCCACCGCTGCAGAGCCGCACCGGCAGGGCCCTGAAGTGGGCGGTCTCCGCTCTGCTCATCGCGGCCCTGGGCCTCGGCAGCTGGCAGCTCGCGGACGCCCTGATGGGCCAGAGCAACAAGCACGAGGACACCGACCAGACGCAGACGACGGACGGCGGTGACAAGGCGAACCCCGCGCCCAAGCCCGTCCGGACGCTCAGCATCAAGGACGCCGCCGAGTACTACCCGGACGGCAAGCCCCAGCACGCCGAGGACGCGAAGCTCACCTACGACGGCGACAGCTCCACGTACTGGCGTACGTACTCCTACACCGGAGGACCCGTGCTGGCGCCCTTCAAGGAGGGCGTGGGCATCGTGTACGACCTCGGGTCGAAGCAGAGCGTGTCCGCCGCTGCCATAGGGCTCTTCTACGGCGGTGAGCGGACCTCGGCCTCGCTGTACGCGGCCGACTCACTGTCGTCGTCGGCGCCGCTCAGCTCCATGAAGAAGATCGCCGACGGGACGACCTCGGGCGAGGAACTGAAGATCTCCGCCAAAACGCCGGTGCAGACGCGGTACGTTCTCGTCTGGATCACCGCGGTGCCCAAGTCGGGGCCGGACGAATTCAGTCAGGCCGGCTACAAGCAGGCCATCACGGATGTGAAGTTCACAGGCTGAGATCTCATGGAGGGGGAGGTGGTCCAATGGGGGAAGCCGCCGGTTTCGACGGCGTCAGCGATCAGGACCTCCTCGCCCGCCATGTGGAGGGCGACCCTGACGCCTTCGGTGAACTCGTACGACGGCACCGGGACCGGCTGTGGGCAGTGGCCTTGCGGACCCTCGGCGACCGGGAGGAGGCCTCTGACGCCGTCCAGGACGCCCTGGTCTCCGCCTACCGGGCCGCTCACACGTTCCGCGGCCAGTCCGCCGTCACGACCTGGCTCCACCGCATCACCGTGAACGCCTGTCTGGACCGGGCCCGCAAGGCGGCCTCCCGCAAGACCTCCCCGGTCGACGACACCGAACGCCTGGATCAGTTGCTGGACCCCCACGAGTCGGCCTCCGCCCCTGCCGAGCGCAACGATCTACACCGCCAGCTCCTCGAAGCCCTCGGTACCCTTCCGCCCGACCAGCGCGCCGCCCTCGTCCTGGTGGACATGCAGGGCTATCCCGTCGCCGAGGCCGCACGCGTGCTCGACGTGCCGACCGGCACGGTGAAGAGCCGGTGCGCCCGCGGCAGAGCCAGGCTGTTGCCGCTCCTGACTCATCTGCGGCCCGAGAGGTCCGGCCGCGACAGAGAAACAGAGGCGGGACGGAACCGGGCGCAGGGGACATCCGTCCCACCAGCAGCGGACACTCGCGGTGAGGGTCCGGACAGCGCCGGGAACGGCGATTCAGCTGCTGTGAAGGGCGGAGGTGGGCGAACGTGACATCGACGACGGACACGGCCGGGCACCCGGATGTCGCGGAGATCTCCGACCTCGCCGAGGGGCTGCTGTCCCCCTCCCGCAGCGCCGACCTCCGCCGCCACCTGGACGCGTGCGAACTCTGCGCGGAGGTCCAGGCATCGCTCGACGAGATCCGCGGTCTGCTGGGAACGCTGCCCGCACCTCCCTCCATGCCTGACGATGTGGCCCACCGCATCGATGCCGCGCTCGCCGTGGAGGCGCGGTCGAACGTCGGGCACCGACCGGAGCCGGACACGGAGACTCCCAGCGAAGGCGTCACGCGCGTTTCACGTGAAACATCGCCCTCCCGTCCCGCCGGGCACGCCCGCTCCACCGGCACCGGCCCGGGTCGCAAAGAACGCAAGCGCACCGGGCGCCGCAAGGCAGTCGTCCTCGGTGCCGCCCTCGCCGCTGCCGTGGGACTCGGTGCGATCCTGGTCCCGGCTCTCACAGGGACCGACGGGCCGGGCAGCGCACCACGAGAACAGAGGACGACGGTCGCGGACACCTTCTCCGCGAGCAAGCTGGAGCAGCAGGTGACGAATCTCCTCGCCGGCTCCCAGGGCTCTCGGACTCCGCACAGCATGGGCGTCCAGGACGAGCCCGGCATCAACAGCCCTCGGGTGCTCCACCAGCCCACGGTCCCTGAGTGCGTACAGCAGGGCATCGGTCGGAGCGACTCCGCCCTCGCCCTCGAGGAAGGCACTTACCAGGGGAAAGAGGCTCTACTCGTCGTCCTGCCGGACGCCTCGGACAGCACCCGGGTCACCGCCTACCTCATGGACGCGACCTGCCGGAAGGATCCGTCGGTCGGCACGGCCAAGATCCTTCTGAAGGACTCCTACACACGGCCCTGACCGATCAGGCTTCGTCTGCGTCATGCGTGGTATCCCCTACGGTGTCGGCCCCTCCGTGTGCCCGGCCACACCGGGAATGCACGACCCTTAGGATCCGTTGGGTGGGGTGAGAGTTCAGAGAGGCTCCCACCGGTCGACCGACGCAGTCCAGAGACGAGGAATCAAGCCGTGAGCGACGTCCGTAACGTGATCATCATCGGCTCCGGGCCCGCCGGCTACACGGCGGCCCTGTACACCGCGCGCGCGTCACTGAAGCCGCTGGTGTTCGAAGGCGCCGTCACCGCGGGCGGCGCGCTGATGAACACCACCGAGGTGGAGAACTTCCCCGGCTTCCAGGACGGCATCATGGGCCCCGAGCTCATGGACAACATGCGTGCACAGTCCGAGCGGTTCGGCGCCGAGCTGATCCCCGACGACATCGTCACCGTCGACCTCTCCGGCGAGATCAAGACCGTCACGGACACCGCGGGCACGGTCCACCGGGCCAAGGCCGTCATCGTGGCCACCGGCTCGCAGCACCGCAAGCTGGGCCTGCCCAACGAGGACGCGCTCTCGGGCCGTGGTGTCTCGTGGTGTGCCACCTGTGACGGCTTCTTCTTCAAGGACCAGGACATCGCCGTGATCGGCGGCGGCGACACCGCGATGGAGGAGGCCACCTTCCTCTCCCGCTTCGCCAAGTCCGTGACGATCGTCCACCGCCGGGACACCCTGCGCGCCTCCAAGGCGATGCAGGAGCGCGCCTTCGCCGACCCGAAGATCAAGTTCGTCTGGGACAGCGAGGTCGCGGAGATCCAGGGCGACCCGAAGCTGGCCGGACTGAAGCTGCGCAACCTCAAGACCGGCGAGCTCTCCGACCTGCCGGTCACCGGCCTGTTCATCGCGATCGGCCACGACCCGCGCACCGAGCTCTTCAAGGGCCAGCTCGACCTGGACGAAGAGGGGTACCTGAAGGTCGCCGCACCCTCTACCCGGACGAACGTGACCGGTGTCTTCGCCGCCGGTGACGTGGTGGACCACACCTACCGCCAGGCGATCACCGCGGCCGGCACCGGCTGTTCCGCCGCTCTGGACGCCGAGCGCTTCCTCGCCGCCCTCACCGACGAGGAGCAGGCCGAGCCCGAGAAGACCGCCGCCGTCTGACCTCCCCACCGCCCCACCGCACACATCAGTTAAAGGAGCCCGCCGTGGCCGACCTCAAGAACGTGACCGACGACACCTTCGAGCAGGACGTCCTCAAGAGCGACAAGCCTGTCCTGGTGGACTTCTGGGCCGCCTGGTGCGGTCCGTGCCGCCAGATCGCTCCGTCCCTCGAGGCGATCGCCACCGAGTACGGCGACAAGATCCAGGTCGTCAAGCTCAACATCGACGAGAACCCCGGTACGGCTGCCAAGTACGGCGTGATGTCCATCCCGACGCTGAACGTCTACCAGAACGGCGAGGTCGCCAAGACCATCGTCGGCGCCAAGCCGAAGGCCGCGATCGTCCGCGACCTCGAGGACTTCATCGCCGAGTGACGACGGGTCGTCACACAGACGGCTGGTGTTTCACGTGAAACAAGCGAGTGGGGGGGGCCCCGGGGGGGGGGGCCCCCCCCCGGGGGGGGGCCCCCCCCCCCCGGGGGGGCCCCCCCCCCACAAGTGGCAGAGCCGCCGCCCGATGTTACG
>NZ_JBIWPF010000007.1:163371-358722 GCF_044768125.1 Streptomyces sp. NPDC101166
GGCGCCGCGGGGCCCACCCCCGGGGGGGTGGGTTTCCCTGACACCCCGGGGGGGGGGCCCCCCGGGGGGGGCCCCCCCCACTCGCTTGTTCCTCGACCGACGATTCGATGGCTGAACCGCTCACAATGGTCTCAGCGCCGGCTCCTTCTGTACCGCCCCCAGCAGCCGGTCGAGAGCCATCTCCACGTCTTCCTTCCAGGACAGCGTCGTGCGCAGCTCCAGTCTCAACCGAGGGTGGGCGGGGTGGGAGCGGACGGTCTTGAATCCGACCGCGAGCAGATGGTCGGCCGGAAGCAGACAGCCGGGCTCCTTCCAGCGGGCGTCCCCGAACGCCTCGATCGCCTTGAAGCCCCGGCGCAGCAGATCCTTGGCGACCGTCTGCACCATCACCCGGCCCAGTCCCTGCCCCTGATAGCCCGGAACGATGAACGCGGTCATCAGCTGCACGGCGTCGGGGGATACGGGACTCGTGGGAAACGCGGTGGAGCGGGGGACGTAAGCGGGCGGGGCGTAGAGCACGAAGCCCACCGGGACCTCGTCGACGTAGACGACCCGGCCGCAGGATCCCCAGTCGAGCAGGACCGCCGAGATCCAGGCCTCCTTCTCCCGGGCGGCCGTCCCCGCTCTTATCGAGGCCTCACCGGTGACAGGGTCGAGTTCCCAGAAGACGCACGAGCGACAGCGCTGGGGGAGGTCCTGAAGATTGTCCAGCGTGAGCGGTACGAGCCGACGCCCCATGAAGGCTGTTCCTCGCTTCCTTCGCTCGCGGCGTCGCGAGCGGCTGTGAGTGCACTCCGTTCTCTGAGCAGGCTGCCGAAGAAGCCTCCGACCGCGCCCAGGCCCAGCCCCGCGCTCACCAGTCCGGTCCGGCTCATCGTTCGCATGGCCCCCGCCTCCCCCTCAGAGGTGCTGCCCGGTGAATGCGCCAACCCTCACGCATCGTATCCACGATGCGATGGCCTCGGTACGGCGAGAAAGCAAAGAGCGGGCCGTGTCCGTCGGGTATCGGACACGGCCCGCTCTTCTGGTCCATCCGGAGCGACTCCGACGGTGAGAGCGAAGGCTCAGCCTTCAGTGCCCTCGGGCTCGCTCTCCAGAAGGCTCTTCTGAAGGGCCAGCCTCTCGCCCGGTGCGAGGGTGCTGAGGATCCGCTCAAGGTCCTCCGGCGAGGCGAACTCGACGGTGATCTTGCCCTTCTTCTGCCCCAGCTCCACCTTCACCCTTGTCTCGAAGCGGTCCGAGAGCCGGGTCGCCAACTCGCTGAGAGCCGGGGCGACGCGGCCACCGGCCCTCGGACCCTTGGGACGCTGGGCCCTCTGCGGCCGCGCGCCCATCAGGGTCACGATCTCCTCGACGGCCCGCACCGACAGCCCCTCGGCCACGATGCGATGTGCCAGCCGGTCCTGCTCCTCCGAGTCCTCCACGGAGAGCAGCGCCCGGGCATGTCCCGCTGAGAGCACTCCGGCAGCCACACGCTTCTGAACCGCGGACGACAGCTTCAGCAGGCGCAGCGTGTTGGAGACCTGCGGCCGGGAGCGGCCGATGCGGTCAGCCAGCTGGTCGTGCGTGCAGTTGAAGTCCTTCAGCAACTGATCGTAGGCGGCCGCCTCCTCCAACGGGTTGAGCTGAGCGCGGTGGAGGTTCTCCAGGAGGGCGTCCAGGAGGAGCTTCTCGTCGTCCGTGGCGCGCACGATCGCCGGGATGGCCTCCAGCCCCGCCTCACGGCAGGCGCGCCAGCGGCGCTCGCCCATGATGAGTTCGTAGCGGCCCGGTCCCAGCTGCCGTACGACGACGGGCTGGAGGAGACCGACTTCCTTGATGGAGGTGACCAGCTCCTGGAGCTCATCGCCGTCGAAGACGACACGCGGCTGACGCGGGTTCGGCGTGATGTCGTCCAGAGGGATCTCAGCGAAGTGGGCGCCCAGGGGAGGCGCAGGGGGCGCCACGGAGCTGCTTGCCGACGACTCCTCTGTTTCACGTGAAACAGGAAGCGCCGCCACCTTCGCCGCTGCCACTCCACGGTCGGCCGTCAGAACCGGCCCGGCCGCAGGGGAGGTGTTGCCCCCGCTTCCCAGGGCCGCCGACGCCGTCGACTTCTCCGTAGGGGCCGCAGGGATCAGTGCGCCCAGCCCACGACCCAACCCCCTCCGTCGTTCACTCACTGGATCCCCTCCACCATGCTCGGGTTGTTCTGTGCGCCGATATGAGCATGGTTGGCGTCATAGCTGACCTCGATGCCCTTCAGCGCGATCTCTCGGGCCGCCTCAAGATAGGAGAGGGCACCGCTCGATCCAGGATCGTAGGTCAGCACCGTCTGCCCGTAGCTCGGCGCCTCGGAGATGCGGACCGAGCGGGGAATGCTCGTCCTCAGCACCTCGTCGCCGAAGTGGGTGCGCACCTCTTCCGCGACCTGCGACGCGAGACGCGTCCGGCCGTCGTACATGGTGAGCAGGATGGTCGACACATGCAGAGCGGGGTTGAGGTGCCCCCGCACCAGGTCGACGTTGCGAAGCAGCTGCCCCAGTCCCTCCAGCGCGTAGTACTCGCACTGGATCGGGATCAGAACCTCCTGGCCGGCGACCAGCGCGTTGACCGTCAGCAGGCCGAGCGAGGGCGGGCAGTCGATGAGGATGTAGTCCAGAGGCTGCTCGTAGGCCTGGATCGCTCGCTGCAGCCGGCTTTCTCGCGCCACCAGGGACACGAGCTCGATCTCCGCACCGGCGAGGTCGATCGTCGCGGGAGCGCAGAAGAGTCCCTCGACGTCGGGGACGGGCTGAACGACCTCCGCCAGCGGGCGGCTTTCGACCAACACGTCGTAGATGGACGGGACCTCGGCGTGGTGGTCGATCCCCAGCGCGGTGGAGGCGTTGCCCTGGGGGTCGAGGTCGACCACCAGGACGCGACCGCCGTGCAGGGCCAGGGAGGCGGCGAGATTGACGGTCGTCGTCGTCTTGCCGACGCCACCCTTCTGGTTGGCGACCACGATGACGCGGGTCTGTTCGGGCCGTGGAAGGCCTTCCCCGGCTCGCCCCAGAGCCTCTACCGCCAGTTGGGCGGCACGACCGATCGGAGTGTCGTCCATCGGGGGCGGGGTTTCACGTGAAACATCCTCCCCCATCGACTCGGTTCGGGGACCGGGGACCGGATCGGTCATCGGTCCCGCGATGTTGGCGTCGGACCGCAAGGATTCACTCTCCTCGACTTCAGGCTCGCAATGAACAGAGCCTCCCATGCCTTCGGGGTCGTGAACCAGTGAGGCCTGGGGTTCTGTGGAGAAATCCACCTTTGTGGACAACTCCGTTCCCCTGTCGAGTGAGCCGAGAGGCTTTCGGTCGCGAGGTTCGGCCGCAGCGCGGCCCCGGCTGATGATGCCCTGCAGCAGTGAGCGACGTTTCACGTGAAACACGATGCACAGCGCCCGGCACCGAACTGCCGCGACACTCCGTCACACGGAGGCGCGGCAGCTTGTGTGGAGTACGCCTAGCGTCCTGTCCGCGTCAGCGGCGACGGCGCGTGCGCCCTGTGCGGGCTGCCTTGGCACGCTTGGCGGCGAACCGCACACCGCCCGGACTCTCCCCGACTTCGACCCGCACCACGGTGGAGAGCGGATCGACCACACCTTCGCCGACGTGGTGGATCGAGGTGCCGACCGCGCCCAGTTTGCTCAGCGCGGTGGCGGCGCTCTTCAGCTCCTCCTCGGCCGTGTCGCCCTTGAGAGCGAGCATCTCCCCATAGGGGCGCAGCAGGGGAATGCCCCAGGTGGCCAGACGGTCCAGTGGCGCGACCGCACGGGCCGTCACCACATGCACCGGCGGCAGCTTGCCCATGAGCTCCTCGGCGCGGCCGCGTACGACGGTCACATGGTCCAGGCCCAGCAGTTCGACGGCTTCGGTGAGGAAGGTCGTCCGCCGCAGCAGCGGCTCCAACAGGGTGATCTTCAGGTCCTCGCGGGCGAGGGCCAGCGGGATGCCGGGCAGGCCGGCGCCGGAGCCGACGTCGCACACGGTCACCCCCTCGGGGACGACCTCGGAGAGCACGGCGCAGTTGAGCAGGTGCCGTTCCCACAGGCGGGGCACCTCGCGCGGACCGATGAGCCCGCGCCGCACGCCTGCCTCGGCCAGCAGCTCGGCGTACCGGACCGCATCCGTGAAGCGATCACCGAATACCGCTCGTGCCTGCTCGGGCGCAGGGGGGAGCTCCACTGCCTCCGTCACGGGGACCGTCCTTCCGTACCGCACCGGCGCGTTGGGCGCCGACCACCAGAACTACCAGGGCTGACAAAGACCGGCCCCGCCTGAGCGACAGACGGGGCCGGTGAAAACGGGTGTACCGAATCAGTTGGGGAGTACGACGACGAAGCGCTGCGGCTCCTCGCCCTCGGACTCGCTGCGCAGGCCGGCCGCCTTGACCGCGTCATGGACGACCTTGCGCTCGAAGGGGGTCATCGGCCTGAGCTTCACCGGCTCGCCGCTGTTCTTCGCGTCGGTCGCAGCCTTGGCGCCCAGCTCGGAGAGCTCGGTGCGCTTGGTCGCGCGGTAGCCGGCGATGTCCAGCATCAGCCGGCTGCGGTCGCCGGTCTCCCGGTGCACGGCCAGGCGCGTCAGCTCCTGGAGTGCTTCCAGCACCTCGCCGTCACGGCCGACCAGCTTCTGCAGTTCGCGGCCACCCGCGTCGCTGATGATCGACACCGAGGCGCGGTCGGCTTCGACGTCCATGTCGATGTCGCCGTCGAGATCGGCGATGTCCAGCAGACCCTCGAGGTAGTCCGCCGCGATCTCGCCCTCCTGCTCCAGGCGGGTGAGGGTGTCTGCACCCTCGGCGGCGGCGGAGGTGGTGCCTTCCGTCACGGGATGGGCTCCTTCTTACTTCTTGGAGGGGGACTTGGGGCGCTGCGGACCGCCCTTGCGCTGACCGGACTGAGCCTTGCTGCGGCCGGCCGATCCGGGCTTCGGCTTGGCGGGGTCGGCGGCTTCGGCGTCCTGCGGCTCGTCGGACTTGGTCAGCGAGGTGGTGGCCTCGCCTGCCGCCTTCGGGCCTGTGGTCTGGCGCTGGGACTTGGTCTGGCGCTTGGGCTGCTGGCGCCGGGCGGCCGCCGCACTCGTGGGCGTGCCGTCCTCGGTGAGGGTGGCGGTCTGGGCTTCGCCCTTCACCACGGTGCCGTCGGCCTGGGCCACGAGGCCCACCTTGCCCAGACCGTTGATGAACTTGCGCTCGTACTCGTTGCGGTCACGACCCTTGGCGACGATGGCCTTGACGATCGTCTTCTCGCTGCGGCGACGCGTCTTGCCGTGGTGCGTGACGGACTTGTACAGACGCTCCAGGTACGCGGCCTGCGCCTTGGAACCCGGGGTCGGGTTGTTGTGGATGACGTACATCTGCTGGCCCATGGTCCACACGTTGGTGGTCAGCCAGTAGACGAGGACACCGACCGGGAAGTTGATGCCGAAGACGGCGAACATGACGGGGAAGACGTACATCAGCATCTTCTGCTGCTGCATGAACGGCGTCTTCACCGTGGTGTCGACGTTCTTCGTCATCAGCTGGCGCTGGGTGAAGAACTGCGAGGCCGACATCAGCACGATCATGAACGCGGTGACGATGCGCACGCTGGTCGGCGAGGCGTCGAGCGCGGCGAGGTCCGAGGAGCTGTCGGTGAACTTGGCGGCCAGCGGCGCGCCGAGGATGTGCGCCTTCTGAGCACTCTCCAGAAGGCTCTGGTTGATCACGCCGATGGTCTCGCCGTTGGCGATGCCGTTGAGGACGTGGTAGAGGGCGAAGAAGAACGGGGACTGCGCCAGGATGGGAAGGCACGAGGAGAGCGGGTTGGTGCCCGTCTCCTTGTACAGCTTCATCATCTCTTCGGACTGGCGCTGCTTGTCGTTCTTGTAGCGCTCCTGGATCTTCTTCATCTCGGGCTGGAGCGTCTGCATGGCCCGCGTCGCCTTGATCTGCTTCACGAAGAGCGGGATCAGGCAGATTCGGATCAGGATCACCAGGGACACGATGGACAGACCCCAGGCCCATCCGGTGTCAGGGCCGAAGATGGCGCCGTACACCGTGTGGAACTGGACGATGACCCAGGAGACAGGTGTCGTGATGAAGCTGAAGAGGCTGGCAATCGTGTCCACTAATCATGCTCCTTGGGCATGGGACGAGGTCTCTGCGGCCGGGCTCGAAGGATGACTCTCTTCGGTGGCCGTTGAGGCGGCGGAGGTCCCGCCCCTGCGTGCACGCCAGGCGTCGCGCAGCATTTCGTGCCACCGCGGACGTTTCCGCGGCGGGACATGGTCCACACCCCCCAGCGACCACGGGTTGCACCGCAGGATGCGCCAGGCCGTGAGGGCCGTTCCCTTGATCGCACCGTGCCGGTCGATGGCCGTGTAGCCGTAGTGGGAGCACGAGGGGTAGTACTTGCAGACCGGCCCGAGCAGCGGACTGATCGTCCACTGGTACAGCTTGATCAGGGCCAGCAGCGGGTACTTCATCGCGCGCCCCCTCCCAGTAGCCGCTGTAGGGCGGCATCGAGGTCTTGGGCCAGCTGTGCGTGGTCGGCGTCGCCCGCGCCGGGCAGCGCCCGTACGACTACCAGGCTACCGGGGGGCAGAAGGGCGACTCGATCGCGCATCAGATGACGCAGTCTGCGCTTCACGGCGTTGCGTACGACCGCCCCGCCCACAGCCTTGCTCACGACGAAACCCGCACGCGTCGGGGGAGCGCTCTCCCCAGGCGCGTGCGGGTCCGTGGCACCGCTTCGAAAGTGGACGACGAGAGTCGGGCGTCCGGCCCGACGGCCTCGGCGTACCGCGGTCGCGAAGTCCTCGCGCCGCCTCAGCCGGTTCTCGGTGGGCAGCACGACGGCATGACCTGACCGGGATCAGGCGGACAGGCGGGCGCGACCCTTGCTGCGGCGGGACGCGAGGATCGCGCGGCCGGCACGGGTACGCATACGCAGCCGGAAGCCGTGGGTCTTCGCGCGACGACGGTTGTTCGGCTGGAAGGTGCGCTTGCTCACTCGGGGGCTCCAGAAATCGATCGGTAGTGGCGGGTGCCGTCCTGGCTGTCACCGTGCGCCCACGAGTAGCTCCCGTTAACGCCCGAGTGCACCGCTTCCCGATCACCTGACGCGATCTGTGCCCATCGGAGGCAGGCGGCAGCAGCCATCGACAACTCGACCTGGTTACGGTACGCGGGGCTACGCCATCCGGTCAAACCAGGGGCCACCGGGCGACACTGTCCACAGCCTGGGGACAACAACTTGAACCGTACCGGTCGCGCTGACTACCGTGGCTGGACTCCGATTCTTTCCCTGGACCCTGACCCCGTCCGCTGTGAATCCCGATCCGTCCCACTGTCACCCGTTCGTGGGACCTGCGAGAGAGCGTGCCCTGTGGCTGACGTACCTGCCGATCTTGCCGCAGTGTGGCCACGCGTACTGGAGCACCTCCTCAGCAACGGCCGAGGCCAGGGCGTCGAGACGAAGGACGAGCGCTGGATCCGGCGCTGCCAGCCGCTGGCACTGGTGGCCGACACCGCCCTGCTCGCCGTACCGAACGAGTTCGCGAAGACCGTGCTGGAAGGCCGGCTCGCCCCGATCGTCAGCGAGACGCTGAGCCGCGAGTGCGGCCGCCCCATCCGCATCGCGATCACCGTGGACGACTCCGTCGGCGAGCCCTCGTCGCCGTCGGCGCCCGCCCCGGCCTCCCGGTACGAAGAGCCCGAGCGTCCCCCCGGCCAGTACGACAGCCCGTACGACAACAAGTACGACGGCTACGGCCGGCACCGCTCGGAACAGCCCCCCGGCGGACACGGCGCCACCAGCGGCTCGGGCGGCCCCGGCGAGCACGCTTCCCGGCAGGACCCGCTGCCCACCGCCCGCCCCGCGTACCCCTCGGAGTACCAGCGCCCCGAACCCGGCGCCTGGCCGCGGCCCACGCAGGACGACTACGGCTGGCAGCAGCAGCGCCTCGGCTTCCCCGAGAGAGACCCGTACGCGTCGCCGTCCCAGGATTCCTACGGTCCCTCCGGTCAGGACTCCTACGGCTCGTCGTCCGCCCAGGACGGCTACGGAGGCCCGGCGCAGGACGGGTACGGCTCGTCTCCCCAGGACTACCGCCCCCAGAAGATGGAGCGACCGCCCTACGACGCGTCGCCCTACGACCAGAAGCGCCCGGAGTACGAGCCGACGCGCGCGGAGTACGAACCGCAGCGCCCCGAGTACGACCAGCGCGACCCCACGCGGCGTGAGCTGCCCGAGCCGTCCGGCGGCGCGGGGCATCCGCATCGCGGCGGTCCGATGGGCCCCGGCCAGCCCGGCGTCGGCGGATCCGGCCCGTCGGCGGCGCAGTCCGCGCCGGCCGGCGGTCCCGGCGAGCCGACCGCGCGGCTGAACCCCAAGTACCTCTTCGACACCTTCGTCATCGGCGCGTCCAACCGCTTCGCGCACGCGGCCGCGGTCGCCGTCGCCGAGGCGCCCGCCAAGGCGTACAACCCCCTCTTCATCTACGGGGAGTCGGGCCTCGGCAAGACCCATCTGCTGCACGCGATCGGGCACTACGCGCGCAGCCTCTACCCGGGCACGCGCGTGCGGTACGTGAGCTCCGAGGAGTTCACCAACGAGTTCATCAACTCCATCCGCGACGGCAAGGGCGACAGCTTCCGCAAGCGCTACCGCGAGATGGACATCCTGCTCGTAGACGACATCCAGTTCCTCGCGGACAAGGAGTCGACGCAGGAGGAGTTCTTCCACACCTTCAACACGCTCCACAACGCCAACAAGCAGATCGTGCTGTCCAGCGACCGGCCGCCCAAGCAGCTGGTCACGCTGGAGGACCGGCTGCGGAACCGTTTCGAGTGGGGTCTGATCACCGACGTGCAGCCGCCCGAGCTGGAGACGCGCATCGCGATCCTGCGCAAGAAGGCGGTGCAGGAGCAGCTCAACGCCCCGCCGGAGGTGCTGGAGTTCATCGCCTCGCGGATCTCGCGCAACATCCGCGAGCTGGAGGGCGCGCTGATCAGGGTGACCGCGTTCGCGTCGCTCAACCGGCAGCCGGTGGACCTGGGGCTGACGGAGATCGTGCTGAAGGACCTCATGCCCGGCGGCGAGGACTCGGCGCCCGAGATCACCTCCACGGCCATCATGGGCGCCACGGCGGACTACTTCGGCCTGACCGTCGAGGACCTGTGCGGCACCTCGCGCGGCCGCGCCCTCGTCACCGCCCGGCAGATCGCCATGTACCTGTGCCGTGAGCTGACCGACCTGTCGCTGCCGAAGATCGGCGCGCTGTTCGGCGGCCGCGACCACACCACGGTCATGCACGCGGACCGCAAGATCCGCAACCTGATGGCCGAGCGACGCTCCATCTACAACCAGGTGACCGAGCTGACCAACCGCATCAAGGCCGGCTGACCGAGCCGCGCACGGCCTTCCAGGGCGCCCCGGGGACCGATCCCCGGGGCGCCCTTCTTCGTGCTCACGTCATCCGCTGTTCGATTACCGGCCGGGTTACGGCCTTCGTCCACAGATTCGGCGACTTTTTCCCCTCCACAGCCTGGGGACTGCGGAGTTTTCCCGATCGTGTCCACAGGCTGCCCTGTTGAGGGACCATCAGAGCAGGTCATGTGGCTGTGGATTCGTGGACGAAGGGTTTCCACAGACTGTGGACAACGCGATGGTCCCCACCCTGTGGACGGACTTGTCCACCGACAACCCACAGACTTCGGCCGGTTGTCCCCAGCCGAGGGCGGCTTCTCCACATGGCTGTCCACTGTTCGGCAACCCGCCGCGCCTGATCACCGCGTCGAGTGAAAGCCGTCACACGAAGCTGCCGGGGGGCCCTGTGGGAAAGACGGCGAAACCTGGGGACGCAGCTGGGGAGAACTCGGCCCTCCCTGTGCACGGAGTGTGCAGAACTTTTATTTCTCCACAGACGGGCCTGGTTATCCACTGCCTCCGCCCACAGGGTCAGTGGATAAAATATCGCCTCTGAGCTGCGGAAACGGGGTTATCCACGGTTTCCACAGGCCCTACTACTACTCCCGACTAGAGAGAGTGAGGAATCCGTTTCGAAGGGGGTCCTGTGCACAACTCGCCCTTCGGCGCCCGGCTGCCCCTCGTCACGACTTGACCCCGAGAGGCACCTACTGTCAGTGCCGTGCGTCAGACTGGTCTCCGGTGGTCCTTCCCCCCTCGGGGGCCGACGACACCGAGACAGACGACGAAGGCCAGGCAGGGCGAGAAGCGCCGGCAACAGCAGGAGGCGGCAAGAGTGAAGATCCGGGTGGAACGCGACGTACTCGCGGAGGCCGTTGCCTGGGCGGCGCGCAGCCTCCCGGCCCGTCCGCCGGCGCCTGTCCTCGCCGGCCTGCTCCTGAAGGCCGACGACGGCGCGCTCAGCCTGTCCAGCTTCGACTACGAGGTCTCCGCACGGGTGTCCGTGGATGCCGAGGTCGAGGAGGAGGGCACGGTCCTCGTCTCGGGCCGCCTGCTCGCCGACATCTGCCGCGCACTGCCCAACCGTCCGGTGGAGATCTCCACAGACGGTGTACGGGCGACGGTGGTCTGCGGATCCTCGCGGTTCACCCTCCACACACTGCCTGTGGAGGAGTACCCGTCGCTGCCGCAGATGCCGAACGCCACGGGCACGGTCCCCGGTGAGGTCTTCGCCTCCGCGGCCGCCCAGGTCGCCATCGCCGCCGGCCGCGACGACACGCTTCCCGTCCTCACCGGTGTGCGCATCGAGATCGAGGGCGACACGGTGACGCTGGCCTCCACCGACCGCTACCGCTTCGCGGTCCGCGAGTTCCTGTGGAAGCCGGAGAACCCGGACGCCTCCGCGGTCGCCCTGGTGCCCGCCAAGACGCTCCTGGACACCGCCAAGGCCCTCACGAGCGGCGACAGCGTCACGCTGGCGCTGTCCGGCTCGGGCTCCGGCGAGGGCCTGATCGGTTTCGAGGGCGCGGGCCGGCGTACCACGACCCGCCTCCTCGAGGGCGACCTCCCGAAGTACCGCACGCTGTTCCCGACCGAGTTCAACTCCGTCGCCGTGATCGAGACCGCCCCCTTCGTGGAGGCCGTCAAGCGCGTGGCTCTGGTCGCCGAGCGCAACACCCCGGTGCGGCTCAGCTTCGAGCAGGGCGTGCTCATCCTCGAGGCCGGCTCCAGCGACGACGCACAGGCTGTGGAGAGGGTCGACGCCCAGCTGGAGGGCGACGACATCTCGATCGCGTTCAACCCGACCTTCCTGCTGGACGGTCTGAGCGCCATCGACTCGCCGGTGGCCCAGCTGTCGTTCACGACGTCCACGAAGCCCGCCCTGCTGAGCGGCAAGCCGGCGCTGGACGCCGAGGCGGACGACGCCTACAAGTACCTGATCATGCCGGTGCGGCTCAGCGGCTGAGCCGAGCCGTCGGCGGCCGGGCCGGTCCTCGGACCGGCGTCCTGGTCCGGCCCGGTTGTCCACAGTCGGTGGACAACCGGGTGGGCCTGTGGGGAGAAGTCGCAGGTGGGGGCGTACGTCTGAGCGCGTATGCCCACAGCTGTGCACGACCGTCCGGGTTTAGGCTCGGACATGGGTACGAAGGTGCCCCACACGCCACACAGCGACCTAAGGAACAACTGATGGAGCTCGGTCTCGTCGGCCTCGGCAAGATGGGCGGCAACATGCGCGAGCGGATCCGCCGCGCCGGCCACACCGTCATCGGATACGACCGGAACCCGGACCTCGCCGACGTCCACAGCCTCGAAGAACTCGTGGGCAAGCTCGAGGGCCCGCGCGTGGTGTGGGTGATGGTCCCGGCCGGCGCCGCCACCCAGTCGACGATCGACGAACTCGCCGAGCTGCTGGAGCCGGGCGACGTCGTCGTGGACGGCGGCAACTCCCGCTGGACGGACGACGAGAAGCACGCCCAGGAGCTGGCAGCCAAGGGCATAGGCTTCGTCGACTGCGGCGTCTCCGGCGGCGTCTGGGGCCTGGAGAACGGCTACGCCCTGATGTACGGCGGCGACGCGGAGAACGTCGCCAAGGTGCAGCCGGTCTTCGACGCCCTCAGGCCGGAGGGCGACTTCGGCTCGGTGCACGCCGGCAAGGTCGGCGCCGGCCACTTCGCCAAGATGGTCCACAACGGCATCGAGTACGCGATGATGCAGGCCTACGCCGAGGGCTGGGAGCTGCTGGAGAAGGTCGACTCGGTCACGGACGTGCGCGAGGTCTTCCGTTCCTGGCAGGAGGGCACGGTCATCCGCTCCTGGCTGCTGGACCTGGCGGTCAACGCCCTCGACGAGGACGAGCACCTGGACAAGCTGCGCGGCTACGCGCAGGACTCCGGCGAGGGCCGCTGGACGGTGGAGGCCGCCATCGACAACGCGGTGCCGCTGCCGGCCATCACCGCGTCCCTGTTCGCGCGGTTCGCCTCCCGCCAGGACGACTCGCCGCAGATGAAGATGATCGCCGCGCTGCGCAACCAGTTCGGCGGCCACGCCGTGGAGTCGGCGAAGAAGTAGCTCCGGGTCGCAGGAACCCGGGCAGCACGACGGACGCAACGATCCACAGGGCCGTGTGAGCGGTCCACAACGCCGCGGGAGGTCGGCGAAACGACATGCACGTCACGCACCTGTCGCTGGCCGACTTCCGTTCCTATCCCCGGGTCGAAGTCCCGCTCGACCCGGGGGTCACGGCCTTCGTCGGCCCCAACGGGCAGGGCAAGACGAACCTGGTCGAGGCGGTGGGCTACCTCGCCACCCTCGGCAGCCACCGCGTCTCCTCGGACGCGCCCCTGGTCCGCATGGGCGCCGACCGCGCGGTCATCCGGGCGCAGGTCCGCCAGGGCGAGCGGCAGCAGCTGGTCGAGCTGGAGCTGAACCCGGGCAAGGCCAACCGCGCCCGCATCAACCGCTCCTCGCAGGTCAGGCCCCGAGACGTGCTGGGGATCGTCCGGACGGTGCTGTTCGCGCCGGAGGACCTCGCCCTGGTCAAGGGCGACCCCGGGGAGCGGCGGCGCTTCCTGGACGAGCTGATCACCGCCCGCTCCCCGCGCATGGCGGGCGTGCGCTCCGACTACGAACGCGTGCTCAAGCAGCGCAACACCCTGCTGAAGTCGGCCGCGCTGGCCCGTCGGCACGGCGGGCGTTCGATGGATCTGTCCACGCTCGACGTCTGGGACCAGCATCTCGCGCGCGTGGGCGCCGAGCTGCTCGCCCAGCGGCTCGACCTGGTCGCCGCGATCCAGCCGCTCGCGGACAAGGCGTACGAGCAACTGGCCCCGGGCGGCGGCCCGGTCGCCCTGGAGTACAAGCCGTCGGCCCCCGGCGAGGCGCACACCCGCGAACACCTCTACGACCAGCTGACGGCCGCGCTCGCCGACGCCCGCAAGCAGGAGGTGGAGCGCGGCGTCACCCTCGTGGGGCCCCACCGGGACGATCTGGTGCTCAAGCTCGGTCAGCTGCCCGCCAAGGGATACGCCTCGCACGGCGAGTCCTGGTCCTACGCGCTCGCCCTGCGCCTGGCCTCCTACGATCTGCTGCGCGCCGAGGGCAACGAGCCGGTGCTGGTCCTCGACGACGTCTTCGCCGAGCTGGACGCCCGCCGGCGGGAGCGGCTGGCGGAACTGGTCGCTCCCGGCGAGCAGGTGCTGGTGACGGCCGCGGTCGACGACGACGTACCGCATGTGCTCGCGGGAGCGCGGTACTCCGTGTCCGAGGGGACGGTGGAGCGCGTATGACCGCGGACGAGCCCGCGACGAAGAATGCGGCCGAGCCGTCCGGCGTCGACCTCGCGCGCGTGGCGCTGCGGGCGGCGCGGGAGCAGGCGCGCGCACGTGGGGAAGTGGCGCAGCAGAAGAAGCAGGCCCGGCGCGGGGGTGGGCTGCGGTCGGGCGCGCGGGCGGACGGCCGGGACCCCATGGCGCTCGGCGCCGCGATCAACCGGCTGCTCACCGAGCGGGGCTGGGAGGCGCCGGCCGCGGTGGGCGGGGTGATGGGCCGCTGGCCGCAGATCGTCGGCGAGGACGTCGCCAAGCACTGTGTGCCCGAGAGGTACGACGAGGACGAGCGCGTGCTGTTCGTGCGCTGCGACTCCACGGCCTGGGCGACCAATCTGCGGCTGCTCGCGCCGACGCTGGTGGCCCGTCTCAACGAGGACCTGGGGCACGGCAGGGTCAAGCTGATCAAAGTGCAGGGGCCCGGCGGTCCGGCACGCCGTTACGGCCCGCTGCGGGCCCCGGGCAGTACAGGTCCGGGCGACACCTACGGGTGATCTGCGTCACGTGATGGCGGTGGGGCGGGCTGCGCGGAGCGCGGGGACCGTCGCCGCGCGCGTGCGCGGGCGGAGCTCCTTCGCGGCCCGCCCGCCGGCGCGCACAGGGGGCAATGGCCTCGAATCGCCCGTACACAGTGGCGAATACGGACCTGACTTCCCGATAGCCAAGGGTTGACACCTGGAAGCGCTGAGTGCCGCTGTGAGCCTCTTGGAGCCCTGCTCCGCATATGGGGACCCGGCCGAGACCGGTTGAGGGCGGCACATGGGTACTCAGGTACCGGCAAACCCCCATCACTGTCAGCGCTACCGGTAGACTGGAAGCCAATCCCGCCCCCACTGTGGGGACCGCCCGGGAGAAGCTGAGCAACGCTGATCAAGGCTTACCGACGCAACATGCCGCAGCCGCTCCGGCGAACCGCCCCCTCAAGGGGAGGGGACCCCCAGGAGTTCGGCTCGTGCTGTGCCAGAAAGGGCGCTTCGTGGCCGATTCCGGCAACCCCAACGAGAACATCCCGTCCACCGACGCCGGCGTGAGCAGCGAGGTCACCGTCTCAGGCGGTGAGGTCACCGCCTCCTACGACGCCAGCGCCATCACCGTCCTCGAGGGTCTGGACGCGGTCCGCAAGCGACCCGGTATGTACATCGGCTCGACCGGTGAGCGCGGCCTGCACCACCTGGTGCAGGAGGTCGTCGACAACTCCGTCGACGAGGCGCTGGCGGGCCACGCGGACACCATCGACGTGACGATCCTCCCCGACGGCGGGGTCAGGGTCGTCGACAACGGCCGTGGCATCCCGGTGGGCATCGTCCCCTCCGAGGGCAAGCCGGCCGTCGAGGTCGTGCTCACCGTGCTGCACGCGGGCGGCAAGTTCGGCGGCGGCGGCTACGCGGTCTCCGGCGGTCTGCACGGCGTGGGCGTCTCCGTGGTGAACGCCCTGTCGACCAAGGTGGCCGTCGAGGTCAAGACCGACGGTCACCGCTGGACGCAGGACTACAAGCTGGGCGTCCCGACGGCCCCGCTGGCGAAGCACGAGGCCACCGAGGAGCACGGCACCTCGGTGACCTTCTGGGCCGACCCGGACATCTTCGAGACGACCGACTACTCCTTCGAAACGCTCTCGCGGCGCTTCCAGGAGATGGCGTTCCTCAACAAGGGCCTGAGGATCAGGCTCACCGACGAGCGGGAGTCGGCCAAGGCGACGTCCGGCGCGGACGAGGCGGGCGCGGACGAGAGCGCCGAGGTCAAGTCGGTCGACTACCACTACGAGGGCGGCATCGTCGACTTCGTGAAGTACCTCAACTCCCGCAAGGGAGACGTGGTGCACCCCTCCGTCATCGACCTCGAGGCGGAGGACAAGGACAAGCACCTGTCCCTCGAAGTCGCGATGCAGTGGAACAGCAGCTACACCGAGGGCGTCTACTCCTTCGCGAACATCATCCACACCCACGAGGGCGGCACGCACGAGGAGGGCTTCCGCTCGGCGCTGACCAACCTGATCAACAAGTACGCGCGTGACAAGAAGCTGCTGCGGGAGAAGGACGACAACCTCACGGGCGACGACATCCGCGAGGGTCTGACGGCGATCATCTCGGTCAAGCTGAGCGAGCCCCAGTTCGAGGGGCAGACGAAGACCAAGCTGGGCAACACGGAGGCGAAGACCTTCGTCCAGCGGGCGGTCTACGAGCACCTCACGGACTGGCTGGACCGCAACCCGGTCGAGGCCGCGGACATCATCCGCAAGGGCATCCAGGCGGCCACCGCGCGCGTGGCGGCCCGCAAGGCCCGCGACCTGACCCGTCGTAAGGGGCTGCTGGAGTCGGCGTCCCTGCCGGGCAAGCTCTCCGACTGCCAGTCGAACGACCCCGCCAAGTGCGAGATCTTCATCGTCGAGGGCGACTCGGCCGGCGGCTCGGCCAAGTCCGGCCGCAATCCGCAGTACCAGGCGATCCTTCCGATCCGCGGCAAGATCCTCAACGTCGAGAAGGCCAGGATCGACAAGATCCTGCAGAACCAGGAGATCCAGGCGCTGATCTCCGCCTTCGGCACCGGTGTGCACGAGGACTTCGACATCGAGAAGCTCCGCTATCACAAGATCATCCTCATGGCGGACGCCGACGTCGACGGCCAGCACATCAGCACCCTGCTGCTGACCTTCCTGTTCCGCTTCATGCGGCCGCTGGTCGAGGCCGGGCACGTGTACCTCTCGCGTCCTCCCCTGTACAAGATCAAGTGGGGCCGGGACGACGTCGAGTACGCCTACTCCGACCGCGAGCGCGACGCGCTGATCGAGATGGGCCGGCAGCGCGGCAAGCGCGTCCGCGAGGACTCGATCCAGCGCTTCAAGGGTCTTGGCGAGATGAACGCCGAAGAGCTGCGGGTGACGACCATGGACCAGGAGCACCGGGTCCTCGGCCAGGTCACCCTCGACGACGCCGCCCAGGCCGACGACCTGTTCTCGGTCCTGATGGGCGAGGACGTAGAGGCCCGCCGCGCGTTCATCCAGCGCAATGCCAAGGACGTCCGCTTCCTCGACATCTGAGTCGGTCTCAGCTGACCGCACAGGGAAGGATCTTCACCAGCAATGGCCGACGAGAACACTCCCGTCACCCCTGAACAGGGCGGCGAAGTAGCGATGCGTGTCGAGCCCGTCGGGCTCGAGACGGAGATGCAGCGCTCGTACCTGGACTACGCGATGTCCGTCATCGTGTCCCGCGCGCTGCCCGACGTCCGGGACGGTCTCAAGCCCGTCCACCGCCGCGTCCTGTACGCCATGTACGACGGCGGCTACCGCCCCGAGCGCGGCTTCTACAAGTGCGCGCGCGTGGTCGGCGACGTCATGGGCAACTACCACCCGCACGGCGACAGTTCGATCTACGACGCCCTGGTCCGCCTCGCCCAGCCGTGGTCGATGCGGATGCCGCTGGTCGACTCCAACGGCAACTTCGGCTCCCCGGGCAACGACCCGGCCGCGGCCATGCGCTACACCGAGTGCAAGATGGCGCCGCTGTCGATGGAGATGGTCCGCGACATCGACGAGGAGACCGTCGACTTCACGGACAACTACGACGGCCGCTCCCAGGAGCCGACCGTCCTGCCCGCCCGGTTCCCGAACCTGCTGATCAACGGCTCGGCGGGCATCGCGGTCGGCATGGCGACCAACATCCCCTCGCACAACCTGCGCGAGGTCGCGGCCGGCGCCCAGTGGTACCTGGAGAACCCGGAGGCCTCGCACGAGGAACTCCTGGAGGCGCTGATCGAGCGCATCAAGGGCCCGGACTTCCCGACCGGCGCGCTGGTGGTGGGCCGAAAGGGCATCGAGGAGGCCTACCGCACGGGCCGCGGCTCGATCACCATGCGCGCGGTGGTCGAGGTCGAGGAGATCCAGAACCGCCAGTGCCTGGTGGTCACGGAGCTGCCCTACCAGGTCAACCCCGACAACCTCGCGCAGAAGATCGCCGACCTGGTCAAGGACGGCAAGATCGGCGGCATCGCGGACGTCCGCGACGAGACGTCCTCGCGGACCGGCCAGCGGCTGGTCATCGTCCTGAAGCGGGACGCGGTCGCCAAGGTCGTCCTGAACAACCTCTACAAGCACACCGACCTGCAGACCAACTTCGGCGCGAACATGCTGGCGCTGGTCGACGGCGTGCCGCGCACGCTCTCGCTGGACGCGTTCATCCGTCACTGGGTGGCGCACCAGATCGAGGTCATCGTCCGCCGTACGCGTTTCAGGCTGCGCAAGGCGGAGGAGCGCGCGCACATCCTGCGCGGCCTGCTGAAGGCCCTGGACGCCATCGACGAGGTCATCGCGCTGATCCGGCGCAGTGAGACCGTCGACGTGGCGCGCACGGGCCTGATGGGCCTCCTGGAGATCGACGAGATCCAGGCCAACGCCATTCTGGAGATGCAGCTGCGCCGGCTGGCCGCCCTGGAGCGCCAGAAGATCGTCCAGGAGCACGACGAGCTCCAGGCGAAGATCCGCGAGTACAACGAGATCCTCGGCTCGCCGGTCCGTCAGCGCGGCATCGTCAGTGAGGAACTGGCCGCCCTCGTCGAGAAGTACGGCGACGACCGCAAGACCAAGCTGGTGCCGTTCGAGGGCGACATGTCCATCGAGGACCTGATCGCCGAAGAGGACATCGTCGTCACCATCTCGCGCGGCGGCTACGTCAAGCGCACCAAGACGGACGACTACCGCTCGCAGAAGCGCGGCGGCAAGGGCGTGCGGGGCACGAAGCTCAAGGAAGACGACATCGTCGACCACTTCTTCGTCTCGACCACGCACCACTGGCTGCTGTTCTTCACCAACAAGGGCCGGGTGTACCGCGCCAAGGCCTACGAGCTGCCGGACGCCGGCCGGGACGCGCGCGGGCAGCATGTGGCGAACCTGCTGGCCTTCCAGCCGGACGAGGCGATCGCCGAGATCCTCGCGATCCGCGACTACGAGGCGGCGCCGTACCTGGTGCTCGCCACCAAGGCGGGTCTGGTCAAGAAGACACCTCTGAAGGATTACGATTCGCCCCGCTCCGGCGGTGTGATCGCGATCAATCTGCGCGAGCAGGAGGACGGCTCCGACGACGAACTGATCGGCGCCGAACTGGTCTCGGGCGACGACGATCTGCTTCTGATCAGCAAGAAGGCTCAGTCGATCAGGTTCACCGCCACGGACGACGCTCTGCGTCCCATGGGCCGCGCCACCTCGGGCGTCAAGGGCATGAGTTTCCGTGAGGGGGACGAGCTGCTCTCGATGAATGTTGTTCGACCCGGTACGTTCGTGTTCACTGCCACAGACGGCGGGTACGCGAAGCGCACCGCCGTCGACGAGTACCGCGTCCAGGGTCGCGGCGGCCTCGGCATCAAGGCCGCCAAGATCGTCGAGGACCGCGGTTCGCTGGTCGGCGCTCTGGTGGTCGAGGAGACGGACGAGATCCTCGCCATCACGCTGTCGGGCGGTGTGATTCGTACGCGAGTCAACGAGATCAGGGAGACGGGCCGTGACACCATGGGCGTCCAACTGATCAACCTGGGCAAGCGCGATGCCGTCGTGGGCATCGCACGTAACGCCGAGGCGGGGCGCGAGGCGGAGGAGGTCGACGGCGACATTGCCGTGGACGAGACCGTCGACGACGCCGCGCCCACCGGCACGGACGAGGGTGAGGCGCCCTCGGCCGAGTAGGCACGAGGAGTGAGTCATCGTGAGCGGAGCCACGGGCGCCGGTTCGGTCGGTACATCGGCCGGTACGTCTGACGGCCCTTCCACCGGCGGCGCCGGCAAGGAATCGGACGACGGCGGCAGTGGCTCCGCCGCGGGGGCGAAGGACGCGCGTTCGACCGACGCGCGGGGGACCGACGGCCGTGCGGGCGACGCCAGTACGGCCGGCGCCCGCTCGAACGACGCGCGGGCGACCGACCCGCACACGACCAACCTCAAGGCGATCAAGCCGTCGGACAAGCCGCCGACGAACGACTCGCGCTCGCCTGACACGCATGGATCCCAGGGGGGAACTGTGACGGACGCCCGTGGCCCGCAGACCCAGCAGCACGCGGCTGGGGCGGGCCCGTCCGCTCCGGGCGGCAAGGCGCGGCCGCAGGGCGGGGCGGAGAGCCGCCAGACGGTCTCTCCGCTTCCCGGCGAGCGGCAGTCGCAGCAGGCCGCCACGCCCTACCACCCGCCGCAGGCCTACGCCTCGCAGAACCAGGCCGACGCGGCGCGCCGCCCGAGGACGGGCGCCCGCACCACGCCCCGTGTGCGCAAGGCGCGTCTGAGGGTGTCGAAGGCCGACCCGTGGTCGGTGATGAAGGTCAGCTTCCTGCTCTCCATCGCGCTGGGCGTCTGCACGATCGTCGCGGCCGCCGTCCTGTGGATGGTCATGGACGCGATGGGCGTCTTCTCGACGGTCGGCGGCACCATCTCCGAGGCCACCGGTTCGACCGAGTCGAACGGCTTCGACCTCCAGTCGTTCCTGTCCCTCCCCCACGTCCTGATGTTCACGTCGATCATCGCGGTCATCGACGTCGTCCTCGCGACGGCCCTCGCGACGCTCGGCGCGTTCATCTACAACATCTCCGCCGGCTTCGTCGGCGGCATCGAGCTGACGCTGGCCGAGGACGAGTGACCTCACGCGCGGAGGCCGTTCCAAACCTCCGCGCACGGTCCCACGGGAACCGATTTTGGGACTGCCCACGTCGTGCGCTAATCTTCAGGAGTCAGCGCGCGGGACACACTCCGCAGAGCGCGGCGGGGCTATAGCTCAGTTGGTTAGAGCGCATCCCTGATAAGGATGAGGCCACAGGTTCAAATCCTGTTAGCCCCACCAGCCAGAAGACCCCCGGACCATCGGTCCGGGGGTTTTTTGACACCCGCGGTTGACACCAACGGCGGTGCACGGTTGCGGTCAGCCGATGAGCGGGCCCGGGCGAGCCGGACCGTGATGCGGCGTACGCCAGCCCGCTCGACGAGGCGATCGTACGCGGCCCCCTGAACCACGCCCGCTCCACGGTGTGTGGGTCGACGGCGGACGGGATGGGAGCCGGGGTGATCGGTGGGCTGAGGGGGGCTGGGGGTAGCACTGGCGCTTACCTCAGAAGTCATTGAGGCTTGCGACGCTCCTGGCTACGTTTGCGTTCTCCCACCGGAACGAACGAAGGGGCCGGACGTGCCCGCATACGGGTTCGCGCACTTACGTGACCGTCGACACCACCCGGACATCCTCGAGTACCTCAAGAGGATCCAGGGCACCCTCGACCCATTCCATGGCCGCTTTCTGATCCACGGCCCACCGACGGCGGTGGTAGAGGGCAGCTGGCCGGGCAGCATGGTGCTGATTGAGTTCCCTGGCATGGCCGAGGCCCGCGCTTGGTACGAGTCCCCCGCGTATCAGAAGATCCTGCGGCTGCGGGCCGACCACATCGACGGAGACCTCTTGTTGGTCGAGGGCGTCGGTCCCGGGTACGACCCGCGTGAACGTGCGGAGAAACTCCAGGCCGAGGTGCCCGGGCAGCCCACCTAATACGCTGCACAGGCTCTGCCGACCGCGCCCGTCTCTGCCGACCCTCTGACGTAAACGCCACCCCATGATCGACCTGATGAGGATGAGGCCACAGGTTCAGATCCTGTTGGCCTCACCAGCCAGAAGCCCCCCGGACCGTCGGTCCGGGGGTCTTCTGACGTTCCTCACTCCCCGGTTTCCGACTCCTCGGAGGCGTCTGTCATGGGGATCCAGCCGTGGGGGTTGCGGTACCAGTAGTGCGGCAGTCCCTCGATGCTGGTGGTGCGGAACGGGCGGCCGTGGTCGTCGATGCGTACCGTGCCGCTGCGGCCCTCGGAGGACCAGTCGAGTTCGAGGTACCAGTCGCAGGTGCAGGACACGGTGTGCGCGGAGAGCAGCAGAACCTCCGGCTCCCGCAGGGACACCTGGTAGGGGAAGTCGATCGCGGGGGCGGGTCTGTCGGGATCGTTGCCGGGCATCGGGCGGGCCAGGGGGCGTTGCGCGTCGAGGTCGACGGAGAAGTAGCGGGGGATGAGGATGGCGCCGCAGCCCTCGTACGTGGAGTAGGCGATGCCCCCGCGGTCTGCGGGGGTGGTGCGGTCGGCCATGCGCACACGCAGTGCCTCCAGGACGACGGCGGCGGAGCCGCGTCCCTGCACCGAGATCCGCAGATCGGTGGTGCGCCCGTGCACCGCTTCCTGGGACGCGGCCCACACCGCGGCGTCCGTCGGGGCCGGCGGCGGCGGGACCTGCCGCGGCGGCTTGGCGATGACGTAGTCGTGGTCGCACTCGCTCTGCCAGAGCTGGGAGTCGGCCGTCCACGTGAGCGGGACCTGCGGTGGGGCCGCGCCGGCGCCCGGCAGGGGCTCACGCGGGCTGCTCCGGCCGGTGGTGACCGGCGTCGACGGCTCGGGGGCGGTGGGCGTGGATGCGGTGGGGGCGGAGGCCGACGGCTCACCCGTGGCGGAGGAAGGTCCGGCGGCGGATCGCAGGCCACCGCCGGGTGCGGCCGGTGCTGGGGGAGCTGGTGTGGTGGGGGCGGAGGCAGACGGTCTGCCGCCGACGGCAGGGCGTTCGGCAGCGGATGCGGTGAGGCCGGCGAGCGCGATGGCGAGTACGGCCGTCAGCGCCGTCGATCGTACGGAGCGTCGTCGGTCGCGCCGGGCAAGGGGCCGCCGGGCTGCCGATGATGTCGGTGCCGGGAGCGGGGCAGTACGTGAGGCGGGCTGCGGCTCCGGATGCGGGGCTGCCGGTGCCTCGTCCGCTCTGCTGCCGGGCTCCTCTGAGGGGGCCGGAGCCGCGGTGTGGGGCTTCGTCGCCGGCCGGGCGGTGGAGGGGCGGGACCGTTGCCGTGCCGCGACCGCCAGAATCCATCGGCGGTGCACCTCCACCCGTTCCTCGGCGGAGGCTCCGCAGAGCGCTGCGAACCGCTCGATCCCGGTGAAGTCCAGGGGGACCGCCTCGCCGGCGCAATAGCGGTGCAGCGTGGAGGCGTTCATGTCCAGCCGGCGGGCCAGGGCCGCGTAGCTGCGGTCTGTGCGCTCCTTCAGCCGCGTGAGCAGCAGCGCGAACTCCGCCACGTCATCGTGGATCGCATCCATGTGGTCCGTACTCGTCTTCATCCGTCGGCTTGTGCGGTCGGGTCCGGGTCCGGGGCTGTGCCCCGGCAACTCCCCATACCTGCACGTCAATACGGCTGGGATGGTTCCAGGCCGACGTCATTTCGCTGCGAGTGGAGGACCCTGCTTCCGGTGTGCCCGGCTGAGGGCGTGACGGCGGCCCGGTGGCTCCTGGGGAGCTGCCGGGCCCGGTGTATGCGGTGTACGCGCGTTCGCCGTCAGGGGTGGTCGGTCGTGAGGGGTGGAGCGGAGAAGAAACGAGGTGGAGCAGGAGGGTCAGCGGTGGAGCAGGAGGATCAGCGCTGCAGCGGGACCAGTTTGCTGAGGGACGGCGGGGGCTCCTCGGGGTCGCAGGCGGCCTCGGTGTGCTCGGCGGGCTCGTCCTCGGGGAGGGGGATGTGGCGGCAGTTGGGGGACTTGCCGTGCGCCTCGGCGCGGATGCGCTGCTTCATCGTGGGCGGTAGGGCCATCGCGGGGAGCCAGGGCCGTGGAGTCGCCTGCGGCACGACCACGTTCGCGCGTACGGCCCCCTCGGTCTCGTCGCTGTTGCGGGTCGGCTCGGTCTGCGCTACTGCCGGCGTGGCGGTCGTGGTGGCGAAGCCGAGCGCCGTGCACAGCGCGAGGAAGGCGCTGACGACGGCGGCCCACAGCTTCATGACTCGGTTCTCGCGCATGTCCCCTCACTTTCGGGTTGGGCGATTTGCGTACATTGCTCATCATGTGTATGGGGGGATCGAAGTGGTGGACCGACGCTCGTGGCGAGGCGATGTTCGGATGAACACCACTCGTATGGGCGCAAGACGTGAGAAAAGGGCTGAAAAGACAAGGAAGGCGATCGAATCACCCTCTGTCAAGATCTGATCACCCTCCGATCGGAGGGTGTGATCCGCTTCCCCCCGCGCTCGCTACTGCGCTGTCGAGGGCGGGAGTTGAGGAGCCGACGTAGGTCACCGATCGGTATCGGTCGGTGTGTATAGTCGGGCGCCAGAGGTCCCCAACGTCAAGGAAAGACGAGGTAGCGCGGTGAAGAAGCTTCTCCTGGTCGCACTGGCCGCCATCGGCGGGCTCCTCGTGTACCGCCAGATCCAGGCGGATCGCGCCGAGCAGGATCTGTGGACGGAGGCGACTGACTCCGTGCCCACGGGTTCGTGAGTTCCGACACCGGAAACCGAGCAGACCCCGGCCGCCTCTCGCGGCCGGGGTTTTGTGTTCCCGTGTTGCGGGGGACGCCGTGAGGGGTTACAAGAGCCAGAAGCCCGGGGCGGGACGGGTGTCGGCGAGGCCAGGGGGCGTGCGATGGACCGGCGTGGGACGCGACGGACGGAAACGAGAGGGACGAGAGGGGCTGCCGGGGCGAGGCGGGTCGGGCCGCGGCGCGCCTGGCTGCGGGGCCTCGCCCTCACGGTGACGGCCGGCGTGTTCTCCGCGGCGCTTCCGGGGGCGGTCGCCGTCGCGGACACCTCTTCCTACGCCTTCGACACCGGCGCCCGTGAGGCCCCCGCCGCGACCGGCACCGCCGACGCCGTGCCGCTGAGGCCCGGCACGACGTACCGGAGCTCCTACACGGGCCGGGGCAAGGCCTACTACCGCCTCGAACTCGACGGCGCCTCCAACGCCTACGTCCCCGTCACCGCCGTCCCCCGCCCCGGCGCCGTGCTCGCCCTCGGTGACGGGATCAGGGTCGCCGTCCAGGACGCGGACGGCGTCAACTGCTCCTCGGAGTCCGTGACGATCGGCCCGGCCAAGAGTGCCCGGCCGATCACCGTCTGGGGCGCCCGCGAGATCCTCGTCGGCAAGGGGCTGTGTCAGGAGGCCGGGACGTACTACGTGGTCGTCGAGCGGACCGACGGACGGGGGAGGCCCTACCTGCCCTGGGACCTGGAACTCGCCCCGGTCTCCGAACCGTCCCTGGGGCAGCCCGCCCCCACAGCGGTCCCCGAGGCGTGGAACTCGGCCACTCCCACGCCCGTCACCGGCGAGGCCGTCCGCCGTGCCGGGGGCGCCGGCTTCACGCGGGCGACGGCCGTGGGGCAGGGGGTGTGGCGGGACGACATCACGCCCGGCGCGACCCTCTTCTACAAGGTGCCCCTCGACTGGGGGCAGCAGTTGTACGCCGAGGCGGAGCTGGGCAACGCCGAGAAGGACACCGGCTTCGTGGCGCCCGCCCTGGAGATGACCCTCTACAACCCGGTGCGCTCCAAGGTCGCCGAGACCGGTGTCGGATACGGCGGCACCCAGAAGTCGACCTCCCTGAGTCCTCTTCCACCGGTCAGATACGTCAACCGGTACGCCCCCGCCGCTCCGGAGAAGAGCCTGCGCTTCGCCGGCTTCTACTACCTGGAGGTGCACCTGGCCGCGGCGGTCGGGGAACGCTTCGGCGACGGACCCTATGGTCTGCTGCTGCGTCTGCGGGTAGGCGGGACCGCCCAGCCCGGGCCCGGTTACGCGGGGCGGTCCGTGCCGCGCGGCTTCTTCGACGTCGGCTCGGGGGAGGAGGCCACAGGGCCGGGAGGCGCCGGCGGCACGGGTGACGGGGGCGGTGGCGCCGCGATGAGGGCGGTCGCCTTCGGCGGCATCGGCACGGGCAGCGCGCTGCTGGTCGGGCTCGGTGTGTGGACGGTCACGGCCCGGCGGCGTGCCTCCGCTCAGATCCGCGCCAACGCCCAGAACCCCACGGCGTAGCAGGCCAGGGCCAGCAGCAGCACGGGGACCGCGACCTTGAGGGGCGGTCCGGGGCGGGAGGCGGCGCGGGCCCGGCGGTGAGCGCGGTGGGCCCGGTCGGCAGGCCGCGTGGGCATCGCGGGTGCGGGGGCCGCCTGACCGGTGGGCAGGGGACCGGGGTGTGCCCGGGGGTCCTGGGCGGTGTAGGAGGCGGTGGAGGTGTCGGCGCGTTGGTGAAGGTCGGACGGGCTCGGCGTACGAGCGGACAGCGCGAACGTGGGCTCGTACGGTGACACCGGGGCGGGAGCGGGGGCCGGTGGGGCCGGCGGTGTCGAGGAAGGCGTTGTCGTGGGCCGGGGCGGCGGCAGGTGGAAGCTGCCGGTGTCCGACATGGAACGACCGGACGGAACGGACGGAACAGACGGAACGGACGGCGCGGACGAGGCGGAAGGTGCGCCGGGGGAGACGTCGTCCGGCGCGGTGGACGCGGGTGCCGCTCCGGCGAGCCCGCGCGGGTCGCCCGGTGTGGCGTCGGGGCCGCGGGGCGGGGCGGACGGCGCTGGTTCCACGCCGTCGGCCGAGGTGCCGGGAGTGCGCCCTCCTGTGTCCTGCCAGGAGGATGTGCGCTCGAACGCCCGTGGTGTCACCGTGATGCCCGAGGCCGGCTTCAGAGGCCCCTGAGGGCCGAACGCGTCCGGGAGCGGACCGAGTTGGTCGAATATCTCGATCTGCTCGTCGTCCGGTCCGGGTTCGGGCAGCAGTTCGACGGCCTCGGCCAGGGCCTTGCGCGCTCCCGTGGCCGTGCGGAAGCGGGCCCGGGGGTCGGGCTGCAGCAGCATGGCCACCACCTGCCACAGCGGCTCCGGAACTCCCTTGGGAGCGGCGGGAGTTCCATGCTCCGCGAAGTACTGGACGAGGGCCTTCGCGTCCGGCTTGGCGCCCTGGAGGAGATACAGCGCGACCAGGCCTACGGCGAACAGGTCGGCGGGGAAGTCTGGTTCGGAGCCGAGCATCTGTTCCGGCGCGAGGTAACCGGGCGTTCCCACCACGAGGTTGGTCTCGGTCAGACGCGGCTCGCCCAGCCGCATCGCGATGCCGAAGTCGGACAGCCGCAGCCGCGGGCGAGCGGTCCCGGTGGCTTCCAGCAGCACATTGGCGGGCTTGATGTCACGGTGCACGACGCCCTCCGCGTGGACGGCGGAGAGCCCGGACAGGAGTTGGTCGAGCAGGGTGCACACGAAGGCGGGCGGCAGCGGGCCGTAGTCGCCGATGACGTGGACCAGCGAACCGCCGGCCACCAGGTCCATGGTGAAGAGGACCTTGTCGTCGTCCGCGGCCCAGCTGGCCGGCGCGAGGACATGCGGATGATCGATGCGCAGGGCCTGCTCGCGGACGAAACGCAGCAGCGCGTGGGCGTCGCGCTGTTGGAGGACCTTGGCGGCCACGTAACGGCGGCGGCGGTGGTCCCAGGCGCGCCAGACGGCGCCGACCCCTCCGCGGCCGATCGGATCCGCGAGTTCGTACCGTCCGGCGAAGACCTCACCCATGGCAGTGCGTCGCTCCTCCCCCTGCGGTTTCCCCCTTGGTACCCGCTCGCCACCCCCGTGATGAGCGGAACCCTTCCGGACCCCCGTGAGGCGCGGTACTTCCCCGTGCCCCGTGTGACAGTCCCCCGTACTGTCTCTCACTCCCCCGTGCGGCGATCCCCCGTACCGCCTGCCGCTCCCCCGTGCAGCGGTCCCCCGTCCGCTTCGCGGTTCCCCGTGCCGTGTCACGCCCGGTCGCCGAACCCCCTTCGGCCGCCGGGGCGTGGCTCAGCTCTGGTGGGACTGGTAGTGCGAGACCGCGTCCGAGGTGCGGCCGGCCCCGTACACCCGGAGGAACTCTGCCAGTTCCGGGTGGGTGGGGGCGAGACTGTCGGCGGCATCGATGATGTCGCCGGCGGCGGCCACCGAGCGCAGCAGCGACTGGATCTCGCGGACGACCCGCTTGACCGTGGGCGCCCCCGAACCGCTCGTCGTGTGCGTGGTGTTGTTGAGCACCGATCCCCCTTGCGACCTCTTGATCTCGTCCATGCGGTCGGTGGCCTCGGCGGCGCTGACGCTGCCGTCCGCGACCTGGGCGGCCAATTCCTGCAGCAGCTGCACCCGTTGCACCACCGCCGGGTTGCCGATCTTCGCCCGCTGGCCGCTCATCAGCTGCGACAGCATCGGCGCGGACAGTCCCAGCACCCCCGCGAGACGAGCCTGGTTGAGACCAAGATCGTCGATGAGCTTACGGAAGAGCGTCCCCAGCGGCTCCCCGTACCAGTTCCGCTGCAGTTCCCGCGCTCTTGCGGTGGCTTCCTGCTGTGCGGCGTCCATGTGCGTCTCCCCATCGCTTCCCCAAAAAAACGGCGGTTCGCTGTAGCGAACCACGCCGAGCATCTTACGGAGAGTGGTCATCCGAGGGGACCCCCAATCTTTTTGCGGGATACGGGGGGTGACCCGGTACTCTGGTCAGCGGCGCCCACCGGTAAGAGGTTCTTCCGGCCGGACGCTTCTGTTCAGGGGCCTTAGCTCAGTTGGTAGAGCGCTGTCTTTGCATGGCAGATGTCAGGGGTTCGACTCCCCTAGGCTCCACTTCTCCAGAGCCCTCCTTCCTGTGGAAACACAGAGAAGGAGGGCTCTTCGCGTGGGGCTCCATGAGGGCCGCCGACGCCTCCGCATCCCAGGACGGCATCCCAGGGTCTTCTGATTCCGCAGGTCGGCAGGGGTGGGACGGTTCCACTGTCCCGGACGGGGCGGCAGCTGTTGTCGAGGGTCCCGGGCGTCCTGGAATCTGTGGATGTCGCACCGGCCGAGGCGGCACGAGCGCCTCGCCGGCAGTACGACGACGACCACCCTGCGCCTGTGCACCGGGACACCTCTGTGCCCGGACGGCGTTCGGGGCCTTGCGCCACCCGACGTCCCACGACGCAGATACCACTCGCGTTCGGATCAGAGAAGGAAGCCACGACATGAACAGGAACACCTCCGCCAGCCGTCGCCCGGTCCGCGGCATGGCCGTCGCCGCCGGCCTCGTCCTGGCCCTCGGTCTCGGTTCGACGGCACAGGCCTCCGTCGCCGGACCGCCGACCGAAGGCGGCAAGGCCGGCGTCTCCGCCCCGCTCTCCGACTCCGGGGCGTCGCTGTCCGGTCGCCAGATGCTCCGGGTGCTGAAGTCCCTGCTGCCCAAGGGCGGGAAGATCTCCGACGAGCAGAGCCAGGAAGGCTACGCCGCAGTGGTCTGGGACGACGGCCGCGGAAAGAGCATGATCGGGGTGAACTCCCAGTCCGACATGGGCGACGTCCTCGACGGGCTCATGGGCTGCGAGGGCCAGTACATCGAGTGCCAGGCCCTGACCCTGGCCGACGGCACCAAGGTGAAGCGGGCCAAGCGGGCATCCGAGAAGGGCGGCTCCGCCGTGGTGTGGCTGGTCGACACCCTCCACCCCGACGGCCGCCGGGTCATCGTCCAGGAGGTCAACTCCTACGTCGAGGGCGGCCCGGTGACCCGACCGCAGCCCCCGCTCTCGCTCGACCGTCTGCAGACCATCGCCCTCGACTCCCGGTGGGCGGGCTGACCTGATCGCCCTCCGGGCGCGATGTGTTGACGAGCCGTCATCGGATGAACGGGACGTGGCCCCGCCGTGGGACCGAAGGCCGTGTGACCGAAGGAGCCCCTCCGCCGATGATCCGGCGGAGGGGCTCCTTCGGTTGTTTCACGTGAAACGCTCAGCTGCGGTCCTCGCGGTGCGCAGCCTCCTCCTCGGCTTCCTTGGCCTGGACCTCGGGGTCGAGGGCGGCCGGGTCGGTGCCGTCGATCGAGGACAGACCGCCTGCGGCGGGGACCTCGGTGGCGGCGGGAGGCTCGACCAGCCAGTCGGGGTTGGCCTGCTTGTCCCACCACTTCCAGGCGGCGAAGACGCCTCCGGCCACGACGCCGGCCACGGCCAGGGCCTTGGCCAGCTTGCCCGCCCGGGAGCGGCGCCGGTGCTTGCGCGTCAACCTCTCGATCTCCTTCGGCGTCACCTGGCCGCGCAGTGCGGCCAGCGCGGCGACGCTTCGGGAGGCTGCTTCGTCCTTCACGGGCCCGGCCGCGGCTACCGCCTGTTCGATCTTCGGCCGGGAGTAGTCGGCGGCCTGCCGGGCGGCAAGGCGCGTACGGAGTGCCGCTTCATGAGCGGCCTTGTCGACCTTCGGCGGGACGTGCGCCCACGCCTGGTCCAGGCGGGGGGCGACACGGGCGTCGTACTGAACGCGGGCCTGTTCTGCGGCCTGCGACACCTTGGGCGCGAGCCGTACGCGGGCCTCATGCGCATAGAGCGCGGCCCTCTCCTTGGCCGTGTCGGCGTAAGGCGCCACCACTTCCGCGGCGTGCAGCACGCTGTCCTTCGCCGAGCCGGTCGCGGCGCGCACGCTGTCGATGCGGGTCACGGGATCCTCCTCCTCGGTGGCGTACGGTATTTCGACTTTCCACCCTTTTCCGGATCATGCCTGCCGACAGCCGCCGCGGCACGCCCGGACGGGCAGACGGGTGCCGAACGTCCCGAGTTTTTCTTGATCGGATACAAGAACGGGTGCACAAGACGGGGTGAATACGGGACAACGGGAGCTTGTCGTCGACAATGCCACGGATCGGCGTCGCCCGCTCCCGTCCCGGGCGACTCGGGCGTAATTCCGTACCGGAAGCGACCCTTTCCCGACGCGAGAAAGACGTCGGCCGACGTAGGCCTCGGCCCGTGCGAGGATGCGAGGATCGGGGGGATCACAGGAAGCAACGGAAGGCAGATCGTGGCCGAGCAGCTGTACGCCACCCTGAAGACCAACCAGGGTGACATCGTGGTCCGGCTCTTCCCGGACCATGCCCCCAAGACGGTCAAGAACTTCGTCGACCTCGCCACCGGCGGCCGCGAGTGGACCCACCCCGCCACCGGCGAGAAGTCCACGGCCAAGCTGTACGACGGCACGGTCTTCCACCGGGTGATCAGCGGGTTCATGATCCAGGGCGGTGACCCGCTGGGTAACGGCACCGGCGGCCCCGGATACCAGTTCGAGGACGAGTTCCACCCGGACCTGCGCTTCGACAAGCCGTACCTGCTGGCCATGGCCAACGCCGGCCCGGGCACCAACGGCTCGCAGTTCTTCATCACCGTCTCCCCGACGGCCTGGCTGAACCGCAAGCACAGCATCTTCGGCGAGGTCAGCGACCCGGCGAGCCAGAAGGTCGTCGACACGATCGTGGGCGCGCAGACCAACCCGCGCACCGACCGCCCGCTCAACGACGTGGTCATCGAGTCGGTCGTCATCGAGAAGCGCTGACGGCAGGACGCGCGCCGCGCTTCTCGCCAGGCCGGTGCGGGAACCATTTGCCCCGCTCGTCCGTATGGATGAGCGGGGCAAAGCCCTGCGTACGACGCTCCGCACACCGCGTTTCGCACACGATGACGTTGGGGGACCCCATGGATCAGGCGCCGGGCAGCCGGCAGGACGGCGACGCCCACAGCGCGCTGCCCGTCTGCTACCGCCACGCGGATCGTGAGACCGGCGTGCGCTGCACCCGCTGTGAGCGTCCCATCTGCCCCGAGTGCATGGTCAGCGCCTCCGTCGGCTTCCAGTGCCCGGAGTGCGTGCGGGGAGGATCGGGCACGGGGCACGCACCGGAGGCGAACCAGCCCCGCACTCTGGCCGGCGGCGCGGTCGTGGCCGACCCCCGGCTGTTGACCAAGATCCTCGTGGGGATCAATCTCGCGGTCTTCCTCGTCGGCCAGATCCGCCCGTCCTTCCTGGACAAGCTGGTCCTGGTCGGCCAGTGGCCGCCGGCTCCGTACATGCCAGTGGACGGCGTTGCCGAGGGGCAGTGGTATCTGCTGTTCACCTCGATGTTCGCGCACGAAGCGATCTGGCACATCGCGTTCAACATGATGAGCCTGTGGTGGCTCGGCGGCCCCCTTGAAGCCGCGCTCGGCAGAGTTCGCTACCTCGCGCTCTACCTGATCTCGGGTCTCGCCGGCAGCGCCCTCACCTATGTGCTGGCCAGTCCGAGCAGTGGCTCACTCGGAGCCTCCGGCGCCATCTTCGGCCTCTTCGGCGCCACCGCCGTCCTGATGCGCAGGATGCGCTACGACATGCGGCCGATCATCGCCCTGTTGGTGATCAACCTGATCTTCACCTTCAACCCTGGGTTCAACATCGCCTGGCAGGCCCACATCGGCGGCCTGGTCGCCGGTGTCGTCATCGGCTACGGCATGGTTCACGCTCCCCGTGAGCGCCGTGCCCTGGTGCAGTTCGGCACCTGTGCGCTGGTACTGGCCGTCGTCATCGTAATGACCCTGGTGAGGACCAGCCAGCTCACCTGAGCGCGCTGTTTCCACAGTGTGGCCGATCTTGTGCACAGCGTGTGGGAGCAACTGTGCCCCCTGTCACCGACCTGGCATTTGCGCAGGTCAGGCAGGGGGCGAAGAGTCTTGCCGTGACCGGTGTGTCAGTCGTACCGGCGTCAACCCTCGACGGGTTATCCACAGATCGTCTTTCTTTTCCCCAGGAGAGGTGTGGAAATCTCCCGGAGCTGTGGATAACTCAGCGAACAGCCGTGGGCAGAGGTGCCCGGAAGGCCGCTTCCGGGCCTACTTCCACTGGGTGGAGACGCCGAAGCCGGCGGCGATGAAGCCGAAGCCGACCACGATGTTCCAGTTGCCCAGCTGGTCGATGGGCAGCGATCCGTCGGTCACGTAGAACACGACGATCCAGGCCAGCCCGATGAGGAACATCGCCAGCATCACCGGCGCGACCCAGGCACGGCTGTTCAGCTTGATCGCGGCCGCCTGCTTGGCGGGCGGCGGCGTGTAGTCGGCCTTCTTGCGGATACGTGACTTCGGCACGAGGGTCTCTCCTGTCGATGCGCTGCGTGGCCGCGCAGGGTACTGGGTCGGGCTCGGGGCAGCGTACAAGGGGACTCTGAGCGCTCCCCCGGGCGTCCGTTAGCGTAGTGCTTCTACGGCGCCGAAGGAGATAAGGGTACGTTGAGCAATTCTGCCGACTCCCCCAGGACGGGTCCAACGGGTTCCGCCCCCGCCCGTCGCTCCCGCTTCCGGCCGGTGCGGGTGCTCACGGCAGGCGTCTTCGCCCTCGCCGGGCTCCTCTTCTTCACGAGCTTCAACACCGCCAAGGGCACCGACATCCGCACGGACACTTCGCTGCTGAAGCTGTCCGACCTCATCCAGGAACGCAGCCGCAAGAACGGCGAGCTGGACGAGTCCAACGCGACCTTGCGCGAAGACGTCGACTCACTCGCCGAGGCGGACGACGGCCGGACCACGGCCGAGGACGAGAAGCTGGCCCGGCTGGAGGACGAGGCGGGCACCCAGAAGGTCAAGGGCAAGGCGGTCACGGTCACCCTCAACGACGCCCCGCCGAACGCCACCGCCAAGCTCCCCGGCTACCCCGAGCCGCAGCCCGACTACCTCGTCATCCACCAGCAGGACCTCCAGGCCGTGGTCAACGCCCTCTGGAAGGGCGGCGCCCAGGGCATCAAGGTCATGGACCAGCGGCTGATCTCCACCAGCGCGGTGCGCTGCGTGGGCAACACCCTGATCCTCCAGGGCCGCGTCTACTCCCCGCCGTACAAGATCCAGGCCGTCGGGGACCCCGACAAGCTCCAGCAGGCGCTCGCGGACTCCCCGACCATCCAGAACTACATGGTGTACGTCAACGTCTACGGCCTCGGCTGGAAAGTCACCGAGGACGGACCGGTGACTCTCCCCGGCTACTCGGGCACAGTGGACCTGCACTACGCGAAGCCAGTGGAGTAGCCGGAACGCCGCAGGGGCTGGGCCGGCCGGAGCAGCCGTCCTACGGGAGTCGCCGGTGCGCGTGATCGTCCGGACCGTCAGCGAACTGTGCGTCACCGTCGGCGCCGTGATCCTCCTCTTCGTCGTCTACGTGCTCTTCTGGACGGGAGTGAAGGCCGACCGCGTCATGGACGGCCAGATCGAGGAACTCCGGGAGCAGTGGGCTCACCAGCAGCCGGCCGATCCGTCCGGCGCCGACCCGGATTCGTCCGGCGCCGCCCCGGCAGTCACCGTGACTCCGCGTGCCACTGCGAACGCCCGTGCCACCACTGCCCCCGGCGCCCCCGTCGTCCCCGCGCAGCCGGCTCCGTACCGGGCCGGCAAGGCTTTCGCGATCATGTACATCCCGCGGCTTGGTTTCACGTGGAACAAGCCGGTGATCGAGGGCACCACCACGAGCACCCTCAAAAAGGGGCTGGGCCACTACGCGGGCACCGCGGGGCTCGGGCAGCCGGGAAACTTCTCCGTCGCGGGCCACCGCCGCACCTACGGGGACCCCTTCAAGGACTTTCCCGAGCTCAGACGCGGGGACGCGGTGGTCCTGACCGACGGCGCGACCTGGTTCACGTACCGGATCGACCGGGGGCCCTACAAAACCGTTCCGACGGACGTCGAGGTGATCGACCCTGTGCCACGTAAGTCGGGGTATACGCGCCCCGGGCGCTATCTGACGTTGACGACGTGCGATCCCGAGTGGGGGCACAGTCACCGGCTGATCGTCTGGGCGCACCTGGCCTCCGCACAGCCCGTGGAGGCAGGCGAACCCGAGGCTCTGCGCCGTTAGTCTGGTGAGGTACGGCGTGAGTCTGGTGCCGTGGTGCGACGGAAGGGACGGCATGTACGGCTGGATCTGGCGGCATCTGCCGGGAAACGCCTTGATCAGGGCGCTGATCTCGATCGTGCTGATTCTTGCCGTGGTCTACGTCCTCTTCCAGTACGTCTTTCCGTGGGCCGAACCGCTGCTTCCCTTCAACGATGTGACGGTGGACAACCAGTGAGCGCGCGCATCCTCGTCGTGGACAACTACGACAGCTTCGTCTTCAACCTGGTCCAGTACCTGTACCAGCTGGGTGCGCAGTGCGAGGTCCTGCGCAACGACGAGGTGTCGACGGCACACGCCCAGGACGGCTTCGACGGCGTCCTGCTCTCCCCGGGCCCCGGCGCCCCGGAGCAGGCCGGCGTCTGCGTCGACATGGTGCGCCACTGCGCGACGACCGGCGTGCCCGTCTTCGGCGTCTGCCTGGGCATGCAGTCGATGCAGGTGGCGTACGGCGGGGTGGTGGACCGCGCGCCCGAGCTGCTGCACGGCAAGACCTCGCTGGTCGAGCACAGTGGCAAGGGCGTCTTCGCGGGCCTGCCGACCCCGTTCACGGCGACCCGCTACCACTCCCTGGCGGCCGAGCCGGCGACCGTGCCGGCGGAGCTGGAGGTCACGGCCCGTACGCGGGACGGGATCGTCATGGGCCTGCGCCACCGTGAACTGCCCGTCGAGGGCGTCCAGTTCCACCCCGAGTCGGTGCTCACCGAGCACGGGCACCGGATGCTGGCCAACTGGCTGGTGGAGTGCGGGGACCAGGGCGCGGTGGCGAGGTCGGCGGGGCTCGCCCCGGTGGTGGGCAGGGCCACGGCGTGACCGCACTGCGCCCCGAGCGCGAGGAGCTGTACGGGAGCGGATCGCCGTACGTGCCTCCCCTGGACGACGAGACGGTGGCGCTGCGCATTCCGCGACCGTCCGAGCCCGGGTTCGGTGGCGACTCCACGTCCGCGTCTGCGGGCCCGATCGCCTCTCCGCCCCCCGGAACCCCGGCGGGTGGCCGCGCGGCCCGCAGGAAGGCCGCCAAGGCCCGCCACGGCCGCCACGGCGGCGCTGCGGGACCGGCCGGACCGGCGGCGCGGGACGGCGAGGGCGACGCGGCCCGGGAAGCGGCGCGGCCCGGGGCCCGGCACGGCGCCCGTCAGGAGTCCCGGCCGGAGCGGCCGCTCTCCCGGGTGGAGGCCCGCCGCCAGGCACGGGCACGCAAGCCCAGCGCCGCCGTGCTCGCCAGCCGGGCGATCGGCGAGGTGTTCATCACCGGCGGTGTGCTGATGCTGCTGTTCGTCACGTACCAACTGTGGTGGACGAACGTGCGCGCGCACGCACAGGCGGACCGGGCGGCGAGCAGCCTCCAGGACGACTGGGCGAACGGCAAGCGCAACCCGGGGGCCTTCTCGCCCGGACAGGGCTTCGCCATCCTGCACATCCCCAGGCTGGACGTCGTCGTGCCGATCGCCGAGGGCATCAGCAACAAGAAGGTGCTCGACAAGGGCATGGTCGGCCACTACGGCGAGGACGCCTTGAAGACGGCCATGCCCGACGCCAAGACCGGCAACTTCGGGCTCGCGGGCCACCGCAACACCCACGGCGAGCCCTTCCGCTACATCAACAGGCTGCAGCCGGGCGACGCGATCGTCGTCGAGACGCAGAACGACTACTACGTCTACAAGATGACGTCGTCGCTGCCGGTGACGCCGCCGAGCAACGTGAGCGTCCTCGAACCCGTCCCGCCGGACTCCGGATTCACCGGCCCGGGGCGCTACATCACCCTGACGACGTGCACGCCGGAGTTCACCAGCAAGTACCGGCTGATCGTCTGGGGCAAGATGGTCGAGGAACGGCCGCGCAGCAAGGGCAAGCCGGATGCGCTCATCCAGTAGGGGCAGATGAACGTGGCAGCGACCACCGACGACACCGAGCACGAAGAGCACACCGGCGCGACCGCGTCACCGCCCGCGCCTCGGCGTCGTGGTCGCGGCCGGATCGCCCTGGCGGTCAGCGTCTTCGGAGAACTCCTCATCACGGCCGGGCTGGTGCTCGGCCTTTTCGTCGTCTACTCGCTGTGGTGGACGAACGTCCTAGCCGACCGCAAGGCCGACCGGCAGGGGGACAAGGTCCGTGACACCTGGGCCCAGCCGGAGACCGGCCCCGGCGCCCTCGACACCGGTGAGGGCATCGGCTTCCTGCACGTGCCGGCCATGAACAGCGGCGAGGTGCTGGTCGAGAAGGGCACCACGTCGAAGATCCTCAACGACGGAGTGGCCGGCTACTACACCGACCCCGTCAAGGCCGCGCTCCCGATGACCGGCAAGAACGGCAACTTCTCCCTGGCCGCCCACCGCGACGGCCACGGCGCCAAGTTCCACAACATCGACAAGCTCGACGTGGGCGACCCGATCGTCTTCGAGACGCGGGACGACTGGTACGTCTACAAGGTGTACGCCGTGCTCCCCGAGACGTCGAAGTACAACGTCGAGGTCCTCGGCGCGGTCCCCGAGGAGTCGGGGAAGAAGAAGGCCGGGAAGTACATCACCCTGACGACCTGCACGCCGGTCTACACGAGCCGCTACCGGTACGTGGTGTGGGGCGAGCTGGAACGGGTCGAGAAGGTGAACGCGGACCGCACGCCGCCCGCAGAACTGCGCTGACCGGAAGGCCCCGCAGGACGGCGCGGGGGCACATGACTCAGGGCCCTGCCGGAAGTGATCCGGCAGGGCCCTGAGTCATGTCGCGGCGGTGCGGCCGGACGGCGGACGGCTAGCCGTTGTTGCCGCCGAAGAAGCTGATCCCGCCGTTGTCCCCGTTGCCGTTGTCGCCGTTCCCACCGCCGCCGTTGCCGCCGATGGTGAACAGGTTGACCGCGGTGCCCTTGTTGACGGTGCTGCCCGCGCCGGGGTCGGTGCCGACGACGATCGCGTTGTCGTCGTTGGCCCCGTTGACGTTGCCGACGCTCAGGCCGAGGTCCTCCAGGGTCTTCCTGGCGTCCTTCACCTTCTGGTTCTGCAGGTTGGGCACCTGGACCTGGGTGCTCTTGCCGACCTGGATCTGGACCGTGGATCCCTTGGAGACCTTGGAGTTGACCTGCGGGTTGGTCTGGATGACCTTGCCGGCCTGGTTCGGGTCCTGGGTGTCGACGTCGACGCAGTTGCCGACCAGGTTGTTCTGCGCGATCTGAGCCTTGGCGGCCTCACACGACGCGCCGAGCACGTCGGGCACCGTCGCCTTGTCCTCCGCCTTGGCGATGGTGAGGGTGATCTTGGTGCCCTTCTCCACCTCCGTGCCGAGCTCCGGGTTCTGCTTGAGGACCCTTCCGGGTTCCTCCGTGGAGATCTCTTCCTTGGTCTCGACGACGAACTGGTACTTGTCGTCCTCCAGCGTCTGCTTGGCTTCGTCCAGGGTGTTACCGAGGACACTCGGCACGGCCACCTTCGGGGCCCCTGTGGAGACCACGACGTTCACGGTGTCGCCCTTGTTGACGTTCGCGCCGGCCGCGGGGTTCTGCTCGCAGACGCTGCCCTTGGGCTGGTTCTCGCAGGGTTTCTCGGTGGTCGTCAGCTTCAGCTCGACGTTCTTCGCCATCGTCTGGGACTGCGTCAGGGTCTGGCCGACGAAGTTCGGGGTCTTGAACGGCTGGTCCTTGGCGCCGTCGCCGTCGACCACCCACTTGCCGATCAGGACCGCGCCGACCAGCACCAGCGCAGCCGCGACGACCAGCAGGATCGTCGAGGCGTTGGACTTCTTCTGCCGGCGCCGGGCGGGACGGTCGTCGTAGCCGAAGCCGCCGTCGTCCGGGTTCATCGGGGGCAGCATCGAGGTGGCGCCGGCGTCCGCGGAGCGCATGGCCGTGGTGGCCTGGTCGCCCGGGTAGCCGCCGTAGCCGACCGAGCCCATCGCCGCCGTCGCCGCGACCGGCTGGCCGTCGAGGCAGGCCTCGATGTCGGCGCGCATCTCGTCCGCGGACTGGTAGCGGTAGTTCGGGTCCTTGACCAGTGCCTTCAGGACGATGGCGTCCATCTCGGCCGTGATCTCGGGGTCGAAGACGCTGGGCGCCTGCGGCTCTTCGCGGACGTGCTGGTACGCCACGGCCACCGGGGAGTCGCCCACGAACGGCGGGCGGACCGTCAACAGCTCGTAGAGCAGACAACCCGTCGAGTACAGGTCCGAGCGGGCGTCCACCTGCTCGCCCTTGGCCTGCTCCGGGGAGAGGTACTGGGCGGTGCCGATCACGGCCGCGGTCTGCGTCATCGTCATGCCGGAGTCGCCCATGGCGCGGGCGATGCCGAAGTCCATGACCTTGACCTGGCCGTTGCGCGTCAGCATGACGTTCGCCGGCTTGATGTCACGGTGCACGATGCCGCTGCGGTGGGCGTACTCCAGGCCCTGGAGGATGCCGATGGTCATCTCCATGGCGCGCTCCGGCAGCAGCTTGCGGCCGGAGTGGAGCAGCTCACGGAGCGTGGAGCCGTCGACGTACTCCATGACGATGTACGGGATCGACACGTTGTCGATGTAGTCCTCGCCCGTGTCGTACACCGCCACGATCGCGGGATGGTTGAGCGAGGCGGCCGACTGGGCCTCCCGGCGGAACCGGGCCTGGAAGGAAGGGTCGCGCGCGAGGTCGGCGCGCAGCGTCTTCACCGCCACCGTGCGGCCCAGGCGCGTGTCATGCGCGAGGTATACCTCGGCCATGCCACCACGGCCGAGCACGTGGCTCAGCTCGTACCGGCCGCCGAGGCGACGCGGCTCTTCCATAGCTACCTACCAGCCCTCTCCGTCGGTCCCGACCGGCACACATGTGCGGTCGAAGGCTGCCGTCCGGGCATACCGTACCCGGACGGCGGTGCGTGACCTGGCCAAGCCCGTCACCCGATACAGGACCGGTATCGCAACGTGCACCGATGCGTAGGCGACGTGATCGGGGTCACTTCTTGCTGTCGATGACTGCCTTCATCACGTCCCTGGCGATCGGACCGGCCAGACCACCGCCGCTGATGTCGTCACGGTTGGCCGAACCGTCCTCGACGACCACCGCCACCGCGACCGGCGCGCTGCCGTCCGGAAGCTTCGCATAGGAGATGAACCACGCGTACGGCTTCTCGCTGTTGTTGAGGCCGTGCTGGGCCGTGCCGGTCTTGCCGCCGACCTTCACCCCGGGGATCTTCGCCTTGCCGCCCGTGCCCTGCGGGTCGTTGACGACCGTCTCCATCATGTCGCGGAGCTTCTGCGCGGTCTCCGGGGACACGGCCTGGGACAGCTGCTCGGGCTGGGTCGTGGTGAGGGTGTCCAGGTCCGGCGCCTTGAGCTGGTCGACCATGTACGGCTTCATCAGCTTGCCGTCGTTGGCGACCGCGGAGGCGACCATGGCCATCTGCAGCGGGGTGGCGCGGTTGGAGGCCTGGCCGATGCCGTCCAGGGCGTTCTGCGGCTGGTTGTCCTCGGGGTACACGCTCTGGGCGGCGCGGACCGGGGTGTCCAGCTCCTTGTTGTTGTAGCCGAACTTGGTCGCCTGCTCGATCATCTTCTCGTTGCCGACGTTGTCGGCCATCTTCGCGAAGACGGTGTTGCAGGACACCATGAGCGCGTAGCGCAGGTTGGCGTTCTTGCACTCGCCGTGCTCGTTGGTGAGCGGCGTGGACGACTGCGGGAGCTTGTAGGGGTCCGGGGCGTCGGTCGGGTCGTCGATGCCCTTGACCACGCCGTTCTCCAGCGCGGCGGCCGCGGTGACCACCTTGAAGGTGGAGCCCGGCGGGTACGTCTCGCGCAGCGCCCGGTTGAGCGTCGGGTCGTCGGGGTTGTTCTTCTTCTGGACCGCGTTCCAGGCCTTCGCGTCCGCGTCGGACGTGCCGGCGAACTTCGACGGGTCGTACGACGGCGTGGAGACCAGCGCGAGGATCTTGCCGGTGGACGGCTCGATCGCGGCGACGGCGCCCTTCTTGTTGCCCAGGCCCTCGAACGCGGCCTTCTGCGCGGCGCCGCTGAGGGTGGTGACGACGCTGCCGCCCGCCTTCTCCTTGCCCGTGAGCATGTCGAGCGTGTTGCGGAAGAAGAGCCGGTCGTCGGTGCCGGTCAGAAAGTCGTCCTCGAGCTTCTCCAGCTGGTTGGCGCCGAAGGCCTGCGAGGAGTAGCCGGTCACCGGGGCCCACATGGCGCCGTTCGACCAGGTGCGCTTGAACTTGTAGTCGCCGCTGGTGGTCTCCACCGAGCCGGTGATGGCCTTGCCGTCGACGATGATGTCGCCGCGCGGGGTGGCGTAGCGCTCGATGTTGACGCGGCGGTTCTCGCTGTCGTCGGCGAGCGAGTCGGCCTTGACGTACTGCAGGTAGTTGACGCGTACGAGCAGGGTGAGGACCAGCAGTCCGCAGAAAACCGCGATCCGGCGCAGGGGCTTGTTCATGACGGGCGGACCACCTGGGTCATCTCGGCGTCGGGGTTGGAGGTGGGAGCCGGGGCCGGTCGGCGCGCGGTGTCGCTGATCCTGATCAGGATGCCGATCAGCGCCCAGTTGGCGATGACGGAGGAACCGCCGTACGCCAGGAACGGCATCGTCATACCGGTGAGCGGGATGAGGCCCATCACACCGCCGGCGACGACGAACACCTGGAGGGCGAAGGCGCCGGAGAGGCCGATGGCGAGCAGCTTGCCGAACGGGTCGCGGGCGGCGAGGGCGGTGCGCACGCCGCGCTCCACGATCAGGCCGTACAGCAGCAGCAGCGCCATGATGCCGGCCAGGCCCAGCTCCTCGCCGAAGGTGGCGAGGATGAAGTCGGAGTTGGCGGCGAAGCGGATCAGCTCGGAGTGGCCTTGGCCCCAGCCGGTGCCGAGGGTGCCGCCGGAGCCGAACGCCCACAGCGCCTGCATGGCCTGCTCGGAGTGTCCGGCGACGTCCTGGCGGGAGAGCGTGTACTCCTTCATCGGGTCGAGCCAGGCCTGGACGCGCTGCTGGACGTGCGGTTCGAAGCTGGCCACGCCGACGGCGCCGACCGAGGACATCAGCAGACCGAAGACGATCCAGCTGGTCCGCTCGGTGGCGACGTACAGCATGATGACGAACATTCCGAAGAACAGCAGCGAGGTGCCCAGGTCGGTCTCGAAGACCAGGATCAGGATCGAGATGAACCAGACGACCAGGATCGGGCCCAGGTCACGGCCGCGCGGCAGGTACAGACCGAGGAAGCGGCGGCTGGCCAGGGCGAGCGCGTCGCGTTTGACCATGAGGTAGCCGGCGAAGAACACCGCGAGGGCGATCTTCGCGAACTCACCGGGCTGGATGGTGAAGCTGCCGATCTGGATCCAGATCTTGGCGCCGTAGACGTTCAGGCCGAGACCCGGGACCAGCGGGAGCAGCAGCAGGACCAGCGCGCCGACCATGGAGATGTAGGTGTAGCGCTGGAGGACCCGGTGGTCCTTCAGGAAGATGATGACGACGAGGAACAGCGCGATGCCGAGCGCCGTGTACATCAGCTGCCGCGGTGCGGCGCCACCGGCCTGCTTGATCTGCTGGAGGAGTCTCGACTGGTCCAGCCGCCAGATGGCGACCAGGCCGAGCCCGTTCAGCAGGGTCGCCAGGGGCAGCAGCAGCGGGTCGGCGTACGGGGCGAACCTGCGCACCACGAGGTGGGCGACCCCGGCCAGCAGGCCGAGGCCCAGGCCGTAGGCGAGCAGCCCGGAGGGGACCTGCTCGTTGATCGCGAGGCCCACGTTGGCGTAGGCGAACACCGGGATGACGACGGCGAACACCAGCAGCGCGAGCTCGGTGTTGCGCCGGCTCGGGGTGCCGATGGAGCCGATCGTGGACGTGTGGTGCGTCGGCGAGTTGGGTGTACTGCTCATGGTGTGACGGGGCCTCTCACGGCTTGCCTACTGCTTACCGCACAGCGAGACGACCTTCTGCTCTTCCTCCGAGAGGCTGGGGCCGGGGCTGGGAGTGGCGGTCGCGGATGTGGACGGGGACGCGGACACCGAAGGGCTCGGTGTCGCCTTGGACGTGAGGGAGGAGGGAGTGGTTCCCTTGGCCTCGCCCGTCTTGGCGCTGCTACGGGCGGCGGGCGAGGCCGCCTGCTTCTTGCACGCGGCGGCCTGGACGGCCAGTTCGTCGATCTTCTTGCTGGCCGCGGGCAGGTTGCCCTCGGCGATCGTGGCCTCGACCAGTTTGCGCTGGTACTCGGGGAGGTACTTGAGTTCGATCTCGGGGTGGTCCTTCTCGACCTTCGAGAGCGAGACCCATGCGAGGTCCTGGCTGATGCCCCGGTACAGCGCGACGTGCTCGCCCTTGGCGCCGACGTAGTACTGCGTCTGCGTCCAGCGCCAGCCGCCGTACAGCCCGCCGCCGATGACGGCGAGCGCGAGGCCGCCGTACAGGGATCTCTTCAGCCACCTGCGGCTCTTGCGGGGCTTGGCGAAGTCCTCGTCGGTGTAGTCGCCGAAGCCGTCGGTGGGGATGAAGCCGGTGATGTCGTTGTCGGAGCCGGGCGGGCCGAACTCGCCGCCGCCCTGCCCTTGGCCGCGGCTGTGGCGGCCCTGGCGGCCGAGGCCGGAGGCGCGGCCGGCCGGGGTCTGCATGATGCCGTTGTCGTGCAGCTGGTGCTGGTTCTCGGCGACCGCGCCGACCACGACCGGGGTGTCCGACAGATGGCCGGCCAGGGTGTCGCCGGTGTCCAGGTCGAGGACGTCGGCGACGATGACGGTGATGTTGTCGGGGCCGCCGCCGCGCAGCGCGAGCTGGATCAGCTCCTGCACGGTCTCCTGCGGTCCCTGGTAGCTGGCGAGGGTGTCCTCGAGCGTCTGGTGGGAGACGACGCCGGACAGGCCGTCGGAGCAGATCAGATAGCGGTCGCCGGCCCGGACCTCGCGGATCGACAGGTCGGGCTCGACATGCTCGCCGCTGCCCAGCGCGCGCATCAGCAGGGAGCGCTGGGGGTGGGTGGTGGCCTCTTCCTCGGTGATCCGGCCCTCGTCGACGAGGCGCTGCACCCAGGTGTGGTCCTGGGTGATCTGGGTCAGCAGGCCGTCGCGCAGCAGGTACGCGCGCGAGTCGCCGACGTGGACCAGGCCGAGCCGCTGACCGGTCCACAGCAGGGCGGTCAGCGTCGTGCCCATGCCCTCGAGCTGGGGGTCCTCCTCGACCAGGGAGCGCAGCTGGTCGTTGGCGCGCTGGACGGCCGTACCGAGCGAGGTGAGGACGTCGGAGCCGGGGACGTCGTCGTCGAGGGCGACGATGGTGGAGATGGCCTCGGAGGAGGCGACCTCACCGGCGGCGGCGCCGCCCATGCCGTCGGCGATGGCGAGCAGGCGCGGACCGGCGTAACCGGAGTCCTCGTTGCCCTCCCGGATCATCCCCTTGTGCGATCCGGCGGCGAAGCGCAGTGACAGACTCATGCCCACCTCGCCCGTCGGCCCCGGGTACAGCCGGTCGTGTCGAGCCACACTGCCCACCCTCCGGTCGGGAGCGCGCCGGGGCCCGGGGTGCCGGCCGCCGCTGCGTGCTCGCTCCGCTCGCGCTCACTCATGATGTAGCACTACTTCCGCAGCTCGATGACGGTCTTGCCGATACGGATCGGCGCGCCCAGCGGGATCGGTGTGGGAGTCGTCAGCCGCGTCCGGTCGAGGTACGTGCCGTTGGTGGAGCCGAGGTCCTCGACGATCCACTGGCCGTCGCGGTCCGGGTAGATCCTGGCATGGCGGCTGGAGGCGTAGTCGTCGTCCAGCACGATGGTGCTGTCGTGGGCGCGGCCCAGCGTGATGGTCTGGCCCTGGAGCGCGACGGTCGTGCCGGTGAGGGTGCCCTCCGACACGACGAGCTTCGTCGGGGCGTTACGGCCCCGGCGGCCGCCGGAGGCGGGCTGCTGGCGCTGCTGCGGGGGCGCCTGGCGCTGGGCGGCCTGCTGCTGCGGGCGTGCGGCCTCCCGGCGCGCGCCGCGCTGGGTGACACGCGTACCGAACAGGTCGCTGCGGATGACCTGCACGGCCACGATCACGAACAGCCACAGTACGGCCAGGAAACCCAGCCGCATGACCGTGAGGGTCAGCTCTGACATTGCCCCCGCTTCACCCTTCGGCTTGCCGGTAAATGATGGTGGTGCTGCCCACGACGATCCGCGAGCCGTCGCGGAGCGTAGCGCGGGTGGTGTGCTGCCCGTCCACCACGATGCCGTTGGTGGATCCGAGATCCTGGATCGTCGAGGGCGTTCCGGTCCGGATCTCGCAGTGCCGGCGGGAGACGCCGGGGTCGTCGATCCGCACGTCGGCCTCGGTGCTGCGGCCGAGCACGAGCGTCGAGCCGGAGATCTGGTGGCGGGTGCCGTTGATCTCGATCCAGTGGCGGGTGCGTGAGCCGGGCGCCGGGGCGCCGGCCGGGCCGCCGCCGGACCGCTGGCCGCCCGCGGCGGGCGGGTAGCCGTAGCCGCCGGGACGGCCGCCGGGCGGCGGTGAGGACGGCATGGGGGGAGCGGCGGACGCGCCGGCGGGCGGGTAGCCGTAGCCGCCGGGCCGCTGCCGGCCGCCGGAGGGCGCGCTCTCCGGCGCCTGCTGGCTGCTGGAGGAGGCGAGCGTACGGCTGCGCACCCGGTACAGGCCGGTGTCGAGGTCGTCCGCCTTCTCAAGGTTGACCTTGATCGGCCCCATGAAGGTGTAGCGCTGCTGCTTGGCGTAGTCGCGCACCATGCCGGCGAGCTCGTCGCCGAGCTGGCCGGAGTAGGGGCTGAGCCGCTCGAAGTCCGGAGTGCTCAGCTCCACGATGAAGTCATTGGGTACGACGGTGCGGTCGCGGTTCCAGATCGTGGCGTTGTTGTCGCACTCCCGCTGGAGCGCTCCCGCGATCTCCACGGGCTGGACCTCGGACTTGAACACCTTGGCGAAGGTGCCGTTGACCAGACCCTCGAGACGCTGCTCGAACTTCTTCAGGACTCCCATGGGGCACCTCCTCCGTCGCTGGTACTGCTGTCCTGCGCCCTGCTGCTTACCTGGTACTGCTTACTGATCGTATCCACGCGCCGGTGAATCGGCTGGTTCCCCCTGTCGGCCCCGCCGACAGGTGTCGACGGGGGCCTCGGCCGCCGCCTCGGCGTCGGTGGCGCCTCGGCTTCCGCTTCGGCTCCCGCCGCGGCTTGCGCGTCTGCTTCCGCCCAGGATCGTAGAGGCGGCTGAGGACCAGTGTCCCGCACCCGACTGTGGACCTCCGCCTTCTCCCGGGGAGACGGTCGCCATAGGTACGAGGTTGATACGTGAACCGGTCGTCGCCGATACGTAGGGAGGATGCCGCGCGCTTTCCTGCGGTGTCCCCTGCCCGGGAACAAGGGATGTGAACGCACCCTTCCCTCCGTGCTAATGTTCTGCATGTCGGAAGGCGGCAGGCCGAAAAGCCCACAAGCCCGAGGACACACCCAATGCGCGGGTGGCGGAATAGGCAGACGCGCTGGATTCAGGTTCCAGTGCCCGCAAGGGCGTGGGGGTTCAACTCCCCCCTCGCGCACAGCTGAAAGCCCCGTAGGTCTCGGACCTGCGGGGCTTTCGCATGCCCGGGATCGGTCGGGACGCGTGAGGTATCTCACGGGTGAGCGTCGTCCGTGCGGTCGCGAAGTTGTCCACAGGGTCTGACGGGTTTCGGCCAGCGACTGTACGGTCGGCACGAGTTGATGTTCGGCGCGGGTGCGGGGGAGGCGGTCGTGATGACCGAGGCTGGGGTCAGCGGTGCCGCGGGTGAGGCTGCGGGCGCGGGAGTTGTGGGCGAGGACGTCGCGGGGGCGGCGGAATCCCTCGGCGGTCGTCGCCGGCTTCCCCGGGTGCGCGGGTTCGCGCAGTGGCCCTCCGCCGGGGCGCCCAAGGCCGAGGGCAAGGCACTTCGGGAGCGGGTGGCGCGGTCCGCGCACGCGGGGCTGGACGCCGACGCATCCCGCCCGAGCGCGGTGGAGGCGGTCGAGGAGTCCAACCGGGGCCGTCTGCCCGAGCTGACGCCGATAAGGGTGGGCAGGATGGCGGCGACGCCTTTCGCGTTCCTGCGCGGCTCGGCCGGCCTCATGGCCCACGACCTCGTCCGTACCCCCATGACCGGCGTCCGCGCCCAGATCTGCGGTGACGCCCACGCGGCCAACTTCGGCCTGTACGGCGACGCGCGCGGTGATCTCGTCATCGACCTGAACGACTTCGACGAGACGGTTCACGGCCCCTGGGAGTGGGACCTCAAGCGGCTCGCGGCCTCCCTGGTGCTCGCGGGCCGGGAGGCCGGCGCCGACGAGGACACCTGCCGCAAGGCCGCCCATGACGCCGCGGGCGCCTACCGCCGCACCATGCGCCTGTTGGCCAAGCTGCCCGTGCTGGACGCGTGGAACGCCATCGCCGACGAGGAGTTGGTCTCCCACGCCGACGCCCATGACCTGCTGGGCACTCTGGAGCGGGTGTCCGAGAAGGCGCGGGCCAACACCAGCGGGCGGTTCGCGGCGAAGTCGACCGAGCCGACGGCGGAGGGCGGGTACCGCTTCGTCGACGCTCCGCCGGTGCTGCGGCGCGTCCCGGACGGCGAGGCGGCCGCGGTGGCGGCCTCCCTGGAGGCGTATCTGACCACGGTGCCGGAGGACCGCCATCCGCTGCTCGCCCGGTACGCGGTGCACGACGTCGCCTTCCGCATCGTCGGCACGGGCAGCGTGGGCACGCGGTCCTACGTCGTGCTGCTGCTGGACCATCGCGGCGAGCCGCTGGTCCTCCAGGTGAAGGAGGCGAGGGCCTCCGCCCTGGTCCCGCATCTGCTGACCGCCGGCTTCGACGCGCCGGGCGTCGAGCACGAGGGGCGCCGGGTGGTCCTCGGCCAGAAGCGGATGCAGGTCGTCAGTGACGTTCTGCTGGGCTGGACGACGGTCGACGGACTGCCGTTCCAGGTGCGTCAGTTCCGCAACCGCAAGGGCAGCGTCGATCCCGCCGCCCTCGCGGCCGACCAGGTCGACGACTACGGCCGGATGACGGGCGCGCTCCTGGCCCGTGCCCACTCCCACAGCGCCGACCCGCGCCTGATCGCCGGCTACTGCGGCAAGAACGAGGAACTGGACGAGGCGATCGCGACGTTCGCCGTCGCCTACGCCGACCGCACGGAAGCCGATCACGCGGACCTGGTGCGGGCGGTACGGGAGGGACGGGTCGCGGCGGAGACGGGGGTGTGAGGCAGGGGGGAGCGGGCCTTCGCCGGCGTGAGACGTCGGGTTGCCCGCCGGGCGCCGGCGTGAGGCGTCGGCGTGGCCGGCAGGTGCCGGGGTGGGTGGGGCTGGGCTTCCGTGGGGGCTTCCCGCTTGGCCTACGCTGGTCTGGTGACGACCCCCGAAGCTGAGCAGGCGCGGCCCGAGGAGCGGCTGGAGCAGGCCGTGCGGGCCGCTGAGCAGGCGCTGATCGAGTTCGAGATCGCGGTGGAGACCTTCCGCGTCGAGGTCGAGAACTTCTCGCGGCTCCACCACCAAAGACTCGGTCCCATGTACGCCAGGCTCGACGAGCTGGAGGCGCAGATAGCCGAGGCGAGGGCGGAACGCAGCGGTGATCCCGAGGATCGGCGCAAGGCGGCCGAGGCGCGGGCCCGGGTGCTGCCGATGCCCGGAGTGGAGGAGCTGTTCCACGGCTGGATGGACGGTCAGGGGCTGTTCGACGAGGCCGCGGCGATGCTCACGGACCAGTCGGTGCGGCCTCCGGAGCGGGTGCGCCCCAGCGACGAGGCCCGCAAGCTCTACCGGGAGCTGGCCCGCAAGGCGCACCCCGACCTGGCGCAGGAGGACGCGGAGCGGGCGCGGCGCGAGGAGTTCATCACCCGCGTGAACGCCGCCTATGCCCGGGGCGACGAGGGCCTGCTGCGTGAGCTGGCCGCGGAGTGGGCGGCCGGTCCGGTGCCGCCGGAGCGGCGTCCGAGCCCGAGCGAAGAGCTGTACGCCCGCCTCGAATGGCTCGCGGAGCGCAAGGAGATGCTGGCGCTGGTCGCGCGCGAGCTGGAGGACGGCGCGATCGGCTCGATGCTGCGGCTGGCTCCGGAGGACCCCGACCGCCTGCTCGACGAGATCGCCGACCAGCTGCTGGCCGAGGTCGCCAAGAGGGAGGCCGAGCTGGCGGGGCTGGTCGGGTAGCGCCGGCGGGCTGCTCGGGTGGCGCCGTCCGGTAGCGTCGGGGCCATGAGTTTCGGAGCTGGTGTGCCCACGGTCGAGGTCGGCGACGTCAAGGACGGCGACTTCCTGCTGGACGTCCGTGAGGACGACGAGTGGAAGGCGGGCCACGCCGAGGGGGCGCTGCACATCCCCATCAGCGAGTTCGTCGCCCGGTACGGCGAGCTGACCGAGGCGGCTCCCCAGGACGGGCGGGTTCATGTGATCTGCCGCTCCGGTGGCCGGTCGGCGCAGGTCACCATGTACCTCGTGCAGCAGGGCATCGACGCCGTGAACGTCGACGGCGGCATGCAGCACTGGGCCGCCGCCGGCCGCCCGGTCGTCTCCGACGAGGACCGGCCGGGCTTCGTCCTCTGACGGGAGCCGTTTCACCCGTCCCCGGCGACGGTCAGCCGAGGGGGTGGGCGGCCAGCAGGTCGCCCAGAGCCTCCTCGTGGGCCGCGGCGGGGCCGAGGGACAGCTCCAGGTGCTTGGCCCAGGCGTGGTAGCGGTGCAGCGGGTAGTCGACGTCCGCGCCGAAGCCGCCGTGCAGATGCTGCGCGGTCTGCACGACGCGTCGTACGCCCTCCGAGGCCCAGATCTTGGCCACAGCGATGTCGCCGGAGGCTGGGAGCGCGCCGGACGCGCCCGAGGTGAGCCGCCAGGCGGCCTGCCACAGGGTGACCTCCATCGCGCGCAGGTCGATGTAACGATCGGCCGCCTGTACGGCGACCGCCTGGAACGTGGCGATCGGATGCCCGAACTGCTCCCTTTTCGCCGCGTAGTCGCTCGTCATCGCCAGGACGCGTTCGCCCAGTCCGAGCGCCAGCGCGCAGGTCCCGGTGGTCAGCAGTGCGCGCAGGTCCTCCCAGGCGCCGTCGGCGGTGATGATGTGCCGGGCGGGGATCCGGGCGGAGTCGAGGCGCAGTTCCCCGAGTCGTTCGCCGGTGGTGGAGATCTGTTCGGCGAGCGTGCTGCCCTCGTGTCCGCGGGGGACCAGGGCGAGAACGCTGCGGTCGTCGCCGGTGCGGGCGGGGACGAGCACGAAGTCGGCGTCGTAGGCCCATGGCACCGCCGTCTGCACTCCGTCCAGGACCCAGGTGTCCCTGTCCTGCCGTGCGGTGACGGCGAGTTCGGCCGCGTCGTGGCCGGTGCGGCCGTGTGCGGCGACGGTCAGCACGACCTCGCCGCGGCCCGTCCGGGCGAGCAGCTCAGCCTGTGCCTCGGCGGTGCCGTGGGCCTGTACGGCCGCAGCGGCCGCGCTGCTCTCCAGGAGCGGCACCCGCGCCAGCGACTTCGCCGACTCGCGCAGCACCAGGCACAGGGCGATGGCGTCCAGGCCGGCCCCGCCGTACTCCTCGTCGAGCAGCAGGCCGAGCAGGTCCGTGCCGGCGAGCTTCTCCCAGAGCGCGCGGTCGAAGTGGTCGGCCACGGCTCCGCCCCTGGTGAGCGCGGGGCTGGGGACGGCGTCGGGGGCGACGTCGGCGAAGACTCCCCGCGCGGCCTCGGCCGCCGCCTGCTGCTCCTCGGTGAAGGTGAAGTCCACGGCCTGTCCTCCCGACGGGTCAGCTGATCTGACGGAGCGTCAAGATAGAACAGGTTCTAGAAGAAGGGAACGGTCCTCCCGCCGTCGGCCCGGGTTCACCCTCGCTCAGCGGTCGAAGTCGACCTCCACCGCCTCGGTCAGCGGATGAGACTGGCACGCCAGGACATAACCCGCCTCCGTCTCCTCCGGCTCCAGGGCGAAGTTGCGGTTCATGCGGACCTCGCCGGAGACCAGGAAGGCCCGGCACGTGCCGCACACCCCGCCCTTGCAGGCGTAGGGGGCGTCGGGGCGGTTGCGGAGGACCGTCTCCAGCAGCGACTCCCCTTCCCGCACGGCCCAGCTGCCGCCGCGGCCGTCGAGACGGGCGGTCACGGTGCTGTGCGCGGGAGCGCCCGCCGTCGCGCCGGGCGCCGCCGCTGTGACGTCCACGTGGAAGATCTCCTCGTGGATGCGGGAGCGGGGGACGCCGATCTCCCGCAGCGCCTGTTCCGCGCCCTGGACCAGTCCGAAAGGCCCGCACAGGAACCATCCGGCCACGTCCGCCACGGGCAGCAGTGACGGCAGCAGGCCCGCCAGCCGCTCCCGGTCCAGTCGCCCGGACGGCAGCCCGGCCTGCTGTTCCTCCCGGGAGAGGACGGTGACCAGCTGCAACCGCTCCGGGTAGCGGTCCTTCAGATCGGCGACCTCGTCCAGGAACATCGTCGAGGCGGCCGTCCGGTCGCTGCGGATCAGACAGAACCGGGCGGCGGGTTCGCGCGCGAGCAGGGTCGAGACGATCGACAGCACCGGGGTGATGCCGCTGCCGCCCACGACGGCCGCGTACAGACCGGGCGCGGGGTCGAGGGTGAACCGGCCCGCCGGCGTCATCACCTCCAGCTCGTCGCCGACGGCGATCTCCTTGAGCGCGTACGTCGAGAAGGCGCCGCCGTCGACCAGCCGCACTCCCACCCGCAGGGTGCGTGGGCCGTCGCCGCCGGGGCCGGGCGCGGGGGAGCAGATCGAGTACGTCCGCCGGACCTCGGTCCCGTCGACCCGTCGCCGCAGGGCGAGGTGCTGGCCCGGCGTGTGCCGGTACTCCGCGCGCAGGGCGGCGGGGACCGCGAAGGTGAGGGCGACGGAGTCGTCGGTGAGCCGGTCCACCGCGGCCACGGGGAGCGGGTGGAAGCGGGCCATCACAACTCCTTGAAGTGGTCGAAGGGTTCACGGCAGGCGAGGCAACGGCGCAGTGCCTTGCAGGCGGTCGAGGAGAACCGGCTGAGCAGTTCGGTGTCGGCACTGCCGCAGTGCGGGCAGCGCACCGGGGCGTCGTCCGGGTCCGCCCCGCTGGTCGTGCGGGTCGGGCCGAGGGACAGGGCGACCGGCTCCGCCGTCGTCCGGGTGCGTGGGGGCGCGATGCCGAACGCCCTGAGTTTGCGGCGGCCTTCGGCGGAGATGTCGTCCGTGGACCAGGCGGGCGTGAGCACCGTGCGCACGGTGACCTCGCGCACGCCGTGCTCGCGCAGCACCCGCTCGATGTCGTCGGACATCGCCTCCACGGCCGGGCAGCCGGTGTAGGTCGGGGTCAGCTCGACCTCCACGGCGTCCGCGTCGCGTACGTGCACCGCGCGCACCACGCCGAGCTCCTGAAGGGTGAGGACGGGCAGTTCGGGGTCGGGCACCGACCCGGCGACGGCGAGGAGTTCCGCTTCCAGCGGTGTGAGGGTCACCATGACGCCCCCGGGTGGCTGCGGTGCAGGTGCTGCATCTCGGCGAGCATCCGACCGAAGGACTCGGTGTGCACACCCTGGCGGCCCGCGCCGGCGCTCCACGCCCCGGTGCGCGCGCCCTCGGGCAGGGGGAGCCCCGCCCGGCGCAGAACGTCCCCGACCGATTCCAGCCAGGCCGCTTCCAGGGTCGTCAGGTCGGCGTCGACGCCTTCCACGGGCTGGAACAGCTCACCGGTGAACCGCCACAGCGCCGTGCAGGCCCGCCGCATCCGCTCATGGCTGAGCTCGGTGCCGTCACCGAGCCGCAGCGTCCACTGCTCGGCGTGGTCGCGGTGGTAGGCGACCTCCTTGACGGCCTTCGCGGCGAGGGGGGCGAACGGGCCGCCTCCGGTGGCCAGTCGGTCGTACAGCAGGTGCTGGTAGGTGGAGAAGTACAGCTGGCGGGCGATGGTGTGGGCGAAGTCACCGTTGGGCTGTTCCACCAACTGCAGGTTGCGGAAGGCACGTTCCTCGCGCAGGTAGGCGAGGTCGTCCTCGCCGCCGGCCATCGACAGCAGGACGCGGGCCTGGCCCAGCAGATCCAGCGCGATGTTGGCGAGGGCGACCTCCTCCTCCAGCACGGGCGCGTGGCCCATCCACTCCCCCAGCCGGTGGGAGAGCACCAGGGCGTCGTCGCCCAGGGCGAGGGCCGCCGCCGTGACCGAGCCCGGCGCCAGGGTCTTCCCGGTCGCGGTCACAGGTGCTTCACCCCTTCCGGGATCTCGTAGAACGTCGGGTGCCGGTACGGCTTGTCCGCGGCCGGCTCGAAGAACGGGTCCTTCTCGTCCGGCGAGGAGGCGGTGATCGCGGTGGACGGCACCACCCAGATCGAGACGCCCTCGCCGCGCCGTGTGTACAGGTCGCGGGCGTTGCGCAGGGCGAACTCCGCGTCCGGCGCGTGCAGGCTGCCGGCGTGGGTGTGGGAGAGGCCGCGCCGGGAGCGCACGAAGACCTCCCAGAGGGGCCAGTCGGTGTTCGTCATGCCTGCTCCACTCCCGCTCCGCGGCCGGTGGCCCCGCCGCTGTGCCTGGCCGCGTGGGCCGCGGCCGCCTCCCGTACCCAGGCGCCCTCTTCGTGCGCCCGCCTGCGCTGGACGATCCGCTGTTCGTTGCACGGGCCGTTGCCCTTGAGGACCTCCTTGAACTCCGTCCAGTCGATCGGGCCGAAGTCGTGGTGCCCCCGCTCCTCGTTCCACTTCAGGTCCGGGTCGGGGAGCGTGAGACCCAGGGACTCCGCCTGCGGGACGCAGATGTCGACGAAGCGCTGGCGCAGCTCGTCGTTGGAGTGCCGCTTGATCTTCCAGGCCATCGACTGCGCGGAGTGCGCGGACTCGTCGTCGGGCGGGCCGAACATCATCAGCGAGGGCCACCACCAGCGGTCGACCGCGTCCTGCGCCATCGCGTGCTGTTCCGGGGTGCCGCGGCTGAGGGCGAGCAGCAGCTCGTACCCCTGGCGCTGGTGGAAGGACTCCTCCTTGCAGATGCGGACCATCGCCCGCGCGTACGGGCCGTAGGAGCAGCGGCACAGGGGCACCTGGTTGGTGATCGCGGCGCCGTCCACCAGCCAGCCGATCGCGCCTACGTCGGCCCAGGTCAGCGTGGGGTAGTTGAAGATCGAGGAGTACTTCTGGCGGCCGGTGTGCAGCTTGTCGAGCAGTTCGTCGCGGCCGACGCCCAAGGTCTCGGCCGCGCTGTACAGGTACAGCCCGTGCCCCGCCTCGTCCTGGACCTTCGCCATCAGGATGGCCTTGCGGCGTAGTGAGGGCGCGCGCGTGATCCAGTTCGCCTCCGGCTGCATGCCGATGATCTCGGAGTGGGCGTGCTGGGCGATCTGGCGGACCAGCGTGGCGCGATAGGCGTCGGGCATCCAGTCGCGCGGCTCGATCCGCTCGTCCGCGGACACGGCGGCGTCGAAGACGCGCTGGTAGGCCTCCTCGGCGACCGCGCCGTCCTGTGCGTCCTGCTGTGTGCGGGCCGGCTGGTGCGCGGCTGCGGCTGCTGTCGCCATGCGGTCCCCCTCGACCTTGGGCTCTGCCCGAGCTTCTCCCGACCGATCGTTCGGTCCGTGCGATTCCATGGTGGGACGGCCGTCGTAAGGTGTCAATCGCTGTGGAAAACTCGCCGGCCGGCCTGTGGACAACCAGTGAGGGCGCCGATGGCGGCGTCCGCGGCGCTCTCCGCCGTGCCGGCCGGGACAGGGGGAGGGCTGCGCGGCCCCGGAAGGGCTGAGTACCGTTCGTGCGACGACTGTGCGACGGGCGTGCGAAGGCCGTCCGGATGTACGCGGCCGGGACGCGAAACGCCCCGGCGGCGCGCGAGCGGCCGGCCGAGGCTCGGCAGGGCGGTCGGAAGACGGACGGATCCGGACGACGGACGGATCCGGGGAACGGGGCGGAATGGACGCGTACGACGGAGGCACCGACGCCCCGCGGGAGGCAGAGGCGTCCCGCGGGCCGGACACGGGTCCGCCGCCCGGCGAGGGGCCGCGGGCGACAGGCTCCGTACCCCGCCCGCGCGCCGAGGCCCCCGGCGGCCGAGCCCCGGACGGCGAGCCCACGGACCGGCCCGACTCCGCCGAGCCCGTATCGGGCGACTCCGGCACGGACTCGCCCGGCACCGTCCGCTCCGCCGCCCCCGCGGACGCCGCCGCCCGTCCCGTCCCACCCGTCGGCTCCGACGCCGCCCCCGCAGGCTCCGGCCCCATGTCCGTCGAGCACGGTCCCGACCCGGCGGCCGCCGGTCCGCGCACCGGCGTCGCGGCTCTGTCGACCCCCTATCGGATAGCCGCCGCCCTGGCGGTCGCGGTCGTGACGGTCGCCGTCTGCGTCCACGTCGGCATGGTGTTCCTGCACGTCGCGCCCGCCAACACGGTCACCAAGAATCATGGCGAGGCGGTCGACGACTGGGTCTACCCGGAGTTCGAGCAGAACTGGAAGCTGTTCGCGCCTAACCCGCTCCAGCAGAACATCGCCGTCCAGGTCCGCGCCGACATACGCACCGCGAGCGGTGAGACGCGGACCACCGGCTGGTACGACCTCTCCGCCCAGGACGGCCGCGACATCGACGGCAACCTGCTGCCGAGCCACACCCAGCAGAACGAACTGCGCCGGGCCTGGGACTTCTACACCGGTTCGCACGACGCCGAGAACCGTTCGGTGAGCACACGCAGCGCGCTGTCGGAGTCCTACCTGCGCCGCATCGTCGTCCTGCGCCTTGACCGCGGCGGCGCGGCCGGGCAGGGCGGCGTCGTCGAACGGGTCCAGGTCCGCTCCAGGACCACCGACGTGCCGGCGCCCGGCTGGAGTGACGAGAAGACGTCATCGGGCGCGGCGTACCGCGTCCTGCCCTGGTGGCCGTTGACGGGCGACGACACCGCGGGAGGCGCGCAGTGAACCGGTTTTCCCCGGCGGTGTCCGCCGCCGTCGAGCGCGTGACCGGAGCGGCGCTCGGGCCCTACCAGAGCGCGGTGGTCCGGATCGGCTTCAGCCTCACCTGGCTGCTGTTCCTGCTGCGCGAGCTTCCCCACCGCGGGGAGCTCTACGGCCCCGACGGCCCGTGGAGCTGGCGGCTGGCCCGGCGGCTGATCGACGAGAACGGCGCGTTCACGGCGCTGATGTGGTCGGACAGCCGGGTCTGGTTCGAGACCGTGTACGCGCTGGCGGTGCTGGCGAGCGTGCTGCTGCTGCTCGGCTGGCGCACCCGCACCACCTCCGTGCTCTTCATGGTCGGCGTGCTCTCGCTGCAGAACCGCAGCATCTTCATGGGCGACGGCGGCGACAACGTCCTGCACCTGATGTCGATCTACCTCGTGTTCACGCGCTGCGCCCAGGTGTGGTCCCTGGACGCCCGCCGGGCGCGGCGCACGGAGGCGGCCCGCGCGCGTGGGGAGCGGGTCACCGACCGGATCGGGCCCTCCCTGTGGGTCGTGCTCGGGTTCGTGCTGGTCGCCGTGACCGCGGCGGGCCGTCTCGACGGCGATCCGACCGTGCCGGTGATCCTCTGGGCGGTGTGGATCGCGCAGGGCCTGTGGTGGGCTGTGGGGCGCCTGGGAAAGGCAGCGCAGCCCCGGATCCTGCTGGACGTCGTCGCCGACGTCCTGCACAACGGCGCCCTGTTCGTGATCATGGCCGAGGCCTGCCTCATCTACGCGACCGCCGGCTGGTACAAGATCCAGGGCTCGCGCTGGCAGGACGGCACCGCCGTCTACTACCCGCTGCACCTGGACTACTTCTCGCCCTGGCCGGCGCTCGCGGACCTGATGTCCGCCAGCGGCACCATGGTGATGCTCGTGACCTACGGGACGGTCGTCGTACAGGTCGCCTTCCCGTTCACGCTGTTCAACCGGCGCGTGAAGAACGTCCTGCTCGCGGTGATGATGACCGAGCACGCGGTGATCGCCGTGGTCCTGGGACTGCCGTTCTTCTCCCTCGCGATGATCGCGGCGGACGCGGTCTTCCTGTCCACGCCGTTCCTGCGCCGTCTCGGCGGCTGGGCGGCACGCGTGCGTGAGGCGACGACCACGCGCGGCGGGGCCTCGGTGCCCGGTCAGCGGCGTCCCCACACGGCCGAGGAGTCCGAAGAACGCCCCGTAGGCTTCACGGCATGACCGACCCCGACCCTCTCGGCTTCCTGCTCGGCCGGTGGCGGCGACTCGCCGAATCCTGTGTGCTGCTCGACGGCTTCCACGCCCTCAAGCACGCCGTGCGCTTCGGGGCCGACGTCACGGCTGCGGTCGCCGTGGACCGTCGGGCGGCGCTCGCCCTGGCCGACGAACTCGCCCCCGACGTCCGGGGGACCCTGGACGCCCTCCTCACCGAGGTGCCCGAGGCGGCGTACGCCTCTCTGGTGCCGCGCCGGCATCCCACCGCCGTGGCCGCGCTGGCCGTACGTCCCGCGCGGGAGGCGAACCTGAGCGCGCTGGCCCGGGAGCCGCGCACCGCGCCCATCGTGGTGCTCGACGAGCCGCGCAATCTGGGCAACGCGGGAGCGGTGATCCGGCTGGCCGCCGGCTTCGGGGCGACCGGGGTGGTCACCACCGGCACCCTCGACCCCTGGCATCCGACCGTCGTGCGCGGCGGCGCGGGACTGCACTTCGCGACCGCCGTGGAGCGGCTGAGCGTCGAGGAGTTGCCGCCCGGGCCGGTGTTCGCGCTGGACCCGGAGGGCGAGGACGTCCGGGGCGTGAAACTCCCGGACGACGCCGTGCTCGCCTTCGGCTCGGAGCGCAGCGGGCTGTCCGGAGCGCTGCGCGCGCGTGCCGACCATCTCCTCGCGCTGCCCATGCGGCCCCAGGTCTCCAGCTACAACCTCGCGACCAGTGTGGCCATGACGCTGTATCACTGGAGCGCGGGGCCGCACGGCGCCGCTTGAGGCAAGGGCCCCTCAGGGGTGCTCAGGCCTCCCTGCGCACCTCGACGACCCGGAACCGGTTGGCCACGAAGGCCCCGTCGCACAGTGCGGCGTTGGCCGCGGGGTTGCCGCCCGAGCCGTGGAAGTCGGAGAACGCGGCCGTCTGGTTGACGTAGACCCCGCCGGTGAGGTTCAGGGACAGCTGGGCGGCCTCCTCCAGACAGACGTCCTGGATCCCCTGCTCGACCTCCTCGTCGGTGGTGTACGCGCCGACCGTCATCGCGCCCTTCTCACGGATCGTGCGCCGCAGCAGGTCAAGGGCGTCAGCGGCGGAGTCCACGGCGACGGCGAAGGAGACCGGCCCGAAGCACTCGCTCAGGTAGGCGGGCTCGTCGTCCGCGCCCTCCCAGAACTTCCGCGCGCCGTCCAGCTTGACGATCACGGGGGTGCGCACGACCGCGGCGGGGAACTCCGGGTTGGCGACCTCGCGGGAGGCGAGCGCGACCTCACCGAGGCTCGCCGCGGCCTCCATGCGGGCCTTGACGTCCGGGTTGACGATGGCGCCCAGCAGGGCGTTGGCCCGGGCGTCGTCGCCCAGGAGGCCGTCGACCGCGCGCGCGAGGTCGGCGACGACCTCGTCGAAGGTCTTGGGGCCCTGGTCGGTGTGGATGCCGTCCCGCGGGATCAGCAGGTTCTGCGGGGTGGTGCACATCTGGCCGCTGTACAGGGACAGCGAGAAGGCCAGGTTGGCGAGCATGCCCTTGTAGTCGCCGGTCGACTCCACGAGGACGGTGTTGACGCCGGCCTTCTCGGTGTAGACCTCCGCCTGGCGGGCGTTGGCCTCCAGCCAGTCGCCGAAGGAGGTCGACCCGGTGTAGTCGATGATCCTGATCTCGGGCCGCGTGGCCAGCGTCTTGGCGATGCCCTCGCCGGGCCGCTCGGCGGCGAGCGCGACCAGGTCGGCGGCGAAGCCCGCCTCGGCGAGCACCTCGCGCGCGACGGCCACGGTCAGCGCCAGCGGCAGCACCGCGCGCGGGTGGGGCTTGACCAGGACAGCGTTGCCGGTGGCCAGGGAGGCGAACAGGCCCGGGTAGCCGTTCCAGGTGGGGAAGGTGTTGCAGCCGATCATCAGCGCGATGCCGCGCGGGACCGGCGTGAACTGCTTGGTGAGGGCGAGCGGGTCCCGCTTGCCCTGCGGCTTCGTCCATTCCGCGGTGTCCGGTGTGCGGACCTGCTCCACGTACGCGTACGCCACGGCTTCCAGGCCGCGGTCCTGCGCGTGGGGGCCACCCGCCTGGAACGCCATCATGAACGCCTGGCCGGAGGTGTGCATGACGGCGTGGGCGAACTCGTGGGTGCGGTCGCTGATCCGCTTGAGGATCTCCAGGCAGACCGCCGCGCGGATCTCCGCGCCCGCGTCCCGCCAGGCGCGCTGTCCGGCCTTCATGGCGGGCAGCAACACGTCGATGTCCGCGTGCGGGTACGTCACGCCCAGTTCCACGCCGTACGGGGAGACCTCGCCGCCGACCCAGTCGTCCGTGCCGGGCTGACCGAGGTCGAGGCGGGTGCCCAGGAGGGCGTCGAAGGCCGCCTTGCCGGCCTCCGCGTCCAGACTGCCGTTCTCCCCGTAGGCCTTGGGGTGCTCCGGGTGCGGCGACCAGTACGCGCGGGTGCGGATCGCTTCCAGGGCCTGGTCGAGGGTGGGCCGGTGCTTGGCGATCAGATCATGTGCGGTGAGTTCGGCGGCCATGGGGGACCAACTCCTCGTCGTGAGAGCTCTTCGTCGAGCTCAGGACCTGGACGGAAACCCTGCGAAGCAGGGACAGGAACGGACGGTCAGAGTTAGAGTAACCGAACGATCGGTCGGGACAAGGGGGTCCGCCGCATCTGTGGACAACGCCGTGCGGGAGGATCGCGCACATGACAGCACTGGACCTCAGCAGCCCCGTGGCCGTGGTCGGCACGGGCACCATGGGTCAGGGCATCGCCCAGGTCGCGCTGGTCGCCGGCCACCCGGTACGGCTGTACGACGCCGTCCCCGGACGGGCCCGGGAGGCCGCCGGCGCGATCGGCGCCCGCCTGGACCGGCTCGTCGAGAAGGACCGGCTCACCGCCGCCGACCGGGACGCCGCCCGCACCCGCCTCACGCCCGTGGACGACCTGGCCGAGCTCGCGGACTGCGCCCTGGTCGTCGAGGCCGTCCTGGAGCGCCTGGACGTCAAGCAGGAGCTGTTCCGCGCGCTGGAGGACGTCGTCGGCGACGACTGCCTGCTCGCCACCAACACCTCGTCCCTGTCGGTGACGGCCGTCGGCGGCGCCCTGCGCAATCCGGGCCGACTCGTGGGTCTGCACTTCTTCAACCCCGCGCCGCTGCTGCCGCTGGTCGAGGTCGTCTCCGGCTTCGCCACCGACGTCACGTCGGCCACGCGCGCCTACGAGACGGCCCGCGCCTGGGGAAAGACACCCGTCGCCTGCGCCGACACCCCCGGCTTCATCGTCAACCGCATCGCGCGGCCCTATTACGCCGAGGCGTTCGCGGTCTACGAGGCGCAGGGCGCCGACCCGGCCACCATCGACGCCGTCCTGCGCGAGTCCGGCGGGTTCAAGATGGGCGCGTTCGAGCTGACCGACCTGATCGGCCAGGACGTCAACGAGTCCGTCACGCACTCCGTCTGGCAGTCCTTCTTCCAGGACGCGCGGTTCACCCCCTCGCTCGCCCAGCGCCGGCTGGTCGAGTCCGGCCGCCTCGGCCGCAAGACCGGCCAGGGCTGGTACGAGCACCGCGACGGCGCCGAGCGTCCCGAGCCGCACACCGCGGAGAAGCACCGGCCGCCCGCCTATGTCGTCGCCGAGGGGGATCTGGGGCCCGCCTCGGAGCTGCTCGGGATGATCCGTGAGGCGGGCATCCAGGTCCGCGAGGAGGAAGAGGACCACGGCACCCGGCTGGTCCTGCCCAGCGACGGCGCGCTGGCGCTCGCCGACGGGCAGACGTCCGTGGAGTTCCGCGACGTCGTCTACTTCGACCTTGCCCTGGACTACCGCAAGGCCACCCGGGTCGCCCTGTCCGCGTCCCAGGACACCTCGCCGCAGGCCCTCTCCGAGGCGATCGGCCTGTTCCAGGCGCTCGGCAAGGACGTCAGCGTCATCGGCGACGTCCCCGGCATGATCGTCGCCCGAACGGTCGCGCGGATCGTCGACCTCGCGCACGACGCCGTCGCCAAGGGCGTCGCCACCGAGGAGGACATCGACACCGCGATGCGCCTCGGCGTGAACTACCCGCTCGGCCCCTTCGAGTGGAGCCGCAGGCTCGGCCGGGTCTGGGCGCACGACCTGCTGGAGGAGCTGCACCTGCGCGAGCCCTCCGGCCGCTACGCGCCGTCCCTCGCCCTGTACCGCCACGGACACGCCGCCGAGACGCGGAGGGGAAGCTCATGACCACGGCCAAGCGCGACACGTACACCCCGGAGACCCTGCTGTCGGTCGCCGTGCAGGTCTTCAACGAGCGCGGTTACGACGGCACCTCCATGGAGCACCTGTCCCGGGCGGCCGGCATCTCCAAGTCGTCGATCTACCACCACGTCGCCGGCAAGGAGGAGCTGCTGCGCCGCGCGGTGAGCCGGGCGCTGGACGGCCTGTTCTCGATCCTCGACGAGGAGCACGCGCGCGTGGGGCGGTCCGCCGGGCGCCTGGAGTACGTGGTGCGGCGCATGGTCGAGGTGCTCATAGCCGAGCTGCCCTATGTGACGCTGCTGCTGCGCGTGCGCGGCAACACCGACACCGAGCGGTGGGCGCTGGAGCGGCGGCGGGACTTCGACCACCGGGTCGCCGAACTGCTGAAGGCGGCCGCCGCCGACGGGGACGTACGGGGCGATGTGGAGGTCCGGCTCGCGACGCGGCTGGTCTTCGGAATGATCAACTCGATCGTCGAGTGGTACCGCCCGGACGGACGCGGCTCGGGCGAACGCGAGGTGGCGGAAGCGGTGGCCCGGCTGGTGTTCTCGGGGCTGCGCCAGGACCGGGCCCAGAGCGGGGTCTGACCGCCGGGAGCGGACGTGGAGCGGTGTCCGGCGGCCGGGAGCGGAGGCGGGGCCGGTGTCAGGCGTCGTGCCGGGGCGTGCCCTGGCCGCCGGGGCCGGGGCGGGTCTGCGGTTCCAGGTCCTCCTCCTCGAAGACCAGCAGCGTGCGCGTGCTGAGCACCTCGGGGATCGCCTGGAGCCGGGTGAGCACCACTTCGCGCAGCGCCCTGTTGTCCGGTGTGTGGACGAGGAGCAGCACATCGAAGTCCCCGCCCACCAGGGCGATGTGGGAGGCGCCGGGCAGCTGTCTGAGCTGCTCGCGCACCGTGCGCCAGGAGTTCTGGACGATCTTCAGCGTGATGTAGGCGGACGTGCCGTGTCCGGCGCGTTCGTGGTCCACGCGCGCGCCGAAGCCGCGGATGACGCCGTCCTCGACGAGCCGGTTGATGCGCGCGTAGGCGTTGGCGCGGGAGACGTGCACGCGCTCGGCGACCGACCGTATCGACGCGCGGCCGTCCGCCTGGAGCATCTGCAGGATGTCCTGGTCGATCGCGTCCAGGGGGCGGGGTGGCGGCAACGGGACGGAGTCCTCCGGGCGCGGCGGGACGGCGCTCTCCTGGCCGTCGGCCATTTGTTCAGGTGTCATGTCCCCCCGCCTCCTCGCCGTGGACGTACTGCGTTCATTGCAGGCTGTGGAGAACCGTTTGTCCACAGCCTGAGGGGGCCAGTAGCCAAAATGTGCCGACGACCGAACAATCGGTAGGTGAGGCGCCTCACAGCCGATGCGCCTGCCGTAGCCACTCCTTTCAGGAGGTGCCGTCATGACGGTCATGGAGCAGCGGGGCGCGTACCGGCCTACCCCGCCGCCCGCCTGGCAGCCCCGCACCGATCCCGCGCCGCTGCTGCCGGACGCCGAGCCCCACCGCGTCCTCGGCACGGAAGCGGCCGCGCGGACCGCCCCGGAGCTGCTGCTCCGGCTCTACGCGCAGCTCGTGCGGGGCCGCCGCTACAACGTGCAGGCCACCGCCCTCACCAAGCAGGGCCGCCTCGCCGTCTACCCCTCCAGCACCGGCCAGGAGGCCTGTGAGGTCGCCGCGGCGCTCGTGCTGGAGGAACGGGACTGGCTCTTCCCGAGCTACCGCGACACTCTCGCGGCCGTCGCCCGCGGTGTGGACCCCGTCGAGGCGCTGACCCTGCTGCGCGGCGACTGGCACACCGGCTACGACCCCCACGAGCACCGCGTGGCGCCGCTGTGCACCCCGCTCGCCACCCAGCTCCCGCACGCGGTGGGCCTCGCGCACGCCGCCCGCCTCAAGGGCGACGACGTGGTGGCCCTCGCCATGGTCGGCGACGGCGGCACCAGCGAGGGCGACTTCCACGAGGCGCTGAACTTCGCCGCCGTCTGGCAGGCGCCGGTCGTCTTCCTCGTCCAGAACAACGGCTTCGCGATCTCCGTGCCGCTCGCCAAGCAGACCGCCGCCCCCTCCCTGGCCCACAAGGCCGTCGGGTACGGCATGCCGGGCCGGCTGGTCGACGGCAACGACGCCGCCGCCGTCCACGAGGTGCTCGGCGAGGCCGTGCGCAACGCGCGCGCGGGCGGCGGCCCGACCCTCGTCGAGGCGGTGACCTACCGCATCGACGCCCACACCAACGCCGACGACGCCACCCGCTACCGCGGCGACGCCGAGGTCGAGACATGGCGCGACCACGACCCGATCCTGCTGCTGGAACGCGAACTGACCGCGCGTGGGCTGCTCGACGAGGAGACCCGGCATGCCGCGCGGGACGCCGCCGAGACCATGGCGGCCGACCTGCGCGCTCGTATGAACCGGGACGCGGCGCTGGAACCCATGGATTTGTTCGACCACGTGTACGCCGAGCCCACTCCCCAACTGCGCGAGCAGCGTGCCCTGCTGCGGGCCGAGCTGGAAGCGGAAGAGGAAGGGGCGCACTGATGACCACCGTCGCCGTCAAGCCCGCCACCATGGCGCAGGCCTTCACGCGCGCGTTGCGCGACGCGATGGCCGCAGACCCGTCCGTGCACGTCCTCGGCGAGGACGTCGGCACGCTCGGCGGCGTCTTCCGGGTCACCGACGGACTCGCCGCGGAGTTCGGCGAGGACCGCTGCACGGACACCCCGCTCGCCGAGGCCGGCATCCTTGGCACCGCCGTCGGCATGGCCATGTACGGCCTGAGGCCGGTGGTGGAGATGCAGTTCGACGCCTTCGCCTACCCGGCGTTCGAGCAGCTCATCAGCCATGTGGCCCGGATGCGCAACCGCACCCGCGGCAGCATGCCCCTGCCGATCACCGTCCGCGTCCCCTACGGCGGAGGCATCGGCGGCGTCGAGCATCACAGCGACTCGTCCGAGGCGTACTACATGGCGACTCCGGGGCTCCATGTCGTCACGCCCGCCACCGTCGCCGACGCCTACGGCCTGCTGCGCGCAGCGATCGCCTCCGACGACCCGGTCGTCGTCCTCGAACCCAAGCGCCTGTACTGGTCCAAGGACGCCTGGAACCCGGAGGACCCGCCCGGCGTCGAGCCCATCGGCCGCGCTGTCGTGCGGCGCGCGGGCCGGAGCGCCACCCTCATCACCTACGGGCCGTCGGTGCCGGTCTGCCTCGAAGCAGCCGAGGCGGCACAGGCCGAGGGCTGGGACCTCGAAGTCGTCGACCTGCGCTCCCTGGTGCCGTTCGACGACGAGACGGTCTGCGCCTCGGTACGGCGGACCGGACGCGCGGTCGTCGTCCACGAGTCGGGTTCCTTCGCGGGCCCGGGCGGCGAGATCGCGGCCCGGGTCACCGAGCGCTGCTTCCATCACCTGGAGGCGCCGGTGCTGCGTGTGGCCGGGTTCGACATCCCCTACCCGCCGCCGATGCTGGAGCGCCACCACCTGCCCGGCGTCGACCGCGTCCTGGACGCGGTGGCGCGTCTGCAGTGGGAGGCGGGGAACTGATGGCACAGGTGCTGGAGTTCAAGCTGCCCGACCTCGGCGAGGGGCTCACCGAGGCGGAGATCGTGCGCTGGCTGGTCCAGGTCGGCGACGTCGTCGCCGTCGACCAGCCGGTCGTCGAGGTCGAGACGGCCAAGGCGATGGTCGAGGTCCCCTGCCCCTACGGCGGTGTGGTCACCGCCCGCTTCGGCGAGGAGGGCGCCGAACTGCCCGTGGGCGCACCGCTGATCACGGTGGCGGTCGGCGAGCCCTCGTCCGGCGATCAGGCCGAGGGCTCGGGCAACGTGCTGGTCGGGTACGGCACTTCGGAGGCGCCCGCGCGTCGGCGCCGGGTACGGCCGGCCCAGCCGACGCCTTCGGCTGCCCCTCGTGCCGCTGCTGCCTCCCTTCCCGCTGCTGCCTCCCGACCTGCTGCTTCCTCCGGTCCCGCGGACGGCTCCACGGTGACCGACGGGCCGGTGCCGGTCATCTCGCCGCTCGTCCGCCGCCTCGCCCGCGAGAACGGTCTGGATTTGCGGAAGCTGACCGGCTCCGGGCCCAACGGCCTGATCCTGCGCGCGGACGTGGAGGGCGCGCTGCGGGTCGCACAGGAACGCGGCACACCGCACGTGGCCTCGTCGCCCGTGCCGGCCTCCGCCTCCCTGTCCGCCCCCGCTCCCGCGCCCGCCCCCGCTCCCGCCGGAGGCGGTACCCGCGTCCCGCTCAAGGGCATCCGCGGCGCCGTCGCCGACAAGCTCTCCCGCAGCCGGCGGGAGATCCCGGACGCGACCTGCTGGGTGGACGCCGACGCGACGGAGCTGATGCGGGCCCGTACAGCCATGAACGAGGCCGGCGGACCGAAGATCTCCCTTGTCGCGCTGCTGGCCCGCATCTGCACCGCGGCCCTGGCCCGGTTCCCGGAGCTGAACTCCACGGTCGACCAGGAGGCGCGCGAGATCGTCCGGTTCGATCACGTCCACCTCGGGTTCGCCGCGCAGACCGAACGGGGGCTGGTCGTCCCCGTGGTCCGCGACGCCCACGCCCGGGACGCCGAGGGGCTCACCGCCGAGTTCGCGCGCCTGACCGAGACGGCCCGCGCCGGGGGTCTCACGCCGGCCGAACTCACCGGCGGGACGTTCACGCTGAACAACTACGGCGTGTTCGGCGTCGACGGTTCCACCCCGATCATCAACCATCCCGAGGCGGCCATGCTCGGCGTCGGCCGGATCATGCCCAAGCCATGGGTGCACGAGGGCGAGCTCGCGGTGCGCCAGGTCGTGCAGCTGTCGCTGACCTTCGACCACCGGGTGTGCGACGGGGGCACGGCCGGCGGCTTCCTGCGCTTCGTGGCGGACTGCGTGGAACAGCCGGCGGTGCTGCTGCGCACGCTCTGACCGGGGGCGGGACATCCCGCGTTCCCCGTGATCGAGGTCCCCGCGCATACTCGGAGGGTGACCTCGAACGAGCCGCCCGTGCATGACGCCGTCGTGCTCGCCGGCGGCGGCGCCCGCCGCCTCGGCGGCGCGGACAAGCCCGGTGTGCGGGTGGGCGGCCGTGCGCTGCTCGACCGGGTCCTCGTCGCCTGCGCGGGCGCGCGCACGACCGTCGTCGTCGCCGATCCCCGGCCGACCGCCCGCGCCGTGCGGTGGGCCCGCGAGGAACCGCCCGGCGCGGGCCCCGTCGCCGCGCTCGACGCCGGGCTGCGCCACACCACCGCCGGCCTCGTCGTCGTCCTCTCCGCCGACCTGCCCTTCCTCGGGCCGGACACCGTGCGGCGGCTGCTGGCCGAGCTGACGGCGAGCGCCGCCGACGGCGCGATGCTCACCGACGCCGACGGCCGCGACCAGCCGCTCGTCGCCGCCTACCGCACGGCCGCCCTGCGGCGTGAACTGACGGCGCTCGCGCAGACCGGGACGGCCGGCGACGGACCGTCGTCCGGGGACTCCGGCGGGGGCGGCGGCCTCGCCGGCCTCCCCCTGCGCCGGCTGACCGCCGGGCTCGACCTCACCCGCGTCCCTGACCCCGTCGCGTCCTTCGACTGCGACACCTGGGACGACATCGCCACCGCCAGAGCACGCATCAGGGAGCATGGCCACGTGTTGGATGAATGGATCTCCGCAGTCAAGGACGAGCTGGGCATCGATCTCGACGTCGACACCGGCGCCCTGCTCGACCTCGCCCGGGACGCCGCCCACGGTGTGGCCCGCCCGGCGGCCCCGCTGACCACCTTCCTGGTCGGCTATGCCGCCGCCCGGGCCGGAGGCGGCCCGCAAGCCGTCGCCGAAGCCGCCCGCAAGGCCGCCGACCTGGCCGTGCGCTGGGCCGACGAGTCCACAGGCGCACCTTCGGAGGACGCACCGTCTTCCGGCGGCCGCCCCGACGTCGCTCCCGACGCCACGCCCGACACCCGCCCGGACGCCGGATGACCGCCCGCGGGTTCCGGGGCGGTCAGGACACGGACGACCTCGACGAGGACTACGTCGAGGAGGTGCTCGCCCTCGTGAACGAGACGACCGGACACGGTGACAGCCGCGACGCCCGCGCGTCCCGAGGGTCGTCCCGGAAGCCCGACGGTTCCCACGTGTCCCGGGAGGCTCAGGGCACCCGAGACGCGTCCCACGCACCACCTCAGAAGGACCGTCACCGCGCCACCCCCTGGGCCGAGGCGCGCGCCACTGCCGCGCGTGCGGCCCGACCGGTCGCCGCCCGCCGTACGCCCGTCTCCGTCACCCTCGACGACGCTCTCGGCCTCGTCCTGGCCGCTCCGCTGACCGCCCTCACCGACCTGCCCTCCTTCGACAGCTCCGCCATGGACGGCTGGGCGGTCTCCGGACCGGGCCCCTGGGCCGTACGGGACGAGGGCGTCCTCGCCGGACACGCCGAGCCCGTGGCCCTCGCCGACGGTGAGGCCGTCCGCATCGCCACCGGGGCCAGGGTCCCCGCCGGGGCCACGGCGATACTGCGCAGCGAGCACGGCCGCACCGACGAGAAGGGCGGGCTGCACCCGACCCGCGAGGTCCAGCACGGCCAGGACATCCGTCCGCGCGGCCAGGAGTGCCGCAGCGGTGACCAACTGCTGCCCGACGGGGCCGTGGTGACCCCGGCCGTGCTGGGACTGGCCGCGGCCGCCGGCTACGACACGCTGGCCGCCGTTCCCCGCCCCCGCGTCGAGGTGCTCGTCCTGGGCGACGAGTTGCTCACCGAGGGCCGCCCGCACGACGGTCTGATCCGGGACGCCCTCGGACCCATGCTCCCGCCGTGGCTGCGCGCCCTGGGTGCGGAGGTCGTGGCCCTGCGCAGGATCGGCGACGACGAGAAGGCCCTGCACCAGGCCCTCACGACGTCCCCGGCCGACCTGATCGTCACCACCGGCGGCACGGCGGCGGGGCCCGTCGACCATGTCCACCCCGTCCTGCGCCGCATCGGCGCCGACCTCCTGGTCGACGGCGTCCAGGTACGCCCCGGCCATCCGATGCTGCTGGCCCGCACCAAGCCCGACCAGCACCTGGTCGGCCTGCCCGGCAATCCCCTGGCGGCCGTCTCCGGCCTTGTCACCCTTGCCGAGCCCCTGCTGCGCGTTCTCGCCGGACGCGCGGCGGCGGAGCCGTACACCCTGCCGCTGAGGGAAGCGGTGCACGGGCATCCGTACGACACCCGGATCGTCCCGGTGTTCCTGCGGGACGACCATGCCGTGCCGCTGCACTACAACGGTCCGGCGATGCTGCGAGGCATCGCGGCGGCCGACGCTCTCGTCGTCGTACCGCAGGGCGGCGCGCGAGCCGGTCAGGAGGTCGAGCTCCTCGAACTGCCCTGGGCGACGGGCATCGCATCCTGCTTCAGCTGACGCAGGGTCGTTTCACGTGAAACACGTCGGGACCGGGCATTCGGTGTGCTTCAGATGTTTCACGTGAAACCGTGGCACCTTCTCACCACTCAGCCGCCCCTCAGGTCTGCTCGGTGACCGCTGCCCGGCTGACCGTGATCACGCGGTCCCCGTGGCGCAGTTCCGTGAGCCGCGGGTCGGCGTAGTCGAGGAGCTCCTTGCCGCGCAGGACGGCCACGATCAGGTTCTTGCAGGCGCGCGGTTCCTTCCCCGCCTCCTGCTGGGTGATGGGGCGTTCGATGAGGTCGAGGCCGCTGCCGAGGGTCATCAGGTCCTCCAGGGTCCTGGCCACGGCGGGGCTGACCATGGAGACCCCGAGCAGCCGGCCGGCGGAGCTGGAGCTGGTGACCACCGCGTCCGCGCCGCTCTGCTTGAGCAGCGGCACGTTCTCGTCCTCGCGGGCGGCGGTGACGATCGTGGCGCGCCGGTTCAGCTGCCGGGCGGTGAGGGTGACCAGGGCGGCGGTCTCGTCCCGCTGCGGGGCCACGATCACCCGGGCCGCATGGGGGACTTCGGCCTTGAGAAGGGTCTCCTGGCGGGTGGCGTCCCCGGTCACCGACACCAGCCCGTCGTCGCCCGCGGCGTGTGCGGCCTTGCGCTGGGCGTCCACCACGACGATGCGCTCCTTGGGGATGCCCTGTCCGACGAGCGTCTCCACGGCGTGCCGGCCCTTGGTGCCGTAGCCGACGACCACGACGTGGTCGCGGGTGCGGGTGCGCCAGCGATGGACGCGGACCTGCTGCCGGGTGCGCTCGGTGAGCACTTCGAGCGTGGTGCCGACCAGGATGATCAGGAACAGCACGCGCAGGGGGGTGATGACGAGGATGTTGATGAGCCGGGCCGCGTCGCCGACGGGTGTGATGTCGCCGTAGCCGGTGGTGGAGAGGGTGACGGTGGCGTAGTAGGCCGCGTCGAGGAAGTCGACCTGGCCGTCGGAGTTGTCGTTGTAGCCGTCGTGGTCGGCGTAGACGATCAATGTCGTGACGAACAGGACGAGCAGGGCCAGCGCGAGGCGGCGCAGCACCTGCTGGAGCGGGGGGAGGCCACTGTGCACCGGCATGGTGATGGAGCGGCCCGCCTCCGCGTCGTCGCGGGCCTCGAGGCGCGAGCGGCGGTGCCACAGCGACTTGAAGAGGGAGAGCCGGCTCGGCGTGGCCGGCTGTCGTTCGTGATCTCGCAACGCGTGCCCCCTGTGGCGGTGATTCGATCGGTGGGCACCATGGTTCCCGGTGGGCACACGCCCGTCACCCAGCAACACCGTCCCCACAGGCTCTTGCCCAGCATTCCGGAGGTTCCCTTGCGCGACCACACTGTCGTCGTCGGCTTCGGCACGAAGGGACGGTCCGCGATCCGGACCGCCTGCGCGGCGGGGCTGCGGAAGGAGCAGGTCGTGGTGATCGACCCCGGAGCGAAGGTGATCGCGGCGGCCACGGCCGAGGGCTATGAGGGCGTGGTCGGCGACGCGACCCGCAGCGATGTGCTGCGCAAGGCAGAGGTGCAGCGGGCGGGGCGGATCATCATCGCCACCGAACGGGACGACACGGCGGTCCTCGTGGTGCTGACCGCCCGCCAGCTCAATCCCCGGGCGAAGATCGTGGCCGCGGCGCGCGAGGAGGAGAACGCCCCGCTGCTGAAGCAGTCCGGCGCCGACGAGGTCATCACCAGCGCCGGTGCCGCCGGACGTCTGATGGGGCTGTCGGTGCTCAGCCCGGCGGCCGGAGTGATCATGGACGATCTGATGCGGCAGGGCAGCGGCCTGGACATCGTGGAGCGCCCGGTCACCAAGGCCGAATCGGGGCGCAGTCCTCGGGAGACGGACGATCTGGTGGTGAGCGTCGTCCGCGGCCATCGGATCCTGGCCTACGACGATCCTGCCGTGGGCGTCCTGGAGCTGACCGACCGTCTCGTCACCATCGTGCGGATGCCGCCGGAGCGGCCGGCGGCACCTCGCCTCTGAACCCGTCCAGGAGCGGAGGAGTAGCGTCCCTCTCATGTATGCGATCACGATTCCCGAACCTGGTGGTCCCGAGGCGCTGGTGTGGGACGAGGTCCCCGATCCCGTACCCGGCGAGGGCGAGGTGTTGGTCGAGGTGGTGGCCAGCGCCGTCAACCGCGCCGACGTCCTGCAGCGGCAGGGCTTCTACAACCCGCCGCCCGGCTCGTCGCCCTACCCGGGCCTCGAGTGCTCCGGCCGCGTGGCCGCGCTGGGCCCCGGCGTCACCGGCTGGGCCGTGGGCGACGAGGTGTGCGCCCTGCTCGCGGGCGGAGGCTACGCCGAGAAGGTGGCCGTCCCGGCCGGGCAGCTGCTGCCCGTGCCCGAAGGGGTCGACCTGGGGACGGCCGCCGCGCTTCCCGAGGTGACCTGCACCGTCTGGTCGAACGTCTTCATGATCGCTCATCTGCGCCCGGGCGAGACGTTCCTCGTGCACGGCGGCTCCAGCGGCATCGGAACCATGGCCGTCCAGCTGGCCAAGGCCGTCGGAGCGAAGGTCGCCGTCACGGCGGGCACCCCGGAGAAGCTGGAGCGGTGCGCCGAGCTGGGCGCGGACATCCTGATCAACTATCGCGAGCAGGACTTCGTCGAAGAGATCGAGAAGGCCACGGGCGGCGCCGGCGCCGACGTCATCCTCGACAACATGGGCGCGAAGTACCTGGAGCGCAACGTCCGAGCCCTGGCGGTCAACGGCCGCCTGGCGATCATCGGCATGCAGGGCGGCGCCAAGGGCGAGCTGAACATCGGCGCGCTGCTCACCAAGCGCGCCGCGATCAGCGCGACCTCCCTGCGGGCCCGCCCGCTGGAGGAGAAGACGGCGATCGTCGCGGCCGTCCGCGAGCACGTGTGGCCGCTGGTGGCCGCAGGGGGCGTCCGGCCCGTGGTGGACCGCGCGCTCCCGATGAGCGACGCGGCGGCCGCCCACCGGGTCGTCGAGGAGAGCGGCCACATCGGCAAGGTGCTGCTCACCGCCTCCCGCTAGGCAGAAGCCCCCGCGGGGCCGGGGGCGGGCGGCTCCGCGTCTCAGCCGCGGCGCAGGCGCAGGCCGAAGAAGGCGAGACCGCAGCCCAGCCCGATGAGGAGCAGTCCGCTGCCGAGCGGCAGGATGCGCAGCATGCGTCCGACGGGCTGCTCCTGGGCGGGGGCGGCCTGCGGCGAGGCCGAGGGCACGAACCCCGCCTCTCGGGGCGGCTCAACCGAGCCGTCGGGGTCCTCGCCCACGCCGCCCAGGTCCTCGTCGGCTTCATCGCCGTCCGGGTCGGCGTACCCGTCCTCGTCCCCCGGATCCGCCTCCAGGCTCCGCCCCGGCCGCGCCCGGCCCTCGCCGGCCCGGCTGCCGGCCCGGTCGGGCTCGCTGGGGGACGCCGACGGCGAGCCGGACGCCGTCACGGAGACGTACGACGAGCCGCTCCCGTACGAGGACCCCGCCGCGTGCGCCGCGCAGCCGCCGTACAGCGACCCGCCGGCCGCGAGCAACGCGGCCCCCGCTGTGCACAACCCCCGTCGCCATGGAGTCACGATCGTGACCCCCTCCCGGTGTTCAGGACGCCAGAAAAGTAGCCACAACACTCACATATCCACACACAAGCCGCATGGTGGACTGCTCCGAACGGAGACGGAACGGAGACGGTGGATCAGCCGTCTCCGGGGGCACCACGGTGATGAGGTGTGCCGGTGCGAGAGAATGGACCGCATGGAGATGCCGAGGAACGATAGGTCGTCGGAGAACGCCCAGAGGATCCTGGTCGTGGGTCAGGACGGGATGGCGCTCGGCGGCGCCGACGCGGACGACGACCCCCGTGAGATCCCGGTGACGGAGCAGGTCGAGCAGCCGGCGAAGGTCATGCGGATCGGCAGCATGATCAAGCAGCTTCTCGAGGAGGTGCGCGTGGCGCCTCTGGACGAGGCCAGCCGCGCCCGGCTGAAGGAGATCCACGCGAGCTCGGTGAAGGAATTGGAGGACGGCCTGGCGCCGGAGCTGGTGGAGGAGTTGGAGCGGCTCTCCCTGCCGTTCAACGAGGACGCCACCCCGAGTGACGCGGAACTGCGGATCGCGCAGGCTCAGTTGGTCGGCTGGCTGGAGGGCCTCTTCCACGGCATCCAGACCACGCTGTTCGCCCAGCAGATGGCCGCTCGGGCGCAGTTGGAGCAGATGCGCCGCGCGCTGCCGCCGGGCCTGAGTGGCAACGAGGGCGGTGACGACCCGCGCACGGGCGGCCGCTCGGGCGGCCCGTACCTGTAGGGCCGTATCCGCAGGACACAGCAGGACTCAGCACACAGAGCAGGACACAGCAGGGCCCGGCGCGCCGACGCCGGGCCCTCGTCGTGTGCATAGCCCGGTGTACGCGTCAGGAGGGCGGATTCCCCGAGGACACGCTCAGCTCGATCTCGGGCATGTTCTCCGGGTCGACGTCCGTCCCCGCGGAGGGGAACTGGTCCATGACCGCGCCTTCGCCGTAGGTGTTCTCGTCGACGGTCTTGATCTTGATCTTCCAGCCGGCGGCCTGGAAGCACTCCTTGACCGACTTCACGTATTTGAACTGGAAGTCCGGCACCCTGATCTTGTCGGGGTCGTTGTAGGCCTCCTCCGGCTCGGAGCACTCCGACGGATCGATCGTCTTGGAGGTGTCCGGACCGCGATGGTCGGCCTCCTTCGTCGGCGCGGTCGAGACGCTGGAGCCGCCCGTGCCTTCTTTGCCGGTCGCGCGGTTCTCGCCGTCGCCGTTCGCGGCCAGGCTGCCGATGAGAGAGCCCGCGACCACCAGGGCGACGATCGTCGATCCGATGATCACGCCCTTGCCGCCCTTGCGGCCGCCGCCCTGGCCCGCGGCCGTCGGGTGCTGCGGGGCGAGGTTGTACGCGGGCGGGGTGTGCGGCGCCTGCTGGTGGGCGCCGTAGGGCGGGGCGGGCGTCTGGTAGCCGCCCTGCTGCGGGTAGCCGTACGACGGCGGGGGAGTCGAGGGGGTGCCGTACGGGTTGGGCGTCGGGGCGGGCTGGTAGGGCGTCCGGACGTCGCCCACAGGCGGCTGCGGGGCCTGGCCGACCGGCGGGAACACCGCCGAGCCGACGCCCGAGCCGCTCTGCGTGGGCGAACCCGCGACGATGCTCGGCGGGGCGGCCTGGAAGGAGGCCGCGACGCGCAGGCACTCGTCGCGCATGGCGACGGCGCTGGGGAAGCGGTCGTTGGGGTTCTTCTTCAGCGCGCGGGCGACGAGCGCGTCGACGGCCGGCGGCAGCGCCCGGTTGACGGAGGAGGGGGTCACCGGCTCCTCCTGCACATGCGCGTAGGCGATCGCCAGCGGCGAGTCCGCGTCGAACGGAAGCCGCCCGGTGACCAGTTGGAACAGCATGATGCCGACCGAGTAGAGGTCGGAGCGGGCGTCCACGCCACGGCCGAGGGCCTGCTCGGGCGAGAGGTACTGCGGGGTGCCGACGACCATGCCGGTCTGCGTCATGGAGGTGACGCCGGACTGCATGGCGCGCGCGATGCCGAAGTCCATCACCTTGACGACGCCGCGCTTGGTCATCATCACGTTGCCGGGCTTGATGTCGCGGTGGACCAGCCCCATCTCGTGACTGATCTCCAGGGCCGCCAGCACGTCCGCGGTGACCTTCAGCGCCTTGTCGGCGGGCATCGCGCCCTGCCGCCGCACGTCCTCGTCGAGCACGGAACCGAGCGGGCGGCCCTCGACGTACTCCATGACGATGTACGGAGTGGTCAGGCCGTCGAGGTCGTCCTCGCCGGTGTCGAACACGGAGACGATGTTGGTGTGCGTGAGCTTGGCCACTGCCTGGGCCTCGCGGCGGAAGCGCTCACGGAAGGCCTGTTCGCGACCGAGTTCGGTGTGGAGTGTCTTGATCGCGACCTGTCGGTCGAGCACGGAGTCGTAGGCGAGGTGCACCGAGGCCATACCGCCCTCGCCGAGCAAGTCGCGCAGCTGATAGCGGCCGCCGGCGAGCGCCCGCCCCGCGTACCGGCCCTGTGCGCCGTCCTGGCTCATCTTCTGCGTCCCCCGTAAGGCCCCCGGGCGCCCTGCTCGCCGTGGCTCACCGTTGATCGAAAGTGCTATTCCCGGCCAAGTCTGCCCGAGGGCACTGACACGTCAAGCTCGGTGCCCGTTCCGTGACCGTACGCGAAAGAAGCGTCGCGCAAGCGTTACAGCGGGCGTACGCCCGGTACACACAATTTGCACGTGGGTACGGAAAGCAGGTTTGATGACCGGTCCGTCTCCGGTCGGCGCCGGGGCTCATCCCGGACCGGCGGCTTGCGCTGAGGCTGTAGCGTGGCCGACGGAGACCGTAACAACACCGCGCGCACCGCGGGCAGAAACGACGGCGAGGACTGATGGCACAGCAGCAGCGCGCCCAGGGCCCGTCCGACCCCGAGGCGACTGGCGGCGGTATGTCAGATGCGCCGGAGTTGTGGGGCAACGGCGGACTTGTCGGGGACGGCCGGTACCGGCTGACCGGCAGACTCGGCCGGGGCGGCATGGCGGAGGTGTTCGCAGCCGAGGACGTGCGCCTCGGGCGCACCGTCGCCGTGAAGCTGCTGCGCGCCGACCTTGCCGAGGACCCGGTGTCCAAGGCGCGCTTCACGCGCGAGGCCCAGTCGGTGGCCGGATTGAACCACCACGCGATCGTCGCCGTGTACGACTCCGGCGAGGATGTGGTGGGCGGCCAGAGCGTGCCGTACATCGTGATGGAGCTGGTCGAGGGCCGGACCATCCGCGACCTGCTGCTCAACGCCGAGGCGCCGGGCCCCGAGCAGGCCCTGATCATCGTCTCCGGCGTCCTGGAGGCGCTGGCGTACTCGCACCAGCACGGCATCGTGCACCGCGACATCAAGCCGGCCAACGTCATCATCACGCACAACGGCGCGGTGAAGGTGATGGACTTCGGCATCGCCCGCGCCCTGCACGGCGCGTCCACGACGATGACCCAGACCGGCATGGTCATGGGCACTCCGCAGTACCTCTCCCCGGAGCAGGCTCTCGGCAAGGCCGTCGACCACCGCTCCGACCTGTACGCCACCGGCTGCCTGCTGTACGAACTGCTCGCGCTGCGCCCGCCGTTCACCGGTGAGACGCCCCTTTCGGTGGTCTACCAGCATGTGCAGGACATCCCGGTGCCGCCGTCGCGGAGCTCGGACGGCGCGTGCCCGCCGGAACTGGACGGCCTCGTCATGCGCTCCCTCGCCAAGGAGCCCGACGACCGTTTCCAGACCGCGGAGGAGATGCGCGGCACGGTCCAGTACGCCCTGCAGATGCTGTACGACCAGGGCGGCCACACCGGCACCTGGAACACCGGCCCGGTCGACGCGGCGGCCGGGGCGGGCGCCGCGGCCGCCTTCGCGAGCACCACGGTGATGGCGCCCGGCGGTGGGGGCCCCAGCACCTCGCAGATCCCCCAGCCGATCCTGCCCCAGGGGTACGGCAACGGCGACGAAGGCGGCTTCGAGGGACACGGCAACCGGGGCAGCGGCCGCGGCAAGCTGTGGATCCTCGCCGTCCTCGCGGTGATCGCGATCGCCGGCGGCGTGGCCCTGGCGCTGAACAGCACCGGCAACAAGGGCGGCGGCGAGAAGACCACGCAGTCGCCGTCCGCCTCGCAGTCCTCCCCCCAGGCGACGCCCAGCGCGTCGCAGACCGAGGACCAGAGCGAAGAGCCGACGACCGATCCCACGGAGAACGACAACGGCTCCAACGGCGGCTCCTACTGGACGCCGTCGGAGCAGCCGTCGTACACGCCGTCCGAGCCGGAGACCAGTGATCCGTCGCCGGAGCCGTCGAAGACGGTGACGAGCGACCCGGCGAGCCCGGAGCCGTCGAACCCGCCGACCACCGACCCCGGCACCGCCGACGGCGGGACCGGCGACGCCAGCGGCGGTGCGGACGGTGGAGCCACCGAAGGCGCGGTCCAGGGCGGCACCACCCTCGGCGCCGGTGGCTGACCGGGCCCGGCTCGCCACCTCGCTCCTCGTCCCTCACGCGCGCGTGGGGCCCTGAACCGTCAGGGCCTCACGCGCGCGTGGCGGTTCCGGCCCCGAAGGGTTCTGATCTGCGCCTTGTCGCAGAGCGTCACCGAGCATCGCGAGCGGTCCGCGGCGGTCGACCTGACGGCGACAGGGGCCGCCGACCCGCGCGCGGGGGGCGCGTGCCCGTCCCATGCGCCCGCGCGCGTCGCCGCGTCCGTGCGCGCGCCCGGCCGAAAAGCTGAATTCCTCCTTGTGGCGTCCAGGGCGCGACTCGCACGCGAACTCTTCCCGCGACCTGGGTGCGCGGGATAACGTGCCGTTGCTCCGGCCTCCTGCGAGGCTGTGACCAGGGTCCTTCCCGACTTTGCCGATTTACTTGGATATCCAAGCAAAAACGCAGGTCAGGTGGGGTTTCACAGAAATGTGTCGCACTGGGTAACGTGAGGCTTGCAGGGCGCTCGCCGGGGCAACCTGTCACGCCTGTTCCGGCCGAGTGGCACCCACCCCGTGCCCGGGTGCCGGAATCCAGGTGAGCCGCACTGGCCACCCGGCAACCCCGGGGGCCGGACCGACGGAGGAGCACACGTGACCGTGGAGAGCACTGCCGCGCGCAAGCCGCGACGCAGCGCCGGAAGCAAGGCCGGCGCCACCGGCACCGAGGCGGCGGGCGCCCCCCGCGCCGCGGCGGCCAAGGCCACCGGCACCAAGCGCACCACCCGCACCACCGCCGACCGGGGCGCCGAGCCCGAGCTCGTGCAGTTGCTGACGCCTGAGGGCAAGCGCGTCAAGAACGCCGAGTACGACCCCTACGTCGCCGGCATCACCCCCGAGCGCCTCCGCGGCCTCTACCGCGACATGGTCCTCACCCGCCGCTTCGACGCCGAGGCCACCTCCCTTCAGCGCCAGGGCGAGCTGGGTCTGTGGGCCTCGCTGCTCGGCCAGGAGGCCGCCCAGATCGGTTCCGGCCGGGCGCTGCGCGACGACGACTACGTCTTCCCGACCTACCGCGAGCACGGCGTCGCCTGGTGCCGCGGCGTCGACCCGGCCAACCTGCTCGGCATGTTCCGCGGCGTGAACAACGGCGGCTGGGACCCCAACGGCAACAACTTCCACCTCTACACGATCGTCATCGGCTCCCAGACGCTGCACGCGACGGGCTACGCGATGGGCGTGGCCAAGGACGGCGCGGACAGCGCGGTCATCGCCTACTTCGGCGACGGCGCCTCCAGCCAGGGAGATGTCGCCGAATCGTTCACCTTCTCCGCGGTCTACAACGCCCCCGTCGTGTTCTTCTGCCAGAACAACCAGTGGGCGATCTCCGAGCCGACTGAGAAGCAGACCCGCGTCCCGCTCTACCAGCGCGCCCAGGGCTTCGGCTTCCCGGGCGTCCGCGTCGACGGCAACGACGTCCTGGCCTGCCTCGCGGTCACCGAGTGGGCCCTGGAGCGGGCCCGCCGCGGCGAGGGCCCCACGCTCATCGAGGCGTACACGTACCGCATGGGCGCCCACACCACCTCCGACGACCCCACCCGCTACCGCCACGACGACGAGCGGGCCGCCTGGGAGGCGAAGGACCCGATCCTGCGTCTGCGCCGGCACCTTGAGGCCTCAAACCACACGGACGAGGGATTCTTCGCGGAACTCGAGGCCGAGAGCGAGGCGTTGGGCAGGCGAGTGCGCGAAGCGGTCCGTGCCATGCCGGACCCGGACCACTTCGCCATCTTCGAGAACGTGTACGCGGACGGGCACGCGCTCGTCGACGAGGAGAGGGCCCAGTTCGCCGCCTACCAGGCGTCGTTCGCGACTGAGTCCGACAACGGCTTCGCCGCGGGCGAGGGGGGAAACTGACATGGCGGAGAAGATGGCCCTGGCCAAGGCGATCAACGAGTCGCTGCGCAAGGCCCTCGAAGCGGACCCCAAGGTCCTCGTCATGGGTGAGGACGTCGGCAAGCTCGGCGGCGTCTTCCGGGTGACGGACGGGCTGCAGAAGGACTTCGGGGAGTCCCGCGTCATCGACACCCCCCTCGCCGAGTCCGGCATCGTCGGCACGGCCATCGGCCTGGCCCTGCGCGGCTACCGCCCGGTGGTGGAGATCCAGTTCGACGGCTTCGTCTTCCCGGCCTACGACCAGATCGTCACCCAGTTGGCCAAGATGCACGCCCGCTCCCTGGGCAAGGTCAAGATGCCGGTCGTCGTCCGCATCCCCTACGGCGGCGGCATCGGAGCGGTCGAGCACCACTCCGAGTCCCCCGAGGCGCTCTTCGCGCATGTCTCGGGACTGAAGATCGTCTCCCCGTCGAACGCCGGCGACGCCTACTGGATGATGCAGCAGGCCATCCAGAGCGACGACCCGGTGATCTTCTTCGAGCCCAAGCGGCGCTACTGGGACAAGGGCGAGGTCGACGCCGAGGCCATCCCCGGCCCGCTGCACAAGGCGCGCGTGGTGCGCGAGGGCTCCGACCTGACCCTGGTCGCCTACGGGCCGATGGTCAAGCTCTGCCAGGAGGTCGCCGACGCGGCCGCCGAGGAGGGCAAGAACCTGGAGGTCCTGGACCTGCGCTCGGTCTCCCCGCTCGACTTCGACGCCATCCAGGCTTCCGTGGAGAAGACCCGTCGCCTGGTCGTCGTCCACGAGGCGCCGGTGTTCTTCGGCTCGGGCGCGGAGATCGCCGCCCGGATCACCGAACGCTGCTTCTACCACCTGGAGGCCCCGGTGCTCCGGGTCGGCGGCTACCACGCCCCGTACCCGCCGGCGCGCCTGGAGGAGGAGTACCTGCCGGGTCTGGACCGGGTGCTCGACGCCGTCGACCGTGCCCTGGCGTACTGAGGAGAGGGTCGTGACGACGATGACGGAAGCGTCCGTACGCGAGTTCAAGATGCCCGACGTGGGCGAGGGACTCACCGAGGCCGAGATCCTCAAGTGGTACGTCCAGCCCGGGGACACGGTGACGGACGGTCAGGTGGTGTGCGAGGTCGAGACGGCCAAGGCCGCCGTCGAACTGCCCATCCCCTACGACGGCGTGGTCAGCGAGCTGCACTTCCCCGAGGGCACCACGGTCGACGTGGGCATGTCGATCATCGCGGTGGACGTGTCCGGCGGCGCCGCGCCCGCACAGGCCCAGGACCGGACCGAGGCCCCCGCGCAGGCCGAGGCTCCGGCTCTGGCCCCGGAGCAGGCCGCCGAGGCGAAGCCGGAGGGCGGCTCCGGCCGTCAGCCGGTGCTCGTCGGATACGGCGTGGCCGCGTCCTCCACCAAGCGCCGCCCGCGCAAGTCCCCGGCAGCCGCCGCCGTACAGGCGGAGCTGAACGGTCACGGCAGCGCGCCGGCGGTCGTGAAGGAACGCCCGCTGGCGAAGCCGCCGGTGCGCAAGCTGGCCAAGGACCTCGGAGTGGACCTCACGACGGTGGTCCCGTCCGGCCCGGACGGCATCATCACCCGCGAGGACGTCCACGCCGCGGCGGCCCCCGCCCAGGCGGCCCCTCCGCAGCCGGTGCCCGTCCCCCAGCAGGTCACCGCAGTGGCGCCCGCCCCCCAGGCCGTGGCGGCGGCGTCGTACGACACCACGCGCGAGACCCGCGTCCCGGTCAAGGGCGTCCGCAAGGCCACCGCGCAGGCCATGGTGGGCTCGGCGTTCACCGCGCCGCACGTCACGGAGTTCGTGACGGTCGACGTGACGCGCACGATGAAGCTCGTCGAGGAGCTCAAGCAGGACAAGGACATGCAGGGCCTGCGGGTCAATCCGCTCCTGCTGATCGCCAAGGCCCTGCTGGTCGCCATCAAGCGCAACCCGGAGGTCAACGCGTCCTGGGACGAGGCGGCACAGGAGATCGTGGTCAAGCACTACGTCAACCTGGGCATCGCCGCGGCCACCCCGCGCGGGCTGATCGTCCCCAACGTCAAGGACGCGCACGCCAAGACGCTCCCGCAACTGGCCGAGTCCCTGGGCGAACTGGTCGCGACGGCGAGGGAGGGCAAGACGTCCCCCGCCGCCATGCAGGGCGGCACGGTGACCATCACCAACGTCGGCGTCTTCGGTGTCGACACCGGCACGCCGATCCTCAACCCCGGCGAGTCCGCGATCCTCGCGGTCGGCGCGATCAAGCTCCAGCCGTGGGTGCACAAGGGCAAGGTGAAGCCCCGCCAGGTCACCACGCTCGCGCTGAGCTTCGACCACCGTCTGGTGGACGGCGAGCTGGGCTCCAAGGTGCTCGCCGACGTGGCGGCCGTCCTGGAGCAGCCGAAGAGGCTGATCACCTGGGCCTGACGGATTCAGGGCTGTAGATTGAGACACGAAGGGACGGCCGCAACTTCGGAATGCGGCCGCCCCTTTTCTCATGAGGCCCCGTTCAGGGACGCTTGAGCACGTACACCGGCTCCCCGTCCGCACTTGAGCCCATGGATTGGATGCAGGCGTGCTTGCGCAGCAGACGCAGGCATTCGTTGACCCGCTGGACCGGGAGTCCGGTGCGGGCCGCGATCGACGCGAGCGGCTGACGCAGCTCACCCTGTTCCACCAGGAACGGCGCGATCACCACCGCGACCGCCCACACGTCCGAGGTCACGGACAGCCGCTGCCGCCAGTCGGCCAGCACGGCCTCGGTGGTCGGGTGCGCGGAAAGCCGGGCGATGGGCGCCGGGCGGTCCAGGGACAGCACGTCGAGACGGTTGGCGATGCGGTCCATGGCCTGTGCGATGGCCTGCTGCGCGACGAGCACGGCTCGCTGCAGGTCCAGCATCTCCCGCTGGACGTTGAGCGTTTCCCGGTGCATGCCGAGCGTTTCCCGCTGCGTGGCGAGCAACTCCTTCTGCACCGCGAGTGATTCGCGCTGCGTCGCTGAGAGGTCCTCGTCCGTCTGGAGGTTGTGCGCCTCCAGCCGGACGATGGCCTCCGCGACCTGCTCGGGCATCGCGTACGCGATCGGCGCACCCGGGCCGAGGGGCTGCACTTCGGCCTCCTGCAGCGTGTACGAACCCTCTCTCTGCACGCTCTCGATCACCTCGGCGACCCACTGCTTGAAAGGGGCGCAGGCGGGCTTGGTGCACGCGTTCACGAGCAGGACGAGACCCTGCAGAGAGATCATGTTCAGGTCTCGACGCCACTCTCTACCTGCGGGAACGCTGAGACCGTAACCTCCAGTTAGGGTCTCGAGAATCTCTCGATGCCCCTCCGGGACGTGGTCGGAGAGTGCTTTCTGGGTGTTGGTGTGCCCCAGTCGCTTGCAGACGTCCACCGCCGGGAACCAGTGCGCTCCGTCGGGCATCGTCAGCCTGCGGACCCGGGTCCCGGTGGCCGCGTAGACGAAGTCGCTGACATCGATCGCGTCGTGCTGAGCCCGGGGGCCGGGCTGGTGCTTGCTGGGTTCGATCATGTGAACCACCTCCGACGCGGACCATAGGGCGGCGAAAATCGAATATGCCAGCAGCACCGGAGTGGTTCACGATTGCGAGGGAAGAGCGCCGATTCCGCTGCGGAACGGCATTAGCGGAGGTATGCCGCCCCCGACAGCTGCCCTGGTCAGCGCGCCACAGCGGGGCCCCGCAGCCAGTGCCCCTCCGTCGTCCACCCCAGCAGCCGACGGCCCGTGCCGTCCTCCGCCGAGCGACCTGCCGCGACCTGATGCAGACCCGTCAACGCCGGGCCCAGACGGAGCGCCACGTGCCGGGCGTGGCGGCCGGCCTCCTTGGACAGCCAGGTCAGAGTGCGCGTCTGCTCCGCCTCCGAGCACAGCGACAGGAAGAACACCATCTGCCGCCAGGCGTACGCCACGTCCTTGATCGCGCTGAGCGGCCGCGGGTTGCCGTACAGGCGTGCGGTCAGCCGGCACACCGTGCCGAAGCAACGGCGTGCGAGGTCCTCCCAGCCGGGGGCCGGGGCGATGCCCACCCGGTGTACCAGGGTGGCCAGGTTGTGCGTGGTGAGGATCTGCGACTGCTCGATCACCTTGCCGTTCGCCGCGGTCGACCCGTACCCGTACGACCGGGCGGCCCAGTCGACCTTGGCCCGCGTGGCGCACAGCCGGGCGAATCCCGGCGAGGTCCGCGGCCGGAGCTCCCGGATGAGTGCCTCACCCGTCTCGGCGATCGCCAGGTTGCGGACGGCCCGGTAATCGATGGCGTAGTACCGCTCGTAGAGGGAGCCGCCGCCGAGCAGATCCGCCGCGATCCGGGCGGAGGTGAGGAACTTCGGGGTGAACGTGCCCATGAAGATGTCCGCGGCGAGCTCCTGGACGAGCGGAGCGCCCAGGTCCGCCGCGCGCGCGAGTTCGGACAGCTCGCGGACGAGCGGGTTGGGCAGGATCGTGCCGGGGAACGCCTGCACGGCCAGCTCGCCCAGCCGCCGCAGCGCGAGCCGGGACACCTCGTCCGCCCCGGCGTCGGACCGCTGCCGGGCTACGGCCCGCACCCAGGGCAGCTCCTCCACGCGCACCTGCCGTTCCAGATGGAGCAGCAGCAGTGAACGGCGGTTGCGGAACGCCCGGTAGTTCGCGGCGGCCAGGGTGCGCAGCGCGTCGTCCGGGTAGGCCTGCGCGGTGGTGGCGGCGACGAGCTGGGGGACCAGCTCGGCCAGCACCTCCGCCGACGGCACCGTCCCGCGCTCGACCAGCGTGCCGACGGGCGCGCTCAGCGCGGCCTCGACGGGCCGCCGCAGCGCGGGCGGGATCGCCGCGCCCACCGGCAGTCCCGTCTCCCGGGCCTCCCGCTCGTCCACTCCGGCGACGAGCGGCGCGACCTCGGTGACGCCCGTTTCCTGGGGGAGGACGGACAGCCGGCTCAGCACCAGCTGCGCGAGCGCGTGGTGCGAGGGCAGCGCCGCCTGGGCGGCCTGCTCCCGGCGCAACCGTGTCAGCCGCCCGGAGCCGGGCAGCCCGCGCCGCGCCACCATGGAGGTGACGGCGTGCCGCAGCAGCCCGAGCCGACGCGGGTCCAGCGTGCGCCCGGCGACAGCCTCCTCCAGCGCGCCCCGCAGGATCGCCTGGTTCTGCTTGGGGTCGAGGTGCTTGGTGCAGTAGGTGTGCAGGCGGGCGAGCCGGGCGTAGCGGCGGAGCAGCTCGGCGCCCCGCTCGTGCCACGCCTCGTCGGGCGTGCGGGCCAGGATCAGGACCTCTCCGTCCTCGGCCGTCTCCAGCCAGTGCGCCAGCAGTTCGTCCGTGAAGGGATGCCAGACGGCCAGCGCTTCCCGCTGGGTTTCCACGGCCGTGCTGGGCCGCCGCCGCCCCAGCATGTCGGCGGCGTCGCCGACGGTCAGCCGGTGGACCGCGTCGGCGTCGGGCGCCGGCCGGGTGGAGGGCGCGGGCGTGAACCGCAGCCGGCCGGCGAACGGGAGCAACTCCTCGACGAGGTCCAGCGCCGCGTCCGTCTCCCCGGCCCGGGCCAGCCAGGCCACGGTGAGCAGGGCGGCTTCCTCGGGCACGGTCACCTCGTAGCGTCCGCTCTCCAGGAGTTCGTGGAGCCGCCCGAGCCCTTCCTCGGACAGCCAATACGTGAACAGCGCCCGCCGGTTCTCCGGAACGCCGGCCCGGCGCGCGACCTCGATCTCGTCCGCGCGCAGGGGTCCGCCGGCACTCGGGGCGCCCGTGGCGAAGCCGCCGCGCACGACCTCAGGCGTCACCCAGGCCGGCAGACCGGCGACGGGAGTGCGCGAACCGATGGAGAGGAGCCCGTTCGCCATGCCGGCCAGGACGGACCGCCAGGCGCGGCCCCGTTCCTCCGCGCGTCGACGGGTGTCGGGGTCCCGGTGGGTGCGGGCCGTGCTGAGGGCCCTGGCCAGTTGGCCGGACGCGTAGCCCGGGTTGGCTTCCACGGAGTGCTGCTGCTCAGCGTCGTCCTTCATAAGCCGACGTGGCGGGTGCCGCCCCCGCGCCCTCCGGGTCTCAAGCCCGGTGCTCTGCTGTTGAGCTACACGTCGATGGCGACGACGGTAGGTTTCCAAGGGCGGTACAGGCAAAGGGTTTTCAGGGCAGGGGGCAGGTCTCCGACATGTCGGTCACGGCACCAGGCGGCCGCCGGTCCGTCCCGGCTAGACGGGGACGTGCACCGAGGACACCCGGCTCGCGATCAGCCGTTCCCGTTCCCGGCGGGCCGCGCGTGAGCGCAGTCGGAGGATCTGGCTGACGCCCAGTGCCTGGAGGACGAAGACGGAGGAGAAGGCCACGGTGTAGTCGTCGGTCGCGTCCAGCAGGACGCCGACCGCGAACAGCGTCGTCATGGAGGCCACGAAGCCGCCCATGTTGGTGATGCCGGACGCCGTGCCCTGCCGCTCGGGCGGGTTGGCCGGGCGCGCGAAGTCGAAGCCGATCATCGACGCGGGTCCGCACGCCCCCAGCACCGCGCACAGCGCGACCAGCAGCCACATCGGGGCGTGCGCGCCGGGCCAGGCCAGTGTCGCGGCCCACAGCAGGGCGGTCGTCCCGACGGTGCCGAGCGCCAGCGGCAGCCGGGCCCCGTGGTGCCGGGCGACGACCTGCCCGTAGACGAGTCCGACGGCCATGTTGGACAGCACGACGAGGGTGAGCAGTTCCCCGGCCGCCGCCCGGCTGAGCCCCTGTGCCTCGACCAGGAACGGCAGCCCCCACAGCAGCAGGAACACCATCGCCGGGAACTGGGTGGTGAAGTGGACCCACAGCCCCAGCCGCGTTCCCGGCTCCCGCCAGGAGGCGGCGATCTGCCGTCGTACGTACGCGGCCCCCTGGTGCGGGAAGGGCTCGGGCTCGTACCCCTCGGGGTGGTCCTTCAGGAACAGCACCAACAGCACGAGGACCACGACCCCGGCGAGCGCGCTGCCCGCGAACGCGGCCGTCCAGCCGACGCCGTGCAGCAGCCGGGCGAGCACCAGCGTGGAGACGAGGTTGCCGGCCATGCCCGCCAGTCCCGCGAACTGGGCGACCAGCGGTCCGCGCCGGGCCGGGAACCAGCGGGTGCCGAGCCGCAGCACGCTGATGAACGTCATCGCGTCGCCGCAGCCGAGCAGCGCCCGCGAGGCGAGCGCCATGCCGTACGACGGTGAGAACGCGAACCCGAGCTGCCCCGCCGTGAACAGCACGACGCCGATGCCGAGCACCTTCTTGGTGCCGAGCCGGTCCACGAGCAGCCCGACCGGTATCTGCATCCCCGCGTACACCAGCAGCTGGAGGATGGAGAAGGTGGACAGGGCGGAGGCGTTCACGTCGAAGCGGTCGGCGGCGTCCAGGCCCGCGACCCCCAGGGACGTGCGGAAGATGACGGCGACGAAGTAGACGCAGACGCCGATCCCCCACACGGCGACGGCGCGACGGCCGCCCGGCGGGTCACCTGGGAGGGTGAAGTCGCTCCCCCGGCCGCACGGCTTCCCCGGCCCGCCGGAGTGCTCGCGGTCCCCGGGCTCCCCCGCCCTCATCGGAGTTCCCCACGGGCCAGGTGTGAGAACCAGCCCACGTGCCGGTGCACGATCCGGACGGCCTCCTCGGCGTCCCCGGCGCGCAGCGCCCGCAGGATCTCCTCGTGTTCGACGAGGGTCTTGGCGATCCGGTCGGGGTGGGAGTGCAGGACGGCGACGCCCATCCGCAGTTGCCGGTCGCGGAGTTGGTCGTAGAGCCGGGAGAGGATCTCGTTGCCGCCGCTGCGGACTATCTCGGCGTGGAAGCAGCGGTCGGTGACGGCGGCGCCGGCCAGGTCACCGGCGGCGGCCTGCGCCTTCTGCAGTTCGAGCAACTCCTCCAGGCGGGCGAGGAGTCCGGCGGGGGCGGGGACGGCCTTGCGGGCCGCGTGCTCCTCGACCAGCATCCGCGTCTCCACGACGTCCGCGATCTCCTGGGCGGACACCGGGAGCACCAGGGCTCCCTTTTTTGGGTAAAGCTTGATCAGACCCTCCGCCTCCAGCCGCAGCAGCGCCTCCCGCACAGGTGTGCGCGAAACGCCGACGGCCTCGGCGAGTTCTCCCTCGGTGAGAAGAGTGCCTCCCTCGTAGCGGCGGTCCAGCACACCCTGTTTGACGTGGGCGTAGACGCGCTCTGCGGCGGGCGGCCGCCTGACGGGGGCGGGTGGGGCGGACGGCATGCGGACAGGATAGATACAACGCGTACGCATGGGTACGAGCCGTCCATCATGCGGACCCGGGGGGTGTGATGTGGAAATCGGTTGCAGCGAAAGCGCAACCATCTGTGCTACTTACGTGTCACACACATGCGGCCCCTTTTCTTTCTCCCCTTCAACCCGGCCGCACCGCAGGGGCATTCGACGTAATCGGGGTATTTCAGTTGATAACCGCCACCCAGGGCATCAGGACCCGCCGAGCCGCAGCCGTCGTCGTCACGACCGGCGCGATGCTCGCCTCCGGTGCCCTCTTCGCGGCGCCCGCGCAAGCCGTTGCGACGCCCACGATCGCCGCCAAGACCGGCTACGTGATGAACAACGCCAACGGCGCCGACCTGTACAACAAGGGTATGAACACCCGGATGTCCACGGGGTCGACGACGAAGATCATGACCGCGAAGGTCGTGCTCGCGCAGTCGAACCTCAACCTGGACGCCAAGGTCACGATCCAGATGGCCTACAGCGACTACATCGTGTCGAAGGGCGCCTCGTCCGCCCGGCTGATCGTCGGCGACAAGGTCACCGTCCGTCAGCTGCTGTACGGGCTGATGCTGCCGTCCGGCTGCGACGCCGCGTACGCGCTCGCCGACAAGTTCGGCACCGGTACGACCCGTGCCGCCCGCGTGAAGTCGTTCATCGGCAAGATGAACGCCCAGGCCAAGGCACTCGGCATGACGAACACGAAGTTCGACTCGTTCGACGGCATCGGCAACGGCGCCAACTACTCGACGGCCAAGGACCTGACGAAGCTCGCGAGCAACGCGCTCAAGAGCCCGACGTTCCGCACGGTCGTCGGCACCAAGTCGTACACGGCGAAGACGACCACCAAGACGGGCTCCACGCGCACCATGGCGCCCTGGGTCAACACCAACACGCTGCTGAGCAGCTACAGCGGCGCCATCGGCGTGAAGACGGGCTCCGGCCCGGAGGCGAAGTACTGCCTCGTCTTCGCCGCGACCCGCAAGGGCAAGACGGTCGTGGGCACGGTGCTGGCCTCCACGAACGCGACCGTGCGCGCTCAGGACGCGACGAAGCTGCTCAACTACGGTTTCGCGCGCCTCGGCTGACGCCACGGCGTCTGTGCACGCAGCGGGCCCGTCGTGAACCCTCACGGCGGGCCCGTTGCGTTGTGCCGTGGCGCCCGTCGGGCCCCGCCCGGTTCCGGGCGGTGGCGCGGTGCTACTTCGTCACGGCGAAGTTCCGCAGGATCGCTTCCGTCAGCTCCGGTTCGCCCTCCGCCTTCACCCGGTCGGCGACCGCCTCCGGGGTCACCCGGCCGCAGGCCAGGCGGACGTAGGTCTCCCAGTCGAGGGAGAAGGCGGCGGCCGGTCCGAGCGCGGGGACCGTCTCCAGGGTGCCGCGGCCCTGGATGTCGACGCGGATCGTGCGCAGGAACTCCACCGGACCGTGCACGTCGAAGACGACCGCGGAACTGCGCGGGGCGTCGGCCCGGTCGGCGACGACGGCGGGCAGCTCGCCCAGCAGCACGTCCCGCGCGATGTGCGCGCCGGGGGAGTCCAGGTTGCCGGGACGGCCGAGTGCGGCGCGCAGGTCCTGCTCGTGCACCCACACGTTGAACGCGTGGTCGCGCATGGACCGCTCCAGGGTCAGCTCGGTGCCGAGGGGGCCGCGCACGGTGGCGCCGGGCGCGCGCGACTCGTTTCGCAGCTGGCGGTTGCGGCGGATGATCGTGTACTCCAGCTCGGACGTCATCTCCGGCGCGGTGTGGTGCCGGCGGACGTCGACCTGGACCTCGAAGTAGCGCTGGAGGTCGGTGGCCACGTGGAAGAGGTCGCGGGGCAGGGAGTGGATCGGCCGCGGGTCGCCGTACATCTCGCAGTCCAGGCCGATGACGTGCGAGACGATGTCGCGCACCGACCAGCCCGGGCACGGCGTCCGGCGGTTCCAGTCCGCCTCCGCCAGGGGCTGCACCAGCTCGGATATCGCTTCGATGGAGTGGGTCCAGGCGTCGGCGTAGGGCTGGAGGGTGGGAGGCAGACTCACGGAACGGGACCCCTCGGCGGTCGGTACACGGGCGGGCTGGTGGTGGCGGCGTTGCCAGCGGGAGGTGGCGGTCGGCTGCTGTCGGCGTCGTCTGGGGTGCTCCCCGGTCCTCGGCTGGGCTCGAACCGGGGGAGACCCCCAAGTTACGCTGCTGGGAGTCACCCCGGCAGTGCTTTCGTGTGACGATCGTAGGCCCGTGTGGACGACTCGAATGCCAGGACGGTGGTAGTGTGCGCGCCTCTCTGATCCAGATCGCCGTGGAAGAGGGCGAATCGGTGCGAGCCCGGCGGGTCCGGGCCGGGGCTCTCGTACGGGAGCAGGCCGGCGCGGACCTGGTGGTGCTGCCGGAGTTGTGGACGACCGGCGCGTTCGCCTACGACGCGTTCGCCGCCGAGGCCGAGCCGCTGGAGGGGCCCACGTTCGAGGCGATGGCCAAGGCCGCGAGCGACGCGGGCGTGTGGCTGCACGCGGGCTCGATCCCCGAGCGGGACGCCGCCGACGGCGCCCTCTACAACACCACTCTCGTCTTCTCCCCCTCCGGCGACCTGGCCGCCTCCTACCGCAAGATCCACCGCTTCGGCTTCGACAAGGGCGAGGCGGTGCTGATGGGCGCGGGCCGGGACCTGGTGACGGTACGTCTGCCGCAGACGACCGTCGGCCTCGCCACCTGCTACGACCTCCGTTTCCCCGAACTCTTCCGCGGTCTCGTCGACGCGGGCGCCGAGACCCTCGTGGTGTCGGCGGGCTGGCCGGAGCGCCGCCGGTCGCACTGGACGCTGCTGGCCCGGGCGCGGGCGGTCGAGAACCAGGCGTTCGTGCTCGCGTGCGGAACGGCCGGGACGCACGCGGAGGTTCCGCAGGCGGGTCACTCGATCGTGGTGGATCCGTGGGGCGAGGTGCTGGCCGAGGCCGGCCAGGGCGAGGAGGTCCTCACGGTCGACTTCGACCCGGCGAAGACCGCGACGACGCGTGAGCAGTTCCCGGCCCTGAAGGACAGGGTGCTCGGCCTGGAGCCGCCCCCGCGTCGCTGAGCCACAGCACGGTCGAGTCGCAGCTCCCGCCGGGATCGCCCGGCGGGCGAAGTGGCTCAGTCCTCCCGCTCCTTCTCCGCCAGGTGGATCACGCACACCGCGACCGCGATCAGCAGCGCCGGATCCGCGTCCTCCCGGACGACGTCCACGCCGTACGTCTCGCGCACGTGCAGCCAACGCCGGGAGACGACCGCGAGGAGCTCCCCGTCGTACTCGACGGCGAACTCCCGGTCGAGGATCTTTCCGCTGACGTCCAGTTCGGTGCTTCCGTCCGCCAGGGACACGCGGTAGTGGTTGCGCAGCAGCGACAGCCGTTTGCGGCGGATCGTGGCCAGCGGTTCGCCGTCCCGTTCGATCACCATGGTGTCGCGCAGCGCGAACATCTTCTGGTGGATGTCGATCAGCACCCGCCCCTGGGTGTCCTTCAGCTCGAAGGTGTCCCGAACCCGGATCGCCTTGCCGTCGACGAGGTAGACCTTGTTGCCCCGGTCGTCCTCGATCCAGTAGTCGTCACCGAAGCCGAGGATCCGGTCGCGTACGAGGAATCTCATGACGGTACGGCTTCCCCGGCGCCCCCCGGGGGACGCAGCCACTAGCCCGACGGGCCGAGCGTCCGACCCGGCTGCGGGGCGGCGCCCTTGATCCGTTTCAGGAGCCCGTCATCGGTCCGTTCGAGGAGCCGGGCGACGTGTGCCCGCCGGGGAAGTCCCCCGCGGTGGTCACACGCCGTACCCGTCGCTGTATCCGTCCCGGCGCCGGTCCGTCTCGACCACGGTGGTCGAGGCCGGGGGCACCATCACGCGGCGGCGCCGGGCGATGCTGCTGAAGGTCGTCACGCCGATCAGGCCGACGATCATCAAGATGATCCCGACAAGGTCGAGGTTGACCCCTTGCATGTCCCAGTCGGTCGCGAACGTGAGGATGGCTCCCACGGCGATGAGGATGATGCACCCGCCGAGGCCCATGAGTGTCGCCTCCCTGTCCGGTGTACCGGTCGTTCCGGTCCCTGACTCCGGATACCCCGGGAGGCAACTTGCATGCGGGGGCTCACCCTTGGCACCGGGGCCGGAGGGGAGGGATCAGCCCTCCAGGAACGCCGTCAGCGCGTTGGCCAGCAGGTACGGGTCGTCGGCGCCGCTCAACTCCCGTGCGCTGTGCATGGACAGGATGGCCACGCCGATGTCGACGGTGCGGATGCCGTGCCGGGCCGCGGTGATCGGGCCGATCGTGGTGCCGCACGGCATGGAGTTGTTGGAGACGAACGACTGGAACGGCACACCGGCCTTCTCGCAGGCGGCGGCGAACACGGCCCGGCCCGAACCGTCCGTAGCGTAACGGTTGTTGACGTTGACCTTGAGGATCGGGCCGCCGTTCACGCGCGGGTGGTGCGTGGGGTCGTGCCGCTCCGCGTAGTTGGGGTGGACCGCGTGCCCGGTGTCGGAGGAGAGGCAGACGGTGCCGGCGAAGGCGCGCGCCCGGTCCTCGTACGAGCCTCCGCGGGCGAACACCGAGCGCTCCAGCACGCCGCCGAGCAGCGGGCCGTCCGCGCCGGTGTCGGACTGGGAGCCGTTCTCCTCGTGGTCGAAGGCGGCGAGCACCGGGATGAACGGCAGGTCGGCGCCGCCGGTCGCGACGGCGGCCAGGGCGGCCGTGCCGGCGTGCACGGACAGCAGGTTGTCCATGCGGGGCCCGGCGACGAGTTCCTCGTCGCGGCCGAGGTAGGCGGGCGGTTCCACGGAGTGGGTCATCAGGTCCCAGCCGGAGACCTCGCCCGCGGACAGCCCCGACTCCTCCTCCAGGAAGGAGATCAGGTCGCCCTCGCGGACGTCGCCGAGGCCCCAGACGGGCTGGAGGTGGCGCTGCTTGTCGAGCTTGAGGCCGTCGTTGACGGCACGGTCCAGGTGGATGGCGAGCTGGGGCACCCGCAGCAGCGGCCGGCTCACGTCGACGAGTCGGGTGGAGCCGTCGCGCAGGGTCAGCCGGCCGGACAGGCCGAGGTCCCGGTCGAGCCAGGAGTTGAGCAGCGGCCCGCCGTAGATCTCCACGGCCACCTGGCGCCAGCCGTGCGCACCGGCGTCGGGCAGCGGCTTGACGCGCAGGTTGGGGGAGTCGGTGTGCGCGCCGACGATCCGGAACGGGGTGTGCGGTGCGGCGCCCTCGGGGACGTGCCAGGCCACGATCGCGCCCCCGCGCAGCACGTACTTGCCGCCGCTGCCCCCCTCCCAGGCGTCCGTCTCGGCGACCTGTCGGAAACCGGCCTTCTCCAGCCGTTCCGCGGCGTTCGCCACGGCGTGGTACGGCGACGGGCTGGCCGTCAGGAAGGACATCAGGTCGTCGGTGTGGCCGCGGTCGAAGCGGGAGGGTGCGCTCATGGGGTTCACCTTAACGACGGACGAGGGCCCGCTCCCGGTGATGGGAGCAGGCCCTCGTGAGGACGGTGTGCGAGTCGGCGCAAGCGTGCCGAACCGGGCGCGGCGAGCCCCGCCCGCCGCGCCCCGGCAGGTTCTAGAACGCCGCCTCGTCCAGGTCCATCAGGTCGAGCTCGACGTCGGCGGCGATCTTGCGGGCGAGGGTCACGCCCGGCAGGACGTTCGCCGCGAAGAACTTCGCCGCCGCGATCTTGCCGGTGTAGAAGGCCACGTCCTTGGAAGACACAGCCTTGGCGGAGGCCGTCTCCAGCTTCTCGGCGGCGACGGCCGCGCCCTTGAGGAGCAGGTAACCGACGACGACGTCGCCGGAGGCCATCAGCAGGCGGGAGGTGTTGAGGCCCACCTTGTAGATGTTCTTGACGTCCTGCTCGGTGGCCGCGAGGTCGGTGAGCATCAGGCCGACGATGGCCTCCAGCTCGACGGCCGCCTTCGCCAGGTGCTCGCGGGCCGCGGAGAGGTCCTCGCCGCCGGTGCCGAGCGCCAGGAACTTCTTGATGTCCTCGGCGAGGGAGTTCAGCGCCGCGCCCTGGTTGCGGACGATCTTCCGGAAGAAGAAGTCCTGGCCCTGGATCGCCGTCGTGCCCTCGTACAGGGTGTCGATCTTGGCGTCCCGGATGTACTGCTCGATCGGGTACTCCTGCAGGAAGCCGGAGCCACCGAAGGTCTGCAGCGACTGGGCGAGCTGCTCGTAGCCCTTCTCGGAGCCGTAGCCCTTGACGATCGGCAGGAGCAGGTCGTTCAGCGCCTCCAGCGCGGAGGCGTCCTCGCCGGCGGCCTCCTTGACCTGGATGTCGTCCTGGATGGACGCCGTGTAGAGCACCAGCGCGCGCATGCCCTCGGCGTACGCCTTCTGCGTCATCAGCGAGCGGCGCACGTCGGGGTGGTGGGTGATGGTGACCTTGGGCGCGGTCTTGTCCATGAAGTTCGCGAGGTCGGGACCCTGGACGCGCTCCTTGGCGTACTCCAGCGCGTTCAGGTAGCCCGTCGACAGCGTGGAGATCGCCTTCGTGCCGACCATCATGCGGGCGAACTCGATGATGCGGAACATCTGCCGGATGCCGTCGTGCTTGTCGCCGATCAGCCAGCCCTTGGCGGGGTGGCGGTCGCCGAAGGTCATCTCGCAGGTGTTGGAGGCCTTCAGGCCCATCTTGTGCTCGACGTTCGTCGCGTAGACGCCGTTGCGCTCGCCCAGCTCGCCGGTCTCGAAGTCGAAGAGGTACTTCGGCACGAGGAAGAGGGACAGGCCCTTGGTGCCGGGGCCGTGGCCCTCGGGGCGGGCGAGGACGTAGTGGAGGATGTTCTCCTCCATGTCGTGCTCACCGGAGGTGATGAAGCGCTTCACGCCCTCGATGTGCCAGGAGCCGTCCTCCTGCTGGACCGCCTTGGTGCGGCCGGCGCCGACGTCGGAGCCGGCGTCGGGCTCGGTGAGGACCATGGTGGAGCCCCAGGTCTTCTCCACCGCGATCTGGGCGATCTTCTTCTGTATGTCGTTGCCCTCGTCGTAGAGGATGCCGGCGAACGCCGGGCCGGAGGCGTACATCCACACGGCCGGGTTCGAGCCGAGCAGCAGCTCCGCGTAGGCCCAGATCAGGGAGCGGGGAGAGGTGGTGCCGCCGATCTCCTCGGGCAGGCCCAGGCGCCAGTACTCCGAGTCCATGAACGCCTTGTAGCTCTTCTTGAAGGACGCCGGGACGGGCGCGGTGTTCGTCTCCGGGTCGAAGACCGGCGGGTTGCGGTCGGCGTCGACGAAGGACTCGGCCAGCTCGTTCTCGGAGAGGCGGGTCAGCTCCTCCAGGATGCTCTTGGCGGTCTCGGTGTCCATCTCCCCGAACGGACCGGTGCCGTACAGCTTGTCGCGTCCGAGTACTTCGAAGAGGTTGAACTCGATGTCGCGGAGATTCGACTTGTAGTGCCCCATGGCGACGGCTCCCGGATCCGTTGAAGAGATCGGCGAGGCACTGTGGTTCCTCGCGCTAGTTCACATACCAACAAGTAGCTACCGATGATGCTACCCGTCGGTAATAAGTCGCAACCCCGTCGGCGAAGTGTGACGCGTCAGACCAGGAGGCCGTCCCGGCCCGCCCCGCGGCGGCGCTCGGTACGCTTGCGCTCATGTATGGATACGGCCAGCCCATGGACGGGAGCGGCGCGCAGCAGCAGTACGCCCCGCCGCAGCAGCCCATGGCCGGCGGCTACGGGCAGCAGCCGCCCCTGTACCCCGAGCCGTCCCCGCCCTCGCTCGCGGACGCGGTGCGCGCCTTCACCACCGGGCAGATGGTCGCCGAGGACTTCCAGCAGGTCTTCGCGACCTCGAAGGTCTACTGCCCGCGCGGCGACAACCCGGGTTTCCTCGCCCTGCACAACACCCAGCAGCCGGTGATCCCGATGTTCACCACGCTGAAGGAGCTGCGCCGTTACGCGGGCAAGGAGTCCAAGTACTTCGTGATCTCCGGCTCCGAGGTGCTCGACCTGCTGCCCACCGGCTACGGCTTCGTCCTCGACATGGAGGGCGAGCACCGGATGGTCTTCGACGCGAAGGCGGTCGAGCAGATGGTGGACTTCGCGATGCGCCGGATGTACGGGTAGTCGTCTTCTTCTTCTGACAGTGGGAGCCCGGAGGGAATGTCCTCCGGGCTCCCGCCGTTCTGGGTGGCAGAAAGTTCAACGCTCAACTAAAGTGGTCCGCACGTCACCCAAGGAGGTACCGACATGCCCGCCGTGACCGTCGAGAACCCGTTGACGCTGCCCCGCGTGGCCGCCCCGGCCGACGCCGTCGCCCGTCCCGTGCTCGCCGTCACCACCGCGCCCACCGGGTACGAGGGCGAGGGCTTCCCGGTGCGCCGGGCCTTCGCGGGGATCAACTACCGCCACCTCGACCCGTTCATCATGATGGATCAGATGGGCGAGGTGGACTACGCGCCCGGGGAGCCGAAGGGGACGCCCTGGCACCCGCACCGCGGCTTCGAGACCGTCACCTACATCATCGACGGCGTCTTCGACCACCAGGACAGCCAGGGCGGCGGCGGCACCATCACCAACGGCGACACCCAGTGGATGACGGCCGGGGCCGGCCTGCTCCACATCGAGGCGCCGCCGGAGTCGCTGGTCATGTCCGGCGGTCTCTTCCACGGGCTCCAGCTGTGGGTGAACCTGCCGGCCAAGGACAAGATGATGGCGCCGCGCTACCAGGACATCCGCGGCGGCAGCGTCCAGTTGCTCACCTCGCCCGACGGCGGCGCGCTCCTGCGGGTCATCGCGGGTGAGCTGGACGGCCACGCGGGCCCCGGGATCACGCACACGCCGATCTCGATGGTCCACGCGACGCTGGCGCCGGGCGCGGAGGTCACCCTGCCGTGGCGGGAGGACTTCAACGGCCTCGCGTACGTCCTGGCCGGCAAGGGCTCGGTGGGCGCGGAGCGCCGGCCGGTCCACCTGGGCCAGACCGCCGTCTTCGGCGCAGGCTCCTCGCTGACCGTCCGCGCGGACGAACGGCAGGACTCCCACACGCCGGACCTGGAGGTCGTCCTCCTCGGCGGCCGGCCGATCCGCGAGCCGATGGCCCACTACGGCCCGTTCGTCATGAACACCCGTGACGAACTCCAGCAGGCGTTCGAGGATTTCCAGAAGGGACGGCTCGGAACGGTCCCGGCGGTGCACGGAATGACGGAGAAGGGCCTGTAGGCCCGAGGGAACCGGTACCGTACGAAACGGGCCCGAAGCCGCAAAGTGTTCTTGCGACTTCGGGCCCGTTCGCCGTCCCGGGGGCCGGTTACGGCAGGACGTACACCGGCGCCCCGTCCGAGGCGCACCCGGCCTGCCGTACGCACCCGCGCTTCAGCAGCATCCGCAGACAGTCGAGAACACGGTCCTGCGACAGTCCTGTCCGGTTGACGATGTCCTCCACCCGGTAGCGGGACTCGCCGTGGACGAGGGCCGGCGCGAGGTAGGCGGCCACGGCGTGGACGTCGTCGGTGACGACGAGGTTCTTCGCCCTCCAGGCGGCGAGCAGCTCCTGCGCCGTCAGCTTCGGCTCCGCCGCCGACCGGGGACCGTCGGCGGGGTTCCTCAGGGCGTCGGCGATGTCACGCAGACTCCGGCTGATCTCCTGGAGGAGACCGTTGCCCTCCTGCCGGAGACCGTTGTTCTCGCGCAGGAGGCCGTTCCGCTCCTCCAGAAGGCCTTGTCGCTGGGCCTGGAACGCCAGCATCATCTCGTCCGCCCGGATGTTCCGCTCCTCCAGTCGCACGATGGCGTCGGCGACCTGGTCCGGCATGACGTAGGCGGTGCCGCCGGCGGAGGGCTGCACGGCAGCCGGTTCCAGGGTGTAGGAGCCGTCGCGCTGGATGGTGGCGACGACCTCCGAGACCCAGGCTTTGAAGGGACCGCACTCCGGTTTGGTGCACCCGTTGACGAGGGCGATGAGACCCTTCAGGTTGACCATCTTCATCGACTTCTTGAGACCGTGACCTGCAACCTTGCTCGAACCGTCTACTCCATAGACGCTTCGTGCAAGATCGCCGAGAGTGGTTTTGCAGGTTGCTGCAACATGCCAGTCGAGCGCTTGCCGCGTGTTTGCGTACCCGAGATCCATGGCGACGTCCGCCGCCACGAACCAGTGCTTCCCCTCCGGCGTGGTCAGCCTCCGTACCCGCGCTCCTGTGGCCGCGAACACGAAGTCGTTGATGTCGATCGCGTCCTGCCGTGCCGTCGGCTCGTCCGGCGGCGTGTCGTTGTGCTCGTACATCGAGCATCACCTCCAGCCACGGAAGCTAGGCAGGCGCATATGCAATCCGCATGGCCCAAAAGGAAGTTCACCCATTAGGGCAACGAGGTATCGATTCTGCGACCGGTGACGGGGAGTCACCCGGCTGGGGTGCCTCGGCGGGACAGGGGACGGGGGCTGTGGTGGCCTGAGGGGGTGCGTCTGCTGCCCGAAGCCGTTCGTCGTCTCGCTGCCTGGTGTGCCGTCGTCCTGCTCGTGTCGGGCGTCGGGTACGTCGGGATCCGGTTGTGCGCGGAGCTGCGCACCGCCGTCGTGCCGGTGCTGCTCGCGCTGCTGGGGAGCGCGCTGCTCGGGCCCTTCCACCGGCGGATGGTGAAGGGGCGGGTGAACCGGTCGGTGGCCGCCGCCGTGACGTGCGTGGCGGTGGTGGCCGTGGTCGGCGGGGCCGTCTACATCGTTGTCGCCGCGCTCATCGACAGCGGGGACGAGATCGTCGCCTCGCTGAAGGAGGCGGCACGGGGACTGACCCGGCACTTCGGGGCGGCGGGGACCTCGCTCGACGACGTCGCCTCCAACGCCCGTGAGCTGCTGCGCAAGTTCGGCGGCACCGCGGCCTCCGGGGTGATCAGCGGGGTGAGCGTGGTGGGCGAGAGCATCGCCATGGCGGTGCTTGCGCTCCTGCTCGTCTTCTTCTTCCTGCGCGACTCCGACCGCGCGGTCGACGGGCTGCGGGCCGTCGCCCCGCGCGGGACCGCGGACACCGTGGAGGCGATGGCGCGGCGGGCCTTCCGCGCCGTCGAGGGGTTCATGCGGGGGACGACCTTCATCGCCTTCATCGACGCCGTCTGCATCACCGTCGGACTGCTCGTGCTGCGCGTGCCCGGCGCCGCGGGGCTGGGCGCGCTGGTCTTCGTCGGCGCCTACATCCCCTACCTGGGCGCCTTCCTCTCCGGTGGGGTCGCCGTGCTGGTGGCGCTCGCCGACCGGGGGTTCGTCATCGCGCTGTGGGCGCTCGGGGTGGTGCTCGCCGTGCAGGTGCTGGAGGGGCATGTGCTCCAGCCGATGATCCAGAGCCGGACCGTGCAGATGCATCCGGCGGTGGTGATGCTGACGATCACGGCGGGCGCCTCCGTCGCCGGGATCCTCGGCATGCTGCTCGCCGTGCCGCTGACGGCCGCCGTGTTCGGGGTGATCCAAGAACTGCGGGAGCGCTACACCGCTCCCCCGGAGCCCGGAGCGTCGGGAACCGCGTCCGCCGAGGGCTCGTAGAGCTCGAACCAGATGCTCTTGCCCTGGCCGCGCGGTGACACCCCCCACGCGTTCGCGAGCAGTTCGATGAGGATCAGGCCGCGGCCCGAGGACGCCAGCTCGCCGGGGCTGCGCTTGTGAGGAAGGTCGTCGCTGGTGTCGGTGACCTCGATGCGGATACGGCGTCCGCCGGGCGGACCGGTGACCTCGGCGACGAGCAGCGCGTCGGCGTCCGTGTGCACGAGCACGTTGGTCAGCGTTTCGGAGACCAGCAGGACCGCCGAGTCGACCTGGTCGGCGCTGGGCCAGTCGTGCAGCAGCTCCCGCAGCTGCTGCCGGGCCTCGGCGACCCGTTCGGGCTCTGCCTGGGCGACCGTCAGCATGGTCCGCCGCCCGGACGGCCGCGCGGGTGAGGCGTGCCGGGAGAGGAGGAGGACGGCGATGTCGTCCTCGCGGCGGTCGGCCAGCGGACCGGTGGTGTGGTGCGACGAGGGGCCGTGCACGGCCTGGACCAGCGCGTCGGCCAGCTCCTCCAGGCCGCCCTCGTGTGCCTCCAGCGTCTTGCGGACCCGGCCCCAGCCGGTGTCGAGGTCGTGTCCGCCGGTCTCCAGCAGACCGTCGGTGCACAGCATCAGCGCCTCGCCGGGCTCCAGGGCGAGCCGGGTGGTGGGGTAGTCGGAGTCCGGATCGATGCCCAGCGGGAGTCCGCCCGCCGTGGGCCGGACCAGGACGGTGCCGTCGGTCATCCGGACCGCCGGATCGAGATGGCCGGCCCTGGCGGTCTCCAGTATCCCGGTCACCGGGTCGACCTCCACATAGAGGCAGGTCGCGAAACGCAGATCGGCCTGGGCGTCGGCGTCGTCGCTGTGGGTGAGACCGTGGAAGAAGCGGGAGGCGCGGGAGAGGACGGCGTCGGGGCGGTGGCCCTCGGAGGCATACGCCCGCAGCGCTATGCGCAGCTGCCCCATCAGGCCGGCGGCGCGTACGTCATGACCCTGCACGTCGCCGATGACCAGGGCGAAACGCCCGCCCTCGGACGGCGTGCGGGAGGCGCCTCCCGGCAGCGGGATCACGTCGTACCAGTCGCCGCCGACCTGGAGGCCGCCGCCGGTGGGGATGTAGCGGGCGGCGAGGGTCATGCCCGGGATCTCCGGGCCGAGCGTGGGGAGCATGGAGCGCTGCAGGCCGTCGGTCAGTTCGCGCTGGGTCTCGGCGGCGCCGGCGCGGGTCAGGGCCTGGGCGAGCATCCGGGCCACGGTGGTGAGCACGGACCGCTCGTCCGGAGTGAACGCCACCGGGTAGGTGAACGCCGCCATCCAGGCGCCCATCGTGCGGCCGGCCACCGTCAGCGGCAGGAACGCCCAGGACTGGCGCCCGAAGTGCGAGGCCAGCGGCCAGGTCAGCGGATAGCGCTCCTTGTACTGACCGGGCGAGGACAGATACACGGCCCGGCCGGTGCGGACCACCTCGGCCGCGGGATAGTCGGTCTGGAGCGACATCTGGGTGAAAGGGTCCTCTTCGCGCTTCTTCTGCCCGTGGTGCCCGATGACCGTCAGCCGGTCGCCCTCGACGCCGAAGACGGCCAGTCCGTCCGGTGAGAAGCCCGGCATCGACAGCGCCGCCGCGACCCGCAGCACCTCCTCGGTGGAGCGCGCCTCCGCGAGCGCACGGCCCGCGTCCAGCAGGAACGCCTCCCGGGAGCGCCGCCAGTCGCCGGTGACGGCGGTGCGTCCGGCGGGGGTGCCAGGGCGGGGCTCGGTGACCTCCTGGAGGGTGCCGATCAGTTCGTAGGACTGCAGCTCCGGGTCGAACGACGGCTTGGAACGGCTGCGGGCGACCCGGACGACCCGTCCCTGATCGTCCATGATCCGGACGCGCACCTCGGCGAGGGTGCCCTCGGCGACGGCGAGCTGGACCACGCCGGTGATCTCGTTCCAGTCGACGGGGTGCAGCCGGGCCCGGGCCTGGGCCTCCGTGAGGACGGCCTCCTCGGCGGGCAGGCCGAGCAGCCTGGCCGCCTCGGCGTCGACCGTGACCAGCCCGGTGGCCGTGCTCCAGTGCCACAGGCCGGTCGCGAGGGAGGCGAGGACCTCTCCCACGGCGGGCAGAGGCTCGCCAGTGCGCATTGACCTACTTTAAGAACAGGCGATCGAAGCGTGCCACTGTTCACCGACCGATCACCCCCTGGGGAATGCAGGGGAGCCGATCGTGGGCCGCCCGGTACGCTGGGGGTTGTTTCACGTGAAACACGTGACCGCGGCACAGATCGCGACACAGCCCCCGATCCGCGAAGACTGGATGAACGACGATGCATCGGTACAGGTCCCACACCTGCGGCGAGCTCCGCGCCTCTGACGTCGGCACCGACGTCCGGCTGAGTGGCTGGCTGCACAATCGGCGCGACCTGGGCGGCATCCTCTTCATCGATCTCCGCGATCACTACGGCATCACGCAGCTGGTGGCCCGCCCGGGGACGCCTGCCTACGACGCCCTCGACCGGCTGACCAAGGAGTCGACCGTCCGCGTCGACGGCAAGGTCGTCTCCCGCGGCGCGGAGAACGTCAACCCCGACCTGCCCACCGGTGAGGTCGAGGTCGAGGTCGGCGAAGTGGAGCTGCTCGGGGCCGCCCAGCCGCTCCCCTTCACCATCAACGCCGAGGACGGGGTCAACGAGGAGCGGCGCCTGGAGTACCGCTTCCTCGACCTGCGCCGCGAGCGCATGCACCGCAACATCATGCTGCGCACGGCGGTCGTCTCCGCCATCCGCCACAAGATGGTGGCTCTCGGCTTCAACGAGATGGCGACCCCGATCCTCACCGCGACCTCCCCCGAGGGCGCGCGTGACTTCGTGGTCCCCTCCCGGCTGCACCCGGGCCGGTTCTACGCCCTTCCGCAGGCCCCGCAGCAGTTCAAGCAGCTGCTGATGATCTCCGGCTTCGACCGCTACTTCCAGATCGCGCCCTGCTTCCGCGACGAGGACGCCCGCGCCGACCGCTCGCCGGGCGAGTTCTACCAGCTCGACGTCGAGATGAGCTTCGTCGAGCAGGAGGATGTCTTCCAGCCGATCGAGAAGCTCATGACCGAGCTGTTCACGGAGTTCGGCAACGGCCGCGAGGTCACCTCCCCCTTCCCGCGGATCCCGTTCCGCGAGGCGATGCTGAAGTACGGCTCCGACAAGCCGGACCTGCGCGCCCAGCTGGAGCTGGTGGACATCACCGACGTCTTCGAGGGCTCGGAGTTCAAGGCCTTCGCCGGCAAGCACGTGCGCGCGCTGGCCGTGCCCGCGGTCCAGGACCAGCCCCGCAAGTTCTTCGACCAGCTCGGCGACTACGCCGTGTCGCAGGGCGCGAAGGGCCTTGCCTGGGTGCGGGTCGCCGAGGACGGTTCGCTGTCCGGCCCGATCGCGAAGTTCCTCACCGAGGAGAACGTCGCCGAGCTGACCAAGCGCCTGTCGCTGGCCGCCGGGCACGCCGTGTTCTTCGGCGCGGGCGAGTTCGACGAGGTCTCGAAGATCATGGGCGCGGTGCGCGTCGAGGCCGCGAAGCGCTCCGGCCACTTCGAGGACAACGTCTTCCGCTTCTGCTGGATCGTCGACTTCCCGATGTTCGAGAAGGACGAGGAGACCGGCCGGATCGACTTCTCGCACAACCCGTTCTCCATGCCCCAGGGCGGTATGGAGGCGCTGGAGAACCAGGACCCGCTGGACGTCCTGGCCTGGCAGTACGACATCGTCTGCAACGGCGTCGAGCTGTCGTCCGGCGCGATCCGGAACCACGAGCCGGACATCATGCTCAAGGCGTTCGGCATCGCCGGCTACGACGAGGAGACCGTCGAGCGCGAGTTCGCCGGCATGCTGCGCGCGCTCCGCTTCGGCGCCCCGCCGCACGGTGGCATCGCCCCCGGCGTCGACCGCATCGTGATGCTGCTGGCCGACGAGCCCAACATCCGCGAGACGATCGCCTTCCCGCTCAACGGCAACGCCCAGGACCTGATGATGGGCGCGCCGACGGAGCTGGAGGAGACGCGGCTGCGTGAGCTGCACCTGAACGTGCGCAAGCCGCAGCCGAAGTAAGGCACCGGGTCGAGCGGCCTTCGCAGGCGCGCTGACCTGGAAAGGGACCTGAAACCGACATCGGTTTCAGGTCCCTTTCGCATGGGCGGGCGGAACGCCGCCTCCCTCTCACCGGAGGCGCACAGGAATCACGGAGGACGCCCACAGCGGCCTGCCGTTCCATGGAGGGCGAGGCCGGCGCGGGCCGGCGGAGCAGGGAGGGAAGCCACAGCCATGGGGTTCATGACCACGATCTCGGTGCTGCTGATCGCGGGAGCGGTCACCGGGATCGTCGTGCGACGACGCGGCCGCCGGGTCCGTCGCCCGTCCGGCCTGGACGCGGAGGCGGAGGCGAACCTATGGCTCGTCCGGCTGGGCGGGGGCATGGCCTCGCTCGATCCGCGGACCTGGGAGGGCGCGGACGAGGAGGCGGCGCGGGCGCTGACCAGCGCGGCGGAATGCCACCGGCGTGCTCGGGCGCGGCTGGCGACCGCGCGCACGGCGGCGGAGTACGAGGAGGTCACGCGGACGGCCAGGGAAGGGCTGGAGGAGCTGCGCCGGGCACGCACCGGTCTGGGCCTGACTCCGGCCACCGCGGCCGTGGACCGCTGAACCCATGAGACGGCACAGCTCCCTGGGACGGCACAGCCCATCCCCACGCTCCTGACAGGTCGGCACCCTAGCTTCCTCGCTCATGACGGAAAACACGGAACACGCGGAAGGCACGCCCAGCGCTGTCGGCAAGCAAGGCCCGAAGCACAAAAGGGATCTGACGCGCCGCAAGGTCGTCGTCACCGGTGCCGGGGCGGTCGTCGCGATCGGTGCGGGCGGCGCGCTGGCGGCGGGCGCGTTCGCCGGTGAGCCCGGCACGGCGAAGGGGACCGGGGCCGGTCCCAGGGCCTCGGCCACCGCGAGGGCCTGTTACAAGCTCACCTCGGAGACCACCGAGGGCCCTTACTACATCGACGCTGACAAGCTCCGCCGGGACATCACCGAGGACAGGGAGGGCATCCCGCTCACCCTCGACCTCACGGTCATCGACGCCGAGACCTGCAAGCCTGTCGCCGACGCGGCGGTGGACCTCTGGCACTGCGACGCGCTGGGCCTCTACTCGGGCTACGAGAGCCTGTCCACCGGAGGCGGCGGAGGCGGCGCCCCCACCGGCGAGCCGCCGTCGGGCACCCCCACCGGCACCCCCACGGGAGCGCCTCCGAGCGGAGCGCCGACCGGCGGTCCCGGAGGCGGGGGCGGCGGGCACGAGGAGCCGACCGACGACAAGCGGTATTTGCGCGGTACCTGGCGGACCGACCGGCAGGGGCGGGTGACCTTCAGAACGATCTTCCCCGGCTGGTACCGGGGCCGTTGCGTGCACATCCACACCAAGGTGCACGTGGACGGCAAGTGGACCGCCGCCGGATACGAGGGGGGCCACGCCTGCCACACCGGGCAGTTCTTCTTCGACGAGGAGTCCGTCCTCGCCTCGGCCGCGGTCGCGCCGTACTCGACCAGCACCACCGAGCGGACCACGCTCACCGAGGACACCATCTACGACCAGAGCGGCGTCACGGGCGGCCTGCTCAAGCTCACCTACGACAGGAAGCGCATAGCCAAGGGGGTGCGGGGCTCGATCACCATGGGCGTCGACCCCGACGCCACCCACGACGGCACCGACACGGCGACCCAGCCGGGAGCGTCGGCCACGGCCTCCCCGACAGCGAGCTGACCGCAGCACCCGCACGACAGAGCGGAGGGGCCCACCGGACCCCTCCGCTCAGCCTTCTTTCGTCCCTCGCCCTCAGACCCGCCGTCACAGCAGGGCGCGGTAACGGCCCCAGCCCTTCGCGATCAGCGTCCGTGGGAGGAACGAGCCCTTGCCGTCGCCGTAGTGGCGGTACAGGCTTCCGCGGCGCGGTCAGCGGCAGGGGGCGAAGAATTTCTGACCCATCGGCAACTTCTTTCACCGTGGCGGCCACTGAGAGGGCGTAATCGCTTTCTCTCGTAAGGATTCCCTGTGGCAGCTCCCTCCCACCGACGGTCTCTTCGTAAGCGTCGTGTTCTCGCCGTGTCCGCCGCCTTCGTGGCCGCTGCGGCCGGAGCCGGGGTGCTCGTGTCGAACGCCAATGCCGGGAGCGTGGACCTGTACCACCAGACGCTCGCCGCCAAGGACGGCTGGGCGTCCTCGGGGACGGGGACGACCGGTGGCAGCAAGGCCGACGCCGCGCACACCTTCACCGTGTCCACCCGCGCCGAGCTCGTGAAGGCCCTCGGTTCGGCGTCCGACACCACGCCCCGGATCATCAAGGTCAAGGGCACGATCGACGCCAACACCGACGACTCGGGCAAGAAGCTGACCTGTGCCGACTACGCGTCCGGCACCGGCTACTCGCTCCCCGCCTATCTGAAGGCCTTCGACCCCGCCACCTACGGCCGCTCCAAGCTGCCCTCCGGCGCCCAGGAAACGGCCCGCGTCGCGGCGCAGAACAAGCAGGCGAAGAACGTCGTCCTCAAGGTGCCCGCCAACACCACGATCGTGGGCGTGCCCGGCAGCGCCGCCGGTCTCACCGGGGCCATGCTCCAGATCCAGGGCGTGGACAACGTCATCGTCCGCAACCTCACCTTCGCCGCGACCGAGGACTGCTTCCCGCAGTGGGACCCGACTGACGGCGACGACGGCAACTGGAACAGCAACTACGACGCCGTCACCCTGCGCGGCGCGACCCATGTGTGGGCGGACCACAACACGTTCACCGACGCCCCGCACTTCGACACCGCGAACCCGAAGTACTTCGGCCGCGAGTACCAGATCCACGACGGGGCCCTCGACATCACCAAGAGCTCCGACCTGGTGACCGTCTCGCGCAACCAGTTCACCAGCCACGACAAGACCATGCTGATCGGCAGCAGCGACAGCGAGCCCGCCGGCAAGCTGCGCGTCTCCCTCCACCACAACGTGTGGAAGGGCATCGTCCAGCGCGCCCCGCTGGCCCGGGTCGGTCAGGTGCACATCTACAACAACCTGTACGACGTGACGCCCCTCAACGGCTACGCGGTGCAGTACAGCATCAACTCCCGCGCCAAGGCCCAGGTCGTCTCGGAGAACAACTACTGGAAGGCGCCCTCGAGCGTGAAGGTCGCCAAGCTGCTCAGCGGCGACGGCACCGGCGCGGTCAAGGACTCCGGCAACCTCGTCAACGGCACGGCGACCGACCTCGTCGCCGCCTACAACGCCGCGTCCTCCAAGGACCTGAAGACGACGGTCAACTGGACCCCGACCCTGACGGCCGGACTCACTCCCGCGACGAACCTGCCGACGGAGCTGGCCATCACGACGGGCGCGGGCGTCCTGTCCTGACGGTTTTACGAACTCCCGGGGAAGCGGTGACGGAGGGAACACCCGCTTCCCCGGGCCTGCCCGGAGCGACCGGCGTCAGCGCTGCAGGCCCGTCCTGTCGCCGTAGAGCGGCAGGCCCTCGGTCGAGACGGTCCATTCGCCGATGGTGACGTCCTCGCCGTAGACGAAGTCCTTGCGGGTGGCGTAGCGGGGACCTTCGGGGGTGGAGTGGATGTCCGTGAGGACGGCGCCGGAGCCGGTGCGGGGGTCGAAGACCGCGTAGACGGGGATGCCGATCAAGGGATAGTCGCGCATCTTCGCGACCCAGTCGTTGTCCGGATTGGAGTGGGAGACGATCTCGACGGCGGCGATGAGTGTACGAGGGTCGAAGGCCCCCTCTCCCTCCATGTCCGCCTCGGCGATCACCATGATGTCGGGTCGGCGCATGATGCCTTCCGGTTCCACCTCGACGTCGGGCTCGCCCGTGTGGGCCACGATCTCCTCGGGCATGACCCTCTCCAGGCGCTTGCGGAGACGGAGTGCGGTGAGTTCGTGCGGCCGCACGGGCGCCATCATGTCGAGGACGATCCCTTCCTTGGTGATCTCGAACCTGCCGGGGAGGGTGCCGTCCGTGGACTCCACGAAGTCGCGCATGGCCCGGTACAGGTGAGAGGCCCCCTGTTGCGCGTCGTCCGGTGCGATGGTCATGGCGCCCGCTCCTCGTCTGTGCCCAGGGGCAAGGATCGTCGCCTTCATGCTAGGGCCGCTTCACGGGGATCGAATCGGCAGTCGCGGCAGCGGCCCGGGGCGGGGGCTCGGAAGGCGTGGTCGCAGCCCTCGCAGTTCTGGAGCGGGTGCCTGGTCTCCGGGGCCGGCGGGGCCGGCGGCCGGACCGGGGGTAGGGGCGGGAGCTGCTCCGCCAGACGGTGGGCCAGGAAGGCTGCCGGGCGGATCAGGGGTACCAGCGGCAGGTTCTCGGTCAGGGCACGGGACACCGCGGAGGGCGGGACGTCGCGTTCCAGCCAGGCGGCGACGCCGGGGGCGAGGTGTTCGGCGTCGGTGGCGGAGAGGAGCAGGCGTGGGTCTCGGCCGCGCAGGCCAGCGACGATGTCGAGGGCCGCCCGGAGGAGGCCGGGGGCCTTGCAGGACGGCTGAGGCACGGGCGGGAGCTGCTTGCGTGGCGGGGGCTTGTCCTGCACCGCGCGTCGCACGGGCCTGGCGGCGGCGTCGGCCGAGGTGGTCCGGTGTCCGGGTTTGTTGCAGGAGACCGTACGGGTGACTACCCGGCCGGTGGCAGTGCGTTCGCGGGTGCGGCGGAGGTAGCCGTGGGCCTCCAGTTCGCGCAAGGCCGAGGCGATACGTGTGGGCCCTTCGGGGAAACGGCCGGCGAGGGTCTTGATGTCGACGGCGGTGCCCGGGCGGACGGATTGGATGTAGCAGCCGAGCCCGATGGCGAGCAGCGACAGCTCCTCGTGCTGGGCCAGGTGGTTGCCGATCACCGTGAAGTTCTCGGTGTGGCGGGCGTTTTCGTGAATCACGCCGGAGTGGGGCCGCACGTGGGGGTGGTTCTTGCCCGGGATACGGGACTTGGCGGGCACCGGCGCGCTAGGGTTTTCGCAAGTCATCGGGAAGCTCTTATCTTCCTCGGTGGTCAGGCCCTCGCAGGGATCGCTAGTCCCGGCGGGGGCCGTCGCATGTCTGGGGTGGTGCTCTCTGTCGCGCTGAGCGTAAGGCAAGCAACCGGTGCCGAATCCAGTCCAGTTGGGCATATTCACTCGCGGGAGTGAGTTTGCCCGGCGGGAGGGAGGGGCGGGGCTTGGCAGGGTTCTTTGTCTCCAGTGATCAGTGGGGGATCGCAGGTCGGACCGTGACCTGGACCGTCAGGCTTCGGTGAGAGAAGTGGCGCGGTGGCGGCCGGCCGAGGCGTCATGGCAGGATCCGAGAGTCCGGCGGTGGCGAGGCAGTACGGCGTCGGACCCGAGAAGCAGCGCCGGGCGTTCGCGACTTCTACTTCAGACGGGGGAAGAGGATCTCGCCCTTGGTGATCGTCGTGCCGGCGGGGAGACGGCCCCAGGCGCCTGCTTCCTGGACGCGCTGCTCGGTGAGCGGGCCCAGGGGCGTCTCGGCGCCCAGGGAGTCCCAGAGCTTGCCGGAGGTGTCCGGCATGACCGGGTGGAGCAGGACGGCGATCGCGCGCAGGGACTCGGCGGCCGTGTAGAGGATGGTGGCGAGGCGGGCTCGGCCGGCGGGCGTCCCGTCCTTCGCGACCTTCCACGGCTGCTGCTCCGTGAGGTAGCCGTTGACCTGCTTGACGAAGTCGAAGACCGCCAGGATGCCGCCCTGGAAGTCGAGTTCGTCGCCGATGCGGCGGTCGGCCTCGCTGACCGTCCGGGCGAGGGCGCAGTGCAGAGCCTCCTCGGCCGGGCCGTCGGCCGTGGCCCCGGGCAGCACGCCGTCGAAGTACTTGCCGACCATGGCCGCGACCCGGGAGGCGAGGTTGCCGTAGTCGTTGGCCAGTTCGCTGGTGTAGCGGGCGGAGAAGTCCTCCCAGGAGAAGGAGCCGTCCTGGCCGAAGGCGATCGCCCGCAGGAAGTACCAGCGGTAGGCGTCCACGCCGAAGTGGGAGGTGAGGTCCTGCGGTTTGACGCCGGTCAGGTTGGACTTCGACATCTTCTCGCCGCCGACCATCAGCCAGCCGTTCGCCGCGATCCTGCCGGGCAGCGGAAGGCCCTGCGCCATCAACATCGCCGGCCAGATCACCGCATGGAAGCGGAGGATGTCCTTTCCGACCAGGTGGACGTCGGCCGGGAAGGTCGACTCGAACTTCTCCCGGTTCTCGTTGTAGCCGGCCGCGGTGGCGTAGTTCAGCAGCGCGTCCACCCACACGTAGATCACGTGCCGCGGGTCCCAGGGCACTGGGACGCCCCAGTCGAACGTCGAGCGGGAGATCGAGAGGTCCTGGAGCCCCCGCCGGACGAAATTCACGACCTCGTTGCGCGCGGACTCGGGCTGGATGAAGCCGGGGTTCGCCTCGTAGTGGGCGAGGAGCCGCTCGCCGTACTCGCTCAGCCTGAAGAAGTAGTTCTCCTCGCTGAGGATCTCCACAGGCCTGCGGTGGATCGGGCAGAGCTTCTGCCCCGCGAACTCACCCTCCCCGTCGAGGAGTTCACCGGGGAGTTTGTACTCCTCGCAGCCGACGCAGTACGGCCCCTCGTAGCCGCCCTTGTAGATCTCGCCCCGGTCGTACAGGTCCTGCACGAACTCCTGGACGCGGTCGGTGTGCCGCTTCTGCGTGGTGCGGATGAAATCGTCGTGGGAGATCTCCAGGTGCTCCCACAGAGGGCGCCAGGACTCCTCGACGAGCCGGTCCGCCCACTGCCGCGGGCTGACGCCGTTCGCCTCGGCGGTGCGCAGGATCTTCTGGCCGTGCTCGTCCGTGCCGGTCAGGAACCAGACCCGCTCGCCGCGCTGGCGGTGCCAGCGGGCGAGCACGTCACCGGCGACGGTGGTGTAGGCGTGGCCGAGGTGCGGGGCGTCGTTGACGTAGTAGATCGGGGTGGTGACGTAGTACGACGCGGACGCCGTCATGCCTCCTGGCCTCCGAAGCGCTCCTTGTACTCCTCCAGGTCGTCGTCCGTGAGCTTGGCGAAGAGGACCGGCGGGACCGTGAAGGGAGTGCCGGCGGGGACGGAGGCGAGAGCGCGGGCCTCGTCCGCGGTGACCCAGGTCGCCGTGTCGTCCGGAAGGGAGAAGGCCTGGCGCATGGCCGCCGACGTCGACGGGATGAAGGGTTCCGAGACCACCGCGTAGAGGTGGATGAGGTTCATCGCCGTGCGCAGGGTGAGGGCCGCGCCGTCCTTGTCGGTCTTGATCTCCAGCCAGGGGGCCTTCTCCTCCAGGTAGGAGTTGCCCGCGGACCACAGGGCGCGCAGGGCGGCGGCCGCCTTGCGGAACTGCAGTGCCTCCATCTGCGACTCGTACTCGGCGAGGAGTTCGGCGATCTGCCCGCCCAGCCTCGTCTCCGCCTCGCCGGGCGCGCTGCCCGCCGGGACGTCGTCGCCGAAGCGCTTCCTGGAGAAGGACAGCACACGGTTGACGAAGTTGCCGAGGGTGTCGGCCAGGTCCTTGTTGACCGTGGCCGTGAAGTGCTCCCAGGTGAAGGAGGAGTCGTCCGACTCGGGGGCGTTGGCGATCAGGAAGTAGCGCCAGTAGTCGGCGGGGAGGATCTCCAGGGCCTGGTCGGTGAAGACGCCGCGCTTCTGGGAGGTGGAGAACTTCCCGCCGTAGTACGTCAGCCAGTTGAAGGCCTTGACGTAGTCGACCTTCTTCCACGGCTCACGCACGCCCAGCTCGGTGGCGGGGAACATCACCGTGTGGAACGGGACGTTGTCCTTCGCCATGAACTCGGTGTAGCGGACGGGGTTCTCGCCGGTGTCCGCCTCGTACCACCAGGACTTCCAGTCGCGGATCTCCCCGTCGGCGGCCCGGTCCGCCCACTCCTTCGTCGCGCCGATGTACTCGATCGGGGCGTCGAACCAGACGTAGAAGACCTTGCCCTCGGCCGCGAGCTCCGGCCAGGTGTCGGCCGGGACCGGGACGCCCCAGTCCAGGTCACGGGTGATCGCGCGGTCGTGCAGGCCCTCGTTCAGCCACTTGCGGGCGATGGAGGAGGCCAGCTGCGGCCAGTCGTCCTCGTGGCGGGCGACCCACTCCTCGACCTCGTGCTGGAGCTTGGACTGCAGCAGGAACAGGTGCTTGGTCTCGCGGACCTCCAGGTCCGTGGAGCCGCTGATCGCCGAGCGCGGGTCGACCAGGTCGGTCGGGTCGAGCACCCGGGTGCAGTTCTCGCACTGGTCGCCGCGGGCCTTGTCGTAGCCGCAGTGGGGGCAGGTGCCCTCGACGTAGCGGTCCGGGAGGAAACGGCCGTCGGCCGGGCTGTACACCTGGCGGATCGCCCGCTCCTCGATGAAACCGTTCTCCTGGAGGCGGCGGGCGAAGTGCTGGGTGATCTCGACGTTCTGCGGGGAGGAACTCCGGCCGAAGTAGTCGAACGCGAGTGCGAAACCGTCGTAGACGGCCTTCTGGGCGTCGTGCGCCTGGGCGCAGAACTCCTCGACCGGCAGGCCCTGCTCATTGGCGGCGAGCTCGGCGGGGGTGCCGTGCTCGTCGGTCGCGCAAATGTAGAGGACGTCGTGGCCGCGCTGGCGGAGGTACCGGGAGTACACGTCCGCCGGGAGCATGGACCCCACCATGTTGCCCAGGTGCTTGATCCCGTTGATGTACGGAAGGGCGCTGGTGATGAGGTGTCGAGCCATCTCGGGCTGCTCCCAGGTTGCTATGTACGGAACCTTGAAATCGTAGCCGACATGGGTGTGCCGCCCGCTTCTCGTTTTACGGGGTGAGAAGAGGGCGGCACGGGTGGCCGGGTGGGCGCCGTCGGGGCTACGGGCGCCAGGTGGCCAGTACGCCTTCGTAGAGCTCGGCGTCCGTGAGCTCCAGGGGGGTCGGGCCGGCGTGGAAGAACGAGGTGTTGCCGGTCTTCAGCTTGCGGAGGTAGTCGAAGGCCTTGTTGTCGTGCTCGCCGAAGGCGACGAACGAGAAGAAGAGGGTGGGGTGCTTCTTCGCGGCGTCCGTGAGGGACTGGGTGGCGGGGGTCTTCGCGTCGGGGGCGCCGTCGGTCTGGAAGACCACCAGGGCGGGGGTCTTCGGGGCCTTCTTGTGCCGTGCCGCGTGATGCTCCACGACGGCTTCGACGGCGGCGTGGTAGCTGGTACGGCCCATGCGGCCCAGCCCTGCGTGCAGGTCGTCGACCTTGTTCTCGGGGTCGGTGAGGGTGAGGTCGGCTGTGCCGTCGAGCTCGGTGGAGAAGAAGACGACGTGGACGTTCTTGTCCTCGGCGAGGTGGGCGGCGAGGGCGAGGGTCTGGTCGGCCAGGGCCTGTACAGAGCCGTCCTTGTAGTACGGGCGCATGGACGCGGAGCGGTCGAGGACGAGGTACACGTCCGCTCGGGCCTCGGAGAGGTTGAGTTTCTCGAGGGTGGAGGCGGCTGCGGTGTGGGCGGTGGTGAGGTGGGGCGGGGTTGCGGGGCTGTCCCCGACGGGGGGCTCCGCCGGTTCGGTCGCGGGGGGTTCCGCCGGTTCGGGTTCGGCCTTGGCTTCGCCTTCGGGCTGGTCGTTCCCACCCGCACCGCCCGTGCGGGTCTCGTTGTCGGCTGCGGGTGGCCCCTGTGGGGCGTCCGCGCCGTCGGCGTCCGCGGGTCCGCCCTGCGCGGCGGGCTCCGCCGGCACGGCCTCGGCCACCGGCTCCGCCTGCTCAGCTGCGGGCTCGGTCGGCTTCGCCTCCGGGGCTGCCTCCGCGACCGGCTCGGGCTGGGCCTCGGTGGTGGTCTCGGCCTCTTCCGTGATCTCTTCGGCCTCGCGGGTTGCCGTCGCCTCGGCTTCGGCTGCCGGCGTGGGCTCTTCGGGGGCGGGCTCCGCCGCCGGGGCCTCGACCGACAGTTCGCGCTCGGGCTCGGGCTCGGGCTCGACGGCTGCGGCGTCGGCCGACAGCTCGGGCTCGGGATCGGCCTCGATGGCCGGGACCTCAGCGGCCGGTGCCTTCTCGGGCTCGGCTTCCGAGGTCGTCGCCTCGGCCGCCGTCGGCTCGAGTTCGTCCGCGGTCGCCTTGGGCTCGTCCACTGCCGGCTCAGGCTCGGCCGTGGTCGGCTCGGACCCGTCCGCCGCCGGCTCAGGGTCGGTGACAGCCTGCTCGGGCTGGGACGCAGCCGACTCGGGTTCGGCCGTGATCGCCTTGGGCTCGTGCACTGCCGGCTCTGGGGAGGCGACAGCCGGCTCGGGCTCGGACGCATCCGACTCCGGGGCGGCGACAGTCTGCTCGGGTGCGTCCACTGCCGGCTCAGGGTCGGCGACAGTCTGCTCGGGTGCGTCCACCGCCGGCTCGGGCTTCGCCGTGGTCGGCTCGGGCTCGGGCGTCGTCGGCTCGGAGTCGGTGACAGCCTGTTCGGGCTCCGGGGTGTTCGGCGACGTCGGGGGTGTGGGCTGCTTCGGGACCGCTACGTTGTCGAAGGCTGCCGTGACCAGGTCGTGTTCGTCCGTGGACTCCGGGCGGGGTTCGGGGATCTGCGCCGGGGGCTGCTCGGGGGCGGCGGCAGGTGTGGGGGCTGACGGGGTTTCCTGGGAGGGAATCCGTTCCGCAGTCTCTGCCTCGGCGGTGCGCTCCTTGCGTGACCGGCCGAACGCGTTCCGCAGGAGAGAGAGAATGCCCATGTGCGCAACCCTTCGCTGAGTTGAAGCCCGTCAATCCCTGGCCAGGACGGACACGTAAGGTTAGCGGCCCCCGGTGGTGATCTTGGGTAGGGGTGAGCGGGCGGGGAGCGGGCGTGTCAATACCGTCTTCGCTCCGGCTCAACACCCGTGCGGATGCCGGGGATTCACCCGTCGTTCACCCAGCGTCAGCGCCCCCGCACAAAGACGCCCCTAGCGTCACGCTCACACCACGGGCACGCAAGGGGAGAGTAAAGTGCGCAAACCGCTGCCGCTGATCGGAACGCCGTCCCATTCGCATCCCGGCGGACGTTCCGCCATGACCTGCCGGTTCCGGTGTGGCGACGCCTGCTTCCAGGAGGTGCCCAACACCAGCGCCAACGACTACGTCGGCGACGTCATCGCGGGGGCCCTGAGCCGCCGCTCGATGATGCGTGCCGCCGCCGTCGTCACCGTCGCGGGCGCAGCCGGTGCGGCCGGCGTCACGGGGGCCCGGCCGGCCGCCGCCGCGACGCGGGAGGCCGCGGACCGGGGGACGTACGGGAAGGGGGGCTCGGCCGGGAAGGCCGCCCGGGGGCTGCGCTACCCCGCCGTCGCGCCCAACACCGTCGACGCCGTCGTCGTCCCCGACGGGTACCGGCAGAACGTCGTCATCCGCTGGGGCGAGCCCATTCTTCGCGGCGCTCCCGCCTTCGATCCGGAGAAGCAGACGGCGAAGGCCCAGGCCGGGCAGTTCGGGTACAACTGCGACTTCCTCGCCCTGCTGCCGCTGCCCGGTGAGCGCGGACGGCAACTGCTCGTCGCCAACCACGAGTACACCGACGAGATCCTGATGTTCCGCGGCTACGACGCCGCGAACCCCACCCGGGAGCAGGCCGAGATCGCCTGGGCCGCGCACGGGCTCTCCGCCGTCGTCGTGGAGGAGGACCGGCGCACCGGGCGGCTGACCGCGGTGCCGCGGCATCCGCTCAACCGGCGCGTCACCGCCACCACCGAGTTCCGGATCACCGGCCCCGCCGCAGGTTCCCCGCTGCTGCGGACCTCCGCCGACCCGACGGGCCGCAAGGTCCTCGGCACGCTCAACAACTGCTCCGGCGGCACCACGCCCTGGGGCACCACGCTCCACGGCGAGGAGAACTTCAACCAGTACTTCGCCAACAGCGGCCGCCCCACCGACAAGCGGTACGGCATCGGCACCGGGGCCAGCGAGCGCAAGTGGGAACGGTTCGACAAGCGGTTCGACGTCGCCCAGGAGCCGAACGAGGTGCACCGGTTCGGCTACGTCGTCGAGTTCGACCCGTACGACCCGGCCTCCACGCCCCGCAAGCACACCGCGCTCGGCCGCTTCAAGCACGAGGCCGCGACGGTCCGGCTCACCGACGACGGACGGCCCGTCGTGTACTCGGGGGACGACGAACGGTTCGACTACTTCTACAAGTTCGTCAGCAGCAAGCGGATGCGCAAGGGCGGCTCGCGTGCCGCGCGCGAGCACAACCTGTCGCTGCTCGACGAGGGGACGCTGTACGTCGCCAAGCTCACCGGGGACTCGCCCTCGATCGAGATCGACGGCACCGGGAAGCTGCCGGGCGACGGGGAGTTCGACGGCAGCGGGGAGTGGATCCCGTTGGCCACCGCGACCGCGCGGGGCGCCGTCTCGCACGTGGACGGGATGACGGCGGAGGAGGTCTTCGTCTTCACGCGGCTCGCCGGGGACAAGGCCGGCGCGACGAAGATGGACCGGCCCGAGGACATCGAGCCGAACCCGGTGACGGGGAAGGTGTACGTCGCGCTGACGAACAACAGCAACCGAGGCGTCGGCGCCAACGCCAAGGCGGACGAGGCCAATCCGCGCAACGCCAACAAGCACGGGCACGTGCTGGAGCTGACCGAGCGCCGGAACCGGGCGGATTCCACCCGGTTCGCCTGGTCGCTGTTCCTCGTCGCCGGTGATCCGAACGATCCGGCCACCTACTTCGCCGGGTTCCCGAAGGACGCCGTCAGCCCGATCTCCTGCCCGGACAACGTGGCCTTCGATCCGTACGGCAACCTGTGGATCTCCACGGACGGCTCGCAGCTCGGGTCGCACGACGGGCTGTTCGGAGTGGCCACCCGGGGGTCGCGGCGGGGTGAGCTGAAGCAGTTCCTCACGGTGCCGAACGGGGCGGAGACGTGCGGGCCGATCATCCAGGAGCGGCGGGTCGTCGTGGCCGTCCAGCACCCGGGTGAGCTGGACGGGGCGTCCGTGGAGAACCCGAAGAGCGTCTGGCCCGACGGGGCGGGGAAGATCGTGCGGCCGGCGGTGGTGGCCGTCTGGCGGGGCGACGGGGAGGACGTCGGCGTGTGACCACCTGGACGGGCACGGTTCCAGGACTCTGCGGCGTCCCGACTGTCTCAGAGTCCTGTGGTCCGTGCCCGGGAGCGCGCCGAGTGCGCCGGGGTCCCGGCGGGACGCCGGCGGGCGATGCGGGCTCGGTGGATCAGCCAGGTGGCCGCCGCGGTGGTCAGGCCCAGGGCCACGAGCAGCCAGGACGCGGTGCGCAGGGTGGTGGTGAGGGCGTCGTAGACGGCGGCGGCCGCGGTGCGGTGGCTCTGGTCGGGGAGGTCGGCGAGGGTGAGGCGCCGGCCGAGGGACACCGCGAGGCCGAGCAGCGCGCCGCCGAGGGCCGTGCCCAGGGCGGTCGCCGTGAGCGCGCGGCGGCGGCAGGCGGCCAGGGCGATGCCGGCGGCGGCGAGGAGGACCGCCGTCAGCGGCAGCCAGAACGCGGCGACGTCGAGCACGTGGTAGCCCTTCCGGAGCGTGACCAGGTCATGGGCCGGGAGCAGTGCGACCCGGGTGTGCGTGACGGGGATGCGGTCGGCGAACGGGGCGTGTTCGGCGGCCAGTTGGCGTTTGATGCCGTCGACCACGGGGGCCAGGTCGACGCTGACGTCGTCGGCGCGGTCGTCGTGCAGCGCCGTCATGACGGCCCGGTGCGCGGCCTCGTTGCCCGCGTCCCACGCGGTGTGGAAGGCACGGGTGTGGGTGAAGGAGAGCACCGCGTCGTGGACGAAGGGCTTCACCTCGGGGTGCAGGGGGTGGCGGCCGAGGGCGGCCTCGCGCAGGATGCCGTCGCCGACCGTCTCGGCGACCGCCTCCCGGACGGCCGGATCGGAGGCGAGCGGGGCCATGGCGGAGACGTAGCGGCCGGTGTCGGTGAGGCCGTACGCGGCCCAGGCGGCCAGCGCGCCGCAGGGCAGCAGAAGGCAGGACACGGCGATCAGGGCGGCCGAGACGGCGGTCCGCAGACGTCGGGACGCGGTGGCGGTGACATCGCGCGTCGCCGTGCGGGTGACGGTCGTGGCCACGGTTGCACCCCCTGGTCCGGAGGGCCGGCGTACCGGTGTGTCTCCAGGCAAGGGCGCGGGCGCGGCGGGCGCGAGCGGGGCGCGGCCGCTCGGGTGGCGGCCGGGGGCCGGGGGCACGGCGCGGGGCGGCCTCCGGTGGAGCGTTCACCCGAACGGGTGTCTCATGGTTCTGGGGAGTCCGAGAGCCTCGTCGGGCGGTGGGAGGCGATCCCGTCCGCCCGGTGAGTGGAGGGATGAGGGAAACGCGTGGGCCCCGGCGAAGACCGCCGGGGCCCGCGTGCGCCGTCGGCTCCCGAGCGCCGCCGTCGTGTCCGTGTCAGCCGATGCGGGGCTCAGCCGATGCGGTGTCCCTCCGCGTCCTCGTGCGTGTAGTAGCGGTAGAAGAGCACGGCGAAGAAACCGGCCGCGGTCGCGACTGCGACACCCGCGGAGTAGAGCACGCTCGGACCGGCCTGGTTGACCAGGAAGCCCATCGCGCAGCCGGCGAACGCGGCCCACAGCAGGGCGTGCAGCTCGCGCCGCCGGTGCCGGGTGAGGGCGCGCACGCCGACGTACAGCGCGATGAACACGAGGGCGGTCACGAAGCCGAACAGGACGTTCCAGCCGGTGATCGGCCCGCCGCTGCGCTGGTTGGCGGCGGCCCAGTAGCCGTAGACCAGCCCGAGGGTGACGGGCACCGCCCACTTGGCGATCAGATGGGTGCGCGCGTCGAAGACGTCGGGCAGGCCGGCGACTCCGGTTCCGGGCCCGATGGGCGTGCGGGGCATGCCCGAGGCGGATACCGCGTGAGCCATGGGAGAACTCCTCTCTCCTCGCCCCCGCCTTCCAGAGCACACCTGGGTGGGGTGCGGTGGCAAGTCGGCTGCCCGGATGCGGCCGGGCGCGGCCCGTGTTTCGCTGAAGCGGTGAGCGACCGTGGGCGTCAGGGGCTGCTCGACCGCTCCTCGCGGACCCGGCGTCGGCACGTCCTCCAGCGCCATCAGCTGCTGCGGGTCCGGGGCCGCAGCGTGACCTGGCTCGTGCCGCTGCTGACCCTGGTCGTCATCGCCTTCGTCGACTACAACACCAGCGGCGAGTTCCGCATCGTCTCGTGGTGCGTGTTCGTGGCCGCGATCGCGGCCGCGCTGTGCGGGGTGTGGACGACGGCGCTGTTCGCGGTGCTCGCGCTGCTCACCTACGTCGCCGCGGACTCCGCCTGGCCCGTCCAGTACCGGGCGGGGCCGGCCGACTTCGTCCTCGTCCTCGCCGGCGGGGTCCTCTCCGTCCTCGCCGCCGCGGTCCGGGTGCGCGGCGAGCGGCGGATGCTGCACATGCGGCACATCGCCGAGACGACCCGCCGTACCGTGCTGCGGCCCCTGCCGCCCGGCTGGGGAGGCCTCGACCACGCCGAGGAGTATCTCGCCGCGGACGCCGACGCCCGCATGGGCGGCGACTTCTACGACATCCAGCCCGGCCCGAACGGCACCCGCGTCCTCCTCGGGGACGTGCAGGGCAAGGGGCTCGGCGCGGTGGAGGCGGCCGCCGCGCTGCTGGGGACGTTCCGGGAGGCCGGGTACCACGAGCCGGAGATCGCGACCGTCGCCGGCCGGCTGGAGACCCGGATGCGGCGGCACCGCGGCCACACCGTGGCCCTCGGCCGCGACGACGGCGACCGGTTCGCCACCGCCGTGCTGCTGGGGTTCCCCGAGGGGGAGGCGGGGGCCGTGGAGGTCGTCGACTTCGGGCACGAGCCGCCGCTCGCGGTCGGGCCGGGCGGCGTACGGCTGCTGCCGCTGGCGGAGGGGCTTCCGCTCGGTCTCGCCGAGCTCACCGACGGCGGTCCGCCGCCCGTGCTGCGGACCGCGCTCGCCCCCGGGGAGACGCTGCTGCTGGTCACCGACGGGGTCACCGAGGCCCGGGACCGGGCCGGCGCGTTCTACCCGCTCGTCGAGGACGTCGCCGCCGCGCTCGCCCGGGATCCGCGCACGGCCGATCCCACCCGCCTGGTCGCCTTCGTCCGCGACCGCACGCTGAGGCACTGCGGGGGGCGTCTCGCCGACGACACGACGATCTTCGCGGTGCGGAGGCAGGGGAGCGCTCCACGGGGCGCGGGCGCGGTGTGACGGCAGGCGGAGAGCGTGGTGGGGGCGGGTGGGGCGACGAACGCTCCGTATGGGGACGTTTGACGGGCTGAGGCCACCCTTCGTCGGCGCAGCGGTTACCGTGCTGCGTACGTGATCGACAGGGGAGGGACCATGCCCGGAACCGTGCTGCTGCTCGCGGCCTCGCCGGCGGGCAAGGGGTGCCTGGTCGACGCGGCCTCGGTGCTTCCCGTGCTCGCGGCGGTGCCGCCGGCCGTGCTGGCCGGCACCGAGACCGCCAACGTCGTCGAGCTCGCCGACCCGCTGGAGCCGCAGGCCGTCCTCACCCGGCTGCGGGCCGCGGCGGCCTCGCCGGGGCCGTTGACCCTGTTCGTCACCGGGCAGCTCCAGCTCGACCGGCGTCAGAGGCTGCCCCATCTCGCACTGGCCCGGACCACGCCGGCGACCGTGCGGTACACCGGGTTCCCCTGGCACTGGTTCCGTGAGGAGCTGCGGCTGCGGGCGGCGGGGACGACGACCGTCGTACTCGATCTGCACGCCGACGCGGAGAGCTGGGTGTGGCTGCGGGCGAACGCGCTGGACTGCGGGCCGACGGTGGCCGTGCACGGGCGGGTCGCGCCGCCGCCCGGCCGACGGCGGGTCGCTGTCCCGACGTACATGAAGGCCGTGGCGACGGTACTGCGCAGCGGGGGCCGGCCTCCGCTGGAGCAACTGCACCACATGGCGGCGGCGCGGATCGCGGGCGAGGGGGAAGTGGGGGACCTGGTCCTGTCGGGTACGGGGACCGGCCTTCCGGGCGGCGGGAGCACGGGCGCGGGCATGGGTGTGCACGCGGGCGCGGGCGTGAACACGGGCGCCGGTGCGGTGGCGGCCCGGCGGACGGAGCCGGGTGCCGGCCGCGCCGCCCTCGCCGTCCCCGCCCCCTCCGGCCCCCTCCCCCCGGCCCCCGCCCACCTCCCCGAGGTCCCCGCCCCGCCCGCCCCGGTGGAGACCGACCCCTACCTCGCCATCACCGCCGCCGTCCAGGCCGGGCGGCATGCCGACGCCGACGCCCTCGCCGCCCGCTGCGAGCGGTCCGCCGCCGTCGAGCACGGTGCGGGGTCGGAGGAGACGCTGCACTGGGCCGAGGTGCGGGCCGACCTGGCGATGTTCGCGGGGGACGCGGCGCGCAGCTGCCGTGCGTGGATGGCGGTGGCCGACGCCCGGCTGAGCGCGGGACAGCCCGCCGACGCCCCCGCGGTGGAGGCGGCCGTGGACCGGGCGCACCACCAGTGGGGACGCATCGGCGAGACGGACAGCGCCCGCGAACTGGGCCCGGCTCTAGCGGAGTTGCGCGCCAGGGTCCCCGGCCGCCGGGAGGGCGCGCTGGACCACGTTCACCGGCAGCTGCGCCGGCTGCAACCCCAGACGCAGAGTTGAGCCCGCGACCTCAGCGGACGCCGGTGCCCGCCGAGGAGTCCGCGGCTGGGCCGACGTGGGTGGTGTGCTGGGTGCGGGAGGGTTCCGACCCTCGGGTCGGGCCCGCGTTCGCGGCCAGGACCAGTGCGGTCACGGCGATGACGGCGGCGGCGAGCCCCCTGGTGAGACGCCCGGGGGTGTCGGTGCGTTCGAGCACGGCTACCTCGCAGGAGCGGCAGGAGCAACAGGAGCGGCTTGGCGTGACAGGAGTGCGAACTGAGGCTGTCGCGAGTTAAGCATCGTCCGTACGGATGCTTAACCCGCCGTTTAACCTAGGCGCTGGGGGAGCCGAACGGCAAGGGGCACCAGGGGAGTTGGGCGATGGCGGACCGCGATGATCCCAGCGTCATCGGCAGAAGAGTTCAGCAGCTGCGCATCGAACGCGGGCTGACGCAAAGGCAGTTGGCGGAGCCGGCGTACACGCCGGCCTACATCTCCACACTGGAGTCCGGCCGGGTCCGGCCGTCGGACGACGCGCTCAGGCATCTCGCCGACCGGCTCGGCGTCGAGTTCGACGAGCTCGCCACCGGGCGTTCGGCCCGCCTGGTCACCGAACTGCGGCTGCGCCTCACGGGCGCACAGCGCACCCTCGCCACGGGCGCCACCGAGGCGGCGGCCGAGGAGTTCGAGTCGGTGCTCGCCGAGGCCGAGGAACACGCCCTTACGGCCGAACAGGCCGCCGCCCTCCTCGGACTCGGCGAGTGCGGGCTGGTCACGGGCGAACTGGAGCTCGGACGGGGCTACTTCGAGCGCGCCGAGCGGGCCCTCGCCGACGCGCCGCTGCCCGCCCGGGCCCCCGCCATCCGCGGCCGCGCCGTCTCCCACTACCTGGGCGGTGAACTCCGCTACGCCGTCTACCTGCTGGAGTCCACCCTCGACGAGCTCAACCGCGGCGGACTGCACGACCCGGACGCGTTGCTCCTCCTCTACGCCAGTGTCATCGGCCCCTACATGGACATGGGCGCCCAGGCCCGCGCCGCCCAGGCCGCCGAACTCGCCCTCGCGCTCGCCCCGCAGGCCGGCGACCCGGAACTGGTCGCACGGATGCACCGGTCCGTCGCCCGCACGCTCCTCGCCGAGGGGCGCGTCGCCGAGGCCGACGCCTCCCTCGCCAAGGCAGCCGAGCTGTACCGGCAGTTGCAGATCCGCACCGAGCTCGCCAACTGCCACTGGATGCGCGGGTACGTGTGCGCGCAGAACGGCGAACTGGAGCGCGCCGAGAGCGAGATGCGGCTCGCCCTGGACATGCTCTCCGCCAAGCGGGCCGCCCTCTACTCCAGCCAGGTGGCCGTGGAGCTGGCCGACGTGCTGCACCGGCGCGGCAAGTCCGAGGAGGCCGCCGCGCTGCTGCACGGGGTGCTCAGCGACTTCACCGCCGAGCGCGGGGCCCTGCACTCGGCGGCGGCGCACCGGCTGCTCGGCATCATCGCGGAGGACGCCCGCGACACCGACACCGCCGAGGAGCACTACGTACGCGCGCTCAGCCTGCTGGAGCGGGCCGGCGCGGCCGGGGACCTCGCCGACCTGTGCCGGCTGCTGGGCGATCTGCTGCGCCGTACCGGACGGGTCGAGGCCGCGCTCGACGCCTACCGCACCGGCCTGGGCCATCGCACGGCCCCGGGCACGACGACGCTGGGCCCCGCCCCGGCGCAGCCGCCGCTGTAGGGCCCCACCCACGCCGCCCCCCCCGTGCGACAGGCGGTGCCGTGACCGGTTTCCGGCGGGGGCGGCGGGGATACCCGGCCCGACGACGAAGAAGAGGCGTCGGGGAGCGCGTGCGCGGAGGTGGTGGTCGCCGTGCGCGATCGGGAACGGGATCCGGCCGCCGAGGTGCTCGCCCGGGAGGTGCGGGGCGTCGACCCCGGTGATGTGCCGGAGCGGCTGTGCGCCGCCGCGGTGCGGCTGCTGCCGGTGAGCGGGGCGAGCGTGTCGCTGTGCGGGGACGGGATGCCCGTGCCGCTGAGCGCGAGCGGCGCGCGGGCCGCGCACCTCATGGAGATGCAGGCCACGCTGGGCGACGGGCCGTGCCTGCGGGCGGCGGAGACCGGCGCGCCCGTCTTCGCCCGCGATCTCACGGCCGGCCGGGACGCCTCCCGCTGGCCGGTGTTCGCCCAGCAGGCCGCCGCGGCGGGCGTGCGGGCGGTGTACGCGTTGCCGCTGGGCGACCGTTCGGTGTGCGTGGGCACCCTCGACCTCTACCGTGACGTGCCCGGCGATCTGGCCGCCGACGAGGTGCGTACGGCCCGGCTGGTGGCGGACGCGCTGACGGTGGCGCTGATGGCGCTGCCGCGCGGGGAGGAGGCGGGCCGGCGCGGCGACGGGCTGTGGCTGAGCCCGCTGGCCACCGACCACGACGAGGTGTACCAGGCGGTGGGCATGGTCATGGCCCAGCGGAGGGTGGCCTCCGCCGAGGCGCTCGCCCTGTTGCGCGCCCACGCGTTCGCGGCGGGCCGCACGGTGCTGGACGTGGCGCACCAGGTGGTCGCCCGACAGACCCGCTTCGACACGGACTGACGCCGGGCAGGCGCGCCACCGAGGGCGCGGGTCGGAGTGACGTCCGGCGCGCCGACGACGGTCGGCACCGCCGTCACACCTGCACCCGGCCCTGCTTCCTGACCTCCGTCAGCCGCTGCACCCCCAGCTGCACCGCGGCCTGGGTGGCCTCGTTCGGTACGTCGCCCATGCTGCCGTTGGTGAGGACGAAGGTGTCCTCGCCGGCGCGGACGGCGGCGACGTCGAGGGAGAGGGTGATCGGGTCGCCGTCGGTCTCCCAGTTCGTGAGCGTCACCCGCAGCCCCTGGCGGGCGTCGCCGACCTCCGGCAGCGCCAGGTCGGTGACGACCACGTCCAGCACGGTGTCGTCCGGGGCCCGGGCGGTGAACCGGGCGCATCGGCCCGGCATGGTCCGCATCCAGTCCAGGGCACGGTCGGCGTCCCGGGGGCGCCGGTCGGTGAGCTGGTGGCGCAGCTGGGCCCCGGTGTCGCCGTCGTCGAGCGCGACGACCGCGCGGGCCTGCCCGCCGAGCAGCTCGTCCGCGTACAGGCCGTCCAGGAGTCTCTGGCATTCGGCGGTGGGCGTGGTCGCCTTGAGCATGCCGTCCCGCCAGGTCGCGGCGCCCCGGGTGGGGATCCAGGGAGCGCCGAGGTCGGTGTCGGTGATGAGCGCGGCCTGTGCCTGCGCGTCGGTGAGCACCGACGAGGCGGCCGGCGCGGACGGCTTCGCCGACGACTGCCCCACGGTCGGCTGCGGCAGGCGCGCGGTGGGCGGATGCTCCAGCCCGAGCGTGGCGCAGGCGGCCGCGCCGAGAAGGATCCCGGCGCCGGACAGGGCACTGGCGAGGAGGGCACGGCGGTTCATCGGAGGGTTCCTCCCGCATCGGCCGAAGGGGGGCGGACACACGGCACTGCCACCCCCACGCCACCACCTGGCCCACCCGCCGACGACCGGGACGATCCGTCCGGGCTACGCGACTGCTGCACCCGGGTGGCCGCACGGGTGCGGGCAGGTGCGTAAGGTCGCTGTCGAAGAGCCGTTGGCAGGAAGTGCCAGGGAGTTCCCAGGAAGAGGGGGTCCGCCGTGACCGGTCAGCCCGTCCCGGTGATCATCGACTGCGACACGGGCGTCGACGACGCCCTGGCCCTGCTGTTCGCCGTCCGGCACCCCGGGCTCGATGTGCGGGCGGTGACCTGCGTGGCGGGGAACACCGATGTGGACGGCGTCGTCCGCAACACGCTGACCGTGCTGGAACAGGCAGGCGCCGGTGACATCCCCGTGGCGCGCGGGGCGGAGCGGCCGTTGATCGAGCCGGTGCGCACGGCCCGGCATGTGCACGGGATGGACGGGATGGGCGATCTCGGGCTGCCCGCGCCGACCCGGGTGCCGGTCGACGTGGACGCGGTGACGCTGCTGCGGCGCGAGATCCTCGCCTCGCCGCGCCCGGTCACGCTCATCCCGACCGCGCCGCTCACCAACATCGCCCTGCTGCTGCGCACGCATCCCGAGGTGGTCCGCAACATCGAGCGGATCGTGTTCATGGGCGGGGCGGTGGCGACCGGGAACGCCACCCCGGTGGCGGAGTTCAACGTCTGGCACGACCCGGAGGCGGCGGCGATCCTGCTGACGGCCGGGGTGCCGATCACGATGTACGGGCTCGACGTGTTCCAGCGGGTGCTCGTCCCGGCGGCGGACGTGCAGCGGCTGCGCGCCAGTTCCGAGCCGCGGCTGCGCCTGGCCGGGGAGCTCCTCGCCCACCGGGATCCGGCTTCCTCGGGCGACCCGACGCCGACGGGAGGTCTGGGCGACGCGGGCGCGGTGTGCGCGGTCGTCGATCCGGCGGGCCTGACCACCGAACTGCTGCCGGTGGAGGTGTCGTTGGCCCCGGGCCCGACGCGCGGCCAGACCGTCGTCGACCGCCGCCCGGTCCCGGGCGAGTCGGAGATCCACGACGGCGGACGCGAACAGAGGCTGGTGGACGTGGCGTTGGGCGTGGACGCCGACCGGTACGTCAGCCTGTGGCTGACGACGGTCGAGAAGCCGTGACCGGGCCGGAGAAGGGGTTCGGACCTGCGGTGACGACCGACGCCGGCCGGTTTCCCACGGCCCGGCCGGCGTCGAGTTCCTGAACGAGCCCCGGGACGCCCCCGCTCGGCGGGTCACATCCTCAGCGCGTCGCGTTCGTTCAGCGCGTGGCCCTGCGGCGTCGCGTGGCCACGACGATCGCCGCGCCGGCCGCCAGCAGCGCCGCCGATCCGCCGACGAGTACGCCGGTGTTGCCGTCCGCGCCGGTCTTCGCGAGGCCGCCGCCTCCGCCGTCGGGCGTGGGTGCGGGGGCCGGGGTCGACTCCGAGGCGCTGGGCGCCGGGGCGGACGGCGACGGGGACTCGGTGTTCGTCGAGGGGGTGTCGGTCGGAGGCTGTGAGGTGCCCTGCGACGGCGTGTCGGCCGGCGGCTTCGAGGCCGAAGCCGGCGGCGAGGAGGGGACGCTCGGCGGGCTCGCCGGCGGGCTGGCGGGCGGGCTCGCCGGCGGCTGCTCGGTGGACGCGCAGTCCTTCGTGCCGCCGTTCCAGGCGGCGATCAGCTTGTCCTTGATGACCGGCCGGTCCGGGCCCTTGGGCAGCTCCCCGTGCGCGAAGCCGTCCTTCGCGTCGAGCTTGCCGTCGAACTTCACCGCGCCCCGGTAGAGGTCGATCTGGGCGTAGCAGCCCGCGTCGGGCACCGCGATGTCGAGGGTGTCGGTCTGGCCCGCCTTGACCGTCACGGTGTCGAAGTCGGCGAAGACCTGGAGGCCCGAGGTGCCGAAGGTGGCGCCGTGGGCGAGATAGGAGGCCAGGGAGGCGGTGCAGGAGGAGGCGTCGCCGGCGGTGCGGACCGTCACGTGGACCTTGCCGTCGCCGCCGGGCTTGAGGTTCTGGTCGTCGACGCGGACGGAGTCGAAGAACTGCTTGCCGTCGAGCGAGAACTGGCAGCGGTCGGTGCCCGTCTCGGTGCCCGCGCCGGTGCCCGGCTGGTACTGGCCGCCGGACTTCCAGCCGTCGCCGCCGGGAGCACCCGTGCCCGCGAAGGCGCCGGAGGCGGCGGCGACGGACGCGGCGCACAGGGCGATCGAAGCGGCGCCCGCACCCAGCAGGCGGCCCGCGGAAACACGTCTCGCTATGGACATGTGAATCCCATCTCGGCGAGGGCCCGTCACGGCATGCCGGAGCAGCCCGGGGTGACGGGTCGGAACAGAAGGAACACCGGGCTCATCGAACACACGCGCCACAGTGTGCGCACATCGTGGGTCGACCGGTGGACAGCTGTCAACTTGGGTCAACGGAAGGGAGGTTCAAGCTTCCTTCACGACTTCGCCAAGTGTGGAATGCGACGGTCCGCGCAGCACGACGTTCGCCTTCCCGGCAAAATGGACAGGCTTCGGTACGTGACCGACCACGCGAACAGCGCCGTGCCCGACCTGTCCTCCCGCAACCCCGACTGGTGGCGCCAGGCCGTCGTCTACCAGGTGTACCCGCGCAGCTTCGCCGACGCCGACGGCGACGGACTCGGCGATCTCCGGGGCGTCGCCGAACGGCTGCCGCACCTCGCCGCGCTCGGCGTCGACGCGCTGTGGCTCAGCCCGTTCTACCCCTCCCCGCTGGCCGACGGCGGCTACGACGTCATCGACCACCGGGACGTCGACCCGCGACTGGGCCTCCTGGACAACTTCGACGCGATGACCGCCGAGGCCCACCGTCTCGGCCTGAAGGTGATCGTCGACCTGGTCCCCAACCACACCTCCCACCTGCATGTCTGGTTCCAGGAGGCGCTGGCCGCCGGCCCCGGATCGCCCGCCCGCGACCGCTACGTCTTCCGTGACGGGCGCGGAGCGCACGGCGAACGCCCGCCGTCCGACTGGCAGTCCGTCTTCGGCGGCAGCGCCTGGCAGCGGGTCCCGGACGGCCAGTGGTACCTGCACCTCTTCGCCCGCGAGCAGCCCGACCTGAACTGGGACCACGAGGAGGTCCGCGAGGACTTCCGCACCACCCTGCGCTTCTGGTCCGACCGCGGTGTCGACGGCTTCCGCGTGGACGTGGCGCACGCGCTCGTCAAGGACCTGAACGAGCCGCTGCGCGACCTCGGCCCGGACGGCGCGTCCGGCGAGGCGGCCCTCGCCGCGATGGCGCCGGGCGCCCACCCCTTCTACGACCGCGACGAGGTCCACGCCGTCTACCGTGACTGGCGCCGCGTCCTCGACGCCTACTCCCCGCCCCGTACGGCGGTCGCCGAGGCGTGGGTGCCGGGTGGCCGCCGCGCCCTGTACGCCCGCCCCGACGAACTGAACCAGGCCTTCAACTTCGAATATCTGCAAGCGCCCTGGGAGGCGGACGCCCTGCGCGAGGTGATCACGTCGTCCATGGCCGGCGCACGGGCCGTCGGAGCCTCGGCGACCTGGGTGCTCTCCAACCACGACGTGATCCGTCACGCCTCCCGGCTGATGCTCCCTGCGGGCGCCGACGACAACGCCTGGCTGCTGTCCGGGGGACGGGCACCGCGCGTCGACGAGGACGCCGGCCTGCGCCGTGCCCGCGCGGCCACCCTGCTGATGCTGGCGCTGCCGGGTTCGTCGTACGTCTACCAGGGCGAGGAACTCGGGCTGCCGGAGGTGGCCGGCCTGCCCGTCGAGGTCCTCCAGGACCCGCTGTGGGAACAGTCCGGGCGGGTGCGCAAGGGCCGCGACGGCTGCCGGGTGCCGCTGCCGTGGACGACGACGGGGCCCTCGTACGGCTTCGGCGCGGGCGGGGCGTGGCTGCCGCAGCCGGAGTCCTTCGCCCGTTACGCGGCCGAGGCGCAGGACGGCGTGGAGGGCTCCACGCTGGAGCTCTACCGCACGGCCCTGCGCCTGCGCCGCAAACTGCTTCAGGGCGAGGAGCTGGCCTGGGAGCGGGGCAGCCCGCCCGGTGTGCTGGCCTTCGCCCGCACCGACGGATGGCGGTGCGTCGTCAACCTGTCCCCAAAGCCCGTGCCGCTGCCGCCCGGCGAGGTGCTGCTGAGCAGCGCGCCGCTCGACGACGGCGCGCTCGGCCCGGACACGACGGTCTGGCTGGCGTAAGGGTGCGCGGCACCCCCACGGGCCCTTGAGAGACGGTCTACTGCTGGGGCGCGGCGGGCGCGGGCGCCGGGGCCACTCCTCCGACGACCGACGCGGCGTCGACGTCCACCGGCGTGGACGTGGCGGTGGCCGGCGGGGTGAGGACGACCATCGGCTGGCCCGCGGCCGGCGGCGGCGGCGTCATGTCCGACTTGGGCAGCTTAGGCGGCGTCGTCTGGTTGAACAGCGTCTGGTCGAAGTCGACCATGCCGGTCTTCTCCATCACCGTGATGTGGTCCAGCACGGTGTCGTTGGCCTGGTCGGCCAGCGCCCGCACGAGCGTGTTCTTGGTGGTGGAGCGGACCTTCGCCACAGTGTTGAAGATGGAACCGTGCGTCATGCGAAGGATGTTGGCGAACTCGATGTCGAACTGCTTGCCCTGGGCGGCCTGGAGGGTGCTGACGAAGCCCATCTGCTGGGGGCTGGCCACGTTGGGGATCGTGACGTTCAGCATCGGCGCGATCTTGCGGCAGGTCGTGTCCAGGGCCGCGTGACCGTCGATCAGGTGCTCGCTGGCGGTCTTCACCGCCGGGCTCTGACCCTTCTGCAGACCGATGAAGCCCACCGGGTACTCCCACAGGCCCGCCGCCCGCACGGCCACCACGAAGTTGCGGTCGCTCTCGGTCAGAGGACCCCACTGGGTGTTGGCGATGACCCGGTCGGCGGACGTGGAGACGGTGTCCAGCCCCAGCATCGACGGATAGGCCAGCGCGGCCAGGGTCAAGCTCAGGGCGCCGCCCACAAAGGCAGTTCCCATCACGTTCCGAGAAAAACGCACCGTTCCTCCTGCCCCGTAGGGGATACCGCCTGTGCTCGTGCTCGGCGGGGTCGACGCACAGGAGTACGCACGCGAGGGCACGAAGATTCATCCGGGGCCGCAAAAAATATGCCCGGAGGTTCGCGGAGGGAAGGACGCGACGCCGCGCGGCGCAGATCAGACCGGTGAACGGTCGCTGCGGCCGGCGTCGCTCGTGACCCGCCCGCCCGGGTGGCGCAGGGCGCACAGGAAGCCGAGACCGAGGGCGACGGCCATGCCGTAGAACACCCACTGGTTCGCCTCGGCGAAGTCCGTCCGCACCGCCGGCATCGTCTCCCGCATGACCTCGGCCGCCCGCCCGCCGCTCTGCGTCACCCGGGTGTCGCCGCTGCCGGTGACGCTCTGGGCGACCCCCCGGGCTACCTCGCGGGCCTCCTCCTCGGACAGGCCCCGAGAGCGCAGCGTGCTCGTCACCCGGTCCGCGGTGACATGCGTGAGGATCGTCCCGTAGACGGCGAGGCCGACGCTCGCCGCGTAGTTGCGCACCGTCTGGGTGATGCCGGTGACCTCGCCGTACGAGGCGCCCAGCGAGCGGTTGACGGCGTCCGTCGAGGCCGGGGCGAGGACGAGGCCGATGCCCGCGCCTGCCAGCGCCGCGTAGGGCCACTGGTCGTGCATCGACAGATCGGTCAGCTCGCCCGCCCACAGCGCGAAGCCCACCGCCCCCAGCACCGTCCCGAGCTTCAGTGCCGGACGCGCGCCCTTGTCGTCGAGGATCCGGCCGCCCCACTGCGAGGCGATCGCGAAGCCGGCGAAGAAGTACAGCAGGAACAGCGCGGCCTGGTTGGGGGAGGCGCTCAGCGACACCTGCGCGTAGACGGAGGCGAAGAAGAACAGCGGCACGAAGGCGAGCATCGAGAAGAACAGCACCGCGGCGTCCGCACGGAAGGCCCGGTCGTCGAAGACCCGCATGTCGATCAGCGGATGCCGCACGCCCCGCTCGTAGCGGACGAAGACGCACAGCAGCGCGAGCCCGCCCGCCACGCAGCCCCAGGTCGCCGCGCTGCCCCAGCCCCACGACCAGGCCTGCTGGAAACCGAGCACGCTCAGCCCCATGCCCACCGCGATCAGCGCCGCGCCCTTGACGTCCAGCGGCTCCGCCCGCCGCCGGTCGGACAGGTGCGCCAGCGCGGTCAGCGCGAGCGCGATGAGCGCCACCGGCACGTTCACCCAGAAGATCGCCCGCCATGTCCACGCGGTGAGCCAGCCGCCGAGCAGCGGTCCCACAGCGGTCAGCGCCCCCGACAGACCGAAGAACAACGCCAGTGCCCGCCCACGCCGTTCCACCGGGAACACCGCGACCACCACGGCCAGCGCGGCCGGGAACAGCAGCGCCGCCCCCAGCCCCTGGGTCGCCCGGAACACGATCAGCCAGGTCTGCGCCAGGCTCCCCTCGGGGACGCAGCCGCACAGCACCGACGAGATCACGAACACGACGGTGCCGACCACGACCACGCGGCGCGCCCCGAGGAGGTCGGCGAGCCGGCCGCCGAGCGCGAAGAACGCGGCGAGCGCGAGCAGATAGGAGTTGACCACCCACTGCATGCCGGAGGCCGACAGGTGCAGCTCGTCCACGATGTCGGGGGCCGCGATGGCGACGATGGTCTGGTCGATGAACGTCATCGCGACCGCGAAGAGCATCGCCGCGAGCGCCGTCGTCTGCCGAGGCGCCTCCCCGGCGGCGGGTGCGGCCGTGTCGCTACGCGGGTGCGGGGCCTTCATCCGACCAGTCTGCGTCGGGCGGCACGGGGGCGCATCCGCGCGGCGGCGGGAGCGCTCAGTAGCGGACGGCCCGGCCCAACTGGGCCTTCACCTCGCCGGACAGACCGTGGCTGCTGCGCGCGGTGGCCGTGCTCGTGCCGCCGGCGGGGACGTCCGGGACGGTGACGAGGACGCTGTCGAGCGTGTTGCCGCCGGTGTTGGTGAAGTTCACCTGGACGGCGAAGGACTTCTTCGCGTCGTCCGGGTTGGTGACGGTGACCTCGGCCTTCGCGCGGCCGTCGGAATCCTTGCTCGGCGGCCCGAGCTTCACGTCCTTCTTGGCGTCCTGGCCGCCCTTGATGCCGTCCAGCTTGTGGCCGATCTCCGCGGTGGCCGACGCGATGGCCCCGGTGGCCTGCGCCGCGAGCGAGGACGCGGCGGCGGTCGCCCGGTTCTCCAGCGACTCGGCGGCGGAGGCGGCCTTGCTGGTCACGGTGGAGGGGCTCTCCCCGTCGGAGCATCCGGTGAGGACGAGGGAGGCGGTGAGGGTGAACACCGCGACCAGGACGGGCAGGAGAGGGGCGGGGCGGGCGCGGGTCGACGTCGCCGTGGGGGTGCGGTGGGCTGCCATGTCGCCTCCGGCGTGGGGTGGGGTCCTTTGGCGTCCAGTGAAGGTCCGGCCCCCCGCGTCGGCGGGATGCGACATGCCGTCTCCCGCCGCCTCACCCGTTCGGAGCAGCCCCCGTGGTGGCGGCGCCGGGCGCGGCGGATGGTCGTGAGGACAGTCCCCGATACAGAGAAGAGGCGGGTACGGCCATGACCGACGCGTCGCGCTCCCACACGTCCCAGGACTCCCCCGTCTGGGACCCCTCCCACCAGGGCACCGGCCGCCCGTCCGGCTCGCCCGGCTGGTCCTCCCACCCCGCCGCGGAGAGCGGCTGGGCCGTCGGCGGGGCCGTCTTCGCCGGGGTGCTGATGATCGTCAACGGCATCCTCGCCGTCTTCCAGGGCATCGCCGCGATCGCCGAGGACGATGTGTACGCGCGCGTCGGCGACTACGTGTACGAGATCAACCTCACCGGCTGGGGCTGGATCCTGCTGATCCTCGGCGTGATCGCCGCCGTCGCCGGCTGGGGCATCCTCAAGGGCGCGGCGTGGGCCCGCTTCACGGGCATCGTGCTGGCGTCGCTGAGCCTGGTCCTGCAGTTCCTGTTCCTGCCGTACGCGCCAGTCTGGTCGATCATCCTGATCGCGATCGACGTCTTCGTGATCTGGGCGCTCGCCGTCTACCGCCCGACGCACGCCCAGCACGCGCGGACCGGCACGCCGCCGATGTGAACGACCGGCCCCGGGGCGGCGCCCGGACCGCTCAGCGCCTGGCCTTCTTGTACCGGCGCATGAGAGCGACGACGCGGTCCCGGTCCGCCGGTCCGTTCAGCTCGGCCAGCAGGTCGTCGGGGCACAACTCGTAGAAGTCGCCCCAGTAGCGGCGTCCCCGGTTGTCCCAGATGCGGTAGCCGCCGGGGACGCCCCGGGCGACGTAACGCCGTCTGCTCACTCCTCGTCCCTCCCCCGCTTCCGCGCGCGTCGCGCCGGGCGCACCAGTGTGCCGGGAGGCGGCGCACCGCCGCGCGCGGATTACGCGGGGCCGGTCGGTCCGGGGACGAGGGGCTGCTCAGTCCGTCACCTTCACGGCCTTGCGCCGCAGCCAGGGCAGGGGTGACACCGACGAGCCCATGTACGGCGTGACCCGGACCTCGAAGTGGAGATGGGGGCCGGTGACGTTGCCGGTCGCCCCGGACAGGCCGAGGCGCTGGCCCGCCACGACGCGTCGGCCGGGGCGGACGTCGATGCGGGACAGATGGGCGTACTGCGTGAAGTAGCCGTCGGGGTGACGGACGATGACCTGCCGGCCGAAGCCGTCGCCGCAGGTCGTGACGCGTACGGTGCCGGGTCCCACGGCGAGCACGGGGCTGCCGGTGGGCACGGCGAAGTCCTGTCCGGTGTGCCGGTGGGCCCAGTGCGCGCCGCGGTCGGCGTAGCCGGCGGAGAGCCAGTAGTCGCGGGTCGGAGCGGTCCAGGCGCGGGGGCGCCGGGGCGGGTGGCTGCGGTCGCGGTCACGGGCGGAACAGCCCCCCGCGTGCCCGCCGGGGTCGACGGCGACCGGGTCGCCGGACGCCTTCGCCGCTGTCCACAGCCGGTCCCACAGCTCGGCGCGGAGCGCCTTGCGGCGGCGTTCGGCGGCCTTGATCCTCACGGGGGCGGCGTCGGCGGCGCGCAGCCGGTCGACGTGCCGGCGGGCCTCCTCATGGGCCTGCACGGACCGGGCGGTCGCCTTGCGGAACGCGTCGTCGCCCCCGGCGCCGGCGGGCGCCACGGCCGGCACGACCAGGAGTACGGCCGCCAGAACGGCGCCCCCGCTCACGGTGCCGAGGCGCGTCAGCGGCGGGTACGCGGGGTGATCTCGTCGCATCTTGCGATCATCTGACCGCGATCTGTCCGTCCCCCGGCGACGCACCGCCCGCTCCCCCGAACGGCCCCCGGAGCGCCCGCTCGGGGACGGCGCGAGGGCGCCTCAGCTCCCGAGCTCCCCTGTCACCTCCCGGTACACCTGCGACGAACGCGGATTGGCGCGGCAGCGCCAGACTCCGTGGGGGCAGTAGTCGCTGATGGTCTGGTACATGGGGCGGTGGCGGTCGAACCAGTCGAGCATGCCGTGCATGTAGGCGGGGTTGTCGCCGTTGCGCCACAGACCCCACTCGGGGTACGACACCGGCTTGCCGTGAGCCTCGGCGAACCGCACGTGCGCGGCGAGGCCGTACGGCTCGGCGACCTGCTCCTCGAAGGACATGCCCCGGGGCTGGTCGTAGGCGTCCATGCCGATCACGTCGACATACCCGTCGCCGGGGTAGCACTCGGTCCACGGGACGGCGTCGAGGCCCCGGTTGGGCGTGAAGTCGAACCGGAACCGCTGCCCCGGCACCGAACGCATCGTGGTCACGATCCGCGCCCAGTACCGCTTCCAGGCCGCCGGGTCGGGGCCGCAGCGGTGGGCATAGGTGATGCCGTTCATCTCCCAGCCGACGACCAGCACGGTGTCGGGCACCCCGAGCGCGACCAGCCGCCGGGCGAGCGCGCGAAAGTGCGCGTCGTACTCGCCCCGGGCGCCCCGGCCCAGCTCGGTCCGCACGGTGGCGTCGCCGAGACCGCCCTCGGTGCGCTCCAGCATCGGCACGTTGAGCACGAACATCCGGTCGGCGCGGGCCTTGCGCCACTGCGCCCAGTACGTCAGGTACCCGGGCGCTCCCTCGATGTTGCTCCACCGGTCCCCGGGCAGATACGCCCGCCCGACCCGGGGCGTGGCCGCGCCCACCCAGCCGTCGAGCCCGGCGATCCGCCGCACGCCCTCCGAGTCGTACCCGACGTAGGCCCCGAAGGCGGGAGCGTCGCCGGGCGGAACGGCGTCGCGGTCGTCCCCGAGGGGGGCGCAGGCCGCCCCGCAGACGAGGACGAGGACGGCGACGACGGCGAGGAGCGAGCGAAGGGGGTACGGCACCGGGCTCATGATGCCGAGGAAAGTGCACCCGTACGGTGAATCACCGGGATTGCCCGGATCGGGCGCGCCGCGTCGGACGCCAGTTCGGGCGTCTGTTCAGACGGACAGGTGTTCACCTGGGCGTTCGTTGCGCCGTACGTCTGTTCTTCCGCACATGCGTACGCCCTTCGGCTCCCGCACCAGGAACAGGTCCACCGCGTCCTCACTCTCGAACACGAACCCGTGCCGCTCGTACAGGCGCCGGGCCGGGCTGCCCTGGAGGACGTTGAGACGTACACGGACGCCGGCGCGGTCGGCGGCCGTGAGGATCCGGGCGAGGACGGCGGAGCCGACGCCGCGGCCCTGGGCGGCCGGGGCCAGATAGAAGTGCTCCAGCCAGTGCCCGTCGGCCGCGGGACGCAGGGCGACGCTGCCGGCGAGTGCTCCGGCGACCTCGATGACGTGCGTGTGCGCGGGGTCGAACCCGTCGCGCAGACGCTGCCGCACGCGGTGCCCGTCGTAGCGCCCGAGCCGTTCGAGATCGGCGCGGAGCACGACGGCCCGTATCTCCGCCACGGCGTCGACATCGGCGGAAACGGCCGGTCGCAGTGCCCAGCCCGCCGGACCGCCGCTCCCAGGACCGGCGGCAACCTCCGCCGGAGCCGCGGCGACCTCAAGACGTACGTGTTCGTGAATCCCGTTCCCCACACGAGGAGTTCACCTCATGCGCAGACGACTGGCCAGGCTTTTCACCGTACTGGCGGCGCTGGCTGCCATCCTCCACACGACCGGCACGGCAGCCCCACGCGCCGAGGCCGCCCCGCAGTGGAACCCGCCGTCGAACCTCGTCCAGCCGCTCAACGAGGTCTGGAACCACGTCTCGACCACCTACCCCGACCTCTACGGCTTCCGCAACTACGGCTGGGACCAGGTCATGGCCAACCGCGGCAGCATCAACTACTGCGTCCGCTGGGAGTCCGACGCTCTGGTCAGCGCGGCCTTGCGCGACCGGATCCACGCGGCGGTGAAGAAGCAGTTCGGCAAGTGGATGGCGGCCCAGGTGGAGAACGGCCGGGGTTACAACGACTGGCCGTACGCCGACGTGCCGGTCAACATCGTCGGATGGGCGGTCAAGAACCGTGCCACCCTCCAGTGGAGCGACAGCTCGGTGGACGTGTACACCAACGTCCTCGACGGCGCCGGCGCCCCGCAGTGCGCCCCCGACTGCGGCCGCTTCTTCCACCAGGACGGCAACTACTTCAGGTGCCCCGGCGGCACCGCCCGCCACTACGACCAGTCCCTCTGGCTCACCAAGGGCTTCCAGGGCGGTGCCGGCGGCGACTGGGGCCAGCGCGTCGGCCAGGAGTACTTCACCTCCGCCCTCGCCCAGGAGAACATCCATATCTACCTTCACGAGGTCGGCCACACCTTCGGCCTGGACGACTTCTACGACTGGACCCCGACCGGCCAGTGCTGCTTCGTCATGAACGCCGGCTCCGCCACCCGGATCACCGACTTCGACAAGTGGATGCTCCGAGACTTCTGGCGCCACCTGAAGCCCCGCTACGGTCTCTGAGACCCCGGCAGGCGTCGAACCGCCCCCTCACCGACGCCTGCCGTCCTCACTGTTCGGGCGGGGCCGAAGTGTCGGGTGTTTAGCGTTCGGGCATGACTTCTTCAGTGGGCCCGGGCGTGGTGGGTGGGCGGCATGTGGCCATTGCTCCGGGGATTCTCTACTTCGGCACTCCCGTCGCTCTGCTGGCGACCGTGAACGAGGACGGGTCGCCCAATCTCGCGCCCGTCTCGTCGGTGTGGGCGTTGGGGTGGAGTGTGGTGCTCGGGGTGGGGCGGGGGAGCCGTACCGTCGAGAATCTGGCTGCCAGGGCGGAGGTGGTGGTCAATCTGCCGGGGCCCGAACTGTGGCGGCAGGTCGAGGCGTTGGCTCCGCTCACCGGGGCGGAGCCCGTGCCCGAGGAGAAGCGGGGGGTCTACCGGTACGAGCCGGACAAGTTCGCCGCCGCCGGGCTCACCCCGCAGCCCGCCGAGGGCGTACGGGCTCCCCGGGTCGCCGAGTGTCCCCTCCAACTGGAGGCGCGGGTCACGGAGATGACGTCGGGCGGCGGTGGGGAGTTCCGGATCGTGGAGTGCGAGGTGGTGCGGGTGCATGCCCGCGACGATCTCGTGGTGCCGGGGACCCAGCACGTGGATCCGTCGGCGTGGAGCCCGCTGATCTACAACTTCCGGCATTATCACGGACTTTCGCCGGAGGTGGGGTTCGGGTTCCGCTCGCTGACGCCGACGCGGGAAGGGGTGGCCTCCGGCGGGTGAATCTCGCGGCGGCAGGCAACCCGCGGAAGCAATTTGCCTCTCTCACAGGGTGCCCACAGAGTCGGCCGGGGCGCATGGGCGTGTTCGACGCACGTCCCAGGGGAGCGCCCGTCGCACAAGGCCGGATCCGCGGGCTGTCCAGTCCGATGCCATCGACCATGGCACTCGCAGACGAGGAACCCGATGACCAGTCAGAAACACCGTGGAGAGCTGCAGAGAACGGCGTTCGCCGCCGGAGCGGTGCTCGCCGTCGTCGCCGTCGCCGGGGCCGCGCCCGGCGCCGGCGCGGCGCCGAAGGCCACGCCCGGCACGCCGCAGCTCAAGCTGATCGCCGCGTCGAAGTCCGTCACCCTCGACCGGTGGGAGTGGGACGGCCAGGCCGGCGTCAACCTGGACCTGGGCACCTACGTGTCCGTCGACAACGCGCCGCTCGAGTTCAAGGTGACCCGCAAGTCCTACAAGGACCCCGTCGTCGCCCAGCAGATCCTGCGCGACGGGAAGAAGGTGAAGACGAAGACGCTGCCCGCCGGGCTCGTCCGGGACTTCCAGGGGCTGTCCGGCTTCCTGGAGGTGTCCATCAAGAACGCCGCCGGCGCCCAGGTCCTCACCGCCAAGGGGGACTTCTGCCCCAACAACGCCTCCGGGCGGATCCGGCCCGACGCGCCGGCCACCTCGCACTATCCGCAGAGCTGCCCCGCGAACCCCTTCACCCTCGGCTCGGTGTGGGGCGTGGAGAAGGGCTGGGCGGCCAACACCAGCACCGGGGACCGCGACAAGCCGACCGACCTGGCGGTGGGCGAGTACACGGCCAAGGTGTCGGTGGCGAAGAAGTACCGCGACTACTTCGGCATGGCCGACGCGCCGCAGACCGTCAAGCTCACGGTCCGCGAGTCCCCGGAGGGCGGCGAGGGCGGCGTGGGGCTGCGGTCCTCCGGCGCGCACGGCTCCCACGGTGCCAAGGCGGCCCACGGGGCGCACGGCGCCCACGCGGGGCACGGTGCGCAGCAGGGCGCCGAACCGGCCCCCGGCGGCGGTCACCACTACGGCTCGCGCGGCGCCGACGAGCCCACCGCGCCTGCCTTCCCGCACGCGCTGGAGGCCCGTGGCCTCGCCCGCCACCTGGGCGACGGCAAGGGGCACACGGACGGCTCCCGCATAGCTCCCGCGCTGAAGGCCAACGCCCAGCGGCCCACCGGCCGGGCGACCGTCCCCGCGAACGTGCCCAAGCCCGACCTGCGCTCCCTGCCGGCCTGGGGCTTCGAGATCACCGACGGCGAGGACGGCGACGTACCCGGCAAGGACTACCTCGCCTTCAGCGCCAACGTCTGGAACGCGGGCCCGGCCCCCCTCGTCGTGGACGGCTTCCGCAGCCCCGGCAAGGACCTGATGGACGCCTACCAGTACTTCTACGACGCGAGCGGCAAGCAGGTCGGCTACACCCCCACCGGCACCATGGAGTGGGACCCGCGCATCGGCCACGAGCACTGGCACTTCACCGACTTCGCCAGCTACCGCCTGCTCAGCGCCGACAAGACCAAGCAGGTGCGCAGCGGCAAGGAGGCGTTCTGCCTGGCCAACACCGACGCCGTCGACTACACGGTGAAGAACGCCAACTGGCACCCGCACAACACCGACCTGTCCACCGCGTGCGGAGAGCAGAACTCGATCTCCGTGCGTGAGGTCCTCGACGTCGGCTCCGGCGACACCTACACCCAGTACCGGCCCGGCCAGTCCTTCGACATCACCGGACTGCCCAACGGCACGTACTACGTGGAGGTCCTCGCCAACCCGGCCAAGCGCCTGAAGGAGACCGACCTCACCAACAACACCTCCCTGCGCAAGGTCGTCCTCGGTGGCACGACGGGCGCCCGCACGGTGAGCGTCCCGCCGTACGACCTCGTCAACGCGCCCTGACCACGCTCCGGTGACGGCCTGACCCGCACCGGCCGGTTCTCACGACCGGTCCGGTGCGGGTCACGGTCAGTCATTTGACCTATGTAAAAGGTCACTTGGGGCAACCCTGTCCCCCTCTGGCGAGTCTGGTGAGACGTCTGTGCTTTCGGGACGTATTCCTGCCTGCGGGTGGAGTTCCGTCGAACGGCGGTGACCAGCGCCGAGTATCCGAGCACGGTGTACGGGGTGACACAACGGCCGAGCGGAGGGCAGCGCCGATGAGCGGGACACGAGGGCGTCGGCGTACGGCGGACGGCCGGGGGCAGACCAGGCTGACTCGGCGGGGACGCGTACTGGCGTGGACCGGCGGCGTGATCACGGTGATGCTCCTCGGGGTCGGCGGCGCCGGCGCCTGGATCTACCAGGATCTCAACGGCAACATCCACTCCGCCGACATCGACGACAAGCTGGGCGGTGAGCGCCCGGACAACCTCAGCCCGGGCTCGAAGAACATCCTGGTCGTCGGCTCCGACACCCGTGAGGGCGCCAACTCCGAGTACGGCGGCCCCGATCTGACCACGATGCAGTCGGACACCCTGATGGTGTTGCACATCCCCGCGGACCGGGAGTGGGCCACGGTGCTGTCCTTCCCCCGTGACTCCTGGGTGCAGATACCGTCCTGCGACCGGGGGAACGGCTCCATGTCCTCCCCCCACAAGGCCAAGATCAACGAGGCGTTCGCGATCGGCGGCAGCAGCGGCGAAGTGGCCGGGGCCGCCGCGTGCAGCATCAAGACCGTCGAGGCCCACACCGGCCTGCGCATCGACAACTTCATGTCCATCGACTTCTCCGGATTCAAGGGAATGGTCGACGCGCTCGACGGGATCGAGGTCTGCCCGAAGCAGAACATCGTCTCCGACAAGGCGAGACTGAAGCTGAAGGCCGGCTGCCAGACCGTCGACGGCGAGACCGCCCTCGGCTATGTCCGGGTCCGCTACGGCGTGGGCGACGGCTCCGACATCGGGCGCATCGGACGTCAGCAGGAGTTCATGAACGCCCTGGTGAAGAAGGCGAAGGACAAGCTCACCAGCCCGGACTCGCTGTACGGCTTCCTCCAGGCGGGTACCAAGTCGCTCACCACCGACCCGAAGATGGCCGGCATCAAGCCGATCTACGCCCTGGCCAACGAACTCAAGGGCATTCCCACCGAGCGGCTCTCCTTCCTCACCGTGCCCAACTATCCGCGTGGGGCCGACTTCCCGAAGGACATCGCCAACGTCGTCTGGCAGTATCCGCAGGCCACCGAGGTGTTCACCGCCCTGGCCAACGACAAGGAGACGAGCAAGGCCCAGTTGCAGGCCTCCGTCAAGAACCTGGTCTACGCCTCGCAGGTCCGGGTCCAGGTGCTCAACGGCACCGGGGTGTCCGGCCGGGCGGGGCAGGTCGCGGAGAAGCTGCGCGCCGCCGGCTACAACGTCGTCGCCACCGGCAACGCGGGCAGGACGGTGGCCAAGTCGGCGCTCACCTTCCCGGCGGGCATGGAGAAGCAGGCCGCGGTCCTGGCCGCGCGCTTCCCCGGGACGCCGTCGACGGTGTCCGCGGACGCGGCGGCCGGGATGGTCACGCTCGTCGTCGGGCCGGACCTGAAGCTGGAGAAGCTCGAATGACGGTGGTTCGACAAGCGGCGGAGATCGTGTACTATTGATCTTGAGCCGGTCAGCACGACAGTGAAAAACCGGTTCTGCGTTGGTGGTCCAAGGAAAGACGCCCCACTTCCTGTGGGGAGATGCAGGTGCAAGGCCTGCCCGGCGCTCTCACTGCGAGGCCCGCCCCGTGTCACACGGGGTGGGCCTCGTGTCGTTGTGCGGTCCGGCGGTCGCTCTGGCCCCCGAGGCTTCGGCGTGGCCGCGGAAAAGGGCGGCCCCCGGTCGGGGAGGCCGCCCTCGGTCATGTGAAGCCGCCCGGACTCAGCCGGAGTTCGCCGTCGACGGGCCGAAGAACTCGATCTCGGCGATGGCCACCTGTTTGCTCGCCGACGCCGCGTACGCGGACTCGATCGTCAGACGCACCTTGGTGACCTCGCCGACGCGGAACGCGCGCCGCTGGCCGCCGGCGCCCTGGTCCAGGACGAGGTCCCGGGTCGTCGTCGTGCCGTCCTTCTTCGTGATCGTCGCCTTCACCCGGTGGGGCAGCGCCGACTCCTGGAGCTGGTCGCCGCGGGTCGAGACGCCCGGGGTGATGATCAGGTCCAGCAGCCGGGTCGGTTCGGCGAAGCGGGCCTCGATCCACTCGCCCTGGCCCGACTGGGACACTCCGGGGCCCCACCAGCTGTTGTTGAGCCGGTCGAAGGCCAGCTCGGGCTTGTGGCCCGGGTAGGAGCGGGAGGCGGTGATCTGGTCCGGGGCGACGGGGGCGCGCTTGGCGAAGTGGTCGCGGGTGGCGTCGATCCAGCCCGGTGTGCTGAACCCGACCCACACCAGCAGGCTGAGCACGGCCGCGGCGACCACCCAGGTCACGACGCGGTCGAAGGTGCGCCGCAGCCGGGGGCGGTCGCCGGCCCACGGGGTCCGGCCGTTGCGGAAGCCCGGCAGGCGGCGCCACCACGGGCGTCGCGCCGGCGCGTCGTCGACCAGGGTCATCGGCATCGCGCAGCGCACGCAGTAGTGCCGATCCGGGTTGTTCGGGGTGGCGCACCAGGGGCAGGGCACGCCGTTCATCTCGCCCTGCTGCGGTCCCGGGGCCCGCACCTGCGGACGGTCGACGACCGGCCGTCCCGGCAGCACCGGCGCCACGGGGGGCTGCGGCTCGGGTTGGGGTTCCGGTTCGGCGACGGGGACGAGGAGGGAGCGGGCGCGGGCGGTCATGGTGTCGTCGGGCGCGGGGGCGGGGGAGGGGATCGCGGGGGCGGGCGTGGGGGCCGTGGTCGGTGCGGGTGCGGGTGCGGGTGCGGGTGCGGGTGTGGGTGTGGGCTGCGGGGTTGCCGGGGCCGGTTGGGCCGCGGGGGGCGCGGAGGGCGCCTCCTGCGAGGTGGGCTGGTCCGGTGGGAGGGCGGGGAGCGGGGTCTCCGCCGTGTCCTCGTCCTCCGAGGAGGGGGGAGCGTCCGCCGGGCCCGAGGGCTCCGCCGGGGCGGGCGCGGTCCGAGCGCCGGCCTCCGCCCCGTCCGGAGCAGCCACGACGGCGGGCGCGGTCGCCGGCGTACCGGCCGCCGTCGCGGGGGACGTCGTCACAGCGGCCGCCGCCGTGCCGGCGCCGGCGCCCGAGGCTTTCCGCTCGGCGCCCGCGCTCGCGCCCGCCGGTGTCGCGGCCGGCGTCCTGCCGGCCGGAGAGCGGTCCGTCCAGCTCAGTACGGCTCCGCAGGCGTCGCAGAAGGACTGGCCCGGCTCCGCCCGGGTGCCGCATTCGGCGCAGTTGTGGGTGGTCATCTCTCCGGGGTCCTTTCGGCGGCGGTCGCGGCGGTCACCTCGACCGTGTACGGCATGTGGGCGGGGCGGGCGGCGGCCACGAGGGCGTCCAGCCGGTGTTCGTCGGCCGGGCCCGGGTCGGGCAGGCGGAGCGAGACGTGCAGGTGGGGACGGGGATCGCCGGGGACCGGGCCGAGCGGGCGGGCACTCCACGCGGCGGCCCCGCTCTCGGAGATCTCCGGTTCCACGCCGAACGCGAGCCGTACCGCCTCCGCGAGACCGCGCCGGGTGCCGCGCACCCGGTGCAGATACGCGGCGGCGGCGACGGCGGCCCGCAGCCGGGGCTCCGGTTCGCTGCCGTCGGTCTCCGCGCCGACCCAGCCGGCCAGCCAGCGGGTGAAGTCGGCCGGGGCGAGTGCCGGGTCGAAGTAGGCGGGCAGGCAGTCCAGGACGTTGAGGATCGGCGCCATCACCTCGTCGAGTCCGCCGACGAACCGCTGTGCGAGGTCGTCGTCGGCGAACACGGCGGGCAGCATGGCGCCGATCGGTGCGGACGAGCCGAGACCGTCGACGGAGCCCCTCACGCGCCGTCCCCGATCACGCGGACGCGGTGGTCGTAGGAGAAGACCAGGGAGGGCGCGGACAGGTCGATGCGGTCGGTGGCCTCGCCGCGTTTGCCGGTGAGGGGGTCGGCCGGGTGCAGGGTGACCTGGTCGACGAGTTCGACGCCGGGGACGCGCTGGAGGACGGCGAAGACCTCGCCGGACTGGACGGGCCGGCCGAAGGGCCAGCCCCGGCCGTCCGCGCCGCCGGTCAGCGGGTCGAGGTGGCGGTAGAGGGCGTCGTGGGCCTGCCGGCGCACCCGGTCGGTGTCCACGCCGCGGAAGGCGTGCACGGTGGCGACCACGGTGACACCCTGGTAGAACGGCGGGCCGACCGCCAACCGGGTCCCGATCAGGCGGCGTTCGTCCAGATGGCGGGTGATCCGGTCCAGCAGTGCGTCGCCGGGCACGAGTTGCTCGAAACGTAGCCGTCCACCCGGATCGGGGACGGCCTGCGGAACCACCAACACCCGTACCGCGTAGGCGCCGTGTTCGTCGGGCTTGCCTTCGAGGCAGGTGATGCGGGCGGTCTCGGGGGCGGCGCGGCGGGCCAGCTCCTCGTAGTCGCGCAGGGTGACGGCCCGCTCCTGGGCGCGCAGGGTGATGGGCGCGCGGACCTTCGCCTCTGTCACCGTCTCCCCGTCGACCCCGCCGCGCGCGGCCTCGCGGTTGACGACCTCGGAGACGTACGGCACGGAGGTGCGCAGCACCTGGACCGCGCCGCGGGCCACGTTGCCGGCGCGGCCGCCTCCGGTGCGGTAGCGGCGGGCGCGGATCACCGCGCCCTTGGGGGCGACGGCGCCGTACTGGCGCAGGGTGCCGTCGGGTTCGCGCACGGAGGGGCCGAAGGCGATCTCGCCGGTCGCGGCGTCCAGGGTGATGTGCCGGTCGTCGGGGCGGGAGGCGGCGAAGTGCGGGACGACGGACCAGTCGGTCCAGCCGTCGTGTTCTGCGGTCTGGAGCAGCAGCGGCGGGTCGTCGCCGACGACCGGAGCGTGTTCGAGGCGCAGCCGCTGCCCGGGCAGACCGGTGGACTCGCCGAGGGCCTCGTCGTACACGGTCTCGGCGTGGACGGCGGGCGCGGTGCCGCCGACGGTGAAGGCCTCGGCCGAGCGCACGGTGGGGGAGGTGGTGTAGAAGGGCTGGCCGGCCAGCGGCTCGGTGACGCGGCAGCGCAGCCAGCCGGCCTCCTGGCCGCCGGAGCGGGACAGGACGTGCCCGCCGGGGATGTGCAGGACCACCTCGCCGGGGCGGTTGAGGCCGCCGGTGCCGTCGCGGTCGACCTCGCAAGCCTGCCAGCCGTCCTCGGTCCACGCCTCCCAGACCAGCGGGGGCTGGCGCGGGTCGACGCCGACGCCGTCCACGCGGCTGTCGAGTTCGAGGTCGACGGCGCAGTGCGGGACGGCCGCGGTCAGGCCGAACAGCATGCAGTCGCCCGGCCGGGGGGCCTCGGCGAAGCACAGCACGTCCTTGCCCTCGGCGAGGTCGGCGGTCCGGTCCGACACCGGCTCGCCCTGCCGCTGCACGACGAGATGCCGCAACGCGGAGGGCACGACGGCCAGTTCGCGTTCCGTGGCGAAGACGACGGCCTCCTCGCTCTCGGTGCGCACGGTCGCCGTCTCCGTGCCGATGGGCAGCAGCACCGTCTCCTCCTGCGGCGCGGACAGCCAGAAGGTGACGTCGGTGCGGGCCGCCGAGGGCGGGAAGAGGTGGATGCCGACCAGGTCGAGGAAGGCGAGGTGGTTCTTCTCCGGGACGCGGTTGAGCCGGTAGACGATCTGGTCGGCCATGTGGGCGACCGTCTCGACGAGGGTCACGCCCGGGTCGGAGACGTTGTGGTCGGTCCACTCCGGCGCGCGCTGCTGGATGTAGCGCTTGGCGTCGTCGACGAACTGCTGGAAGCGGCGGTCGTCCAGGTTGGGGGAGGGCAGGGCCATCAGCGGTCGCTTTCGGAAGCCGTACCGGAGGAGCTCGGGGAGTCCGGCTCTTCGTGGGACGGGATGACGTAGAAGGGGAAGACGAGGCTGCGCGGGTTGTTCGTGCCGCGGATCGAGTAGCGGACGTCGATGAACAGCACGCCCTGCTCGGCGCCGGCGGTGACCTCGACGTCGTGGACCTCGATGCGCGGCTCCCAGCGGTCCAGGCTGGCGTACACCTCGTGCTGGATGCGGCCCGCGGTCGCCTCGTTGACGGGGGCGAACACCAGGTCGTGGATGGCGCAGCCGAACTCCGGGCGCATGGGCCGCTCGCCCGGCGCGGTGGCGAGGACCAGCCGGATCGCCTCCTCGATCTCCCGCTCCCCGCTGACGAGGGCGATGCCCCCGGTGGGGCCGATGCGGAGCGGGAACGCCCAGCCGGATCCGACGAATTGCTCGGCCATCAGAGGGCCACCTGCCTTTTCCTTCTCCTGAGGCGCTGCTTCGTCACGGCAGCGGGTACGGCTTGCTGTTGACCAGCACGGCGCCCTGGAGCATGAGGGTGACGGCCCGGATGCCCACGTTCGCGATGGAGTTGACCTGGAGGGTGCCGCCCGAGCTGATCAGCGTGGCGCCCACGGCCTTGAGGTTGAGGGCGCCCATCGCGTCCACCGTGACCGCGCCGCCGAGCGACTTGAGGTTGACCAGGCCGCGGCCCTGCATGGTGAGGGTGCCGCCGCTCTTGACGGTCAGGTTGCGCCGCGCGCTGAGGGTGAGGTCCGTGCCCGCCTCCACCGTCACCGACCGGCCGCCGGTGATGCTCACCGTGCCCTTGCTGTCGACGGTGATCTCGGTCCTCGTCCGGTCCAGGTTGATGACGAGTTTGTCGTCGCCGCTGGTCAGCCGTACGCCCTGCTTGCCGCCGGTGCGCTGGCTGAGCAGGTCGACCCGGTTGCCGTCCCGGTCGGAGAGGGTGTGCCGGGCGGCGCGGTTGCGGGCCCCGTCGTGCAGCGGCACGTCGCGGACGGGCGTCGGCTTGTCCCGGCCGTTGTAGAGGCCGCCGATGACGTACGGGTGGTCCAGCGCGCCCCGGTCGAAGGCGACGAGGACCTCGTCGTCGACGTCCAGCGGGAAGATCGATCCGCCGTCCTTGCCGCCCCACTGCGCGACCCGCGTCCAGTCGCTGACGTAGGCGTCGTCCAGCCAGGGGAAGCGGAGCTTGACCCGGCCCTGCTTCAGCGGGTCCTGGACGTCGGTGACCAAAGCGTTGGCGATGCCGGGCAGTTGGAGGCCGTTGGCCGCGCCGCCGCCGCCCGAGGACAGCCCGTACAGCGAGCGCCACTGCCGTCCGCTGACGGTGACCCAGGCCTCGTAGTGCTTGCCGTCGCCGAAGACGTGCCGCACGGAGGTCGCCGTGTACTTGCCCTCGAAGGGCGCGCCGACGTCGGCGAGCGTGACGGGCAGCCCGGGCCGCAGCTTGGGGGTGCCGCGGGCGACGACCTCCAGTTCGGCGAACGAGCCGGTGACCTCGTCGGCGAGGGCCTCCGCCGCGAACTTCACCTCCGACTGCCGGTCGTACGGCGTCTGGGCGTCGACCAGTTTGGCCGGCTTGAACTTCACGGCGGCCTCGGCGGGCGTGGTGCCGATGCTGATGCCCGGGTTGGAGGTGGCCGGCACGGTCGCGGTGAGCGTCTTCTTCGTCGTCACGTCCCAGCCGCGCGCCTCGACGGTGCCGACCTGTTCGGCGGCGGTGACGGCGGCGCGCAGCCGGAGGATGTCGGTGCCCGCCTCCATCACGAAGGGGCTCTTCTCGCCGGGGGTGGACACGGGCGGCGCCCCGGAGGCGGGGTCGGGCCGGACGAACTGGAACTTGCCCTTGGCGTCGACGGACATGACCATCTCGTTCTCGTCGGCGAGACGGGCGAGGAAGTCCCAGTCGGTGACGTTGGCCTGGCTGATGAACTCGTACACCGTCTTCGTCGACTGGATCCGCCCGACCGGGACGCCGTCCTGCGCGGCGAGTCTGCGGGCGATGTCGGAGGCGCTCTGGTTGCGGTAGGCGGCGATCCGGCGCTGGCGCATCAGCCGGTGACCGTGGTCGTAGCCGCGGACGACGGTGAAGGAGCCGGTGCCGTCGTAGTCGGCCTCCAGCCCGGACACCTCGCCGGTCAGCAGCGGATCGGCGGCGCCCTGGCCGTCGGCGACGGGGGCGATGACGACCGGCGTCCCGAAGCGCACGCCGAGTTTGCGCAGGACCTGCCGGTGGGGGTCGCGGAACGTCAGCCGGAAGGCGGCCGGGACGCCGAGGCCCTGGTCGACCCAGCCCTCGACGAGGAGCGGCGCGAAGTCGGCGGGCAGGGGCCGGCCGCCCAGGGTGACCTGGACGACGCTGGAGTAGGCGGACTGCACCATCAGTGACGCACCTCCTCCGCCGCGGGCAGCACCAGTTCGACGCCGTTGGGCAGCCGGGCGGGGTCGTCGATGTCGTTGGCCTCGGCGATCGCCCGCCAGGCCGCCGTGTCGCCGTACTCCCGCCAGGCCAGCGACTGGAGGGAGTCCCCGGCGACGACGCGGTGCACGCGACGCGCGGTGAGGGCGCCCGAGGTCGGGTTCTGGCCCTTGGTCTTGCTGGGGATCTCGTGCAGCCGCACCTGGCAGGTGGCGCGGATGGGGACGCCGGTGGTGCCGAAGAGGGAGTAGCCGACGTCGACGCTGCTGACGTAGGCGGTGAAGCGGGCCGTGGAGAAGGAGCCCCACTGGAAGACCACCCAGGGCGGCGAGGGCTGCTTGGCGGCGATGCTCTTCGCGGTGACCTCGCAGCATTCGAGCAGCGACTCGACCTTCTTCAGCACGGTGTTGCCGCCCGGCTGGTCGGAGGAGTCGAGGAAGATCTCCAGCGTCATCTCGCGCGGCTCGGGGCCCATGAACTCCGGTACGGAGCCGTCGCGGACGGCGGCCGTCGGCGTCACCTTCCACTGGGCGCGGCGGCCGAGCTGCAACTGCGCCGGGTTGAAGTCGAACGCGAACGACTTGATCATGCCGCCCGGTGTGGTGCTGGACCCCACGGGCGGTTCGTGGATGGCGAGCGTGGCGCGTACCAGGCTCTTGCCGGCGCCGCCCTTGCTTCCCTTGGCCATGTGGTGCTTCCCTCCGCCTAGTCCGTGAACCCGTGGTGGGTGATCTCCAAGACCTCCGTGGCGACGCCAGGGCTGGCGGGGTCCAGGGACGGGCCCTGCCATCTGACCGGCAGCACGTCGATCAGCCCCCAGCGGGCCACCTCCGAGCCGTCGGCGCGCAGCGCGGCGATCTGGGCGGTGGGGCGGGTCACCCCGGTGGTGACCGACGAGATCCACTTCGCGACCTTGGTGGTGTCCGGGGTCAGGGGGCGGGTCAGCCGGATCGTGGAGAACGTGACGCGGGAGGGGAGCTGCCAGACGAAGCCGTTGTTCCCGCCCTCCTGCCGGTGCTCGATCTCCACCTCGGAGGACAGGCCCTCGCACCCGTTGAAGTATCCGAGGCTCTCGCCGTCGATGGTCAGGGTGAAGAAGATGGTGGAGCCCGGGTCGAGATCGCGGGACATCGGGGGTGGGCCTTTCTGGGGTGCGGTGGGCTTCGGGGGCGGCGGGCCTCAGGTGCGGGGGTCGCGGAGACGGCCGATGCGCTCGCGGTCCAGGCGGAGTTCGGTGCGCAGGAGACGGGTGATGCGGCCGGTCAGCCGATGGGTGAGTTCGTCGAGCTGGAAGTCGGTGAGGGCGCGGGGGTCGAAAGAGGTGGGGGCGGCGGGTGCCGGCTTTGCGGAGCTCTTGGCCCGCGGGGTCGGGGTGGTGGCCGCGGGGGGTGTGGGGGTGGCGGTGGGGGCGGCGCTGCGGGGTGCCGGGACGCGTTGGATCGCTGCGAGGGCCGGCGGGACCGGGGCGGGGGGCTCCGCCGGTTGTGCCGGTGGAGCCGGTGGAGCCGGCGGTGCGGGCGGCTGGGGCGCTTGGGCGGTGCGGGGCTGGACGACGGGGAGGGGGGCGGTGTGGGGGGTGGTCCGGCGCAGGGGCACGACGGCGGGCGCGGGGCGGCGCTGGACGGGGGCGGGCGGTGTCGGGCGGACGGTGGGGGTCGCCGGGGCGAAATGGGTGGGTGAGGAGGGGAGTTGAGGGGCGCTGATGCGCTGTGCGGCGGGTGCGGCGGGCGTGCGGTTCGGGGTGAGGCCGGGGGACGCGGGCGTGGTGTGCTGAGCGGTGTGCCGGGTGGGTGCGGTGGGGGGTTGTGGGGTCGTCGTGCGCTGCAGGGCCGGTGCAGTGTGGTGTGCGACGGGTGCGGAGGGCGTGAGGTTGGGGGACGCAGGCGTGGCGTGCCGGGTGTGCGCGGTTGTGGGCTGTGGGGTCGTCGTGTGCGTTACGGCGGGCGCGGTGTGGTGTGCGGCGGGCGTGGGGTTCGGGGTGAGGTTGGGGGAGGCTGGCGTGGTGTGTTGAGCGGTGTGCCGGGTGGGCTGCGGGTCCGTCGTGCGCTGTACGGCGGGCGCGGCGTGGTGTGCGGCGGGTGCTTCGACCGGCCTTGCGCCCGCCGGGCGGGTGGGGAGTGGGGCGCCGAGGGCCGGGCGGGCTCGTCCGCTCGCGGGAGCGGGCCGCTCGGTCTGCGGGGCGGCCGCGTTCCGGGCCGAGGGGACGGCAGGGGCCGGCTGCGCGGGGAGCGGTGGCTGAGGGCCCACGGGAGCGGACGGGCGGGAGGACGCAGCTTGGGCGGGTGGCGCCTGGCCGCTGCCGGGCACGGCCGCGCTGCCGCGCGCGGGGGCGCCCAGGCCGGGCCTCCGGGCGGCGCTCCGCTGGACAGCGGGGGCCGAAGTCGATTGGGCGGCAGGTGAGTTGATCGCTCGGGGAGCCGGTGTCACGGGGCCGGGGGAGGTGGGTGCGGCGAATCCTGGAGCGAGGCCGACGCGTTGCACGTTCGCTGCGCGGGCCGAGGGAGCGGACGCCGGGGGCGTGTTCGCCGTAGCGCCCGGCGCGGTCGGCGGCATGGGCGCGGCACCGCTGTCCGGACCGGTCGCGTGGTGGCTCGACGGTCCTGCGGCGGGCCTGCCGACCGGGGCCACCGCGCTTCGGACCGCCGGGGGCGTCGAGGCGCGCTTGCCTGCGGGACCGGGCGCGGTCTGGTTCGTCGGCGCCGGTGCGGCAGAGGGGGCGTGGGTCGCCGGGGTCGCTGTGCGGTCGCCCGCGGGACGGGTCGTCGGGCCGGGGGTGCGCTGGACCGCGGGGCTCGGCGCGGTCCGATCCGCCGGTGCGGGCGGACGGTGTCCTGGCGAGTTCGTAGTGGGCCCGCTCGGTGGGACCGGCGTGCGTTCACTTGCGGGGGTGGGCGTGGGACCGGTTGTCGGACCGGGGGTGCGCTGGACGGCGGGGCCCGGCGTGGTCCGATCCGCCGGTGCGGACGGACGGTGGGCCGCCGGGCCTGCGGCAGGCCTGACCGCCGGGCTGGACGTGGCGAGGGGCGCCTGGTCGGTCGTGCGGCCGCTCGCGGAAGTGGATGCGGACTCCGCCGGCACTGCGGAGGCGGGCCTGACGACCGGGCCTCGCGCGGGCTGAACCGTGGGTGCGGCCGTGTGCTGACCTGTTGAGCCCGAGGTGGGTACACCCGTCGGGCCCGTCGGACCGACTGCGGGCCGACTCGTCGCAGGTGTGGGGCGCTGGTGGGCGGGGTCGGCTGCGGTTTGAACGGTCGGTTCCGGGGCGGCAGTGCGTGTTGGGCCGGAGGCGCGCGCGATCGCCGGGGGTGATCCGGCCGGGGCTGCCGGTCCCGGAGCGGGGGTGCTCGCTGGGCCTGCGGTGGGCGCGCCCACCGGGTTCGACGCGGACAGGGGCGACGGGCCCGCTGTGGGCGTGTCCGTCGGGCCGGGGGCGGGCCGACGGGTCGAAGTCGCAGGGCGCTTGCCGCCGGGGCCGGCTGCGGTTTGAACCGTCGGTCCGGAGGCGGCGGTACGCGTCTGGGCGGAGGCGCCTGCCGTCGGCGGTGCGGCCGGGGACGCCGGTGCCGGGGTGCCGGCTGGGCCTGCGGTGGGCGTGCCCGTCGGACCGACCGCGGGCCGACCCGTCGCAGGGGTGGGGCGCTGGTGGGCGGGGTCGGCTGCGGTTTGAACGGTCGGTACCGAGGCACGCTTGCCTGTCGTCGGCGGTGCGGCCGGGGACGCCGGCCCCGGGGCCGGGGTGCCCGCCGGGCCTGCGGTGGGCGTTCCCACCCGCCCGGACACGGCACCGCCCGCTCGGCCTGCGGCAGGCCTGGTCGTCGGGTTCGAGGTGGGGGCCACGGGGCCGGTCGCCCGCACGTCCGCGGGACGGGTCGTCCGCTCACCCGCCGTACGGGCGGCGGCCCCGCCTGCCGGACTCGACGGGCGTTCCCCGACCGGAGCGGGGCCGAAACCGTCTGCCGGGCCCGCTGCGCCCGTCGGCGTCGGCGTGCGTCCATGGTTCGCGCTCGGAGCGGGCCGGACCGCCGACGCCCGCTGCACGACCGCGCCCTCGTCGCCGGACTCCGGCGACGGCACAGCGCGCGTCGGCTGCGCGGCCGTAGCGCCGACCGGCGCCCGCTGGACGGCGGGCGCGACGGCATGCGCCCCCGGTGCCGGTGCGGCCGTCGCGGAGCGGTCGGGGGCGGGCTCCTGGGCGGAGGCCGGGGTTCCGCCGTCGGCGGGCGGGGGCGTGCTCGCGCCCGAGCCGCTCCTCGGGGTGCTCGGGGCCCGCGCGGGCAGCGCACGCCGTTGCACCGGCGAGGCGGCCGACCTGGTCAGCGGCGCGGAAGCCGGCGGCGTCGAAGGCGGTCGGGCGGACAGCGCGCGCCGCTGTGCGGGAGCCGACGCAGCCGGCGGAGCCGGGAGCACGTGGACGCCCCGCGCCGCGACGACCGGGCCCGGGTTCACGGTCGGCGTCGGCACGGCGGGCGCCGGAACGGGGGCGGGTGTGACGGGAGCGGGGACCGACGCCGGAGGCGCGGCGGTCGGAGGTTCGGTGGACGCGGCCGGATGTGAGGGCCCGGACGACAGCGTGGTCATCCGCTCGCCCCGGCTGCCGTCCAGGACGGAAAGTGACCGCGCGCCGGTGAAGGAAGGGTTCTGCCAGGTGGCCAGCCGACCACCGAAGCCGGCGTCGGCGACCCCCGCCGTACGACGGGCCGCGGCCCGCTGGAGAGCAGGCAACGCGGTCCACCCGGCGGAACGGGGACGCACCGCACCGCCGGCCGAGCCGGCCGCCCCGCCCACAGCGGAACCGCCCGGCCCGCCGTCGGCTCCCGGATCGGCCGAGCTCCCCGCAGCCGCTGCATCGCCAGAGCCGCCGACGGCGAAGCCGTTTACGGCGTCACCACCAGCCGCGCCACCGCCACCAGCGGCACCGTCGCCACCCGGCCCCGACCCCGGCCCCGACCGCTTCCGGCCCGAGCCGGCGCCCCCGCGGAACCTCTCCAGGAAGCCCATCAGTCCTCAGCTCCCCGTCCCTGCCACGAGGGACGCGATGCGGTCCGTGTAGCGGCGGCGGTCGTGGTGTTCGAGGTCCAGGATCTCGTCCTGGCTCCAGTGGAAGTGGAAGGCGACGTACGCGATCTCCTCGTGCAGCCGGTCGGTCGCGTACGTCACGATTCCCCCAGGCGGCTCCCGCCGAGTTCGACCTCGAAGGGCTCCGCGCAGTGCGGGCATTCCACGGTCGCGCGGGTGTGGCCCTCCGCGTTGATCTGGCGGTAGAAGTCCTGGAGGAACGCCAGGTCGGAGGCGAACATGTTCTCCACGACGCCGTCGTGGACGAGCGGCAGCGTGCCGAGGCGGGTGATGACCCGGCCGAGCAGGACGACCGACAGGTACGCCGGGTTCTCCTGGACGCGGATGTCGCGCAGCGGGACGAGTTCGTCCCGGGCCGTGGACAGGCGCATCACCCCGTCGCGGTGGACGACGCCGGCCTCGTCGACGTAGCCGCGCGGCAGTTCGAAGGGGAACTCCGTCTGCAGACGCTGCTGAACCGGCGGGGGCACGGCGGACGCCGGTGCGGCGGCGGCCGGGAAGGGCGCCGGAGCCGACGCCGGCCCAGGCTCCCCGCCCGCGGGCGGAACAGCGGCCGGAACCCCGGCCGCCGCCGGCCCCCGCGCAGCCGTACGCCGCATTACTCGATGACCAGTTCTTCGAACGTGATGGTGACCGTCTCCGTCAGCGCGGAGGCCTCGCCCGCCTTCACCGTGCTGGTGTCGATCTTGCTGCACCAGGCGTTGCGCATGTTGTACCGCTTGACCGGGTTGTTCTGGTAGTCCATCACCATGATCGTGGCGTTCTTGCGGGCGGTGCCCATCGCGCCGTTGATCGACTCGGTGATCCACTGGTTGAAGGCCGCGGACTGGGTCATGCCGCGCACGACCGTGCAGGTGCCCGCCTTCTTCACGCCCGGCAGCTTCTTGGTGACCGGCTTGCCCTGCGCGGAGACCTGCTGGTACTCGATGACGTCCTGCTCGATGCTGAGGCCGCTGACCTCGGCGAGGTACTCGACCATCACGCCGTCGATCTGCAGGCCGAAATTGTGCGAAGTGAGGGCGTCACCCGGCTGGAGACTCATCTTGCATTCCTTCTAGGGGAGTTGGCGACAGGGGGTGGAGTGGAAGGCGCGGCTACTCCTCCAGCTCACCGCTGCCGCTGGAGAACTGGGCCAGCCGGAAGATCACGAACTCGGCCGGCTTGACCGGTGCGATGCCGATCTCGCACACCACCCGGCCGACGTCGACCGACTCCGGCGGGTTGGTCTCCTCGTCGCACTTGACGTAGAAGGCCTCCTCGGGCCGTGCGCCGAAGAGCGCGCCGGACCGCCACTCGTTGACCAGGAACGCCGAGACGTTGCGCCTGATGCGGGCCCACAGCGCGTGGTCGTTGGGCTCGAACACCACCCACTGGGTGCCGATCAGGATCGACTCCTCCAGGTAGTTGAAGTACCGGCGCACGTTCAGGTAGCGCCAGGCCGGGTCGGAGGCGAGGGTGCGCGCGCCCCAGACGCGGATGCCGCGGCCCGGGAAGGCCCGGATGCAGTTGACGCCGATCGGGTTGAGCAGGTCCTGCTCGCCCCGGGTGATCTGGATCTCCAGGTCGACCGCGCCGCGCACGACCTCGTTGGCCGGGGCCTTGTGCACACCGCGCTCGAAGTCGTTACGGGCCCACACGCCGGCCACGTGGCCGCTCGGCGGGACCAGGCGGGCCTGGCCGGTCGCCGGGTCGAAGGCCTTGATCCACGGGTAGTACAGCGCCGCGTACTTGCTGTCGTAGCCGGCGGTCTCCTGCCGCCAGACCCGGATCTGACGGGCGTTCAGGCCGGGCGGCGGGTCGATGACGGCGACGCGGTCGCCCATCAGCTCGCAGTGCGCGATCAGTCCGAGCTGGACGGCCTTGACGGCCTCCAGGTCGATCGCCCCGCGCTGGTAGGCGGCCATCAGGTCGGGCACCGCGACCATGGACACCTCGTCGATGGCCTCCAGGCCGCCGAAGCCGGTGCGGTCGGCGCTGTCGCCGAGGTACTGGGCCGGGCCGACGGTCCCGTCCTGGGCCGTAGCGCCGGTGGGGCCGGCGGGGGCGGCGGCCGCGGGCGGCACGGCCAGCGTCACCGTCTGGTTGTCCGGGCGGACCAGCTGCGCGGCGGGCGCGGCCTCGGCCACGGTGATGAGCTTGGAGCGCTCCTTGACCTGGGTGACCACGTAGGAGCGGTTGCCCTTCTTGGCGGTCACGTCGAACGTCTCGACGGCCTTGTCGCCGTCCTTGACGATCAGCCGGAAGCGTTCGGCGGGGCCTTCGCCCTCGGGGTCGGCGACCTCCACGCTCAGCGGGGCGCCGCTCTGGCCGGCCGCGGTCGCCGTCACCGCGAAGGCGCCGAGCTGTGTGGGCTCGCCGGCGGGCAGTGCGGCCGGAGCCTGCGAACCGCCCACCGCGGCGGGCGACTTGGCGTCACCGGAGGCGCCCGCGGGGCTGCCGCCGACGCGGACGACGTACGCGGCCGAACCGCCGTTGTTGAAGAAGCCGTAGACGGAGTGCGCCAGGTAGTACCCGTCGGTGAAGTCACCGAACGCCGCGACGTACTGGGTCCAGTTGGTGACCAGCGTCGGCTCGTTCAGCGGGCCGGTCGGCGCGAGTCCGACGAAGGCCGCGACGGAGGTCCCCACCCCCTCGATCGGGCGGGAGCCGCTGGCCACCTCCTCGACGTATACGCCGGGCGACAGGTAGGACGGCATGCTGTGCTCTCCTCGGGGTACGCGTCAGGACATCTCTCACGGTCACGCGCGAAGCGCGTCGGTCGAAACGTCTGCGGGTGCCGAACCGGGGGCAGACCGTCTGCCCCGAAGGGCAACGCCCGTCGGCCGCGCCCGCCCTCTCTGCCCCGAAGGCCCTTGCCCCGCACTCGAGTTCTCGGCCAGGCTGATCCGCTGACGTGGCTTCTTCACCGTCAAGGCCGTCGAGGGGAGCGCTCGTGCGCGCGCAGGACAAGGGCAGTTCGCCGAACGAACGGACGCCCGGCTCCCGGCCCGCCGCCCGCGCGGCCCGGCCCCCGGGGCCGGCGGCCACGGTGCTCGACCTCCAGCGGCTCGCCGGCAACGCGGCGGTCTCCCGCGCCGTCGACGCGGAGCGCCACCAGCACTCCGCCGGCTGCGGACACGAACAGCAGCCCGCCGTGCAGCGCAGCTCCCTGGTGCACCAGGTGCTGAACTCGCCCGGCCGCGCCCTCGACACACCGCTGGCCGGTGAGATGTCGGCCCGGTTCGGAGGCGTCGACTTCAGTTCCGTACGCGTGCACACGGACGCCGTCGCCCAGCGCTCGGCCGCCGAGATCGGCGCGAGCGCGTACACCTCGCGCGAGCACGTGGTGTGGAACGGCCGGGACAAGCACACCCTGGCCCACGAGCTCACCCATGTCGTCCAGCAGCGCCAGGGCCCGGTCTCCGGCGCCGACAACGGCGCGGGCCTGCGCGTCAGCGACCCGGGCGACAGCTTCGAACGCGCCGCCGAGGCCAACGCGCACCGCGTGATGTCGGCGCCGGTGCAGCGGGCGATGGAGCAGGACGCCCCGAGCGGCGAGCACGGCGGGGGGCACGGCCACGCGTCCCCGGACGCGGCGCACACCGGCGGGACCGACGCGTTCGTCCAGCGGCGGGCGGAGACCCCGGCGCGGGTGGGCTTCGAGTTCCAGCAGCTGAACAGCAAGGTCGACGTCAAGGGCGGCTCGGACTCGGAGTCCGGTTCGGACGACGGCCTCTTCGCCACGGAGGAGACGAAGTCGGAGTCGGAGTCCGATCCTGACGTGTACGAGATCAAGGCCGAGCACTACGGCAGGGCAAGCGGCCTCTGGTACGTCGTCAAGGACGGCCAGAACCTGGAGTTCGTCACCCGGCCGTTCAAGAGCATGGACGAACTCACCGAGGTGATGAACGAGATCTGGCGAGTGGCGAAAAGCATCCACCAGGCGACCAGGGCGGAGCAGGCCGAGGACCCCAGGGCGAGGCCGCAGTTCGAGCTCCCCGGTGACACCTACGTGACCGTCCACGTCGCCGACGACTCCGGTCAGCCTCAGGTCAACCCCGATGTGCCGCTGGACTCCCTGCCCGGCCTCTACCAGCACGCGGCCGGCGACGAACAGCACCTCCAGGACTTCTACGGCGCCGACCAGGCGTTCTGGAAGGCGGATGACACCAAGAACGAGATGCGGGAGAGCGCCGAGGTCGCCGGCAACGTGCTCAGCCTCGACGCCGACGTGCTCGCCCGAACTTTCGGCATGGAGGACACATCCGGGGAGAAGCTCGGAAGCGTCCGCGGTCTGCTCCAGGTGCTCACCGTGGCGGCCGTGCACCAGGCGTTCTTCCCCAGCGCGTTGCCCAAGGACCAGCCGGTCCTGCTCAAGACCCACATGGGCAGGTTGTGGCGGGACCTGGTCGCCGACGGTGTGATCGGATCCACGGTGTCCCTGAACGACGTGGTGGCGCTGATGTGCCGGCTGCACGGGGACCTGGTCGAGGAGACGGGCATCTGCAAGGGCATCGTCAGGAAGGTGATGCAGGGAGTGGACCCGGTCTGGGCCGGTCCGCTGGACTCCGTCGACATCGGTGCCCCGACGCAGGCCGGCGGGCCGGCGACGGCCGACCGCAAGCAGGTGCTGGTCGAGTTGCGGCGCGTTCCGGTCCTCCCCGTCGACGAGTGGCGGAGCTTCGCGGCCACGGCCTTCTCCCACTTCATCACGGACGAGGCCGACCGCTACCACCAGACCCTCTGACACCAGGCCTGCGGAGCTGCCCGAACGGGCACACCCTCCTGCCCCTGGGCCTCATGACGCCCCCGGCGGGCCGGACGTAGCCTCGCCGGGGTGACCCTGTGGACCTCTCTCGAACCCGCCTCCGTCACCGTCGACCCCGGCAGCCGGGCGACCGTGCGGCTGCGGGTGCGCAACACCGGTGACGTCGTCGACGAGTACCGCTTCGAGCCCGTCGGCCCCACCGCGCCCTGGACCACGGTGGAGCCGCCCTCACTGCGGCTCTACCCGGGGACGACGGGCACGGTCGAGCTGACCTTCGCCCCGCCCCGCACCCCGGACGCCGCGGCCGGCCCGAACCCGTACGCGGTACGGATCACGCCGACCGAGCATCCGGACGCGGTCACCGTCCCGGAGGGGAACCTCACGGTCACGGCGTTCACGGAGGTGCGGGCCGAACTGGTCCCGCCGACGGTGAAGGGCCGTTTCCGGGGGCGGCCCCGGCTCGCCGTCGACAACGTCGGCAACACCCGCGTCACCGCCTCGCTCAGCGGCGGCGACACCGGTGACCGGCTGTCGTACGAGCTGAAGCCGTCGAACGTGCAGATCGAGCCGGGCCGTGCGGTGTTCGTCGACGCGACGCTGCGGCCCCGCGACATCATCTGGTTCGGGTCCAAGGAGGAGCAGCCCTACTCCCTGGCGGTACGGCGTTCCGGCGCCGAACCCCTCGCGGTGGACGGGACGTTCGTGCAGCGCGGGTTCCTGCCGCGCTGGCTGGCGACCGCGCTGAGCGTCTCCCTCGCGCTGGCGATCGCGTTCGTGATGATCTGGATCGGCTACAAGCCGCCGGTGCGCAGCCTCGCCGAGGAGCGGCTCGCGCAGGCCGGGGTCAGCACCCTCCCGCCGCCCAGCCCGAGCCTCAGCGCCGCGCCGAGCGCGCCCCCGTCGGCGGCCGTCCCCGTGCCCGCGGCGAAGCCCGAGGGGCCGGCCACCTCCGAGGCCGCCGGCACGGGCGGTTCCGGTGGCGGCGGCGAGAGCGGGGGCGGGGGCGGCGGCAACGAGGCGCCGAAACCGAAGCCGAAGCCCAAGCCGGAGACCGCCGCCACCGCCGTCAAGCAGCTCGCCGCCCGCAGCGAGGGCCGACACATCTGCTACCGCGCCTATGTGGCCGACCGGGGCTGGCAGAAGCCGGTGTGCGACGGCTCCGAGGCCGGGACCACCGGCAAGGGCCTGCCCATCAAGGCGCTGAACATCGCGGTGGCCGGCACCGGCGGCGTCAGCGGCAACGGCGCGCACGTGGTCGAGGACTGGCTGACCGGCGACAAGTGGTCGAGCGCGGCCGACGGCAAGGACATGTACATCGGCAGCAGCAAGGAAGCCGTCTCGCCGCTCCAGGGCTTCACCATCAAGGTCAACGACGGTTCCGTGTGCCAGAACGCGAACGTCAAGGACAAGGGCTGGATGGGCCTCGGCTGCACCAAGCCCGGCGACTGGAGGTACGGCGGCAGCAACATGGACGAGGGGCACCAGCTGGAGGCCGTCGAGTTCACGGTCTGAGTCCGCGGCGGTGCGAGGACTTCGGGGCAGGGCAGGTCGTCCCCTTCGGGCAGCGCCCCTGCCCCGACGCTTCCTGACGGCCCGCCGCCCTCACCCATAGCGTCGACAGGTGACTCTGTGGACCTCCCTGGAACCGGCGGCGGCGACCGTGGACCCCGGCGGCAGCACGACCGTCCGCCTGCGGGTGCGCAACACCGGTGACGTCGTCGACGAGTACCGCTTCGAGCCGGTGGGCAGCGTGGCTCCCTGGACCACGGTGGAGCCGCCCACGCTGCGGCTCTACCCGGGGACGACGGGCACGGTCGAGCTGACCTTCGCCCCGCCCCGCACCCCGGACGCGGCGGCGGGCCCCAGTCCCTACGCGGTGCGCATCACGCCCACGGAGCACCCCGACGCGGTCACCGTCCCCGAGGGCAACCTGACGATCACCCCGTTCACGGAGATGCGGGCCGAGTTGGTCCCGCCCACGGTGAAGGGCCGTTTCCGGGGGAGGCCCCGGCTAGCCGTCGACAACCTCGGCAACACCCGGCTGACCGCCTCCGTCGCCGGGTCCGACAACGGCGACTCCCTGTCGTACGAGATCCGGCCGGGCAACGTGCAGATCGAACCGGGGCGGGCCGCGTTCGTCGACGCGACGCTGCGGCCCCGGCAGATCATCTGGTTCGGGTCCAAGGAGCAGCGGCCGTACGCGCTCACCGTGCAGCGTTCGGGCGCACAACCGCTCGTCCTGGACGGGACGTTCGTGCAGCGCGGGTTCCTGCCGCGGTGGCTGGCGACGGCGTTCAGCGTCGGTCTGGCGCTGGCGATCGCGTTCGTCATGATCTGGCTGACGTACAAGCCGTCCGTCACCAGCCGCGCCTCGGAGAAGCTCGCCGAGGCCGGCCGCACCACGCTGCCCAGCCCGGTCGCCTCCGCGCCGGCCGCGCCGAAGGCCGACGCCTCCGCCGCGCCGCTGCCCGTCCCCGAGGCGCCGTCCGCGCCCGCACAGACCCTGGATCCCGGCTCCGGCACGACCGGCTCGACGGGCGCGGCGGGGTCGCAGCCGGGATCGTCGGGTTCGGGATCGTCGGGCTCCGGGGGCGGGAAGCCGAACACCGGCTCGACGCCGAAGCCGGCCCCGAAGCCGGTCCCCGGGCAGCTGATCATCGGGCAGGCCTCCGGGCGGTGCGTCGACGTCACCGGTGCGGCGGACGGCAAGGGCAAGGACGGCACCCCGCTCCAGCTGTGGGAATGCGCCGGGACCGCCAACCAGAAGTGGGTGTTCCACGGTGACGGCACCGTCCGCACGCTCGGCATGTGCATGGACGTCGCCTGGGGCTCGCGTGACGACGGGGCCGTCATCCAGCTCGTCCGGTGCAGCGGCAACCCGGCGCAGCAGTTCGTGCTGAGCGTCCGGGGCGACCTGGTGAACCCGCAGGCCGACAAGTGCGTCGACGTCAAGGACAACGGCACCGGCGACGGCGCCCGGCTCCAGTTGTGGTCGTGCTCGGGCACGCCGAACCAGAAGTGGCGGGTGCAGTAAGGCACTTGGCGAGGTGGCCTACCAGCCGGCCTCGCCCGGCACCAGGCGGCCCGCCTTGCGGTACTCGCGGCGGGCCCCCTCCAGCAGGTCCCCGTCGCCGACCGGCTCGCCCCGGCCGGCGGCGAGGTAGGCGGCGGTGACGACCGCGCTGCGGATGGACCCGCCGGCCAGCTCGAACTGCGCGGCGAGCGGGGCGGGGTCGACGTCGTCGGCGCACGGCACGTGGGACAGCCCGTGCCGCCACAGTGCGAGCCGCTGCCCGGGGTCGGGGAACGGGAAGTCGACGACCAGGTCGAGCCGCCGGGTGAACGCCTCGTCGATGTTGGCGCGCAGGTTGGTGGTGAGCAGCGCGATCCCGTCGAAGGACTCCAGCCGCTGGAGCAGATAGGCGCTCTCCATGTTGGCGTACCGGTCGTGCGCGTCCTTCACCTCCGACCGTTTGCCGAAGACCGCGTCGGCCTCGTCGAAGAGGAGCACGGCGTCGGTGCGGTCGGCCTCGGTGAAGATGCGCTCCAGGTTCTTCTCGGTCTCGCCGACGTACTTGTCCACGACCGACGACAGCTGCACCACGTACAGGTCGAGCCCCAGTTCGGCGGCGACGACCTCCGCGGACAGGGTCTTGCCGGTGCCGGACTCGCCGGCGAACAGCCCGAGCACGCCCCGGCCCCGTCCGCCGCCCGCGCTGAGCCGCCAGTCGCCGAGGACGCGGTCGCGGTGGCGGGCGCGCAGAGCGAGCTCCTGCAGCTGGGTCAGCGGCCGCTCGGGCAGGACGAGGTCCTCCCAGCCGACCGCGGGCCGGATCCGGCGCGCGTGCCGCTCCAGGCCGGACGCGGACTGCTGACGTGCGGCAAGCCGGATGTGCGCCGCGGTGAGCGGCCCCCCTTCGAACGCGGCGAGCCCTCGCGCGGCGCGTGCGGCCCGGGCGATCCGTTCCCCGCCGAGCCGGTACGGCGCCACGGCGGCGGTCAGGTCGAGATCGCCGGCGGGCTCGGCCTTCCGTGTCGCCGCCGCCTCCAGTGCCGCCGACCACGCCGCCGTTCCGCCGGTGCGGCGGCGGGGGGCGTCCAGGGTCAGCGGGTCGTGGGGGGCCCAGTGCGGGTCGTAGGGGCGGGGGTCCGTCAGGAGGACGGTGACGTCGGTGGCCGCGGTCAGTGCCGTGACCAGTGGGCCGGGGCGTTCGGGCAGGCCGGACAGGACGAGGGCCAGGCAGCCTAGGCGGGCCTCGCGCAGCAGTTCGGGCACCCGGTCCTCGGGCCCGGTGAACCGCAGGGCGCGCACGCCGGCCGCCTCCAGGGCGGCCGCGATCGACGCCACTCCGTCGCCTTCGCGGTGTTCGCGCAGGTAGGCGGTGAGGGGGCCGGTCCTCAGGAGGGCGGCGAGGCGGGAGGCGAAGTGCTCGTCGTCGGCGGGGAGCGGGTCCGGCAGGGGATGCAGGTGCCCGTGCAGGGCGGCGTCCGGGGTGTCGTCGCCGAGGAGATGGCCGAGCAGCCGGTCCGGGACGCGCAACGAGCGGGAGAGGAAGGGGCGTTCCGGCTCCTCCACCTCCAGCAGACCGAGCGCGCGCAGCGGTGCGCCGGCGTGGAGGCGGGCGCGGGCGGCGGCGAGATGCGCGGGCACGGCGCACAGGTCGAGGGCCAGACCGGTCGTGGCCCGGCGCCGGCTGACGTCGTCGTTGAGGTAGCCGTAGAGCGGCTCGAAGCGGCGGTCCAGGTCGGGGGCGAGGGCGACGAGCAGGATCGCGGTGTCGAGGCCGGTGAGGGAGAGGCGGGCGGCGAGGTCGGTGAGGGGGTCTGCGGGGGCGTCCGGCGGCGGTGCCGCCGCTGCCGGCGCCGGCGCCATCGCCGCTGCCGTCGCCGGGGCGGTGAGCAGGTGTCGTACCGCGTCCTGCGAAAGGTAGAGGCCGCGCAGGGGGTCGTCGGCGGTCGGGTCGGTGGCGGCGCGGTGGTCGACGAGGGCGGCGACGCGCTCGCGCAGCCGGGCCAGCCGGGCCAGGAGGGGGCTGACATCGGGGTCGGCGGGGGCCTCGGCGCGCAGATCGGTCATCGGGGGTTCCGGGTCTCGAGGGCGGCGCGGGCCGCAGCCACCTGGCGGGGGCGGTGGGCGCGTTCACCGGACTCCGGCGGCTCGCCGTCCATGCCGCGCAGGCGCACCGCCGCGCCCTCGGTGACGGGCGGTCCGGCGTCGTACTCGGGGTAGGCCGGGAAGGGCGCGGTGACCACCAGGTCCAGGGACGGCTTGAGCTCGCCGCCGAGCGCCGACCAGATCTCGGCGAGGGAACGGGACTCGGTGTGCAGACCGGCCACGGTCAACGGCACGGCGAGCCCCAAGGCGCCCAGCGCGCCGGGCAGTTCCTCGGCGGGGAGCAGCTCGCGCGGGATGAGTGTGGCCAACACCGCCGACAGCAGCCGATGTTCGTCCTGCGGGGTCTTCGTCCACGCCGTCACCAGGTACGACAGCCGGAACCAGCGAGGGGGTTGGCGGCGGCGTACGACGACGTCCCGCTCGTCCCGCACGGGCATCTGCCCGCGCTGCCGCCGGGCCACGTCCTCGCGGATGTCGTACAAGTAGGCGTTGACGACAGGGGCGTTGCGGCGGGCGGCCCAGTCGCGGGTGGGCGCCTCGAAGGAGACCTCGATGCCCGAGCCGGTCAACGCGCCGCCGCCGAGCAGCCCTTTGAGGACCTCGTCCACCTCGTGGATCACGTCGTGCTCCTCAACTGCACTGCTGATGACGGTCGTTCACAAGCGTCCCGCCCTGTCGTCGATCGTCCCCCGAACGTCGTGGGGGCCGCACGCGCGGCGGGGTCGGCGGACGGGCAGGTGCGCTGCCCGTGTGTCCGCCTTCGATTGCCCGTTCGGTCAGATGTAGCCTTCCCGGAGGGCATATGCCACGGCGTGCGCCCGGTTGCGCAGATGCAGGCGCGTCGTGAGCCCGTGCATCACGTTCTTGACGGTTCTTTCGGAGTAGGACAGCTTGCCGGCGATCTCTCCGGTGTCGAGGCCCTCGGCGACCAGCCGCAGGACGTCCACCTCGCGTGGCGCGAGCCCCAGCGAGGGGGCACCCGCGCGGCTCGCCGCGCCCCGGTGCAGGGTGCCCACCTGGCTGATCAGCCGGCCCAGCAGGTCGGCCGGCAGGTCGCCGTCGCCGCGTGCGGCGGCCTGGACCGCCGTCACCAGCCGGTGCGCGGTCGCCTCCCGCCGCCAGACGATGGCGCCGACGCCGCACTCGATGACGTCCAGCAGCTCGTTCTCGCGGATCGTGCCCACGACGAGCACGGCCCGGCCGCCCTCGCTGCGAGTGATCCGGCGCAGCCGGGCGAGGGAGGCCTCGTCCAGGGTGTCCTCGACCAGCAGGGCGACCGTGCCGACGCCGCTCTCCTCGCGGATCTCTATCTCGGGGCGGGCGCGGAGCTGGCTGACGGCGCCCTCGTGGCTGATGGGGTCGCAGGCCTGCACGACGACGGGCGTACGGCGCGGGGTCCGTACGGCGACGGTGTCCGCGGCGTGCTCGGGGGAGCGGTCGGCCGCCCTCGGCGCCGGGCGGTCCGGCGTTCCCGGCATGGGCCGGTCGTGCGTCCTCGCCGTCGGGTGGTCTGGCGTCCGGGGCGCGCTGAGCAACCGAATCCCCCCTGTTCACGGACCCGCCGACCGGCGCGGGACCGGTGACGGGAGATCGTGTCCCACATTTCTGCGAGGGGCGCGGCGGGCGCAATCGTGGAGCACCACGAGGCGGACCACGAGAGCAACGCTCGTGCCGCCGCCACGAGAAGCGGTACGCCCGGTATCGCCGCAGGTCAGGGGCTGTACGCCGGTGTGCCGGCGGCTAGCGGGGGAAGGGCCGCGCCCCGCCGTGAGCCTCACCACAACCGCCGCCCGCGTCGCCCCCGGCCGCGACCCCGCACACGTCACCGACGTCTACCACGCCGTACGCGCCACCACCACCGTCCACGAGTACAGGAGCACAGGAGGCAGGGATGACCGCACCGTTGCGTGAGCGCGAGGACGCGCACGCGCTGCTCGTGTCCGAGACGGAACGCGCCCTCGCGGGCAGTGGCCGGCTGGTCCTGCTGCGCGGAGCCACCGGCACCGGCCGCTCCGCCGTGCTGGAGGCGGCCGCGGCGCACGCGGCCGGGCGCGGTATGCGGGTGCTGCGGGCCCGCTGCTCCCCCGAGGACACGGGGGTGCCGTTCTCCGCGGTCCTTCATCTCCTCGGCCCTGTGCCGGAGTTCGCGGATGTGGCGCCGGGTCCGGACGACCGGGGCAGCGCGGCGCGGCTGTGGCGGGTGCTGCGCTCGTACGCGGCGCGGTCGCCCCTGCTGGTGGCGGTGGACGACGTCCACCTCGCCGACGCGGCGTCCCGCCGCTGGCTGGTGGAGGCGGCCCGGCGCATCGACCGATTACCGGTGCTGGCGGTGGCCACCGAGCGCAGCCAGTACGACATCGGCCCGCAGCCCAGCGGTCTGACCCACGCGCTCTCCCCCTCCCTCGTCCGCACCCACACGCTCGCGCCGCTCTCCGACACCGCGTCGGCGGAACTGGTCGCGGCCGCCGTGCCGACGGCTCCGGCGCGGTGGACGGCGGACTGCGTGCGCGCCGGCGCCGGCAGCCCGCTGCTCCTGCGCGCCCTCCTGGAGGACCTGCACGGCGCCCCGCCCCCGGCCCCGGTGCCGGACACCTGCGCGGCCCTGTACCCGGGGGCCTACCCGGCGGCGGTGAACTGGTGGCTGGACAACGCGGGCCCGGACACAGCGAGGCTGGCCCGAACCCTGGCAACCCTGGAACCACCGCACCAGAACAATCCGACACCCCAGCCCCGGCCCACCACCCCGTCTTCGGCCTGCGCCCAGCCGGGAGCCGACGCCTGCCCCCGCCCGGGCACCGCCCCCGCAGCCCCGGCCGCCCGGCAGAGCACGGACGCCTTCGCTTCGGCCTGCGCCCAGCCCGGTCTCGCCGTCCCGGGTGGCGTGCACCTGCCCGGGGAGGCCGAGCCGGACGCGAGCCGCGTCGAACCCCTCGCCCCTCCGCCGGAGGCGTTCGTCGGGTTGCTCGCCGATGCCACCGGGTGTGATCCGGCCCGGGTGGCCGGGTGGCTCACGGCGATGGTGCGGCTCGGGATGCTGCGGCCGGGCGGGGAGGGCGACGGGCGGCCGCGCTACGCGCATCCGCTGCTGCGGGACGCCGTCCTCGCCGGCTGGTCCACCGCCCGCCGGCAGGAGGCCCACCAAGCGGTCGCCGAGGCGATGCTGCGCCGCGGCGACCGGGTGGAGGAGGTCGCCCGGCAGCTGCTGGACAGCGGCGCGGTCGGCCTGCCCTGGGCGCTGCGCGTACTGCGCGACGCCGTCACCGTCGCCGAGCGCGAGGCCCGCCCCGGCGACGCCGTCGTCTACCTGCGCCGGGCCCTGCGGGAGCCGCTCGCCGACGACCTCAGGCAGCGCCTGCTGACCGAGCTCGGCTCGCTGGAGTACGCCTCGGCCGACGCTCCCGCCGGCATCCCCCGCCTCGCCGAGGCGCTGACCCTGACCGCCGAGCCCCGCGACCAGGTCCGGACCGCGATGGCGCTCGGCACCGCCCTCGCGGGCCGCGGCGAGGTCCGCACGGCGATGGAGGTGATGCGCCGGCTGGAGACGCGGCTGACCGACCACCCCGAGCTGGCCGGCACCGCGCGGACCGCCTCCGCGCTGCTGTCGGACCAGGACCAGACGGTCCGCCGGGAGGCGTACCGACGGCTGACGGACATCGCGGAACGCTCCCCGGAACTGGTCGGCGCCACCGGCCAGGCCTTGCTGGTCCGTTACGCGGCCACCGCGGGCGCGACCTCCGCACACGCGGCGATGAACCGGCTGCGCGCCCTGCTCACCGAGCCCGCCGACCCCCTCGCCGAGCCCTTCCTGCTGGGCACCGCCGCCGCGGTCGCCCAGTGGGCCGACGAACTCGACGAGGCGGAACGGCTGGTCGAACGGGGCCTGGCCGGCCAGCGAGCGTCCCTGCTCCACCCGATGCACCGGGCCCTGCACGACGTGACCCTCGACATCGCGGCGGCCAGGGGCGAGTACGGCCGTCTCCTGCCCCCGCACCCCCGGCGCCCGGCCGGGGAAACCACGCGGCACACCCCGCCGGCCCCCGTCAACGGGGACGCCCACGCCCTCCTCGCCCTCGTGGAGACCGGTCGCACCCGGGAGGCACGCCGGTTCGCCGACGGCTTCGACCTGCGGGACACGCCGGACTCCTGGGAGCTGAACCGCTTCCTCTACGCCCGCGGCGCCCTGCGCCTCGCAGAAGGAGACACCACCGGCGCCTTGCACGACTTCCTGGAGTGCGGCCGTCGCCAGTCGGCCCGCGCCGTGCTCAGCCCGGTCGTCACCCCGTGGCGCTCGGCGGCCGCCGTGTGCCGGCTGGCCCTGGGCGACCGGCGGGAGGCGCTGGCCCTCGCGCAGGAGGAACTGCGGCTGGCCCAGGTGTGGGACATCCCCCGCACGACCGGCCGCGCCCTGCGGGTCCTGGCCGGGGCGACCGGCGGACGGCGCGGCGTGGAACTGGCCGACGACGCGGTCGGCGTCCTGCGCGGCACCCCCGCCGTCGCCGAACTGACCGCCGCCCTCCTCACCCAGGGCCGGCTGCTCACCACCGCCGGGGACCGCTCCCGGGGGCGGGACCTCCTGCGCCAGGCCGCGGAGCACGCCGAACGCCTGGGCGCCGTACGCCTGCGCGCCCGCGCCGAGGAAGCGCTCCGCGCCGGAGGCGCCCGCCGCACCGCCGCCGCCCGCACCGGCTCCGGCGCTCTCACCGACAGCGAACGCCGTGTCGCGGAACTGGCCGCCGACGGCCGCACCAACACGGAGATAGCCGACCTCCTCCACATCGCCCGGCGCACCGTGGAGACCCACCTGACCAGCGCTTACCGAAAGCTCGCCATCCGCCGCCGCACCGAGCTCCCCGCCGCGCTGAAGGAGCGGACCCCGAGCCGCTGAGTCCACGGGGCATGGCGCAAAACAGTGCCGCGGATGGCCGGGAGGCACCACATTCGAGCGGCTCAACTGCCTTACGCTGGCGCAGATTTGATCATTTCTCCCGCACCGCTCGAAAGGTGGTACCGCGCATGCCCCGCACACCGTCCAGACGTAACGTCCTGCGTGGCCTCACGGTCGCCGGCACAGCCGCGGTGGTCGGCTTCGACACCGTCACCCGCAGCTGGGCCACCGACGGCACGGCGTCCGTCGCCACGCCGACCGGCATACCCGCGCTGGACGGCACGCTCCTCACCGACGCCGCTTCCCTCACCGCCGCCGCCGACGACTTCGGCCACATCGTGCACCGCGGCCCCCGCGCCGTGCTGCGTCCCGGCTCCGTCCGCGACGTCGTCAGCATGGTCCGCTTCTGCAACACCCACTGCCTCCCCGTCGCCCCCCGCGGACAGGGACACGCGCCGTTCGGCCAGGCCCAGGCGGAAGGCGGCCTGGTCATCGAGACCGCGCCCCTCGCGAGCATCGGCCCCGTCGGCCCGGGCAGCACCACCGTCACCGTCGGCGCGGGCGCCCGCTGGAGCGAGGTCGCCCGGGCCACCCTCGCCCACGGCCTCACCCCGCCGGTCTTCACCGACTACCTCGAACTGTCCGTCGGCGGCACGCTGTCCGTCGGCGGCCTCGGCGGCCAGGCCCACCGCCACGGCGCGCAGGTCGACAACGTCACCGAGCTCCGCGTCGTCACCGGCGCCGGCGAACTCGTCCGCTGCTCGCCCACCCGCCGCGCCGACCTCTTCCACGCCGTCCTCGCCGGCCTCGGCCAGTGCGCGGTCATCGTCGAGGCCACTCTGCGCCTCGTCCCCGCGCCCGAGACCGTGCGCCACTACCACCTGCCGTACACCGACCTGGAGACCTTTCTCGACGATCAGCGCCGCCTGGTGGAGGAAGCGCGCTTCGACTACGTCGAGGGCCAGGTCTCCGCGGACGCCGACGGCGCCTTCCGCGTCTACACCCTCGAAGCCGTCGCCTACGGCCCGCCCGTCGGCCCCGCTCCCGACGACGCCGCGCTGCTTCGCGGGCTGCGCCACGACGCGGCCGGCGCCCGCCACGAGGACCGCGGTTACTTCGACTTCCTCAACCGGCTGGCCCCCTGGGTCGCCGCGCAGAAAGCCGCCGGCATCTGGACGTACGCCCACCCCTGGCTCAACCTCATGATCCCCGGCTCCTCCGCCGCGGCCCTGAGCGCACCGCTCCTGGACGCCCTCACCCCGGCCACGCTCGGCCCCGGCGTCGTCCTCTTCTACCCCCTCCTGCGCGGCCGCCTCACCACCCCGCTGCTGCGCGCCTCCGACGAGCCGACGTCGTACCTCTTCGACATCCTGCGGGCCCTCCCGCCGGGCGACAGCGCCGCCGTCGACGGCGCCCTGGCCGCCAACCGCGCCGCCTACGAGTCCGTCGCCGCCGGTGGCGGCACGCAGTACCCCGTCGGCAGCATCCCGTTCACGCCCGAGGACTGGCGCGCCCACTTCGGCCCCGCCTGGCCCGCGCTGATGGCGGCCAAGCGCACGTACGACCCCCGGGGCATCCTCGTCCCCGGCCAGCACGTCTTCTGACGTCCCCGGCCGAGCGGTCAGGCCCTGGTCCCGCCGGCCTGACCGCTCCCCGTTGCGGCACGAGCACCGGGCGGCGGAGTAATCGGACGATGATCTACCACGTCATGGCGAAGGACGAGAAGGACGCCTGGGACGCGCACCCCGGCCGGCCCTACGCCCCCGCCTCCCTCGCGGCGGACGGCTTCGTGCACTGCTCGCCGGACGAGCGGACCACGCTCGCCGTGGTGAACGCGTTCTACCGAACCCCGGACCGGCCGCTGCTGGCGCTGCTGCTGGACGAGGAGCGGCTCGGCGCGCGGTGCGAGTGGGAGGCGGCGGCGCCCGCACCGCCGCCCGGGGTGGCCGAGGACGTCCTGTTCCCGCACGTCTTCGGCCCGCTCGACCGGGAGGCCGTCGTACGGGTCCTCGAAGTGGTGTGGGACGAGGAGGGGCGGGCGGCGGCTCTGGCCGAGACCGGCTGACCGGCCCCTCCTCCCGCGGTGTCAGTCCTGCTTCGGGCCGGTCTGCTGGACCACCTCGAAGGACCACAGCGTCGCACCCGTCGCCGCGGGCTTCGGCCGCTCACCGCCCTCGGCCCCGTGCCCCTGAGCGGAGCCGCCCCCGGCGGAACCGGACGCGCCGGCGTGGGCCGCCTGACCGCGGCCGGACATCCACGCCTGGAAGTCCTCCTCGCTGCGCCAGCGCGTGTACACGAGGTAGGTGTCGGTGCCCTCGACGGGGCGGAGCAGCTCGAACCACTCGAAGCCGTCCGAGCCCTCCACCGCGCCGGCGCGGGCCGCGAACCGCTTCTCCAGCGTCTCGCGCTGCTCCGCCGGGACCGTGAGTACGTTGATCTTGACGATGCTCATGGGCCCATTGTCGCCCCCGGCGGCGGCCGGGAGCGGCAGGCCCCGGCGACCTCAGGAGCCGTCCGCCCGCACCGCGTACACGTACCGCGTGCCGTCGTACTCGCTGAGGTTCCAGATCACGGACTCCGGGAATGCCCAGCCGGACGCCGAGCTGCTGTGGAAGCTCAGGTCCTCGCAGCCGATGGCCAGGTCACAGACGGTGGTGGCGGTGCCGGCGCCGGAGTTGAAGGTGCGCAGGGCCCCCTTGCGGGTGCGGCCGTCGCTCACCGAGAGGTAGTGCTTGCTGGTGCGGGAGACGACGCCCTGGATCGACTTCTGGCTGATGCTGACGGCCTCGGACGCGGTCAGGGACGACGGCTGCCGGGTGGTGTAGTCGAGGTTCCAGCGGACCACCTTGGGCGCGGTGACGGTGCCCTTGCCGGTGCCGATGTAGCCCTTCTCGTCGTAGTCGACGATGCCGGCCTCCGAGTACTCGCTGACCACGAAGCTGTCGGGGCTGCTCGCCCGGTCGAGGCCGATCGCCGAGTAGCGCAGGTAGGTGCCCGCGTTGTCGTAGGCGTGGCTCTGCGGCAGGACGTACTGGTAGCTGTAGCCGTAGTGCTTGCCGTCGGTGTGCAGTCCGCACACGTCGGCCTCGGAGGTGGCGACCTTGAAGAAGTTCCGCAGGTCGAACACCCGCAGCCCCTTGTACGTGTCGACGACGTACAGCAGGTCCCCGTACCAGAGGATGCCGCCGGCGTGCCGCTGCACGGGGTTGAAGGAGTAGGCGCCGGAGCTGGTCTTGACCGGCTCGACCAGCAGCACGTGCCGGTAGGTGGGCGCGGCGGCGTTGCTGTAGTCGACGAAGCTCAGCCGGATGCCCTTGTCGAGCGGGTACTCCAGCTCGGGGTCGTCGTCCGTGTTGGTCTGGAAGTACCAGGAGACGATCAGGGCCTTGTTGTTCCCGTTCGCCGGGTAGAGGCCGTTGCCGTAGGCGTCGGCGCTGGTGGTGATGCCCTGCGGGACCCAGTAGTCGACCCCGTTGTCGCCGCTCTCCCAGGCGAAGCCCGCCTGGAACGCCTCGACGGTGCCCGGGGCGGAGGTGAGGCGCTGGGCGTTGCGGTTGGTGTCGGCGAGGACGGTGGCCGCGTCCACCTTGGGCAGGACGGCGGCCAGACCGGCCGTCAGGTCGGCGAACTCGCCGTGGCTGTTGCGGGACCGGCTGGTCAGGCGGAACTGGCCGGCGTCTACGGTGGCCGCGTGTGCCGTGGCCGGCGCCAGCACGCCGGCGCCGGCCGCGATCACCGGTGCGGCGGCCATGCTCTTCAGGATTGCCCTGCGCGTCGTGGTCATGACGCGCAAAAGTAGGCGCATTCGATCAAGCAGCACAAGCGAGGTCCGGCGGCCGCCCTCCTCCAAGACGCCCTCGGGCGGGTCGCTTTACCGCGATGACCTCACGGAACCAAGGGCTGTCCCGTAAGCCCTCAGAGACCGAACTCCTGCGCTGACAGCCCGAGCACCTGGCACGCCTCGCGCAGGACCTGCTCCTCCGCCGGCGCCACGTACCCGTCGGCGCCCGCGACGACGAAGCCGGTCTGGACGACCGCTCTGGCCTCCGTCGGCTTCTTCGCGGCCTTGGCGATCTCCTGGAGCGCCTCGGCCTTGCCCTGCGGGAAGTCGAAGGCCAGCTGGTCGACGTGCTTGTTGAACCGCTGGCGCAGCTGCTCGGACGGGAAGTTCTGCAGGACGTCGTTGTGCAGGATCAGCGACTCCACGTGCTGCCGCTCGGCCGGGTCGACATGCCCGTCGGCCGCCGCGACCAGCGCGCACATGGCCATGCTCGCGTCCCGGTAGGCGCCGCTCTTCAGCTCGGTCTTGAGCGAGGTGAGCTGCGACTTGAGCGCGCTGACCAGCTGGGCGCGCGAGCCCGACCCGCCGTGGGAACCCGAGCCCGGCCGGCCGTGGCCGCCCGAGCCCCGCGCACCCTGCGCCTGCTGCTGCAATCCCTTGGCCTGGTCCTTGATCCGATCCCACATCGCCACGCGTGCCACCTCGGCTTCAGCCCATGTCGTTCCGGTCGTCCGCGTGCCTCGCACGCGTCACTGTGTCAACGGCCGACCACGGCGCGGAGTTCCACAGCGGCCCCACAGGCACCCGGACGGGGGCGCGCCGCCTCGGATCCGGGGCGTGTCGTCAGATCCGGGGCGCGTCGTCGGGCTGCGTGTCGGCGAACTCCCACCAGGCGAGCGGCAGCCAGTCGCCGTTCACGAAGCCGTCGACGGACGATCCGGTGCCGCGGATGGACACCTGGGTCCCCTCGGGATAACTGGTGCCGGACAGCCCGCACACCGGGACGAGCAGCACGCCGAGACGTCGGGTCACGTTCCTGGTCCTCTCACGCTGGATTCGAGTAGATCGAGTAAAGCCGAACGAACGGTCCCCCTGGATGCAAATCATCCCAGCATGGACGAATCTGGAATATGAGGAATCGCACACAGGGACAGTCGAGCTGAGTGGAGGTGCTCGACGATGAGGGCTGTCGTGTACAAGGGACCGTTCGAAGTAGCGGTCGAGCAAGTGGAGGATCCCCGGATCCAGCACCCGAACGACGTGACGGTACGGGTCACGTCCACCGCCATCTGCGGCTCCGACCTGCACATGTACGAAGGTCGCACCGCCGCCGAACCGGGCATCGTCTTCGGCCACGAGAACCTCGGCGTCGTCGAGGAGACCGGTGAGGGCGTGAAGACGCTCAGCCGCGGCGACCGGGTCGTGATGCCGTTCAATGTGGCCTGCGGCTTCTGCAAGAACTGCACCGCGGGGTTCACCGGCTTCTGCCTGACGGTGAACCCGGGCTTCGCGGGCGGCGCCTACGGTTACGTGGCGATGGGCCCCTATGTCGGCGGGCAGGCGGAGTACATCCGTGTGCCCTACGCCGACTTCAACTGCCTGAAGCTTCCCGAGGGCACCGACAACGAGTCCGACTTCATCCTGCTCGCCGACATCTTCCCGACCGGCTATCACGGCAACGAGCTGGCCGACGTCCGTCCCGGCGAGAGCGTCGCCGTCTACGGCGGCGGCCCGGTCGGGCTGATGGCCGCCTACTCGGCGATGCTGCGCGGCGCGAGCAAGGTGTTCGTGGTCGACCGGGTGACCGAGCGGCTGCAGAAGGCCGAGGAGATCGGCGCCGTGCCGATCGACTTCAGCAAGGGCAACCCGGTGGAGCAGATCAAGGAGCACACCGACGGCCAGGGCGCCGACAAGGGCATCGACGCCGTCGGCTACCAGGCGCAGGCCCGCGGCGAGGATCGCGAGGAGCCGGCGACGGTGCTGAACTCGCTGGTCGAGTCGGTCCGGCCGACGGGAGCCCTGGGCGTGCCCGGGCTGTACGTCCCGCGTGACCCGGGCGGCCCGGACGAGCACTCCAAGCAGGGCATGCTGATGGTGTCCATCGGCCGCCTCTTCGAGAAGGGGCTGAAGGTGGGCACGGGGCAGTGCAACGTCAAGCGCTACAACCGTCAGCTCCGCGACATGATCATCGAGGGCAGGGCGCGGCCGAGCTTCGTCGTCTCGCACGAACTGCCCCTCGACCAGGCGCCGTCGGCGTACGAGAAGTTCGACAAGCGCATCGAGGGCTACACCAAGGTCGTCCTGCACCCGCAGATGTAGGCGGCGCAGCCCGCGTGAACACACGCACCCGCACACAGGGGGCGTCTCGAATCCCCAGGTCGATGACCTGGGGATTCGCCGTGTGATCGTGCCCACCGAGGGCAGCGGAACCCTGGACACCCGTTCGTCGTCAACCAGTGCGAACGGGTTGCGGTGCGGACGACATGGGGTGGGGCGCGGTGGACAGGCGGATCAGGGGGGCGGCGCTGGCCTGCCTCCTTCTCGCGACGGGCGTGACGGCGGGCTGCTCGACCGGGTCCTCGGCGAAGAGCTCGAAGTCCCCGTCCCCGACCGGGTCCCGCGCCTCCGCGGCGCCCTCGGGGAGCACGGGGAGCGCCGGGGGCGGCTCCGGCGGGCGGGCGGCCGTCGAGGCCGCCTACCGCAAGTGGGGTCTGAAGCCGCTCGCGGCTCCGCCCGCCCCGCCCGCGGCCAAGCCGGCCCCGTCGTCGAAGGCCGGTCCCGGGGTACCGGTGATCAGCGAGATACCCACCGACCAGAAGATCGTCTTCCTCACCATCGACGACGGGGCCGAGAAGGACCCGGAGTTCGTGACGATGATGCGGGAGCTGAAGATCCCCTTCACGATGTTCCTCACGGACTCCGCCATCCGCGGCGACTACGACTACTTCAAGCCGCTCCAGGAGTTCGGCGAGGGAGTCCAGAACCACACGCTGACCCACCCGAATCTGCGCACGCTGGGGGCGGCGGCGCAGAAGCGCGAGATCTGCGGACAGCAGGACAAGCTGAAGGAACGGTACGGCGCCGCGCCGCGGCTGTTCCGCCCGCCGTACGGCAACTGGAACGAGGACACGCGGGCCGCGGCGGGGTCGTGCGGCGTCGAGGCGATCGTCCTGTGGCGGGAGTCGATGCAGATCAAGAACATGCAGTACCAGCGGGGGGACAAGAAGCTGCATCCCGGTGACATCATCCTGGCCCACTTCCGGGGGCCGTCGGACCTCAAGGGGACGACGATGACGGAGATGACGGCCAATCTGCTGCGGCACATCCAGGAGCAGGGGTTCACGGTCGCCCGGCTGGAGGACTACCTGTAGCGCCGGGCCCCGGCCTCCGGGACGGGCGCGTCGATCCGACGGGCCTTCGGGGAGACGGGGCGTTGCGGAAGGAGATCTCGCGGCCCGCCACCACCGCCTCCTACGGCGACCAACCCCGACCAGGAACGTCACCTCGATCTCCGCCCGAGCTGACCGAGGACGCCACCGTCGCCGACGCGATCGAGGTGCTGCGCCGCCGCAGGGCCTCGCTCGCGGTGGTCCGCGACGACTCCGGCTCACCGGCACGGTGAGCCTGGACGACCTGCTGGCCCGCTTCCTCCAGGCGCACACGGCGTGAAGGACGCCCGTGAGGGTTTCTCAGGCGCCGGGCGCCCGGAAGGAGACCTCACGGCGGGCGGCCTCGTCGATCTCGTCGACCGTGAGGAGCGGGGTGGCCCGGGTGCGCAGACCGCCGCTGGCCTTGACGGCGAGGCTGACGGCGGCCATCGAGACCGGGTCGGGGAAGTCCACGAGGAGGATGATGTCGTCCTCCCCGAAGGCGAAGTACATGGCCTCGACGCTGCCGCCGAGACCGGAGACGACCTGCTCCACGGCGGCACGGCGACCGCTCGCGCCCTCGCTGAGCAGCCCCTGGGCGCCCTCGGAGGTGTAGGTCGCCTGGATGAGAAACCTCGGCATCGGGACGCTCCCTGCCCGTCGCTGGTCCGGTGTGCACATGCCCTTCCCGCCCGGAGGCGGCGGCCACGCCTCACGCCACCGGATTCACTCGTTGGACGGCGTCCCGTACACCGCCACCATGATGTTCAGCGCCACCGGGTTCATGTCCTGACCCTTGGCGTCGGTGGAGTTGACGCTGTAGACGAGGGTGCGCGAGCCGTTGCGGGTGGAGGCGATGGCCGCGTTGTAGCCCCAGCGGCCGCCCGTCTTGCCCCACACCTCGCGGCCGCCCAGCTTCTTCATCGACAGGCCGACGGCGTACGCGGCCGATTTGCCGCTCTTGAAGTCCTTCACCTGAGGCAGGGTGAACATCTCCTCCAGCAGCGGGCCGCGCACGACGCGTCCGCGGAACAGGGCCCGGGTGAACCGCTCCAGGTCCGCCGTGGTCGAGACGATGTCGCCGGCGGCCCAGCCGTCCGTCGTCCCCCACACGGACACGTCACGCAGGCCCGTCGTCCCGTCGTCCAGCGTCATCGTCTGGTAGCCGTGGTTGTACGGGCCGGCCAGGCGCGGGTTCCTTCCCGGGAAGTACGTGTCGCGCAGCCCGAGCGGCTTCAGGATCCGGCGGCCGACCTGGTGCTCGTAGGAGTCGCCCGTGACCCGCTCGATCAGCAGACCGGCGACGGTGTAGCCGATGTTGAGGTAGTGCTGCCGCTTCCCCGGCTCGAACTCGCGCGTCTTGGAGGTGGCCGAGCGGACCATGTCCTCGGGGTCGTGGATCCGGAAGCGGTCCGCGTACCACTCCTCGACCGTCGTCCCGGGGAAGTCGGGGGCCGGGATGCCGTGCGTGTGGTTGAGCAACTGCCGCACGGTGACACCCTCGTACGAGGCGGGGATCAGCTCCGGCAGGTAGGAGCGGGCGCTCCGGTCCAGGTCGAGCCGGCCCTCGGCGGCCAGTTGCAGCGCGACCGCCGCCGTGAAGACCTTGGTCACCGAGCCGGCGCGGAAGCGGGCCGTCGGGTCGGCAGGGCGGCCGCTTTCCAGGTCGTGCACGCCGGAACCGCCACGCCAGACGCCCTCGGTGCCTCCGACGCGCACCAGCGCGGCCGTCGCGTCCGCCGACGGCAGGTCCGCGAGGGCCTTCTCCAGCGCGGGGATCGCGGACTGCGCCGAAACGGCGTGGGAGGACGGGGCCGGCGGGGCGGACGCGACGGCCGGGCCCGTCGCCGCGCCGAGGACGAGCGAGGCGGCGAGGAGGACGAGGGCGCCACCGCGTGCGCCCCTGTTCCTCGCCGTGCTCGCGTTTCTCGCCGTGCTCGCGTTCCGGGCCGGGCTCGGGTTCTCTCGCGTGCTCCGCATGGTCAACTCCCAAGGCGTGAACCGTTGTCGGTGATGGCTCCATCCTTGTGACCGGCGGCGTCCGGCGGACCGCCCGCGCGGGCGGTCCTGCGGGCTCAGTCCCTCGCCGACGCGGGGGAGGCCCCGGGCCGGGACGCTCCCCCGGGCGGGGGATCGCCGGCCGCGACCAGGCCCGTCTCGTACGCGCAGATCACGGCCTGGATCCGGTCCCGCAGCCCCAGCTTGGAGAGGACGTTGCCCACGTGCGTCTTGACCGTGTGGTCGCTGACGACCAGTTCGGCGGCGATCTCCGCGTTCGACAGCCCCCGGGCGAGCAGCAGCAGCGTCTCGCGTTCCCGGCCGGTCAGCACGTCCAGGCGGGCATGGGGGCGCCGGGTCCGGGCGGCAGGCCGGGTGTACTGCTCCACCAGCCGCCGGGCGACGGACGGCGCGAGCAGGGAGTCGCCTCGCGCCACCACGCGTACCGCGTGCACGAGGTCGTCGCGGCGGACGTCCTTCAGCAGGAAGCCGCTCGCGCCCGCGTGCAGGGCCTCGTACACGTACTCGTCGGAGTCGAAGGTCGTCAGCATCACCGTCCGGCAGTCGCCCGCCGCGCTGATCGTGCGACAGGCCTCGATGCCGTCCACGCGGGGCATCCGGATGTCGAGCAGCGCCACGTCTGGCCGGTGCCGCCGCACCGCCTCGACCGCCTCGGCCCCGTCGCCCGCCTCCGCGACCACCTCGATGTCGGGCTGGACGTCCAGGATCATCGCGAAGCCGCTGCGCACCAGCTCCTGATCGTCGGCGACCACCACACGGATCGTCACCGGGCCGCCTCCGCCGCCGCTGCCGCCGTGGCCGGCGCCGGGATGAGGACCCGCACCGCGAAGCCGCGGCCGTCCGGGCCGCGGCCGGTGACCGCCGTGCCGCCGTGCGCCGCCGCGCGCTCGCGGATCCCGACGAGCCCGTGGCCGCCGTCCCCGCGCCCGGCGGCGCCCTGCGGACCTCGCCCGTCGTCCGTCACCTCGATGGACAAGTCGCTCTCCCCGTAGTCGAGACGGACGGACGCGATGGCCGCGTCCGCGTGCTTGACGGTGTTCGTCAGCGCTTCCTGGACGATCCGGAAGACGGTCGCCCCGGTCGCGTCCGGCAGCGGCCGGGCGTGCCCGGCCGTGCGGTACCGGACGTCGAGGCCGCCGGCCCGTACCCGCTCGAGGAGGCCGGGCAGGTCCGCGAGGCCCGGCTGCGGCTCACGCGGCGCGCCCCGCACGTCGTCCGGCATATCGCCGTCGCGCAACACCCCCAGCATGCGGCGCAGTTGGGTCATGGCGTCCCGGCCCGTCTCGGAGATCGCGTCGAAGGCGGCCTCCGCCCGCTCCGGAGCGGTGCGCACCGCGACCGGCCCGGCCTCCGCCTGCACGATCATCAGGGCGACCGCGTGGGAGAGGATGTCGTGCATCTCCCGCGCGATGCGCGCCCGTTCGCGTGCGGCGGCCTGCTCCGCCTCCACCTTGTGCGCCCGCCGGCGGGCGTCGGTCAGCCGGCCGAAGACATAGGCGGCCGCGAACACGAAGAAGGAGAAGGTCAGTTCACGTGCCGACCGGGTGTTGAGCCACACGCCCACGGGCACGGCGACCATGAGCAGCAACCCGGTCACCAGCCTCCTGCGCGGCGGCGACAGCGCGGCGATCGTGTAGACGATCACGAGCCCGGTGTACGGCAGCGGCTGCCCGGGCCCGTCCAGGGTCAGCCGGTACAGGACGTTGGCCGCCAGGATCGCGAGCAGTACGGCGACCGGAGCGTGCCGCCGCCACACGAGCGGGACCACGGTGAGGGTGGCCAGCCCGTACGCGGGCCAGGTCGCCGGTTCGAGGTCTGGCGGGCGCGGCACGACGAACGGCATCGTCATCGCCGCCTGCACCAGCAGCGCGATGCCGATGTCCACCAGCAGCGGATGGGCCGCCCCCAGCGTCCGGCCCCGCTCCCACCACCCCCGCGCGATCATCCGACCCCCGGTCCCCGTCCCGTTCCGGCCCGAGCCGGAAGCACGAATCCACACGGTAACGGCCCGGATCTCCCCGGGGGCCGACGGAGCAACCTTTCAGGGCTCCTCCTCGTCTATGACGTGGCTGCCGGACGGACGACCCCGACGACAGCGCACGACGTTCCACCTCGGGACTTCGGACTTCCCCTACCGGCTGAGTGATTGATATTCATGACATCGCGGTCATCTGCGCGAATAAACGACAGACTCCCGTCCCCGGTGCGTAGCCGGTCGCGGACGGTCCTCTGGGCCGCGGCGGGCGCGCTGGTCCTCGGCTTCCAGATCGCGATGGAGATCGCCGCGCACCGGTACGGCCTGCCGGGGCCGCTCACCAACCAGGCCCGGGAGGTGCTGGCCGCCCCCAAGTCGGGATACCTGCTCTACGCGAGCCTGGTGCTGACGATGGTGGTGCTCACCTGGCGGCAGCGGTTCGTCGCGACGGGCATCGCGTTCGGCGTCGACATCGTCTCCGTGCTGGTGCGGTGGGCGCTCGGCATCGAGGTGACCGAGGGCGACCCCTTCGGCAACGGCGCGCTGTGGGTGGTCCTCGGCTGCGGGGTCGTCGCCGTCACCCGCCGCACCGGAGCGGAACGTGCCCTGCTGCTGAAGGGCGTGGGGCTGGGTCTGCTGCTGGTGGCCGGCCGCAAGACCGGCGACCTGTGGCTGCTGCTCACCGCCGAGACCCGTCACACGGTGCTCGACCAGTACGTGGCGACCGCCGACCACGCGCTGGGCAGCCCCTCCTGGGTCGTGGGGCGGATCGTCTACTCCACGGGCCCGGCCGGTTACCGCTTCCTGGAGTTCGTCTACGGCCAACTCGCCGTGGCCGCGGTCCTCTTCGCGCTGTACCGGCTGCGTCACGTGGCGGTCGAGCGGCGCTTCCCCCGCCATCACCTCGTGCGCACCTTCCTGGTGATCGGCCTGCTGGGCCCCGCCATCTACATGATCTTCCCAGTGGTCGGGCCGATCTACGCCTACGGCGGCGGCAGCGAGAACTGGGCCTCGCCCGACCACTGGTCGCAGTCAGCGTCCGTGGTCCACTGGGCGGTGGCCGACTGGTGGCCGGAGACCCCGCCGCCGGTCGGTGTCCCGGAGCCGATGCCGTACGACAGCGTCACCGCGCGCAACTGCATGCCCAGCCTGCACACGGCATGGTCCGTCGCGATCTTCGTCCATTCCCGGAAGGCGCCCCGGCCGATCCGGTACGCGGGCGCGTTCTGGCTGGTCGCCACGCTCACCGCGACGGTGGGCTTCGGCTACCACTACGGCGTGGACCTGGTCGCAGGCGTGGTGTTCGCGCTGACCGTCGAGGCGGCGCTGCGCTCGCAGGCGTACGGCTGGGACCGGGCGGGCCTGCTGGTGGTCGGCCACGGCACGGCCGTCTTCGCCGCGCTGCTGCTGTCCTACCGCTACCTGCCGGTGGAGATGGCCGAACACCCCTGGGTGGCCGGCCCGCTCCTGCTCCTGGCAATGGCCTCGGTGGTCTACGGCTACGTCCGCGCGTTCTCCCGCCGGGAGCCCGCGGCCGCGCCGGCCCCACGAGCGGAGCCACAGCCCGAACCGGCGTGATCGGGCCGCCGGACAGGCTCTAAGGTTGACGGCGTGGAGCTCCTGCACCTGCGCTACTTCGTCGCCGTTGCCCAAGAACTCAACTTCTCCACCGCGGCCCGCAAGCTGCACATGGCGGCGTCCCCGCTGAGCCGGAGAATCAAGGACCTGGAGCAGGAGCTCGGGCACCGGCTGTTCGACCGCGACACGCACCATGTGAAGCTCACCCCGGCCGGCAGTGCGCTGCTGCCGATCGCACGGGGCGTCCTGGAGCAGGTCGACTCCGTGCGGTGGCGGCTGGACGAGGCGATGCGGCCCCGGCGGACCACCGTGCTGCTCGGCGTGCCCAGCGGCATCCACCCCGACCTCAGGGAACGGACGGACGAGCTGGCGGAACGGGTCGGCGAGCGGTTCGAGGTCAAGCGCTGGCCGGGCGGCACCGAGCGGCTGGTCGACGCGGTGTGCGACGGCAGACTGGCGCTGACCCTGGCCCGGCTTCCGGTCGGCGGCGACCCGGCCCTGGAGCAGCTGCCGGTGATGTCGGAGCGGCTGGGCGCGGTGGTGCCGAGGGACCGGTTCGAGGGGCGGGAGTCGGTCGCCCTGGCGGAGCTGTCCGAGCTCGCCTACGCGGGCTCGCCCTCGGCGGTGACCAACGCGTACTTCCGCGGGCTGGACCAGCAGCTGCACGAGCTCGGCATCAGGAAGCGCATCGAGCTGAGCAGCGCCACATTCGACGGAGTATCCGAAATAGTGTCCGGCGGCCTGGCCTTCTCCATTTCGATGCTCGATTCCCGCAGTCCCATGCACAATCACCTTCTCGGTAATGTCGCCGTCCTTCCCTTCTCCGATTTCCACCCTCGCCTGGAGACCGGTCTGCTGTGGCGCAAGGACCGAGCGAACGGCGGTGACCTGGAAGAACTCATCGCCGCTGTCCGCCAGGTCTTCGCCCGCCCGCTCCACGCATAAACTCCACAAACGCTTCACATGGCGGTAAGACCGCTGCGGTCATACCGCTTCTCTCTGTTCGGTCATTCCAATTCGTTCCGTTCCCCATAACGCCTTGCTAACTTAGTTGGCAGATACATACACATGGCGAAGCGAGAAACGGAAGGGATTGCGATGACGGACATCACGCAGATCGCGGACACCGTGGCCGGCCCCCTGGCGGGCGTGCGGGTGATCGACCTGTCGACCGTGGTCATGGGCCCCTACGCCGCCCAGATCCTCGGCGACCTGGGCGCCGACGTGATCAAGATCGAGTCGCCCGCCGACACCGTCCGCGTGGGCCACTACCGCGCCACGCCGGGCATGACCCCGCTGAACCTCAACGTCAACCGCAACAAGCGCAGCGTCGCCCTCAACCTCAAGGACGACACCGAGCGCGAGCGGGCGCTGGAGCTGATCGACGCAGCCGACGTCCTGATCACCAACATGCGCCCCGGCGCGCTCGCGCGGCTGGGCCTGTCCTACGAGGCGATCGCGGCCCGCAACCCCGGGCTCGTCTACGCGCACGCCCAGGGCTTCCGCAGCGACTCCGACAGGGCCGGCAACGCCGCCTACGACGAGAGCGTGCAGGCCGCGTCCGGGCTCGTCGACATCGCCGACCGGGCGCTGGGCGAGCCGGTCTACCTGCCGACCATCATCGGCGACAAGGTCTCCTCCCTGACCATCGCCTACAGCGTGCTCGCCGCGCTGCTGCACCGCGACCGCACCGGCCAGGGCCAGCTCGTGGAGATCCCGATGACGGACACCATGATCGCCTTCAATCTGGTCGAGCACCTCGCGGGCCACACCCACGTGCCCGAGTCCGGCCCCACCGGCTTCGCGCTGTCGATGCTCAAGGGCCACAAGGCGGTCCGCACCAAGGACGGCCTCGCCTGCGTCATCCCCTACAACCCGCAGAACTACCGGGACTTCTTCACCGCCGCCGGGCACCCGGAGCTCGCCGAGGACCCGCGCGTCAACGGGGACGCCATCGACAGCGCCGACCACGAGGACCTGGCCGCCCTGGTCGACGCCTGCGCCCCGACGCTCACCACCGAGGAGTGGGCGGAGGTGTGCGCCAAGCACAGCATCCCGATGGCCCCAGTGCTGGAGCTCGACCGCGCGCACGAGGACCCCTACGTCCAGGACGGCCACCTGCTCGACACGGTCGAGCACCCCACCGAGGGCGCGGTCCGCACCGTCGGCATCCCGGTGCGCTTCTCCGCCACCCCCGGCTCGATCCGCCGCCTCGCCCCGGTCGCCGGCCAGGACACCGAGGCCGTGCTCGCCGAGCTCGCCGCCGGTCGCTGAGCGGCGCCCGCACCCTCACCCCGCCCGGGGAGCGGCCGTCCCCCCGCGGGCACGCCGCACTCCCCGACGGGCCGTCACAGGAGAACCCCATCATGAGCACCCCCACCACTCCCAGCGACCCGAGCGCCGCCGTCGTGCGCACCGAACGCGTCGGGTCCGCCCTCCTGATCACCCTCGACCGCCCCGAGGCCCGCAACGCCGTGAACGCGGCCGTGGCCACCGCGCTGGCCGGCGCACTCGACGAGCTGGAGGCCGACCCCGAGCTGCGGGTCGGCGTCCTGACCGGCGAGGGCGGCACGTTCAGCGCCGGCATGGACCTCAAGGCCGCCCTGCGCGGCGAGTCGCCCGAGATCGAGGGCCGCGGCTTCGGCGGCCTCACCGAATCCGAGCCGGCCAAGCCCCTCATCGCCGCCGTCGAGGGCTACGCGATGGGCGGCGGCTTCGAACTCGCCCTGGCCTGCGACCTGATCGTCGCCGCCGAGGACGCCCGCTTCGGTCTCCCCGAGGTCAAGCGCGGACTGATCGCCGCGGGCGGCGGCGTGATCCGGCTGCCCAAGCGCGTCCCGCACCACCTCGCCATGGAGTTCCTGCTCACCGGCGACCCCGTCGACGGCCGCCGCGCCGGCGAACTGGGGCTGGCCAACCGGGTCACGGCCACCGGCGAGGCCGTCGCCGAGGCACTCCGGCTGGCCGAACGGCTCGCTGACAACGCCCCGCTCGCGCTGGCGACCGTCAAGCGCGTCGTCCGCGCCGCCGACGGCGCCCCCGACGCCGACGCCTTCGCCTTCCAGCGCGAGGAGATGCGCGCCCTGATGGCCTCCGCCGACGTCCGCGAGGGCATGACCGCCTTCGCCGAGCGCCGCCCCGCGCGGTGGACGGGGAAGTGAGGCGGACCATGAAGGCCGAGGACGTACGACAGCACGTCACCACCCCCCTCGCCGCCCCGGCGTACGCGCCGACGGTCCCGAGGTTCACCGACCGCGAGTACCTCAACGTCGTCTACCGCACCGACCCCGACGCTCTGCGCGCCGTCGTCCCCGAACCCCTGCGGATCGACGAGCCGCTGGTCCGGTTCGAGGTCATGAAGATGGGCGACGTCAGCGGCTACGGCCCCTACACCGAGGCCGGCCAGGCGATCCCCGTCAGCTTCGAGGGCGAGCGCGGCGAGTACCTGCACTCGATGCACCTCGACAACTTCCCGGCGACCGCCTCCGGCCGCGAGGTCTCCGCCTATCCGAAGGTCATCGGCTCCCCGGCGCTGTACGTCGACGCGGGCACGTTGGTCGGCGCCCTCGACCACGGCAGCCTGCGGGTCGCCACCGCGACCATGGGCTACAAGCACCACGAGCTGGACCGGGACGAGGCCGAGGCGCAGATCACCGTGCCCACCTTCATGCTCAAGACGATCCCCGGCTACGACGGACTGCCGCGCGTGCAGGAACTCGTCCGCACCCGGATCACCGACGTCACCGTCAAGGGCGCCTGGACCGGCCCCGCCCGGCTCCAGCTGTTCCAGCACGTGCTGGCCCCGCTGGCCGACCTGCCGGTGCTGGAGGTCGTCTCCGCGAGCCACATCCTCACCGACCTGACGCTGAACGGCGTCGAGCCGGTCCACGACTACCTCAAGGAGGCCGCGTCATGACCCGCACCTTCCGCACGGCCGCGGTGATCGGCGCCGGGACCATCGGACTGTCCTGGACGGCTCTGTTCGCCGCGTACGGCCTCACCGTCAAGGTGAGCGACCCGCGCCCCGACCTCGCCGAGGCCCTGGAGGAGGCCCTGGCCCACAGCGCTCCCCAGCTCGCCGCCCGCGGCCTGGACGTGACGGGCCTCGCCGACCGGGTGCGCGTCGCCGCCGACGTGAGCGAGGCGGTCCGCGACGCCGACGTCGTCCAGGAGAACGGCCCCGAACGCGTCGAGTTCAAGCGGGACCTGTTCGCCGACCTGGCCCGTGAGGCGCCCGCCCACGCGCTGCTGCTCAGCTCCTCGTCGGCGATCCCGTCCAGCGCGTTCACGCGTGAACTGCCGGACGGGGCCGCCGCCCGGGTCCTGATCGGCCACCCCTTCAACCCGCCGCACCTGCTTCCGCTCGTCGAGGTCGTCCCCGGCGAACGCACCGGCGAGGACGCCGTCCGCGCCGCGGTGGACTTCTACGCCTCGGTCGGCCGCACCCCGGTCGTCGAGCGCAAGGAGATCCCCGGCTTCGTGGGCAACCGCCTGCAGAACGCGCTCGGTCGCGAGGCGGTGCACCTCGTCCAGGAAGGCGTGGTGACCCCCGAGGACCTCGACAAGGTCATGACGAACTCGCTCGGCCTGCGCTGGGCCGCCGTGGGGCCGTTCCTCGGCTCGCACCTGGGCGGCGGCCCCGGCGGCTACCGGCACCTCGTCGAGCACATCGGCGCCTCGATGCAGAGCCTGGGGGACGGCGACGGCCGCCCCGCGCCGAGCGCCGAGCAGACGGAACGGCTCATCGCAGCCGTGGAGAAGGCTTACGGCTCCTCCACGTACTCGGAACTCGCCGAGGCGCGCGACCGCAAGCAGCTGGCGGTCCTGGCCGCGCTGGCGGGCGCCGCCGGGACGACCACCCCGAAGGAGGAGAACTGAGATGACCACCCCGCAGACCACGACCCCGCAGACCACCACCCCGCAGGCCCCGGCCGCCGGCCCGATCGCCGACGAACTGGCCGCCGACTTCTACCACTACGAGTCCCTGCTCCCGGACGACGAGCGCAAGATCCTCCTCAAGGCCCGCGCGCTCATGCGCGACCAGGTCAAGCCGCTGGTCAACGACAACTGGGCCAAGGGCGAGTTCCCGAAGGAGCTCATCTCCCTGTTCCGCGAGAGCGGCCTCGCCGGCCTGCCCTACGAGGGCTACGGCGAGCACCGTCCGGCCGTCAGCAACCTCCTCAGCGGCATGCTGGCCCTGGAGATGACCCGCACCGACGCCTCGGTGTCGACCTTCTTCGGCGTCCACAACGGCCTGGCGATGTACTCCATCCACTCCGGCGGCGACCAGGAGCAGCGCGACCGCTGGCTGCCGGCGATGGCCGCGATGGACAAGATCGGCGCGTTCGCGATGACCGAACCGCTCGGCGGCTCCGACGTCGCGGGCGGCATGCGCACCACCGCCGAGCGCGAGGGCGACGCCTGGGTCCTGAACGGCGCCAAGAAGTGGATCGGCAACGCGACCTTCGCCGACTACGTCGTGGTGTGGGCCCGTGACGTCGACGACAACCACGTCAAGGGCTTCGTCGTCGAGAAGGGCACGCCCGGCTTCACCCCGGAGAAGATCGAGGGCAAGCTCGCCTTCCGGATCGTGGAGAACGCCGAGATCACCCTGACCGACGTCCGCGTCCCGGAGGCGAACCGCCTGCAGAACATCGACTCGTTCCGGGACGTCGCCGAGATCCTGCGCGCCACCCGCAGCGGCGTGGCCTGGCAGGCGCTGGGCGTGATGGTCGGCGCGTACGAGCTCGCCCTCGACTACGCGAGGGAGCGCCGCCAGTTCGGCCGGCCGATCGGCGGCTTCCAGCTGGTGCAGGACCTGCTGGTCAAGAGCCTGGGCGACATCACCGCCTCCTGGGGCATGCTGGTGCAGCTCGCCCGGCTTCAGGACGCCGGCATCTTCCGCGACGAACACTCCGCCCTGGCCAAGGCGTTCGTCACTGCGAGGATGCGGGACGTCGTCGCCCGCAGCCGCGAGATCTTCGGCGGCAACGGCATCCTCCTGGACCACGACATCCCCCGGTTCTTCGCCGACGCCGAGGCGATCTACTCCTTCGAGGGCACGCGGGAGATGAACACCCTGATCGTCGGCAAGGCCATCACGGGCCAGAGCGCCTTCGTCTGAGCACGATCGCCTCCGCCACCGACAACCCCCGGGTTCCGCCCGGGGGTTGTCGTCGTCGTGGAGCGGGGCACAGCCGGACGGGGCCCGGTGTCCGAAACCGAACGGATACCGAAACCGTACGGAAAGTCCTCGAACGTCAGTGCATCCATGGGCGCTTCGTCAGCGTCCTACAGACAAGTCACCGCTTCCGCGGGCAAGTCCAGCGCCTGCACGGGCAGGTCCAGCGCTTGCGCGGGAAGTTCATCGCTCCGGGGGGATCCGATGCACCGACGTCTCGTCGTCTCACTCGTCACCGCCGCACTGTGCGCCACCGCACTGACCGGCGCGACCGGCGCCGCTTCCGCCGCCGGCTCCGCCTCTGCCACCGCCGCCGTCGACTGCCGCAAGGTGAAGTGCGTCGCCCTCACCTTCGACGACGGGCCGGTCGCCGACACCCAGCGGCTGCTGCGCATCCTGAAGGACCGTAACGTCAAGGCGACCTTCTACGTCGTCGGCAGCAACGTCCAGCGCAACCCGTCCACCGTGCGCGCCGAGGCGCAGGCCGGCCACCAGATAGGCAACCACAGCTGGGACCACGCCGACCTCACCAAGCTCAGCGCCGCCAAGGTCAAGTCCCAGTTCTCCCGCACGGACGCGGCGGTCAAGAAGGCCATCGGCAAGAACCCCACCACGGTGCGCGCCCCCTACGGCGCCAACAACGCGACCGTCCGCAGGGCCGCCGGTCGGCCGCTCGTGCACTGGAGCGTCGACACCCTCGACTGGAAGTACCGCGACTCCGCCCGGATCGTCCGGACCGTGACCGCGCAGACCAGGCCCGGGGACATCGTCCTGCTGCACGACATCCACAGGACGACGGTCAGCGCGGTGCCCGGCATCATCGCGGCCCTCAAGGCCCGGGGCTACCACTTCGTCACCGTCGACCAGCTCTTCGCCCCGGCCAAGCTGCCCGTCGGCAAGGTCACCTACAGCAACCGCGCCGCCTACCGGCCCTGACCGGAGCCGCGGGGGCCGGTGAGACCCGGTGCCCACCCTGGGAGGGGTGGGAGCCGGCCCCCGCACAGGCGTGCAGACCCTCATCCTCCGGGGCGCACTCAATGCCGTGGCGACAGCCACACTTGCAGCCCATGAAGACGCCTGTCAGGGGAGGGGCCGGGGCGCTTGCGTGACTGTCGCTCAGCGCACCGGGAAACCGCAGGTGTAGCCCTGATCCTTGAGCCAGGGGAGGATCCGGCGCAGGGCCGCCACGGTCTGCGAGCGGTCGCCGCCGGCGTCGTGGAAGAGGAGCGTCGGCCCGTTGGACAGCTGCCGCCGGACGGTGGCGACGATGGCGTCCGCGCCCGGTCGTTCGAAGTCCTTGGAGTCCACGTTCCAGCCCAGCGGGCGCATGCCCCGGGAGGCCGCGAGCGCGCGGCTGGAGGGGGTGAAGGCGCCGCCGGGCGCGCGGTAGTACATCGGCCGGACGCCACCGGACGCCTCGGTGATCATGCGCTCGGCGTCGAGTATCTGCTGCGACTGGTAGGCCTCGGACTTCTTGTCCATGGCGGTGTCGTGCGACACCGAGTGGTCGCACAGCCGGTGCCCGGCCGCGACGACCTGCTTCACGAGGTCCGGGTGGGCCTTCGCCTGCGTCCCGACCATGCAGAACGTGGCCTTCACCCCGTTCTCCCGCAGCACGTCGAGCATTTGGGGAGTCCACTCGGGGTCGGGGCCGTCGTCGATGGTGATGTTGACGCCGCGCGCGCCCTTGTCCGAGGCGTGCGCGATGGTCGCCGCGACCGGCTTGGCGGCGGCGCTCGGCGCGGCCGACGCGCTCGCCTTGGGCTTCGGGCCGCCCACGATGCCGGCCTGCGCGCTCCACACCGAGGCGCCGGTGGCGAGCACCGTCACCCCCAACGCCGCCCCGATGAGCTTGCCGTACCAGCTCCGCCCACCACCGTGCCGTGCCATGCCCGCCCCGCTTTCGCCAAGTCCTCGCCGATCCCCGGTCACTTCGCGACCACTTGGCATGACGAGATCCGCCCCCGAAGGGCTCCCTCCGTTACCGATCACGGACAATCCCGGGGGTGTTCACGGACAACTCACCGGGGGAGCGCGCCGCCGACAGCCGCCTTACACGACGAAACGGGCGCTGTCGTGAAACTTCCGAAGGAGCCCCTGATGTCGCGTCGCGGCTGCCATGCTTGAGGCGTGACGTGGTCAACTCTCGCGCCGCTCATCGGCGTTGTACTCGGCGGGCTCGTGTCGTGGCTGGCCCAGCACTCGTCGGGGCGGGCCACGGAGCGCGCCGAACAGCGCCGCAGCGAACGCGACTGCGCCGAAGCCCGTCGCAGCGAACGCCTGGCCCACTTGGTCGACTTCCTGTCCGCGGTGCAGGAGGCCGAACGGGTCGCCGTCGACCACTACCAGCACCATGTGTCCGACGAGCGGTGGCAGGAGCGGGCCCGGCAGACCGTGGACCGGATGTGGGTGGCCCAGAAGACGATCCACATGCTGTGCCCGCCCGAGGTGAACGAGGCGGCCCGCCGCCTCGCCTTCGCCGTCCAGAACGTGCTCAGAGAGGGCCCCGACGATCCGGGCGAGCCGCAGGACGAGAAGATCTGGGCCGCCATCCGCCCGAGCCGGCGCGATTTCCTCGACGTCGTACGCGGCCACCTGCACACAGAGCCGACCGCTCCCGGTTGATCGACCCCGTGGAGGGGACGCTGTCGCCCGTTCGGGCGCGCACCCTGCGCGCGGGTGGGCTGTGAGGCTCGAGGATGGGCCGTGCGACGTGTTCCCACACGAAGGTGGAAGACCATGCAGACGTCCGTCACCTCGCTGAGCCTCCGTACGGCGCCCGTGACGACGCGGGGCAGGTGACGGGGTGACCTGGTTGACCTCGCTGCCGGCGGTGGTGCTGGTCGTGGGCTGGCTCGCGCTGGCCCTCCTGGTCGCGGCCGCGGCGCGGGTCGGCGTCCGGGCGCTCGTACCGGCCGAGGAACGGGACCGGGTCCCGCAGATCGCCACGCCCCTGATGCCGACACTCGGCGCTTCCTTCGCCATCTTCGCCGCGCTCACACTGGCCAGCGAGGCCGGCTACCTGCGCGCGGCCGAGGGGCTGGTCAGCGACGAGGCGGCCGCGTCCTCCCGCCTGGCATGGGCGGCGACCAGTCCGCGCGTCCACTCGGAGCCGATCCACACGGCGTTGCTGGACTACCTGCGGAACACGCGTGCCGAGGAATGGAAGGCCGGCGCGGCGGCGGCCGGCGACGGCCCCGTCACCGCCCGCGCCATCGCCCGGCTGGAGCGGACCGTGCGCGCCGAGGCGGCCCGCCCCGAGGTGGGAACCCCGACCGGCACGGAGCTGGTGGCGTCCATGGACGGTGTCACCAGCAGCCGTCGCGCCCGTATCGCCGCCGCCTCACGCGAGGTCCCCGCGCTCTACGTCGTCACGCTGGTGGTCAGCGGACTGGCCCTGATCGTGAACTCGGGAGCACTGGTCTTCCGCAGCAGCCTGCGCACGTCACTTCTGATCGTGGGCGTGGCGAGCGTGGTCGGCCTGAGCCTGGCCCTGCTCTTCGCCCTCAGCGCTCCCTGGAACGGCCCGCTCCTCGTCAGCGGGCACCCGCTCGACGCGATCATCGGCAACCTGAAGTCGGGCTTCTTCGGCGCCGGCTGAGGACCGCAACGCACGAGGCGCGTCGAGCGGTGCCCCTCCCGGATCGATCCGTTCAGGACCCGCTCAGGGCCGTCTCCAAGCGGCGCCCCCAGCGCAGAGCGGCGTCCGCGCATTCCTGTGTCCGGGGTTCCAGCCGCCGTCGCGGTCCGACGACCTGCACGGCGGCGACGACCTCGCCGGTGAAGCCGCGGACCGGTACGGCGACCGAGTACAGGCCCGGCTCGGCCTCCTCGTCGACGACGGAGTAGCCGCGTCGCCGGGTCAGCTCCAGCCGGCTCAGGAAGTCGTCCAGGCCGGTGGGCGTGTTGGGGCCGTGGCGGACGAACTCGGTGCGGGCGAAGACCGCGGCCACCTCGTCGTCGTCGGCGTCGCTCAGCAGCGCCTGGCCGCAGTCGCTGCAGTAGGCCGGGTAGGGGCGGCCGATCCAGGAGCCGAGCTGGCGGCTGCCCGGCGGTACCCGCTCGGCGATGGTCACGGTGGTGTCGCCGACCAGGACGCCGAGGTAACAGCTCTCGCCGGTCTCGGCGGCCATGCCCTCCAGGGCGGTGAGACCGTCGGTGCGCAGCCGGTGCGCGGTGAGGTCCCGCGCGGCGGCGTACAGCCGCCAGTGCGGGGTGACGCCGCCCGAGGCGTCGTCGCGGACGACGAACTCCTCCGCGCTCATGGCGGTGAGCGTGCGGGACAGCTGGCTGCGGTCGCGGCCCATTCGGCGTGCCAGCTCCGAGACGGACACGGCGGAGCCGTGCCGCCGGCCGGCGGCCGTGCTGCCGGCGAGCGCCGACAGGGCGTCCAGGCCCTTCGCAACGCTTGAGTCCACGCGCTCCTCCACCGTGCCGACGCCCTGAGCCCGCCGGGTCGCCGTCCCCATGGCCTGCCGGTCCGCACTCTAGCGCGCCCTCTCGACCGATCATGAATGTGCAGCATCTGCATCTTGCCGTGCATTTAATGCACGCCTAACATCCTCGTACCAGCCGACGCCGCACGTCGAGGGATGAGGAAGACGCATGGCCATGACGACGATCACGCCGGACGCCGCCGCACAGGACCGCAAGCCCGTACGGCGCCGCACGGTTCGCGCGATCAAGGTGCACTGGCCGGTCCCGGCGGCGACCCTGGCCGCGTGCGCGGCGGGCGACCTGGACGCACTGCGCGCCGACGAGTCCTTCGCCCCCCTGCTGCGGGTCTTGGAGACCTCGCCCGAACTCGGGGACTTCGGCGTCTACGGCGATGTCTTCGAGGTGGCCCTCGGCGTGGAGAGCTTCACCGTGCGCACCGGCGCCCAGCCCACCCTCGGCTCGGTCGGCGGCCGCTTTCTCTCCTCGACGCTCGCCGTGACCACGTATGTCGACGCCACGGCCGGCGACGACGAACTGGACCTGCTCCTCGCCCGCCTCACCGACGTCCACCCCTGGGAGGTCCCGGTGATCGAGCTGTCCGCCCCCATGGACCTCGTCACCCGGGGCTGACCCCCGCCCGCTGCAGCTGCTCCCCGAGCCCGTCGCCCGCACCGGACGACCGCTCCCGCCCGTGTGCGACCACCCCCTCGCGCACTCCCGCCCCCGAAAGTGGCCCGACCCCACAGCCATGCCCTGCCGATCGCCCCCACGCCTGCGCCCCTCCCCGCCCCGCTCCGCAGAGGAGACCGCCTTGTCCGTCTCAGCCGTACCGGAGAACCCTCCGGCCACCGCAGACTCCGCTCCCCAGCCGCCCTCCGACGGTCTGCGCAGAACCATGCGCTCGCGCCATCTCGTCATGATCGCGATGGGCGGTGTCATCGGTTCCGGCCTGTTCCTCAGCTCCGGGTTCACCGTCTCCCAGGCCGGCCCGCTCGGCGCCGTCCTCGCCTACCTGGTCGGCGCGTTCGTCGTCTGGCTGGTGATGGCCTGCCTCGGCGAACTCGCGGTCGCCTACCCCGTCTCCGGCGCCTTCCACGTCTACGCCTCCCGCTCGATCGGCCCCGCCACCGGCTTCGCCACCGCCTGGCTGTACTGGCTGACCTGGGCTGTCGCCCTCGGCTCCGAGTTCACCGCGTGCGGGCTGCTGATGCAGCGATGGTTCCCCGGGGTCGGCGTCTGGGTCTGGTGCGTGGTCTTCGCGGCCGTCGTCTTCGGCGTGAACGCCTTCTCCGCCCGTGTCTTCGGCGAGACCGAGTACTGGTTCTCGCTGGTCAAGGTGATCGCCGTGGTCGCGCTGATCATCCTCGGCGGCGCCGCCCTGCTCGGCTTCCACCCGCTGGCCTCCGGCGGCTCGCACCCCTTCCTGCTGGAGAACTTCGCCACGCCCGACGGCCTCTTCCCGCACGGTTTCTCCGGCGTCCTGGTCACCGTGCTCGCCGCGTTCTACGCCTTCTCCGGGTCCGAGCTGATCGGCGTCGCCGCCGGGGAGACCGAGAACCCGGCAGAGGCCGTCCCGAAGGCCCTGCGCGTCACCGTCGTCCGCCTGCTGGTCTTCTTCGTCGGCGCGATCACGGTGATCGCCGCGACCATCCCGTACGACAAGGTCGGCCTGGACGAGAGCCCGTTCGTCACCGTCTTCTCCTCCCTGGGCGTCCCGTACGCCGCCGACGTCATGAACTTCGTGATCATCACGGCGCTGCTGTCGGCCGGCAACAGCGGCCTGTACTCCTGCGCCCGCATGCTGTTCTCCCTCGCGGAGGAGAAGCAGGCCCCACAGGCGCTGCGCCGGCTCAGCCGCCGGGGCATCCCGCTGACCGCGCTCGCGCTCAGCATGCTCGGCGGCCTCGCTTCCCTGGTGAGCAGCGTCGCGGCGCCCGAGACGGTCTATCTGGTGCTGGTGTCGATCGCCGGGTTCGCCGCCGTCGGCGTATGGATGTCCATCGTGGCCGCCCAGTTCTTCCACCGCCGGTCCTTCGTCCGCGCGGGCGGCGATCTCGGCAGCCTGCCCTACCGCACGCCCTTCTACCCGGTCGTCCCCGTCCTCGCCTTCGCTCTGTGCCTCGCCTCACTCGTCGGCATCGCCCTGGACCCGGCGCAGGCGGCGGCCCTCTACTTCGGCGTCCCGTTCGTGGCGGGCTGCTACCTCTACCACTGGCTGCGCCACGGCCGCCGTACCGCTGGAGCGATCGCGTGAACCCGCCCACCTGTCTCCTGCTCGACCTCGACGGCACTCTGGTGGACTCGGCCGCCGGCGTGACCGCCAGCGCCGCCGAGGCCCTGCGGGCGGTCGGGGCACCGGTCCCCGACGCGCCCACCCTGCGCGGCTTCGTCGGCCCGCCGATGTACGACACCTTCCGGGACGTCGTCGGCCTCCCCGAGCCCACCGCGCGGGCCGCCCTGACCGTCTACCGCGCCGAGTACGCCCGCAACGGCGCCTCCAGCGCCACCTTGTACGACGGGATACCCGAACTGCTCGACTTCCTGGCGGCGCGCGGGCTCCCGCTCGGCATCGCGACCTCCAAGGTGCAGGACCAGGCCGAGCTGATGGCCCGCCGCTTCGGCCTCGACTCCCGCCTGAGCACCGTCTGCGGGGTGTCCGACGAGGCCGGCCGTACGACGAAACGGCTGGTGATCCGGGAGTGCGTCGCCCGACTGCGGGCGGGCGGCGCGGACGTCAGCCGCCCGCTCATGGTCGGGGACCGCGCCTACGACATCGAGAGCGCCGCCGCCGAAGGGATCCCCGCCGTCCACGTGCGGTGGGGGTACGGGGGCCCCGAGGAGTCGGCCGGCGCGCTCGCGTCCGTCACCGAACCGGCCCGACTCGCCGAGTTGGTCGACCTGTTGCACACCGCCCGAAGCACCGTCGAGAAAGAGGACGAGCACGCATGACATCGCACACCGCCGCGACCGACGGCGCCCCCGAACCGCCGCTGTGGGCCCTGCACCGGGAACTGATCGGCAAGACGGTCCGCACCGACCTCACGCACGCCTTCCACCCCGGCCAGCCGCACTTCCCGGCCTTCCCGGACGAGCGGCGCGAGATGCCCTTCGACATGTCCCGCGGCGACGGCTTCAACGTGCACCTGTACACGATCGTCGGGCAGTGGGGCACCCACGTCGACCCTCCCGTGCACTTCGTCGACGGCGCACGGCCCCTGGACGAGATACCCGTCGACGAGATGATCCTGCCGCTCGTCGTCCTCGACATCGCCGAACGCGTCGCCGCCGACCCGGACTCCGTGCCGACGATGGACGACGTGGCGGCCTGGGAAGCACGCAACGGCCGTGTTCCGGAAGGGGCGTTCGTCGCGCTGCGCACCGGCTGGGGCCACCGCTGGCCCGACCCGGCCGCCATGGCCAACAAGGACGAGGCGGGGGTGAGCCACTACCCGGGCTGGTCCGCCGAAGTCCTGACGTACCTCTTCGAGGAGGCCGGCGTCACCGCGATCGGACACGAGCAGACCGACACCGACCCGGGACTCGCCACCTCCGCGGGCGACTTCGGCCTGGAGCGGTACGTCCTGGAACGGGACCGCTGGCAGATCGAGCTGATGGCCAACCTCGACCGGGTACCGGAGGCGGGCGCGCTGATCATCGCCACCTGGCCCAAGCCGCAGGGCGGTTCGGGCTTCCCGGCCCGCGTCTTCGCCCTGCACCACACGGGCTGAAGCTCCGCCGCACACCAGCCCCGGCGGCCGTCGCGATCCGGCCGCCGGGGCTTTCGCCCGTCAGGACAGACGTCAGGAGACGAGCCGCGCCATGGACGCCATCGACGAGCAGATCATCACCGAACTCACCCGCAACGCCCGGATCTCGCACGCGGAACTGGGCCAGCGGGTACGGCTGTCCCGCAACGCCGTGCGCCAGCGCGTCGAACGCCTGGAACGGCAGGGGCACATCGGCGGCTACACCATCGTCCGCCCGTCACACGGGCCGGACCACGCCGTGGTGGCCGCTCACGTCATGGTCTACCGCGAGGACCGGATGCGCGGCGGCGACGTCCTCGCCGCCCTCAAACGCATCCCGGAGGTGGTCTCCTGCGATGTCCTCAGCGGCCAGTTCGACCTGCTGGTCAGTGTGGAGGCCGCGTCCCTGGAACGCGTACAGGGCATCTGGGAGCAGATAGCCCAGATGCCCGGTGTACGGGACACGGTGACGGCGCTCGCGCTGTCCCGGGTGGTCAGCCGGCCACGACAGCCATGAGGTGCGGCACGGTCTCACGGTCCGGCAGCCCGCGTCGTACGGCGGTGTCGGCCATGTCCGCCGGCGAGCCCCACTCGACCCGGAACCCGGCGCCCATGTCGCTCACGCCGGCTCCCTGTTGAGGCAGACCACCTTCGGCTGGGTCATCTCCTCGTAGGCGAAGCGCACACCCTCGCGGCCCATGCTGCCGTACTTGAAGCCGCCGAAGGGCATCGCGTCGAAGCGGTAGTCGGAGGAGTCGTTGACCATCACGCCGCCGGCCTCCAGCAGGTCGGCCGCGGCCATCGCCCGGTCCAGCGAGCCCGTGAAGACGCCCGCGTGCAGGCTGAACTCGATCTCGTTCGCCCGCGCGACGGCCTCCTCGAAGGAGTCCACGGGCTGGAGCACGACGACCGGCGCGAACGCCTCCGCACGCCAGACGGCAGAGGTGCCCGGCACGTTCTCCAGCACGGTCGGCGCGTACAGACCGCCGTCCCGTTCGTGCCCGCACAGCAGCCGCGCACCCTCGGCGAGCGCTGCGGCGACCGTGGCCTCGGCGGCGGCCGCGGCCTCCTCGCTGATCATCGGGCCGACGTCGGTGCGCACGTCCGCCGGGTCCCCGGCCCGCAGCCGCCGGGTCCGCTCGACCAAGGCGTCCCGGAAGTCCGCGTACACCTCACGCTCGACGAGAATCCGCTGGGTGCCGATGCAGTTCTGTCCGGCCGCCCAGAACGCCCCGGAGACGCACGCCTCGGTGGCCGCGTCGAGATCGGCGTCCGCCAGCACCAGGACGGGGGCGTTGCCGCCCAGGTCCATCGCGAGTTTCTTCAGGCCGGCCGAGCGGGCGATGGCCTCGCCGGTACGGAACCCGCCGGTGAAGGACACCATGCGCACGTCCGGAGCCGCCACCACGGCAGCACCCAGCTCCGCGCCGCCGTTGACCACGGTCACCACCTCCTCCGGCAGCCCGGCCTCCACCAGGGTGTCGACCAGCCGCAGCGCGGACAGGGGCGTGAGCAGAGACGGTTTGAGGACCACCGCGTTGCCGCCCGCGACCGCCGGCCCGAGCTTGTGCGCGACCAGGTTCAGCGGGTCGTTGTACGGCGTGACGGCCGCGATGACGCCGAGCGGCTCGCGGGTGAACCAGCCCAGCCGGCCCTCCGATCCCGCGTACGCGTCGAACGGCACCACCTCGCCCGCGTTGCGGCGGGCCTCGGCGGCGGACAGCCGAAGGGTGTTGACCGCGCGGCCGGTCTCCTTGCGGGCCTGGACCAGCGTCTTGCCCGCCTCGGCGACGATCAGCCGGGCGAACGACTCGGCACGCTCCTCGATCAGCCTGGCCGCGCCGTCCAGCACGGCCGCACGAGCGGCGCGGGAGAGCCGGCGGGCCGTCTCCCGGCCGCTGCGGGCGCGCCGCAGCACGTCGGCCACGGCGGTGGCGGGGGTGAGGCAGACGGAGCCGATGGTCTCGCCGGTGTAGGGGTTGCGCACCGGCGCCATGCCGTCGCCGGCCAGACCGATGCCGGGAGCGGCGCCCAGGGCGGTGTCAGCCACGGTGGGCCTCCTGAAGGGTCTCGGCGCCGGCGACCGTGCTCCGTTCGTGGATGTCGATGACGTCGGACAGCAGGGCGTACGCCGTCTCGGTGCGTCCGGCGCCGGGGCCGCCGACGGTGACGGTGCCCAGCAGGTCGGTGTGGAAGGCGACGGTGTTGACGGGGCCCGTGACCCCGGCGAGCGGGTGCTCGGCGGGGAGCGCGACGGGGGCGACCCGGGCCTCGACGGTGCCGTCCGGGCGCCGGGCGGCGGAGCCCACCAGCTTCCAGCGCAGTCCCTCGGCCGCGGCCAGGCGGATGTCCTCGGCGGTGAGGGCGGAGATGCCGGTGCAGGGCACGTCCGCGCGGGTCAGATGGGCGCCCAGCACCTCGTTCGCGAGGATCAGGACCTTCAGCTGGACGTCGTACCCCTCGATGTCGGCGGTCGGATCGGCCTCCGCGTACCCCAGGGTCTGGGCCTCGGCGACGGCGTCAGCGAAGGACAGGCCCGACTCCAGGCGGCCGAGGACGTAGTTGGACGTGCCGTTCAGGACGCCCTCGAAGCCGGTCACGGCGAGTCCGCCGAACATCCGGCGGGCGGTGCGCAGCACCGGAGTGCCGGACATCACCGTGCCCTCGAACTCGAAGCACACCCCGTGCCGCCGGGCCAGTTCCCGCAGGCTCCGGCAGTGCAGGGCGACCGGCCCCTTGTTGGTGGTGCAGACGTGCTTGCCGGCCTCGATCGCCCACCGCACGTGCGACAGCGCGGGCTCGCCGTCCGTGGGGTCGGTGAAGGTCGCCTCGGCCACGATGTCGGCGGGCACCTCACGGATCACCCACTCGTTGCGGGGGTCCGCGCTGCCGCCGTCCATGGGGGAGAAGTCCAGTTCAGCGGGGGCGACGGCGAGCAGCGACGCCAGGTCGATGCCGTCCCCGTCCGTGCGCACCAGCGACCCGGCCCGCAGGTCGGTGATGGCCACCACCCGCAGCGCGAAGCCGAGTTCGGCCTCCAACGCGTCTCCGCGGCCGGCGATCAGCTCGGCGAGCGCACGGTTCACGCCCCCGAACCCGATGAGGGTGAGGTCGTATCGGGTCATCCGGTCCTCCTTCTCCAGCGGCGCCGCCCACCTGGCGGCCCGGCCACGCACAGCTTCACGCGCGGGCAGGTCGGTGCGGCCATGCCGAAACGGCCGGGAGGACTGCCGATGCGCACCGGGCGCATGCCGCTCGTCCTGCGCCCGCGCCGCCGCGGCGGAACGGACCGCTCGGCACTAGGGCGTGTTTCGAAAGTCCCGTCTGGCTCGCGACGCCTGGCACGCGCGCTCGCCGCGTTGTCGGGATCGCCCTCGTACGCCCAGTACGAGGG